>JAZLMK010000068.1:0-4201 GCA_045598645.1 Fibrobacter sp.
TCAGGACCAGTTTTACAGTTTGAAGCCGCATTTCTTCGTTGTAGCGGGCATTTGACATTGTTATTTTCCTTTTGTTTTTGGTAATTTAACAATGAGTATGGTCATGCGACACCCCTCTTATCAAACTCCACAACGGTCCACATCACAGAAATAAGTAACTTCATCTATCTGAGACCACTTGCTATCAGCACATTCGTAGTACCGCATTGTCGTTGTGACATTGGATTCGCATTCGTGCTCTTTCCTGGTTCCTTCGTTTTCTTGATTGCACTCTTCCGATATCGGTTTGTTGCAAGCGTAATCATCGCCGACATCATCCCCTTCATAATCTTCCCAAACACCGTCTCCCGCATAGACAAAAACCTCTTTCCAACCGCAGGTTACCTTCTTTATACCACAATACGGCTTCCTTACACACAAATCCCCCACAGAAGCACCGACATTATTGCAAGTAACGCGAGCGTCCTTTTCTACCCAGAACTTACCTTCACACTTGTAGTATCTCACACTCCCCCATTCAGGATGCGAATCATACACTGAATCTACAAGGCCTTCGTTTTCGGCATTGCATTCCGATAGCATGGCAGATTCACTTTCAGACAATTCATACCATTTTTCGCCATCAAGAATAATTTCATTCGCAGTACTGGACTTCAAATCACTCATTGTCACCCAGCGATTAGATGCGCAAGCACACTCGCTACTCCCGCAATGAGGATGTTTACTTGTTAAATCTATTTGTCCATCAAGTTCGTCGGAGCAATAAGACCAGTTCACCCGTTCCCAATCTTCTTCACCCGAATAAATATACATTTCGGCGCTATTCTTTCTATAGCAGGAATCCCCCTTCTGGATACCATCTTTATAGCACTCATCCATCAAAGCATCATGGCCAGTACGATTCCAACTTGATGAAGAGGCATCGCAGTAGTAAAAATCTTTGTTTTCACTTTTTACGACAACCTCCGAAGAATCACACGAAATATTGTGCCAGCCTTCTATCGTATATACAGCAACGTAATTGCTTGTATAAGGAATACTCTGCATATGTATCCCGCGATCTCCAGTAGTCAGCACGGTATATGCGCATGTATCCCAAACTTGGGCATTTTCCCTATAGCAATGGTAATCTGCCTCCGAAATCTCCATCCAATATTCACCATCGCACTGGACATATTTAGGCGTAAATTCACCCGCATCCTTCATCTCGCCGATTTCTTCGGAAGTACACGATTCAAGAGTCAGCGTCTTTTGGTATTCTTCCCATTCAGACCGTGAAGTTTTCAGCCATTTTTTGTTATTGCACTTGTAAAAGAATTCTGTAGAATCACAGTCTTCAAAAGAGGAGTTCTCCACTTTTTGGACGAAGCCTTCATTTTTCTCTTCGCAAGGCAACAATGACGCCGTATGCAAACTGACATCTTCAACCTCCGCACACGACCCGGCATAACCATTTTCCGGAGGATTCGAAGATGCCGATTCGTCATCGCCACAGGCGATAAAAGCGAGAGCCATTGCAAAGGCAGAGGCAAGAACTGCACCCTGCGAGAAAATCCATTTGTTTTTCAAAAATTCCATATCCGTTCTCCTTTTTGCCTACTAATATATAAAAAAGCCTTTCGACAGCATAAACAAATTAACTTTTACTCCAATAAAAATGTTCTCCTAGTTTTTTTTCTTGAAAAACATACAAAAACGGCAATTTTCACAAAAAAATCAATATGGAATATATCTTTTTAGATAGATTTGTATACAAACGCGAAGAAATAACTATTTTAACGATATGCTCTCGAGATTTCATACATTTTCCGCTTCTTTTTTGCTACTAGGCGCCACTTTGCTCGCACACGGCTACGAAGCCGACGTGGACTCCGCCTGGGTAGCCTCGCAGAACGGCGGGAGCACAGAAATTAACGACGGGAACACCGACGAGCCTGCACCGGTATGCATCGGCGACGGCTGCGACGGTACCGAGACCGCCACAACCTCCACCGCAACTCCGTCCGACAATTCCAGCAGCGACCAGGGCTCCGGCGAACAGCAAAACTCCGGCGAACAACAAACCGCAAGCGCCCCCACCTGCACAGGCGACGGTTGCGACAGCACCGCTACCCAGCCGAAAGATTCACTCGCCACCGCCGCGGCCGACAGCAACAATTACTGCACCCCGGCCGACTCGCTGCTCCCCGAATGCATGGACGACGACGATGACGACACCTACGGCCGCTACCTGCAAGAGAACGCGGAACAGTTCCGCGCCCGCAAGGAAGGCTTCTCCCGCAAAATCCGTCTCGGTTTCCGCGCGGCTGGCGGCGCAAACATGGTAATGTTCGGCAAAAAGACCGACAACTGGGGCATAGGCATCGAGGGGAGCGCAGGCATTTTCGCAAAAATGCCCTTCTTCGTGCGCAAACTTTCCATTGTCCCCGAATTGGACTTCGACTACCGCGGCTATAACTTCGAATCCACTACAGACTACAGCGAAAACGAAGCCTCCATCGACATGTTCCTGTTCGAAATCCCCGTTATCCTGCAGTTCTCCCCCGATGAAGAAGGGTTCTTCGCTGGCGTGGGCTTCGACCTGGGCCTCAAACTTTCGAGCACTTCGGAATTCAAGCAGGAAGTGGACACCGGAAAGAAAATCGAAAAGGACAAGCGCAAGAACACCCTGCCCACCTCGGGCGTGGAACTGGGCGCCGTGGTCAATCTGGGCTACGCCTTCACCCAGCATTTCGTGGTGGACGTGCGCGTGGTGCAGTACTTTAACAACCTGCTGAACGAGAAGGCCGTGGCCGAAACCGACATCATGGGTTCAAAGTTGTTCACATTCCATACAACTTTGGGCGTCTCCTTCATGCTGTAAAGGGTCTATTTTACAAAAATCCGTCGGCTAATTGCCGTTTTTAGTTCATTTGGGGCGGTTCGTTCCAAAAAATCCGTTTTTAGGTAAAATTTTTTTTCTACACCATTTTTACACGGAGATATATTTTTAAGGGTGGGATGTTGGCGGTCCAATTATTATAATTAAAAGCATATGAAAAAACTCTCACTCTTGGCATCGGTCGTTCTTGCACTTTCCATGACTGCGTTCGCCGATGAATTCGACGACTTCGACAACGACAACAGCACCGTCTCTGCACAGGACAGTGCCTCTTACAGCGGATCCACCGACAGTGAATTCGCTGATGACGAAGAATACGCGGCTGCCTACGCCCGCTACAAAAACGAGCAGACGTCCAAGGCGGAAATCAACCGCCTGCGTACCGAAGGATTCGCCCGAGTCATTCAACTCGGAATCCGCGCCCAGGCTGGCGCAAACACTTTCTTCGGCAGCAAGTCCAGCGACTGGGGATTCGGCTTTATCGGCGGTGGCGGCATCATGGTTAAAATGCCCCTTGGCGTCAAGAACCTGAGCATCGTGCCCGAACTAGACTTCAACTTCCGCCACTACGCTTTTGAAACCGACACGGAATTCGGTTCCGACGACGCAACCATCAACATGATGGTTTTCGAAATCCCCTTGATTGTGCGCTACACATTCGAAGACTACGGATTCTTCACCGGCCTCGGCCTGAACCTGAGCCTGAAACTCACCGGTAGTTCCGAATACAACCAGAATTTCGACGGTAGTTCCACCGTGACCGACAACAACGCCCTGGTGACTTCCAGCGTGGAAGTGGGCGGCGTTTTTGACCTCGGTTTCATGGTCACCCGTTATATCAACGTCGACATTCGCGTTGTCCAGAGTTTCACGAACATCCTGAACAAGGCGCTGGTTCCCGAAGGAAGATTCCAGAAAGCCGACCTGCTTTCGTTCTACACGATGGCGGGCGTAAGTTACCTGTTCTAAACGGATTTTCAGAAAAAAAGAGACGGCCGGACGGTCGTCTTTTTTATTGTCTCGTGCTACGTCACCCTGGGAGGCACGGAGTGCAGAGCAGGGACCATACGTTCCGTAACCGCGCCTGTCACCCTGGGAGGCACGGAGTGCAGAGCAGGGACCATACGTCCCGTAACCGCGCCCGTCACCCTGGGAGGCACGGAGTGCAGAGCAGGGACCATACGTCCCGTAACCGCGCCTGTCACCCTGGGAGGCACGGAGTGCAGAGCAGGGACCATACGTCCCGTAACCGCGCCCGTCACCCTGGGAGGCACGGAGTGCAGAGCAGGGACCATACGTCCCGTAACCGCGCCCGTCACC
>JAZLMK010000069.1:0-9363 GCA_045598645.1 Fibrobacter sp.
AAAGGGTGTGGTCTACTATGACTCCGCAAAGAAGCGTATTGAAAAATTTGAACAAGTCGACGGAGAAAAATCCGTGCTGACGACATTTCAATATAACGGGGAAGGGAAAATCAAGTCCATGAATACCTCTGTAGTTGCCAACGGTGTTGAAACTTCGGTAACCACGGAATTTCTTGTGCTTCGTAGTTCCGCGAAGTTTCCGGACAGGGCTTTTAACTTTTAAAACATAAGGAGCTTTTTATGACGAATTTGAAAATACTAATCACTTTAACGTTATTGCTCTTTTTTGTCGCTTGTTCGACAGATGCCGACGACGAATATGTGTTCGATGCCGCGGTCGTATGCCCGGACAATGCCCGCGGAACGTTCGTTGACGAACGCGACGGACAAACATATAAGTACACGACTATTGGCGACCGAAAGTGGATGGCCCAGAACTTGAATTTTGTAGCGGATTCTGGCTCAGGCTGTAGATATAAAGAGGGTTGTGCAGAAAAAGGCCGTGTTTATCGCATGGATGTATTAAAGAGTGTGTGTCCTAGTGGATGGCATTCTCTAACCAATGATGATTGGAATGATTTGTTTGAACTTATGGGCGGCGATTCCATTGCTGCTTTCCGTTTGAAGAGTGTGGACGGATGGGCAAAGTTGAATAGAGATGATGGTCCCAGCGGTTCGGATGATTGCGGCTTTTCTATAGTTCCGGCAATAACCTCGTCTACATTGGATGGCGAAGACTTGCTTATTGCAGCTTTTTGGTCTTCTCCGCCAAATCAGCCAATGTTCTGGTCGTATAAAGATGGTGTTACAATGGGAACGGCTCCTGATTTCTACTATCACAGCGTTCGCTGTGTAGAGGACAGATAACCAGCCGGTTTGCTTGTCAGATTACGGATTTATTTACGCCAGCGCGTGTAGTTCGCGGTTTCGAGGATTTTATTGGCGTTGTCGACGCGTTCGGCGGTTGGGGAGAGCGTGTCTTTCAGTATGTAGTCAATTCCGAGTTCGTCGTACTTGCCGAGCGCAAAGGCGTGGTAGGGTAGCACTTCGACGCGTTCCACGTTCCCTAGGGTGCGAATAAAGTCGCGGGTGCGCACGAGGGCTTCGTCGTTGTCGCTGATGCCGGACACCAGCACATGTCGTATCCAGATGGGCTTGTGGATTTCATCCAGGTAGCGGAAAAAATCGATGATGTTTGCGTTGCCGTGTCCGGTCAGTTCCTTGTGCGCGGTTTCGTCAATGTGCTTGATATCCACGAGTAGCAAGTCGGTGGCACGCATGAGGCGTTCGAATTTCTCGAATGCCGCGTCGGTGCGCCGGAACGAGACTCCGCTCGTGTCGATGCAGGTGTGCACACCTGCATCCTTGGCGCATTCGAAGAACTCGATCATGAAATCCAGTTGCGCCAAGGGCTCGCCGCCGCTCACGGTGATGCCGCCGTCCTTGCCCCAGTACGGCTTGTAGCGCAACGCTTTTTCTAAAAGTTCCTGGGCCGTGTACTGCTCGCCCTTGCCGAATTCCCATGTCTCGGGGTTGTGGCAGAACTTGCAGCGCATGGGGCAACCCTGGGTGAACACCACAAAGCGAATGCCGGGTCCGTCTACGGATCCGAAGGTCTCATATTTGTTGATGTAGCCAACTGTCATAATCGTAAAGATAAAATCCCTGGATTATTACGTCCAGGGATAATTTGTTCAATGTTGCGGAACGCCTTCGCTTAAAGCACGCCGTGTGCCTGACGGGCAATTACGTCGAGTTGCTGTTCGCGAGTGAGCTTGATGAAGCGTACGGCGTAGCCCGAGACGCGGATGGTGAAGTTTTGGTATTCTTCCTTTTCCGGGTGCTCCATGGCGTCTTTCAACTTCTCGATGCCGAATACGTTCACGTTCAGGTGATGGCTTCCGGTGCTGAAGTATCCGTCCAAGACCTGCATCAACTTCATGGTTCGTTCTTCGTCGTCATGGCCGAGGGCTTCGGGGTTGATGGTCTGCGTGTTGCTGATGCCGTCAAGTGCGTAATCGTAGGGCAACTTTGCTACGGAGTTGAGCGATGCCAACAGACCGTGCTTTTCGGCGCCGTAGCACGGGTTTGCACCCGGGGAGAGCGGCTCGCCCTGCTTGCGTCCATCGGGAAGTGCTCCAGTCGCCTTGCCATAGACAACGTTGCTCGTGATGGTGAGGATGGAGGTGGTGGGCTCGGAGTTGCGGTAGGTCGGGTTGTGCCTGATCTTTGCCATGAACGTCTTGAGCAGGTAAACGGCAATGCCATCGGCGCGGTTGTCGTCGTTTCCGTAGCGCGGGAAGTCCCCTTCAATCTGGAAGTCTTCGGCGAGGCCGGTTTCCTTGTTGCGGATGACCTTCACCTTGGCGTACTTGATGGCGCTGAGGCTGTCGACAACGTGGCTGAATCCTGCGATGCCCGTTGCGAATGTGCGGCGCACGTTCGTGTCGATGAGGGCCATTTCGGCGGCTTCGTAGTAGTACTTGTCGTGCATGTAGTGAATCAGGTTCAAGGTGTTCACGTACAGGCGTGCGAGCCAGTCCAGGTAGAGGTCGAACTTGTGCACGACTTCGTCGTAATCCAGGTATTCGCTAGTGATGGGCGGATATTCCGGACCGATTTGCTGGCCCTTGCAAATGCATTCGTCCTTGCCACCGTTGATGGCGTAGAGGAGGGCCTTTGCGAGGTTCGCGCGGGCGCCGAAGAACTGCATTTCTTTGCCGGTCTGTGTGGCGGAGACGCAACAGCAGATGCTGTAGTCGTCACCCCAGATGGGGCGCATGGTCTCGTCGTTCTCGTACTGGATGGCGCTTGTCTTCACGGAGATTTCCGCGGCGAACTTCTTGAAGTTCTCGGGCAGGCGCGGGCTGTAGAGGACTGTGAGGTTCGGTTCGGGCGAGGGGCCCATGTTCACGAGCGTGTGCAAGAAGCGGTAGTCCGTCTTGGTCACCTGGTGGCGTCCATCGGTGCCGATGCCTGCGACTTCGAGCGTCGCCCACACCGGGTCGCCGCTGAACAGTTCGTTGTAACTGGTGATGCGTGCGAACTTCACCATGCGGAGTTTCATCACGAAGTGGTCCACGAGTTCCTGGGCCTGTTCTTCGGTGAGGATTCCCTTCTTGATGTCGCGGGTGAAGTAAATGTCGAGGAACGTCGAGACGCGGCCGACGCTCATGGCGGCTCCGTTCTGCGTCTTGATGGCGGAGAGGTAGCCGAAGTAGAGCCACTGGATGGCTTCCTGTGCGTTCTTCGCGGGCTTTGAAATGTCGTAGCCGTAGATCTTCGCCATTTCCTTCATGCCTTGCAGGGCCTTAATCTGCTCGGCGAGTTCCTCGCGGAGGCGGACGACGTCTTCGCTCATGTCGGTATCGTCGCTGAGAGCCTTGTCGGCCTGCTTCTTCTCGATAAGGTAGTCGATGCCGTAGAGGGCCACACGGCGGTAGTCGCCCACGATGCGGCCGCGGCCGTAGGTATCCGGGAGACCCGTGATGATGTGGGCCTTGCGGGCTGCACGCATGGCGGGGGTGTAGGCGTCGAACACGGCCTGGTTGTGCGTCTTGTGGTAGTCCGTGAAAATCTTGTGCAGTTCTTCGCTCGGGGTGTAGCCGTAGTTCTTGCAGGATTCCTCGGCCATCTTGATGCCGCCGAACGGCATGAAGGCGCGCTTCAGGGGCTTGTCGGTCTGGAGGCCGACGACCTTTTCCAAATCCTTGGTGCCTTCGGCGATGTAGCCGGCCTTATGGCTTGTGAGCGTGGAGACGACGTCGGTGTCCATGTCGAGCACGCCGCCCTTGGCGATTTCCTGCTTCTGCAAATCCTGAACTTCGTCCCACAGTTTCTTGGTGGCCGCGGTTGGGCCTGCGAGGAACGACTTGTCGCCGTCATAGGGAGTGTAGTTTTTCTGGATGAACATCCTGACGTTGATTTCTTCTTTCCAGCGTTGGCCGACGAAGCCGTCCCACTCTTCCTTGACAACCATTTCTTTAACTTCCATTCTTTCCTCTTTCTTGCATTTCTGCCGTTTGAATATTCTTGTACATCCATAAATTTACCAAAGAAAAATCGATAAAAGCGGATGAAAAAGAAGTATTCTGTCGATTTGATATTGATTGTAATCGTTACAAATATGTAAAACAAGTTAATGAAAAACAAGGGCGTTTTTGAAATATTTTCGTAACTCGTTGATGGCTATTACGATACGACACGCCCGCTTTGGGGTTGGCTGATACTGTTGATACAGTTGTTTCTTTTTTGCTGTGAGATTGCTGATGTGTAAAAAGGATTTAAAGTATCTTATGGTATAAGAGGTTTAACATGAAATTCAAATACATTTTGCCCATGATTTTTGCCGGAGCGATGTTCGGCTGCTCCGATGATTCCAGCAGCGCCACCAATGCAGACGCAACGAACAACGATATTATCAATCAGAACTGTATGGATCCGAACGGTTGCACTGATCCTAATGCATTGCAGCCTGGCCTAACTTCTAGTGCGAGCGTTGATCCGATGTCCAGCGCGGTTGTTGACCCGATGTCCAGCGCCGCCGTCGACCCGATGTCCAGCGCGGTTGTCGACCCGATGTCCAGCGCCGCCGTCGACCCGAACGCTTCGCTGCAGGGCGACCCGAATGCGGTCAAGTACAAGGTGCCGACCCTTACCGAAATCGATCCGACTAAGGAATACACGTTCTATGGATGCGAACTTACTGGCAAGGAACAGTTCAAGTACGGCCGTTTCGAAGCCCGCATGAAGATGGCCGCCATTAGCGGGTCCGTCAGTTCCATGTTCTTGAACTACGATAATTCCTATATCAAGAAACAGGAACCGTGGAACGAAATCGATATCGAAGTTTTGGGTAAGGATCCTACTTCTTGGCAGTCGAATCTTATCACTCGTGAACCGGATACCGAAGGCACCGTCAACAAGAATATCACTTCTGAAAAAATCCATCCGTACGGTTTCGATGCAACGTCTAGTTTCCACCTGTACGCTATTGTGTGGACTCCGGAATACATCGCCTGGGAAATCGACAGCGTTGAAGTTCGCCGCGATGTTATTGGAAACCCGGATAACCTGGCTCACGACCAGGTGGTTTTCATGACCGAAATGCAGTCTCTCCGCTTCAATCTTTGGGCATCGAAGACTCCGGCTTGGACTGGCAAGTTCACTGGAATCGGTTTGCCTGTTGAACAGCAGATTGACTACGTTCGCGTTTACAAGTACGACGAAGCCACCAAGGAATTCACTTTCTATTGGCAGGATGATTTCGAAGGAAATGATATCGAATACGAACGCTGGAGCGCCGGTAGCTGGGAAATGGAAAACGTCCAGTACCGTCCGGACAATCTTGTTGTCGAAAACGGAATGGTCCATATCATCCTTGACTACGAAGCGCATTAAGTTTTCATAAGTACTCCTCTCTAGAACACTTCCCCGGACGCTTCCGGGGATTTTTTCTATCTTTACGCCCGTAAAAATAGGCGAAGCGAGCGTCGCGGCAAAAAGGCTACTTTTTGGCATGACCGAGCTGAAGTCATTTTCTGCAAAATTAAAAGGGATAAAATATGCCTACTATGACTTCTGCGCAAGTGCGCGAATCTTTTATCAAGTTCTTTGAAAGCAAGAACCACCTGTTTGTCCGCTCTTCCCCCGTGGTTCCGCACGACGACCCGACGCTCATGTTCACGAACGCCGGCATGAACCAGTTCAAGGCCATCTTCCTGGGAGACAATCCGAAGGGTTGGAAGCGCGCCTGCAACAGCCAGAAGTGCCTCCGCGTTTCCGGCAAGCACAACGACCTCGACGTGGTGGGCCGCGACAACTACCACCACACCTTCTTCGAAATGCTCGGCAACTGGTCCTTCGGCGACTACTACAAGAAGGAAGCGATTTCCTGGGCTTGGGAACTTTTGACGGAAGTCTGGAAGCTCCCGAAGGAACGCCTTTTCGCGACCGTTTACGAAGATGACGACGAAGCCTGGCAGATTTGGAAGGAAGTTTCCGGCCTTCCGGATGACCGCATCATGCGCTTTGACGGCCATTCGAACTTCTGGGAAATGGGCGACACCGGTCCGTGCGGCCCGTGCTCCGAAATCCACTACGACCGCGGTGACCTTGCCACGCAGATGGAAACCTTCAAGGACCCGATCAAGGGCGTGAACGGCGAAAACGACCGCTATATTGAAATTTGGAACAACGTGTTCATGCAGTACGAACGCTTGAGCGACGGAAGCCTCATTCCTTTGAAGGCGAAGAACGTCGATACTGGCATGGGCTTTGAACGTATCTGCGCTATTCTTCAAGGGAAGAAGAGCAACTACGACACCGACGTGTTCACCCCGATTATCCAGAAGGTCGCTGAACTCAGTGGCGTTCCTTATACCGACGACGTGAACGGCACTCCGCACCGCGTGATTGCGGACCACATCCGCGCCGTTTCCTTTGCCATTGCCGATGGCGCCCTTCCCTCTAACGAAGGCCGTGGCTACGTGCTCCGCCGCATCTTGCGCCGCGCGAGCCGCTTTGCCCGCCTGCTTGGCCAGAAGAAGCCGTTCATTTGTCAGCTTGTGCAGGTGCTCGCCGATACGATGGGCGAAGCCTTCCCCGAAATCCGCGAACGCAAGGAATTTGTTGCAAGCGTCATTAAGAGCGAAGAAGAAAGCTTCATCCGCACTTTGGACGCCGGTATCGAACGTTTCGAGAACATCGTTTCCGAAATGGGTTCTGCGAAGGTCGTGCCGGGCGACAAGGTGTTCGTGCTTTACGATACCTACGGATTCCCGCCGGACCTCACGGGCATTTTGGCCGAAGAGAAGGGCCTCACCATCGACGAGAAGGGCTTCGAAGCCTGCATGGAAGAACAGAAGGCCCGCGCCCGCGCCAACATGAAGCAGGGCATCAACACGATGGGTACCGAAGGCTGGACGCAGTACAGCGAAGAAAGCACCAAGTTCGTGGGTTACGAACTCAGCGCCTGCGAAGCGAAGGTTGTCCGTTACCGCGAAGACAAGGGCGTGCTCAGCATCGTTCTTGAAACGTCCCCGTTCTATGCCGAAATGGGTGGCCAGGTCGGCGACAAGGGTACGCTCGTTTCCAAGGATCTCGAAATTTCCGTGTTCAACACGGTGAAGGTGAACGACACGGCTATTTGCTGCGGCAAGGTCGTGAAGGGTGTCGCTAACGAAGAAACCATGGCTGGCGTGTTCATGGCAACCGTCGATGACGACCGCCGCAAGGATATCCGCCGCAACCACTCCGCGACGCACTTGATCCAGGCCGCTCTCCGCGAAGTGCTCGGCACTCACGTGCAGCAGCAGGGTAGCTACGTTTGCCCCGAATTCCTCCGCTTCGACTTCAGCCACTTTAGCGCCATGACCGCCGAAGAAATCCAGAAGGTCGAAGACATTGTGAACGCGAAGGTGATGGAATGCCTGAACGTGCACACCGACGTGATGGGCGTGGACGAAGCAAAGGCTAGCGGTGCCATGGCTTTGTTTGGCGAAAAGTACGGCGAAGAAGTCCGCGTGGTGAAGATGGGCCCGAATGGCGAAGAATTCTCCAAGGAACTTTGCGGTGGCTTGCATGTGCAGAACACCGGTAACGTGGGCCTCGTGAAGATTGTCTCTGAATCGAGCGTGAGCGCAGGCGTGCGCCGTATCGAAGCTGTCACGGGTCGTGGCGCTTTAGCTCTCCTCCGCGCCGGTACCGAAATTCTCACGGCTCTCCGCGAAAAGCTCCGCTGCAAGGATGCCGACGTTCTCGCCCGTATCCAGCAGACGTTCGAAAAGACGCAGAGCCTCGAAAAGAGCTTGCAGAGCGTGAAGCTTGAACTTGCGACCCTCGCCGCCGCCGACCTCTTGAAGGGCGCTCTCGACGTGATGGGCGTTATGTTGTACGTTCGCGAAATGGAACTCCCCGAAGACAAGTACAAGGAACTCCTCGACGGCGTTCAGAACAAACTTGACAAGGGCGCGGTCGCCGTCATTGCAAACAAGGGCAAGGACAACGGAAGCATCGCAGTGCTCGTCGGCAAGGATGTCCAGGCCAAGGGCATCAAGGCGGGCGACATGGTGCGTGACCTCGCTGCCGCTTGCAACGGTAAGGGCGGTGGACGTCCGGACCGTGCTCAGGCCGGTACCCGCGAACCTGAAAAGATCAGTGCCGCGATTTCGAACGCGAACAACTGGATCCGCGCAAAGCTCGGCGCATAAATAAATCGCGCCGGGAGTCTCCCGGAATTCTTAAAAAGTCGACCTTCATCGCAATGAGAAGGTTGGCTTTTTTTTGTGGTGCCAATTTTTTTACAAACAACGACGAGTGGAAACTGTACAGCCAAAGCGACCTCGCGCACAAAAAGACCGTGCCCGTTTCCGAAAAGTTAAGGCATATTTTAGTAGACTTGCCCGAGTTCGCGAGGGTCTGCAAGAACCCGGAATCCAACGAGGCAAAGTGGCTCTACCTTGTGGCGAAAGCCGGCGACGAGGAGGTGCTGCCCGACTTCGGCGACCCGGTATTCGAGCGCGCCGCGGACCGCATCCGCGTGATTTCGGCAAGCGATGAACTTCTCAGAAGGCAGGCTAAGGAAATGGTGACACAGGATGAGATAGACGTTCGCTTGGTCGACGCCGAGAGGCTCGGCCTGCAAAGAGGCGTGCAGAAAGGCCTGGAGAAAGGCATGCAGCAGGGCATGCAGCAGGGCATGCAGCAGGGGATGCAGCAGGGCATGCAGCAGGGCGAGAAGAAAGGTCGGGGGGAGGAACGTGAAAGCATTGCCCGCAAGATGCTTGCGAAGGGCTCGCCGCTTTCGGAAATCGCCGATATCACGGGCCTTTCCGAAAAGGAAATCCGTGCGCTGAAGAAATCCTAGCGCGACACGCTGGCAATATCGAAGAAATAATCTACGCAAAATCTGCGTAGATCATTTTGCGTGCGATATAAAATGCGGAGGTTGTGCGAAAAGTCGCTGCTGCGCAAAAAATCGCGAACAGTAAAAAAATAGCTGGCTGGCGCAGGCGGTACAAGGTTTGGCAGTGCTAAAAAGCTCGTGCAGTGTGAAAATCGGCAGGGTCTAGGCAAAAAATAGTTGGAATGTGTGAAATGCTCGCTATGGATTTCTAGAAATCTGTAAAAATCGGAATCTGATTCCGAAATTTACAGAAAAAATTGGCGATTTTGGATGATTTTCCACGACCATTTTTTTGCTTGAAGTCCATTAGTTCTTTTGGCCACCTCTAAAAATTAGTCAAAATCCACCATTTACAAACAAACTAATATTTTCTATATTTAGCCTCGTAACAAAAATGAGGCTTTTATATGGACCAGCTCAGTTTTTTCGACCTGAACGACAGACTTGAACAGATTTCC
>JAZLMK010000070.1:0-3493 GCA_045598645.1 Fibrobacter sp.
TCAGGACCAGTTTTACAGTTTGAAGCCGCATTTCTTCGTTGTAGCGGGCATTTGACATTGTTATTTTCCTTTTGTTTTTGGTAATTTAACAATGAGTATGGTCATGCGACACCCCTCTTATCAAACTCCACAACGGTCCAATTTTCATCTTGGAATTTTTCAAAATCCAAAGCGTTGTAGAAACAAAATTTTTTGCCACTCCCCCACAAGGGGGATTTGCACACAAAAAACAAATTTAGGCTAAAACGCAAACTTTTCAGCCTAATTTCAAAAAAATCACTGCATCACAACTATCTCAACCGGCGCATTCCCTTCGGCATCGGCACCTCGGTTCCATCTTCCTGCAACAGGAAAATGTTATCAAGACTAATATAACCCTTGCCGCTATAGCGGGCGCGGAAAGCAAAGTGCTTGATTTTTGTCGCATCCAGTTGCGGAATCACCTTGCCCCAACCTTCCTGCGTCATATTTTCCCATATCACGGTATCGCGGACCCAGTTGCCATGTGTATTCCTGAGGCGAACCATGAAGTCGTCGTAATCTTCGACCTGGCTGGACTGCACCTGCAATTCAAAGTAGCCGTCAGGATTGTTGTGAGTCGTCGCATAGTCGAACACCACGCCTACGGATTTCTTCACCTCTTCAGGCAGCACGTAGTAGGCGCCGCTGAAGTTCGGCCAGCTCTGCTCGGGCGGCTGCTCGATAACGAAGTCGTGACGCATGTAGCCGCCCAGAGGGGGATTTCCGTTATACACCTTGGCATCCATGGAGGTGGCGTTTTCACCATTCACCACCGGGAACCAATCCACGGCGTCAATGCCGTTGTCGAAATTCTGCATGCAACTCGTGGTGCGGTAGGCTCCGCGTACGCGGAACGGAATCTTGTACGTAATTTTCTTGCCGCCAACGCCCGCGACCGTCAATTCCATTTCGGTACCCTTGGCACCAGAACCCTGAACCACCACAGGAGTAGTCTTCGCCGTTTCCGGGACAGGAACCTTCAGGTGGAAACTTTCAATGGATGCATTCCACTTGCCGTCATCGGGAACGATGTTCTTGGTGACGGAACCGCCGTTTTTGCCAAAGCCCGGAACCTTGAGAGTCGCGCCCGTCAGTTGGCCATTCTGTTGAGTAACAGTCCCGAACAAGTCCAGCGTATCGCCGCGCATCATGACCTTCTTTTCGAGGGCTACCGCGAGAACTACAGGAGTTGCGGCCTTCGCTGCAGAAGCCTTGTCCGCACCAACAACACGAGGATTTATTTGCACAACCGCCATGCCGAAGGGCGGAACCATCACATCGCGGGATTTTGCAGGGTTCAAACGACTTCCGCTAGGGCCCATCTTCGGATACGGATAGGCGTCCTTCTGGTCTCCAATCCACTTGAACTGTTCCTCGCCAAATACGTCAACCTCTGTACGGACCAAATTGCCTTCGCCAACAGCGGGCGCAGCAGAAGAGGCAGCGACGCTCGCGCGGTCAATTTGCACAATCTGTTTTGCGTCAGTCATGTTAATCAGCAAAACACGGCAACTGTCGCCCTTGCAAACAGAATAGGCGCTTATATCCGGCGTAGAACTCTCCGTCGGGACAACGGCAAAACCATCTTCCAAGAAGCGCTTGAACACCATGTAAACACCGAAATATTCAGCAGTGAGTTCAAGGGATCCCAGCTTATTCCAGGAGCCTTCCTTCAAAAGGGCTGTCAGACTGATGACACCCCAGGTATGGTCAGGGCCTTCAAAGATATTGCCGAAGGCGTCCCACGGGAGCGCCTGCAGACGATCGCCAAAGCGCACCGCATACTGCGCAAAGATGTTCGCAATACCTGCAGCCTGCGGGTAGTCCATCCACCACTGGCTTCCCTGCACCGAAGTGCTGAATTCCGAAAGCGACAGGCGACGTTTCCCTTCCAGGTACTTGTCCATCCATGCAGACAAAGTATCGGCATTGTGGGCCACGTCCAGGCTAGCCTTGAGCATATCCTTGGGATTGAGATTGTCCGGAGCCCAGTACGGGTAGGTGTGCAAGTCGAAAACATCCAGATAACGCTTGCCGTCGGCTTTTTCGGCCTCCCCCACAATGCGCAGGAATTCCGCCACCCAGAACTTTCCGTCATTGAGGCCGGCACCCTTCTCCTGCATCTTGTGCGAACTGAACATGGGGCCATGCAGAATGATCGTGGAATCGACAGCCTTCATGGCGCGGGCGTGTTCCAAAAAGCGTGCGGCATACTGACGGGCCGAAAGCGGTCCGGATTCCTCCCATTCGCCGTCAAGTTCGTTACCGATTTGCCACTGCTTGATATTGTACCCTTTTACTTTATTTGCATACTTCACCCACGCGGCCGCCTCCTTCGAGGTGCCCGTTCCCGCATTCACGCAAATCACGGCCTCGGGCTTTTCTCCGCTCGCCGATACCGGAAGCGAGCCTATATATTTCATGAACTCTTCAAAGTGCCACTTGATTCCCGTCCAGTCGGTACGCGGCTTGTCGCCGTTCCTTGTGGACACCGCATAAAACTTGTATTCGTTGCCGGCCAAAAGATCAATGCCTTCGCTGTAGAGTTTCATCTCGCGAATTTGCACGCCCTTCGTCGGAAGGTCCGCCGTCTTGAACCGCACAGCCACATAGCGAGTATTGACTTGTGCAAACTTGCTCTTGCTCTGATTTTCCGAGACCTTGTACGTCCCCACGGATTTCAATTGATTTTCCAAATTCTGGTGAACGCCCGGATACTGCGCATAGTCCGTGGTCCAGTAACTCAGTTCAAAAGACTTCGGGCGCAACTTTCCCCAGTCTATAATAAGGGAGTCCAAATTTTTCTTTTCACGGAACTCGATGACAATCCAGGGCGGATCGTTCGGGTCGAGGATTTCACCCCACCAAATGGATTCCATATCACCGTCCGCCAAGTGGCTGCGGCGCACAAAGCCCCAGTTGTCCTTCGTCGTCCCACGGAAAATGGTCTCGCCCAGGAATCCGGGAGTCCATTCCTTTTCGCTCGGAGTCCAAAGGCCCGTGCTGTCGTAACTGCCGGAACCGTTCCAGTGGTAATCGTTCGAAAGGCTTCCGTTCGGGAAACGGAACAACGTGTAGCCGCCATCCACAAGCGCGGGCGTCATGTCGTAGTAGCGACTCGGCGGATTCCAAATGGCAAGGTCAGCGCTCATCATGTGGTCCTTGCTAATGACAATTCCCGGGTGGAGATCATCGACCGTGATGACGTTCTGGGCAGCAAAAGCATTCCCAACGGCATCGCCCCAGCACAGAAATCCCGCCAACACGGCCTTAGACAAAACCAGTTCCTTTTTCATAAATACCTACAAGAGAACATTATGGATTTTACCTGTAGGTCACCTCTAAAAATACATTCTTTTCCTGAAAATGGGACCGTTTGTCGTTTTCAGGCGTAAAATAGTCGCGTTTTAGGCGTTTCCCCTTCCTCATCCCGGGCCTTTCGGCCCGGTTTTTCGCCCCGGAGGGCGCCCGC
>JAZLMK010000071.1:0-19126 GCA_045598645.1 Fibrobacter sp.
CACGCTCATCCGCCGCATCCAGGGCAAGCTCGTCGCCCAGTCGTACATGATGATTGAATACGACTGCCCGGCCGAACTCCTCGCCAAGGCCTGCGAACTCACTCCGGGCCTCGACGCCCCGACGGTCACCAAGCTCCACGGTCGCGAATGGTACTCCGTGAAGGCCATGGTCCCGCAGGAAGAAGCGAACGCCATCATGGACAAGCTCTGGGACGCAGGTGCCAGAAGCATCCTCCTGTTCGGCATCAAGAGCGCCAGAATCTAGACAAGGTCGCCTTACTGCGTAAGGCTTTGAGGCATGAGGTCGTGCCTAACGGCACTCTGAGGTGAAATATCCAGGTTTTTACAAAACACAAAAAAGTGGATTATCAGCACATACCTCACACCTCAAAGCGAGCACCGCGAGCGACCTCACACCTCATACCTCATAACTCATGGAATCTCTCGCCTATTTAGCACGCCAGCCTATTCTCGACCGCGAAGGGAAAATCTTCGCTTATGAACTTCTGTTCCGCGATTCACCGAGCAGCGATACTGCTATTATCGCAAGCGACGTCCTCGCGACTGCGCAGGTGCTCGAGAATGTACTGAACAACATCGGCCTCCCCAAGCTCATCGGCGAACACAAGGCCTTCGTGAACTGCAGCCGCGATATGCTGCTCGACAACGTCTTTGGACTTTTGAATCCTCGCTGTTTTGTGCTCGAGATTCTCGAAGACGTGGAAGTGGACGAGGCTCTCGTAAAAGCCGTGGAGCGCTACAAGGCCCGCGGATTCGAACTGGCACTGGACGACTTCATTTTCAACGACGACTTTTTAAAACGCTGCGAGCCCCTGTACAAGTACGTCTCGTACGTGAAGATGGACCTCGTGGATAACGACGACGAGGCTCTTGCGAAAGCGGCGAAGTTCTTCAAGGAAAAAGATATCAAGATTCTTGCCGAGAAGGTGGAGACCAAGGCCTGCTTCAAGAAGCGCCTGAACGAAGGCTACGACTACTTCCAGGGGTTCTTCTTTGCAAAGCCGGAACTCGTGACCGGCAAAAAAATTGACGCCACCTCGGCAGCCATTTTGCGCCTGCTTTTGCTTTTGCGCACGCATCCGAGCCTGGACGAGCTGTGCGAGTGTTTCGACCAGTTTGGCGATGTGGCCGCGAATCTTTTGCGTTTCGTGAACTCTGATGCGCAGTTCAACAGCCAGAACATTGCGAACGTGCGCGACGCCATCGTGTGGATTGGCATGAGGAACATCCAGGAATGGCTGATGCTCATGCTGTACGCCCGCCCCGAGATGGGCATGACACCGCAGAGTTCCCCCTTGTTCCAGAACGCAAGCCACCGCGCGAAGTTCCTCGAGCTTTTGGCCCGCGTCGTGAGCGGGACCGACAACGACTTGCCGGCAAAGGCTTTCATGGTGGGGCTCATCAGCCGTATGGACGCGTTGGTTGGCGCACCCTTGGAAAGCATCCTGACCGATTCCCCTACCGACGACGAAATGCGCACGGCTCTTCTGCAGCGTTCCGGACGCCTGGGTACGCTTCTCCGCCTGGCCGACGCCGTGGAACAAGACGACCAGGCGACAATCGTGAGCATTCTTGCAGAACTCAAGATGTCGGCAGCAATCCTCAACCGCTGCGTAAACGACGCATACACGTGGGCCCATGAGCGTTGAACCGGAAAGCCTTGAAGCGCTAATCGCAGAATTCGCGAGCCTGCCCAGCATTGGGCAAAAGACGGCCCGCCGTTTGGCGTACCACATGCTAAGCCGCGACAAAAGCAACGTGAACCGCTTTGCCGAAAGCCTGGTACGCGCGGCAGAACTCGTGCACGCTTGTCCCGTGTGCCACGCCTTTACCGACCTCGAACGCTGTCCAATCTGCAAGGAACGTGAAGGGGCGAAAAGCCTTTGCGTTGTAGAAAAGAGTTCCGACATCCTGCCTTTCGAAAGGGCCGGCGTATTCAAGGGACTTTACTTTGTTCTAGGCGGAGTGATTTCTCCGTTAGACGGCATCGGCCCCGAAGCACTGCATCTGCCGCAACTGGTAGAACGCATCAAGGCCGAAGGCATCGAAGAACTCGTACTCGCTCTCGGAAGCAGTCCCGAAGCCGACAGCACCGCACTCATGATAGACCGCATGCTCGCTGGCTTCAATGTAAAACGGACCCGCCTCGCCCGTGGAATCCCCATGGGAAGCGACCTGGAATTCGTAGACGAAGTCACCATGCTCCGCGCCTTCGAAGGGAGGGTAAGCCTATGAGTTTCGACGCGAAAAAACCTCACCAGGCGCCGGTCAAGTTCGGAAATTTCACGGTCACATCGAGCCAGTTTGTAAAGGCCGCCGTGAATTTGAAGGGGCTTCCCCAGGAGCGTTTGCCCCAGGTGGCGTTCCTCGGACGCTCCAACGTGGGCAAATCTTCGCTTTTAAACGCCCTTATGGGGCAGAAAAAACTGGTAAAAGTCAGTGCAGCCCCCGGAAAAACCCGCGAAATCAATTTTTTCAAAGTCAATAACCAATTTTTTCTTGTAGATTTACCTGGTGTAGGCTTTGCCAAAGTGAGCAATTCCAAACGCGACGAGATGTCGGACTTTATACGCGAATACGTAGAAAAGTGCAAGGACTTGCGCGGACTTGTTTACTTGGTGGACATACGCCACGGAGGAACTGCTATCGACATCGAGACGGTAGAAAGCATCCGTGCCACGGGGTGCCCCGTGCTGGTGGTCGCCAGCAAGCGCGATAAGGTGAACCAGTCCGAACTGGCCAAGAACCTGAAACTCATTCAGGAACGGCTGGAACTGGAAACCAAGCCCCTCTGCGTAAGTTCCGTCAAGAAATTTGGCATGGAAGACCTTTGGAAAGAAATACTCGATGCCGTAAACGGGAAGGATTTGGTCGACGCAACCAATGGAACAGGAAACGGTTAAAGATTACAACAAGTTCACCCTGCCTGGGAAATTTTTCCACAAGCTGGGCATGAACTTGATGAAAATGACCGCGGGCCAACAAGTGGCCCTGTTCTTGCGTGCAATCAGTTCCATTTTCTCTAAAAGCAGAAATTTCAAGACGGATACCAAGAACGTGCTTTTGCAGACGTTCTTCACCGGTGTGGAAATTTTCCCGGTTCTGTTCATCGTGGCCACCTTGTTCGGCGCCATCGTGATTGTGGAAGTGATGACCATGATGGGCAAGATGGGCTTCAGCGACGTGGTGGGAAGTTTGATGGTGGTGGTGATCATCCGTGAACTGGGGCCAATCCTCACAGCGTTCCTGATTGCCGGCCGAAGCGGATCTTCGCTTACCGCGTACGTGGGTGGCATGGTCATCAATTCTGAAGTCGACGCGCTAGCCACCATGGGAGTGGACCCCATCCGCTACCTGGTGATGCCCGGCCTTATCGGCGGCACCATCGCCACGTTCATCATGACCATCATTTTCAGTACGAGCGCCATTGGCGCAGGGTTCCTTGTCATCAAAGGGCTAATCGCCATATCGGGCAACATACTGAACCTGCAACTCACCTGGGATTACCTTTCTACAGAAATTCTGAAAGCCATGTCGATGATGGATTTCGTGTTCATCGTCATCAAGCCGATTGTTTTTGGCTGCATCATCACGACGAACGCCTGCTACCAGGCCATGAACATTCCACGCGACATCCGCCAGGTCCCCAAGGCCACCGGCAAGTCCGTCATCAAGTCGTTCTTCTACATTGTGTGCGCCGACGTTGTTCTTTCGCTGTTCTACTTTATTGAATACTTTAACGAAATTTCGAAGATTATCTAATGAGTACCGAAGCACTGCGTATAGAAAATCTCCACCTTTCGTACAAAGGTCTGGCCGGGACCACGTTCTCGAAGCCGCGTGCCCTGGCGTTCTTCGACAAGGACAAGGACAACGATAAAGAAATCATCAGCGGCGCGAACCTTGTTTTGCAAAGTGGCGAGACCCTTTGCATCGGAGGCCCTTCGGGTCAAGGGAAAAGCGCTCTCTTGAGAGTGATTGCGGGCCTTGCGCGCCCCAGTCAAGGCAAACTGTACTATTTTGGCGAGCACATTCCTGCAGAACGCCAGACCGCGCTTGAAATCGCCAAGCGCCAGGTCGGCATGGTTTTCCAGAACGCGGCACTGATTTCCAACCTTCGTGTACGCGACAACATTGCGCTTCCTCTGCGATACCACAAGATTGGTTCCGAAAAAGAAATCGACGAGAAAATAAACATGGCCATGGACCTGATGCGCGTCAGGGACTTCTCCAATTTTTTCCCGCACCAACTCAGTATGGGCATGCAGAAGCGCGTCGCCATCGCAAGGTCGTGGGCAATGGACCCGGAATTACTTTTGATGGACGAACCGACAGCAGGGCTCGACAACTACAACCGTCGCAATTTGCTGCCGCTTATCGACAACATGCGAACCTTGTTCAAGACTTCCATCATCATCATCACGCACGACTTGATGATAGCGAAGGAATTGAACTGCAACATTTGCTTTTTGCACCACAAGGTTCTTTCGGAGCCCCACTCCTTTGACTACTGGCAAAAAGCGGACAACGACATTTCCAGGGAACTCTTCCGCGATTTGCGCACAAGCGGCTAGCCCTTTGAGAGGATTCTATGTTCCTTCCCTTACCAGACGATTTTCATGCACATTTGCGCCAGGGCGACTTGATGCCCGGCTACGTTCGCGACTTAGTGAGCCAATTCGGCCGCGCCATCATCATGCCGAACACCGTCCCTGCAATGACAAGCGCAAAAGCAATCGCAGATTACAAAAAGCAGATTCTTGAAGCGGCCGCCCCCGTGCGTGCGGACTTCGAACCGCTCATGACGTTCAAGCTGAACCCGAACTACACGGAGCAGGATTTGAAGGACATGATGGCCGTGGGCGTTGTCGCAGGCAAATACTACCCCGCCGGCGTCACGACGAACAGCCAGGACGGCATCAGCGACTTCGAAGGAATTTTCCCAGTCGTCCAGATGATGGAAAAACTGGGCCTCGTGCTTTGCGTACACGGCGAAGAACCCGGCGAATTCTGCCTGGACAGGGAGCCCGCATTCATCAAGCGCGTAGAAACGCTCGCGGCAAAGTTCCCGAAACTCCGCATTGTCTTTGAGCACTTGAGCAGCGCAAAATCCGTGGAAGCGGTAAAGCGCTTGCCTGCAAACGTGGCCGCCACATTCACGGTGCACCACCTGATGATGACTTTGGACGACGTGGTTGGAGACGCCCTCCGGCCGCACCACTTTTGCAAACCGCTCCCGAAGCGGCCGGAAGACCGTGCCGCGATTCGCGAAGCCGCCTTCAGCGGCAACCCGAAGTTTTTCCTCGGCACGGACTCCGCCCCGCACCAGCAGGGCAAAAAGGAATGTCCGTGCGGGGCGGCGGGCGTCTACAGCGCTCCCGTGGCAATTCCGCTTTTAGTCCAGGAATTCGACCGCGCAGGTGCCCTCGACAAGCTCCCGAACTTTATCGCAGGCTTCGGCGCCGACTTCTACGGAATCCCGCGCACCACAAAGCAAATCGAAGTTGTGAAGGAATCCTGGACAGTCCCCGCCATCGTGAACGGAGTCGTTCCGCTTGCCGCCGGCCAGACGCTAGAGTGGAAAATCCGCTGACAGTTTCAACTTCAACCATCATCAAAAATGCGCGCAATTCTAGCATTCATTTACTACTTTGTCGTCTTCGCCGGGATGATTATCCTTGGAACGCCCTACATTTTTTACAAGAAAATCACCCACCACAAAGAAGAAATCACGAACGTCTGCTGGTTCCATTTCAAGTATATCGTCTTTAAACTTTTCCGCATCAAGGTGACCGTTGAAGGCGCCGAGAACATCCCTCAAAAAAAGGGCTTCGTGATTATCGCGAACCACCAGAGTTTCATGGACACGAACGTCATTTGGCACTCGGTCGCGAACTCCGCGTTCATGGCGAAGGCTAGCCTCTGGAAGGCCCCTGTTTTCGGATGGGTCATAAACAACGTTGGCTGCATTCCCGTACACAAGAACCCGAGAAAGAACGCCGGCATGGGAAACGCTGTAGCCGACCGCATTGCAAACGGCTACAACTTCACGGTATTCCCCGAAGGGCACCGCAGCGCCGACGGGCGCATGTTCAAATTCCAGAACGGCATATTCCGTATGGCAAAGGAACACCACTTTGACATCTTGCCCATTACGCTCATAAATACCGGCGAGCACCTTCCGAAAGTCAAGTGGGCCGTGTACGGCGGCGAAGTGAAGATGGTCATCCACCCGCTCGTGAAGGCAAGCGACTATGCCGACAAGCCGATGGCGGAACTCCGCGACGAAATGCACGATTTAATCGAATCTGCCCTGCCCTACAAGGGATGAGGCCGGCCGCCTCGCACCCTTTGAGGCATGCCACTTTCGCGGCAACGCCTCTGCACATTCCACTTTGGAAGAAAATATCATAAATAACGCAAATTTTTTGGTTTTTGCCGTTTTACATTATATATGTTATTAGTGTAAAATATTAACGAGGCTTGTCCCCGTGTTTTTTTGAGTCCAAGGAGGCTTAACATGCCAGCGAAGCAGTTACCGAGCGAAGAACAGATTATCGCTATTTTACGTGACGAACCTATGGTGGGGAGCCAGCTCCGAGGCGCACTCGGCCTCCCGAAAAAGCAGAAGATGGCATTCAAGCAGCTCCTGGCCGACATGGTCGAGCGCGGTCTTTTGAAGCGCACGAGCCACAAGGAATACCAGCTCGGCGATGGCGAAACACTCGAAGAGAAGGCGGAAAAGCGCCGCAAGAAATTCGCGGACCAGGGCCCCGAAGACAACCGCCGCCCGGGCGCCCGCAGCCGCCGCCAGAACGACAAGGAAAACGAGACACGCGTCAAACGCGGCATCCTCCACCAGACAGGCGAAGAGGAATGGGAAGTCCACGAACTCGAAACCGGCAAGGTTTACGAGATGTGCCACCGCCGCCAGGCCCCAGGCAAGGAAGGCGAAACCATCAGCTTTACGCTGTACCCGCACCCGAAATTCAAACACAGCTACTTAGCCAAGGTGGACCGCACCGCCGAAGCAATGAATATCAGTTGGGACGAAGTCAAAGCGAAGTTCATGGAAGAATCGAACCTCCCCAAGGACTTCAGCCCCGCCATCAAGAAATACGTGGAAGGCATCAAGGAGCCGAGCGCCAAGGATTTCAAGGGCCGCGTAGATTACCGCGGGCTCGACATCCTGTGCATCGACCCGGAAGGCGCCATGGACCACGACGATGCCATCAGCGTGGAACGCAAACCGGATGGCGGATTCAAGCTGGGCGTGCACATCGCCGACGTGAGCTACTACGTGCAGGAAGGAAGCGACCTCGACGAAGAGGCCTTGGAGCGCAGCTACACGCAGTACCTGCCGTGGACGGCCGTGCCCATGCTCCCTGAAAAACTTTCGAGCGGCGTTTGCAGTTTATTCGAAGGCGTGGACCGCTGTGCATTCACCTGCATGATGGACTTGGACAAGGATGCAAACGTCCTCAGCTGGGATTTCCACCGCAGTATCGTGAACATCACGAAGGGTATCACCTACCAGCAGGCCGTGAAGATGATGGAAGCGGGCGACGATTCCATCAAGGCGCTTGCCGAAGTGACGGCGCTCCTCAAAAAGAACCGCACCAAGGAAGGCCTCCTCGAATTCCAGAGCACCGAATACGGCTGCAAGTTCGACGAAAAGGGCGAACCCGTGCAGATCGTGCCGCGTGAAACCGACGAAAGCAACTCGTGGGTCGAAGAGTGCATGCTCATTGCGAACAACTGCTGCGCCAAGGAACTTTCGAAGCGCAAGCTGCAAGGTATCTACCGTATCCATGAAGCGCCCGACACGAAGGACATCATGGAACTTTACTACATGTACCCGGACCTGTTCAAGGATTCCCCGGTCATGCTCCGCGATTTGGGCAAGCCCCGCAGCGGCGACACGAACTTGAACCCGACGGCGTTCAAACTGTACCAGCATTTGGTCAAGCGCGCAGGGAGCGACGAGACGCTCACGAACCGCATTCTGCGCAGCATGCAGAAGGCCCACTACGACTCGAACAGCTTTGGCCACTTCGCGCTGAACTGGCAGGACTACAGCCACTTCACCAGCCCGATTCGCCGTTACGCGGACCTCTGGTGTCACCGCGAACTCGCCCGCAAGGGGAAAGACATCGAAGCCGAACGCACGAACAGCGTCATCGAGGTGTGCGACCTGATTTCGGCAAACGAAATCAAGAACATGAAGGTGGAACGCATTTCCATCAAGGTGTGCAGTTGCTTCATCCTGAAAAACCGCATCGGCGACGACTTCGAAGCGAACGTCACGGGCATCGAGGAATGGGGCATCTACGTCTCCATCGCTGACCCGATTGCAGAAGGCTTGGTGCGCTTCCGCGACATCGCGGGCGACGACTACTACGTATTCAATCCGGACCAGGGACTTGCCTTCGGGAAGCGTAGTGGACGCACCTTCCGCAGGGGAGACAAAGTCATGGTGCGCCTACTCCGCGTAGATCCTCTACGCGGCCAGGCCGACTTCAGCATTCTGGAAAAGCTCTCAAGCGAACCGAAGAAGAAACGCCGCCAGGGCGATGCGGGCGACCGCGATTTCCGCGACGTTCAAGAGCGCGCGGACCGTGCCGCGGCTGCGGAAGCGCTCGGTTACGTGAGCCAGCCCGACGAAGACTTTGAACGCGGCGGAAGGAACTCCGGTCGCGACTTCGACGACGGTTTCGACGACGAACCGGAATACCTGCCGATGAAACGCAGCCGCGATCGCAAGCGATCCGCCGATTTCGGCGAGCACGGTCGCGGACGTTCCGATGGCGGGCGCGGACGCTCTGCCGGACGTTCTGGCGAACGATCGAGCGCAAAAAAATCCGGACCCAAGGCCTTCGGCGAAAAACTCGCCAAAGGGCGCGGAGGCCGTGGCCGCAGCGGGAGAAGATAATTGAAGGACCTTTCTAAAATCGCCCTCTACGCCAGTTACCAAACCGGGGACACCCTCCCCGGGTATGTACGCTTTGCGCTCAAGCACCTAGCCGAGAGCGATTTCCACATCGTGCTCCTGACCAACCGCAGGGAACTTTCCGCCGAAACCCACGCGTTCCTCGACAAGCACGAAATCGAATTATTCCTTACCGAAAACAACGGTTTTGATTTCGGCATGTGGCGACGTTACCTCGAAAACCACACAACGCAAATAGACCGCCTGTTGCTCATAAACGATTCCATCGTATATTTCCAGAACCACTTTGTCGAATTCCTGAAAAAGGCGGAAGCCAACCATGCCGACGCCGTGTCGCTCACCAGCAACGACGAATTCGCACCGCACCTGCAATCGTTCTTCTTGTACCTGAAACCCGCCGCGCTGGGCGTGTTCTTCTTACACATTATGGAAACTCCGGTACAGCAGGATTTCTACGCTGTCACACGCAAACTGGAAGTCGCCCTGAGCGAAAAATTCGCCGAAGCCGAAGTCCAGATGGCACCCCTGTTCTACACCGAACGCCCCGTGTTTTTCGCCTACCGCGAACTCATCGAGCAAGGCGCCGGATTCGTAAAGCGCAAACTGCTGCAACGCCGTTTCACCTACGAAGAAAAAAAGCACTTTGTACGCTATCACGCCTTTGACGCGCTCAACGAGAACTACACGACGCTCATCAAAAAAGCCGGCCTCGCAGCCGACTTCGATGAAACATGGTTACCCAAAGACGAAAGCAAACTTCGCTCCCGAATCAAGGATCAACTGTGGGAGCGCACTTTCCAGTTGCTAGGATTCCCCGCCAAGCGGTTCCTCCAGAAAATCCCCCTCCACCGCAAAAAGAAGTAGTTACTTCTTCTTGACGATTTCGGCGTCCTTCACATCCTTGCCGTTCAGTTTAGAAGAGCCTGCAGGAGTCGCGGGCATCAACTTGTTGTTGATGAGTTTGTACTGAACGATTGTCCAGATGTTGGAAACAATCCAGTAAAGAACGAGGCCGCTGGGCATCACCGCACTGAAGAAGAACATCATGGCGGGCATCATCCACACCATCATCTTCTGCTGGGCAGGATCCATACCGGCGCTGCTGCCCATGGTCACCTTGGTCTGGAAATAGGTGGAAACCACCATAATCCACGGAAGAATGGCAAGGCCCGAAGGCATAACGTACGGAATGCTGATGCCAGACCAGATTACATCGCTGCGGCTAAGGTCGCTAATCCAAAGGAATGCAGGCATGCCGCGAAGTTCCATGGCACGTCCAAGCACAAAGAACAAGCCCATGAAAATCGGCATCTGGATAAGCATCGGGAGGCAGCCAGTGCAGCTGGCGAACGGGTTCACGCCATGCTTCTGGTAAAGTTCCATCATCGCCTTCTGCTTGGCCTGCGGATCGCTGCGGTACTTCACGTTGATCTTTTCGATTTCAGGCTTGAGGGCTGCCATGGGGCGCATGGCCTTCATCTGCTTGATGGTGAACGGAGTCGTAATGCCGCGGACAATGAAGGTCACGAGGATGATGGCCACGCCGTAGTTCGGAATCAATTCGTACAGGAACTTGAGCAGTTTGAGAATCCACTTGCAAATCCATACGAACCAGACGCTTGAACCCGGGAACCACTTGGAACCCGTCACGATAATTTTTTCATAGCCGACACCCAGGGATTCCACATCGTCCCACTGCAGCGGAAGCACCATGAAGTTATAGGCGAACGAATCCGCGCCACGCAAGTTGTCGGCGATAGAAAGACTGTAGGTACCCGGGTCCACGTTCCTTTCGC
This sequence comes from Fibrobacter sp., assembly GCA_045598645.1. Taxonomy (GTDB): domain Bacteria; phylum Fibrobacterota; class Fibrobacteria; order Fibrobacterales; family Fibrobacteraceae; genus Fibrobacter. The sequence continues at coordinate 10,768 of JAZLMK010000071.1, forward strand.
CGCCGCCCACCTTGAAGTGAGCAGCCTTGACCTTGGCCGGCACGGGCTTGTCGAACTGCACCGACATGGCGACATACTTGCGGCGCATGCCCACCCAGTAGTAGTTCGCGTTGTCGAAAGCCATGGAATCGGTGAAAGTCTCGCGTTCGGTAATTTCGTCGTTCCTGTAGATGACTTCGCTAAAGTAGTAACTGGCTGCGTTAAAGGACTTGCCTTCGGGGAACACTTCCGTTTCCTTCATGCCGCCCTTCCACAGGAGTTCGTAAGATTCGGGGCGGAAGCCTTCGAACTTGTTTTCTTGACGGACGGAGACGCCTGTCTTTGTAAATGCGTAACTGCGGACAACCTTGTTGCCGTTCACATCGGCAAAGGTGAACTGCACGCTGGTATCGCCATCGACGGTAATCCATTCCGGAGCGTCGCCGGCATCGAACAGAGCCTCGCTCAAGTCGGCAGCACCGAGTTTCAAGTCGAGGGCGCCCGCGAGCGTGTCCTGGATGAGTTCAGGGAAGTGGCCGCTGTTGTCGGCCAAAGCCTTGGCTATTACGCTCTGGATTTTGCCACCCTTGTTCGTAAGAGTCATGATGAACTTTTCGGTCTCGACCGTCACCGTGCGTTCCGTAATGGCAGGAGCGGAAGAACTGTCGGCCGCGGCAACCTTCGCGGAATCGGTCACGACGCTATCGGACACGGCACTATCGGATGCGACTGCGGCGGCGGGTGCGGCACCCAAAACCGGTGCGGCCTTGATTTCGGGTTCCTTGACCGGAAGTACCAGTTCGCTTGCGGCAGGGGCGTTCTTGGCAGCCTCGGCAGCCTGGGCGGCAGCGGCCTCCTTGGCCTTCGCCTTGGCGGCAGCCTGAGCCTCCGCTTGCGCCGAGTTGGATGCCATCCACCAGATGACAATGATTGCAATGAAAATAGAACCGATGATGGTATTCTTGTTCATTTCTTTTCCTTTCTGGGCGGAACCGGGTCGAAGCCGCCCTTGCAGAAGGGGTTACATCTTAAAATTCTAAAAACAGCAAGATAGAAACCTTTGAAGGGTCCGTGTACCCTGAGGGCCTCGATTGCATACTGAGAACAGGTCGGTTGGAACCTGCAAACACCGTGAAAGAAATAAGGATGGACAATCTGGTACAGTCGAATCGGAGCTACCAAGACGGCCACAATCCATTTTCTAACCTTCGTCCACATCGCCCTTACCGCATTCCGCGTTCCATTCCATCTTGCGGAAAATCTTGAACGCGCCTTCCCTGAGACGTTCAGCCGTCATCTCCTCGGCAGTGTCGTTCACAAAAATCATCGCCCAGACGGGCTTCTTGATATCGGGGACCTTCCCAAAAAACAAAGGCCGCAATATCCTGCGACACTTGTTGCGGTAAACGGCATTACCGTTCTTCTTTTTCGCCAAAAAGCAAAAACGACAAAAACCGTCCGGGCTGTCTATCCATCGCATCGAAAGAGACGATGCGCGAACGTACTTCCCTTGGACGGCAACTTGCCGATAAGCTGGCTGCGTTGGCAGCCGATAAGAACGCAGAGTGGCTATAAGCCAGCCCCGACTTACTTCTTGTAAACGGAGTCGCTGATGGTCAAGCGCTTGCGGCCCTTGGCGCGGCGACGGCTCAACACGGCACGACCCCAACGGTCTTCCATACGGGTCATGAAACCGTGCTTGTTCACACGCTTACGATTATGAGGCTGAAATGTTCTTTTCATGATTAAACCTTTTGTATAAAAGCAAATTTCTTTGAGTCGCAAATTTAGCAAAAACCCAATATAAATCAAGGGGTTAGGGGGCAGTATTCCACTTTTTAGCGTAAAATTGGCTAAATCCCCCAAAGCCGCTACAACTAATCAACAAATTATCAACAGATATTTTTCCCTCGGCGAAGAAAGCAGGGACATAAAAGGTCGCCCCGCCCGACAAAATCCTGGCCGTCGCAATTTTTATTTGTATAATTGGGGTATAAAACGTCAAACTCTTTTACAGGCGAAAAATGGAACTTACACCGCTAGACATCCGTAACCAGACCTTCCACAAAAAGAACTTCGGTGGCATAGACGCCGAAGAAGTCAAGGCATTCCTGGAAACAGCGGCCACGGCCTTCGAGCAACTTTCACGCAATCGCACGGACCTCACCGAGCGCTTGAAAATTGCAGAAGAACGCGTAAACTACTACCGTCAAATCGAGAAGACCATCCAAGACGCCGTGGTCACCATGCAGAAGACCGTTGACGAAGTCAAGGCGAGCGCCGAAAAAGAGGCCGAGTTGATTATCGCCGAAGCCAAGGCTCGAGCCGTTCGCGAAGTGGAAAGCACCAAGCGCGAAGCCGAAAACCTGCGCGCAGAAATTGAGCAGCTCAAGCAACTCCGCAGCAATTACTTTATCCGTTGCCGTGCGCTGATCCGTGGCCAAGAAGAACTCCTTGCCGCCATGGAAAACGACCAGAGAGAATTCGTCGTTGAACCGCCCAAGCGTCAAGCCCCGCCTACCGGCGGCGTTCTCGCCTAAATGCGCATCAACATCAAGGTACACGCAAGGAGCAAGCGCGAAAGCGTAACGCCCCAACCTGACGGAAGCCTGAAAGTGGAAGTCAAGGCGCCGCCCGTCGAGGGCGCCGCCAACGAAGCCATCTGCGAACTGCTGGCCAGTTACTACAACGTACACAAGCGCGACGTGCGAGTCGTCGTAGGCAGCACCAACAACAAGAAAGTCGTCGAAATCGACGGCTTATAAAAAATTCATATAGACAGTCATTCCGGGAGGCACGAAGTGCCGAGCCCTCGCTAGCAGTCATTCCGGGAGGCACGAAGTGTCGAGCGGAATCCATACGTCCCCGTAGTACGGTTTTCGTGATGTATGGGCCCTGCTCGGGGCGGAGCCCCTCCCAGGGTGACACGCGGTTTTGTCACGTCATTCCGGGAGGCACGAAGTGCCGAGCGGAATCCATACGTCCCCGTAGTACGGTTTTCGTGATGTATGGGCCCTGCTCGGGGCGGAGCCCCTCCCAGGGTGACTCGCGGTAAGGGAACGTCCCTCCCAGGGTGACGGGCGCGGGTTAGCGCACGTTCACGCGAGCCGCCTGGTTATTGATGCGAACCACATAACTACCGGCCTTGTCGAGTTCCACCAACTGAGTTCCGCCCTGAACCATGGAAGTGGTCACAAGACGCCCGCTCATGTCGAACACTGCAATCTTGGCGCCAATCTTAGCACCGCTGATCTGCAAGGTACGTCCGGCGGCAACCACGTTGAAGCGAGGAGCCGCAGCGACAGCCTTGAGTCCAGTGGCATCGACAAACTTGGCCACATAGACATCGTCTTCGAGAGCCCACTTGTCGAACGTGTAGGTCACGCCATCTTCTTCGTAATCTTCGGGTACGACACCCTGCAAAGCGCGAGTAACGACCTTCTTCAAATCATCGGTGTAGATGATTTCGACACTGCCCTTATCTCCTTCGACTTCGTAGACGAGCGTCATCTGGAAGAACGCGAAGAGTTCCTTCTTGCCCATGTCGGTTTCCTTGATGGTCTTTACGCGAGTGCCAAGGCCGTTCTCTTCGGTATACCAGCCCTTGAATTCCCACTTGGTTCCTTCAATGGAGGCGACCGGAAGAACTTCACGCTTTCCATAAACATAGGTGTTAAGTTCCTTGGAAAGTTTGGCTTCGGACGGCATATGGTACACAATCTTGAACGACTTTTCTGTCTTCGTGAACGAGGGTTCGTAGCGACCCGTTTCGGGGTTCTTTACAAACTTGTCGAACGTGTAGACATACATATCGTCGGCATCCTTCGTCGGAAGCGGAATTGCCGGGTCGTGATCGGCGAAGGCCTCCTCGATTTCTTCGTCGGTATTGGTGCTCCAGATGGTCACGTCAAGAATGTCATCCTCGCCGTTGCCGTAAACCACCTCGATATCCTTCTTGTAGGGCAGGCTGTCGAAGGTCGCTTCGCAAGTGAAGTCCATATCGCAATCGAATCCGGTAAATTCGTATTCGTACAGGTCATCCGTATCCTTCGTCGGGTCTTCGATTCCCTGCTTGTGGGCTTCAGCAAGAATCTTCTCGTTGATGTCGTCAGCGTCATCGTCGTTGTCGATGGTCACCGGGAAGGTATTCTCTCCGATAGTCACAGTGATAACCTGCGTATACAGACCGTAGAACACCTTTTCGCCGTAGGTGCCCTTTTCAATCTTCGTCACGGCGGCACCGGTATGTTCGGCATTGTCGTACCAGTTGGAGAACGTCCAATCCGTCACCTCGATGTTCGTCGGGAGCGTAAAGTCATCAGTTTCGCTATAGGTGTAGTTGGAACTCGAAGACGTTCCATCCGGCAAGTGGTAAACAATAGGATAATTCTTCGGAGTACCCGTGCCCTCAACAATGACATCGTTATCAGGCATAAAGAAGTGTCCCTTTATAATAAAAACATCTTTCGGAGTCCACCCTATATTTTCATAGCCAGCCCTATTGAATTTTTCACCTTGCACAATAGTTCCATAAGCCACAGACGCGCCATAATCAACGTTATCCGTTTGTATTACATCGTAGTTACCTTCGGCAATCTTGAAGCGATACGTGACGGTATGATCACACCTTTCAGACGCGTTATTCTACGCAAAATCTGCGTAGAATAGCATATTTCTTGTCAATTTTGCCTATAAATTGACTTTGTCTACAAAAAAACCGGACTTTCCCCTGTCATCGAGTAGCCAGCCAACGCGACCCTTTTGCAACGCAACCCTTTTGACATATTGTCAATAGAATGAGTTTGCACCCCAGGCATTAATTAGTCCAATTTGAAATAGTTTTATCTACGGTGAATATGGAAATTTCTCCATAACGAGGATGTTTGTATGAAAAAATCTCTCTCTGGCTTTGCCGCCGGCCTTTTGCTGACGGCTGTCTGGACAGTACCAGCCGTCGCTGGCCCTGGCCTTGCCGATGGTGCCGCAAAATTTGTAGGCAACATCATTCAATCCAACACGACTCCCGGTCCTAACGACGAGTACACCAAGTTGTGGAACCAGGCTACCGCAGAAAACGGTTGTAAGTGGGGCTCCATCGAAGGGACCCGCGGCAGGTTCAACTGGGCCGGCTGCGATGCCGCATACAACTGGGCAAAGAACAATGGTGGGCACTTCAAGTTCCACGCACTCCTTTGGGGCGGGCAGTACCCCGGATGGCTCGAAAGCTTGAGCGTCGAAGACACCAAGAAGGCCATCACCGAATGGTTCGATGCCGTGAAAACGCATTACCCCGACCTCGAGATGATTGACGTTGCCAACGAAGCGATTCGCACCGGCAACAACTCTTATCATTCCGGCTACACCAGGACAAAGATTATCCCGGCACTGGGCGGCGACAACAACGATTACGCCTTCCTTACGACAGCCTTCAAGATGGCCCGCGAGCGCTGGCCCAAGGCAATCCTGATTTACAACGACTACAACACCATCCAGTGGCATGTGGACCAGGGCATCAACCTGATCAATACCATCCGGAAGAACGGCGCTCCCGTGGACGCCTATGGCCTCCAGGCACACGACCTGATGAGTGACGGCGGCCAGGCCGGTGGTACAGGTGGCGGAGGCGTCTGCTTGAACTACAATACCTTTGTTTCCACGATGCAAAAAATCCACAAGGAAACCAACAACTTCCCGGTCTTGATTTCTGAATATGACGTTCCCTCTACTGACGACGGCATTCAGGAACAGTGCGTCAGGGAACAGGTCAAGTACTGGATGGAAGACCCCGTCGTTGCAGGCATCACCTTCTGGGGTTACGTCTATGGCCATACCTGGCTTGACTGCAATGGAAAGGCGAGCGGTTGCTCCGGCCTTATCAAGAACGGACAGGATCGCAAAGCCATGACCTGGCTCAGGAACTACCTGGCCACCAACAAGGGCGTGAATACCACGGGCCTTGCCACCGGCATCACAGCCGATCCAGAACCGCAGACTCCGTTTAAAGGCTCCGCTATAGCAATTCCGGGCAAGATCGAGGCCGAAGACTTCGACATTCCGGGTATTGGCGCAGGCAACAACTCCTACAATGTCGCAAGTTCCGGTCACGGCAACTCCGGCTACCGCAAGGACGATTCCCCCAACCTTTACGAGAGCGCGACAGGCGTCGTCATCGGCTACAACAACACCGACAACTGGTACGAATACACCGTCGACGTGAAGGAAGCCGGCACTTACACCATGTTCGCTGCGGCATCTTCCGGCGCGGGCGGCTCCTTCAAGCTCTCCATTGACGAAAAGGACATCACCGAAGCAATTGACGTTCCCGCCGCAACTTCCGGCGATGACGACTTCAGTGAATTCAACAAGGTTTCCGCGAAGGTCAACCTGACCGCAGGCAAACACATTCTGCGCCTCACCGTGGTCAAGGAATACTTCGACATCGACTACATCACCTTCGTTGCAGGCGAAAACGCAACGGATCCCGAACCGCTGTCTTCTGCAGCTGTAGAGACTCCGGCATCCTCCAACTCTTCTATCACCCCGGCAAGCAGCGATAACAGAACCTTCATCGCCCACAGTCTCCAGTACCAGTTCGAAACCCGTCAGGACTTCGATGTGTTCAGCGCACAGGGCATGTTCATGGGCCGCCTCGGAGCCTACAGCTTCGAGCAGGCCATCAACACCGTCAAGGATAGCGACCGCTTCGCCAAGGGCATCTACTACATCCGCTGCAAGTCTACCAAGCAGATGCAGACCTTCCGCATCACCGAATAACGCGAAAGCATTAGAAGTCCGACACAGCGGACCTCTAAAAAACAGCGACAAAACGGCGAATAAAACGCGGCGACAAGACGCCGCCGGGAATTACAAAAAAGCGCTCGGTTCATCGGAACCAGGCGCTTTATCTTTTGCAAAAAAATTTTGAACGATTCGCGTTTACTGACGCCTTTTAGTCCATGACGCAACGAACGGAATATGCCGTTACAGAATCCTCGTTTTCCGGGCCTTCGAATTCCGGATTTTCATATCCTTCGCCAGAACTCTCGTAGCTAGCTTCCACAAGGCCATCCATATAAGCGACAAATTTCCCGATTCCTTCCTCATCCAATGTGCTAGTCCACAGATTCACCACATAGCCTATCGAATAACTGCCACTGGCAAAATATCCGGAACCCAAAAGGGAGAAACCGAAATCGTCTGTCCCCGACAAGGAAACTTCACCTTCGTAGAACCAGTTGTCCTTGGACATCAGGGAAAATGCGGCAGCCTGCGAATTGCCGCCAGACGCTTCGAGCGCAAAGACGAGCAAGTTCTTCCACTCGTCAATGCTCGGCAAATGCCAGCCCTCGGGACACACGCCCCTGACGTTTCCTTTCGCCTTGCAACCCTCCGCGCTGCAGCCCTTGCCGTCGTCACTCAGCACGGCCGCAGAATCCATGGCGGCAGCCCAAGTGTACAAACGACCATAGGTTTCACAATTTTCAGACTTGTCACCATTGCAGAAAACGCCGTAACCGGAGCCGCCGACTTTATATTCAAAATCCAGGTTTTCCGCCATCCAGACCTGGGCCTTGTCGCCCTCGCCCATGACAACCGTTCCATAGACCTTGCCGTCACGAAAATCCGTCAGCGTATTCTTTTCGGCATCGTACTTGCTGCCAGTTTTATCTTCACTGCTAGAAGACTCCGCTTCGCTGCGCTGGATGCGGCCTTCGCCTTGCTGCTGGAGGACTTGGCCTTGGCGCCTGAAGAGGATTCGTCTTCACCATCGTTGGACAAGGACTTCGCCGAACTGCTGGAAGACTTGCCCTTGACGCTCGAAGATAACTCGTCTTCGCTGTCGCTGGATGCAGCCTTCGCCTTGCTACTGGAGGACTTGCCCTTGACGCTTGAAGATGACTCGGAAGAAGAACTCACGACGACATCGTCTTCGTCGGACGAAGTCGCGCTTGAACTGGAATCGTCACCGCAAGCGGAAAAAGTCAACGCAAGCCCCGCAACCGAGACCAAAAAAGAAAATCTATTTAATGTATTTTTCATAAGGCGAAAAATAAAAAAAGGTGCGAGGAAGTTCAATCAAAAAATTATTACAAAAAAATCACCATTCCTTTAGTAAGCCCTTTTTTATAATGAAGATTAGAACACAATGCGGAAAACAAGTTGAAAACGCCCAAAATTCCGATTTTTGCTCTTTTGGACTTAAATCGCCAGCCGTTGGCTGACGATTTAGAACCGCGAAAGGATTTCGCTGAAGTAGTTCGTTTGCCCCTAAAAACAGTCAAATCAATATTTTTCAATTTCTTTGAAGTTAAGAATCGCAGAACCTCTTCGTCAAGGTCTTTTTCTCATAAAAAATGCTAGAAAAAGACCCAACAATCCT
>JAZLMK010000072.1:0-86240 GCA_045598645.1 Fibrobacter sp.
GAATGGAACATCATCGAACAATTCCGTCAAGCCAAGATTTTCAAGATACTTGGAGCATTCCGTGACAATGCATTCATGGAGTCGCTTGAAATAGTCAAAATCATCCGTTTGGTTGGCAATCGTCTTCAGTTCCAAATAATATGGACGGTTATCCTTGAGGTACGCAAAAGTTTCGTTGATGGTTCTGTCCCAGTCAATTTCGCCTTCGCCATTGGTTTCGATGATTTCCTGATAGTTGGTGTATATTCCATTCTCGTAATAGTCATGGAGAATATGTAGAACCAAGCCGAGCATGTTGAAAGAACTACGATCCTCACCATTATACAAATGGATGGACTGCACTTTGTCATTATGTTTCTGGATTGCTTTAAGTGCACGCCTTAATTCTTGAACTAACTTCTGTTTTTCTTCATCCTTCGGATCGTCGGAACAATTGTCAATATACTTGGGATAGCATTTCAAAACACAATTTTCAGTATAGACCACGCCCACGTAATTTATCACGTAGGCAACATCGGAATTTTCAGCAACATCTTCAATGACTTCACTTTCTTCAGTAAGTCGGTCTAAGTCGAAATTTTTTCTATTGACAGCCTTGGCAACACCGGAACGCTTAAGAGCAAATATCACCTTCTTGCCAGAATCTATATCCAAGCCAAGAATATCCTTAAACTCCTCCAGGGAGTAGGGGTGCATTTCTCTGAAATAGGCTGATTTCGGTATCTTTGGCATATCAGTTTAATTCTAGGACTTTGCCTTCTTTTCAAAGATTTCCTTTTGCATTTCTATTTCGCGGGCAAGGACTTCTTTAGACGGCATGTAAGTCAAATACTTGGCTGCATACATTCTTTTATTCGTTGCGAGCGTAGAAAATTTTGCCACATCGGCATTCGTATCCGAACAAAGGATTATGCCAATTGTAGGGTTATCCCCATCTGTACGCTTGTAAGTATCATACAATTTCAGGTACATGTCCATCTGCCCTACATCCTCGTATGAAACCTTGCGAGTCTTGAGATCTACAAGCACAAAGCACTTGAGCATATAGTTGTAGAATACAAGATCAATATAATAATCGTCATCTTCGGTATGAATATGCTGTTGTCGACTTACAAGAGCATAGCCTTTGCCCATTTCCATAAGGAATTTTTGCAAATGGTTCAAAATGGCATTTTCAAGAGTTGTCTCCGTAAATGCAGCATCTTGATTCAAACCAAGAAATTCCACGATCATGGGGTTTTTGATGAACTGAGATTTTTCTTTTTGGTAATCCGCGGTAAGGGATTTCATTTCCTTAACCACAACGGCTTTCTTGCTCTTAGGAGTCTGCACCAAACGATAATAATACTGCGAGGCGATATTTCGTTTCAAGGTGCGGTAATCCCACTGCTCCGAGGCCGCTTCTTGCATATACCAGTGACGGGCCTTTTCGTCGGCGACACGCATCAAGCTTTCGTAATGACTCCAAGACAATTGGATAGGCAAAGCCTGCCCAATTCCATCGTTTTTCAAAAGGGCAGGCAATGCCTGCCCTTTTTCAGACAGCGAATTGACGAACGAAATAGGTAGAACATGAGACATTCTGGCATTCTTAAATGTCAAATAAAATTTTCGGAAACCTTTCAGCGAAGGTATCGAAAAACCCTTCCCAAATTTTTCTGTCAACGACTCCGATGCCAACTGAATGACATGCTTGCCATACCCGGCGCGGGCATTGCCTTGCTGCTCCTGCTCCACGATTCGCCAGCCGATAAGCCAGTTGCAGGCCACCTGCATGAGGTTCGCTGCGCGGAAACTCATGTCACGAGCGGTAGAAACAATAGAGCCTAAATCGTTGACAAAGATTTTGTCATCAATAGGCTTTTCTACTTTGCCCTTTTTAGAACTTTCTTTCTTGATACGAATCATTAAACTCCTATTTCAATTTAGCAGGCGATGACCGCTGAATTTAGAAATTGAATACTCCAATTCCATCGGTGTCGAATTTCTTGCAGATTTCAGAATAGCGCATCTTATCGCAGTTGAATAAGTCACCGGGACGCATTTTGCAGACATCCTCAAAGAGGTACATAAGCACCTTGCTCTTAAAGGATTTCACGAAGTTTACAGCTTCTTTTTCGTTGTGACCATTGACGGATTCAAGTTTTTCCATAGAAATGAAGAATGGGCCAAGAAGTTTGTCTTCGTTCTTTCCACAAGTAGTCAGCTTGTCATTGATTTGTGTGCGAAGTTTATTCCAATTCATCCATTCATGAGTGATGTTGCCCTCAGCATCCTTTTCAGGATTCCCAGCATCATCTTTCTTCTCTTGCATTGGGATTTCAAAATTTTCAATCTTCTGCTGATTGTCATCAACACCGATGTATTCGAATTCCCAGCGACGCTTAAAGGCAGTATCCATGGGGAAAACACCCTGGTCGGCGCTGTTCATGGTCGCCCAGATGTACATGTTGCTTGGAATTTTCAATTCATTACAATCCTGGATTCCGTTTTCACGCAAGTAACGTTTAATATCTTCGCTTGCGGCAACGGGGTATTCACTTTCCCCCTTATGTTCACCACTACCATGGCGATCCAAAAGTTGGAAAACATCGCCAAAGACTGCGGCAACATTTGCACGGTTTATTTCTTCGATGATGAGGAGAAATTTTTCATCAGTCTTATTTTGTTCAGCGCGTTTTGCACGGACATAGGTTCGCATGAAAGGACCGGGAACGTAACTATACACGATGCCCTTGGAATCATCCTCATCTTGTATGGGTTTATATGTTCCTACAAATTGAGCATAAGAGTAATTGGGATGGAACGTTACACGTTCAACAAATTTGGTTTCGGCCTCAATTTCGGAAATTTCCGCTTGTGAAGCTTGTGCGCCGCGATACATCCACCATTTTTGAGGTTCCGAAAGATCAAAAGTCTTCTTTAAATCATCGCGCGACCAACTGCTTAAAAAATCACCAAATTTATAACCAATAGCATTAGCCCACTTTAAAAGGTCATTGTCGCCTCGTTTTTCATCACTAAGCATGGACGTTACATAGCCAATGTCAGATGTTTTTGCATCATCTACATTTATTGAATCTGCAATAGCTTTTGCAGACGCACCAACATACAACTCATTGATTTTGTCATATCCACAAAAAGAGGGTAGGTCTTTCTTTGCAATATTCTTTAAACTACTTGAATATTTAAAACCTATCGCATTCAACAACGTTGACTTTCCGGATTTTGATATCGCATCTGCAACGGCAGCCTTGATAAGAGAAGATTCATCAGCGTTAGATTTCTTTTGCGACTCAAATGGGGTGGACATTTCTTTCAACAGGAAACTTTTTCCAGTGCCAGGTGCACCAAAAATAATACGATTATGAGAACCTTTACAACGCATTTGATTATTTGAAATGTTGGAATTCTCTTCGTCCTTCTCAATTTCATTTAGGTCAAAATAGTGAAAAAAAGATTCGCTATCACTTGTCATGATTTGCGGATGAATTTCTTCTTGTGGAAATACACAGAGACCTTTATTAATTGACATTTTTTTGTCTTTGTCAACAACAATATCCGTGAAATTTGTAATGTATACACGAATTTTATCAATATTGTTTAACTCTATTCCATAGATATTTTTACAAGCATCATCATAATCAGTTATACCAGAGGAGATTTGATTTTTCAAGAATCCATATATATTGATAATTTCTTTATCCTGCAAACTAGGTGTATATATATTAGGTATAAAGTATTTAGTGGCCCAATTCTTCATGTAAGCAATCAAATTCTTTTCTGATACATTTCCCGTAAATCTAGGATAACAGACATCATCTTTTTCATAATAAAAAGCTAATTGACGAGCAATTTGAGAATGTGTTTGCGTCCAACCTTCAAGTCGCGATTCTGCCTGATTGTTAAAATCTGCTTTGTTTAAAGCCGTTTTAGGCATTGCATTGATGAATGAAAGTACCGTTTCCAGTGTCAGATTCTTTCCTCTGCAAATTGGAGACGCATTTTGATCATTACTCATGAACTACCTCTTTTTTGTTGAAAAATCCAAACGATAAACGCCATCTGAAATCAATTCAATTTCAATATCGCATCTTCCATATGAATCAAGGTCTTCTTTTGTAACAACTTTATTATACGGTACACCAAGTCTATCTCGTAAATATTTTCCCAAAATAGACTTTCGAGGATTTGACGATATCTGTTTTGGATAAGCGACATTGTCGATTTCTTGCGTTCCTTCCATCAGGCCCGACATAACAATACCATCATCCCAAATAAATTCCACAACATCATTTTCTGTTGATTCACCTAAATATTTTTTCGGAGGAAACATATCTGGATACTGTTCTATGTCATCGCAACTTATTCTTATATAGGCATCACCTTCAGACACATGGCCGTTCCCACATCCCCAATTCAAGCCACTTTTTTCCGGAACTGTTCCATTGGACAATAAAGACAATAAACATCTTTGATCTGTATTTTGATTGTCTCCTATTCTAGACCTATGTTTTTTTTCTTTACAAACAATTGAAGCATCTCTACATGATAAACTCTGTTCTAACACTTTAGAATAGTAGTCTTTTATTTTTGGAAAAACAGGATCTTCCACATCAACCAAAACTTCTCGACCGTCATTGTATAATCCGCTATTAGAAAAATTCGCTGATCCAACTTTGGCACATACAATTTTCATTTCACGCAAGCCAAGATAGAGTTTTGAATGGACCGCCACTTTCGAATAACGGATGACTATTCGTTCATTACTAATTTTGATTAGCGACTTATGCAAATCCTCTTGGATTCCATCTTTAGCAAACATACCATAAATAACCGTTGCCTTTTTATTACCACATTCTTCTTTCAGCGCTTGAATTGGCATTGGACCAACATAACCAGAAACAACAATAATTTCATCGACATCTTTTGATTTAAAATCTTCAAATAAAACATTCTTCAAATTTTCACTGTAAAACATATTTAGCAATACCTTTGAAAAATTTGATACAAAGCTTTCGCAATTATTTTAGCAAATTCAGAAGGAACGGCGTTCCCTATCATTTTGTATTGAGCCATCATTGGTCCCAAAAATTCAAAATCATCCGCAAAAGTTTGAAGACGTGCTGCCTCTCTTACAGTAATAGATCTAGCTTGTTCGGGATCAGGATGAATATGACGCATTCCATCTTTATACAGATGAGCTGGAATAGTGTTGCTAGGCTCATTTTTTCGAAGAACGTAATATTTGTGAATATTACTCTTTTTCCCAGTAATTTTCGTATACAAGGCTTTTAAAGATTCTATGCTGACATATTTATTTTTGCCAGATTCAATGTCTTCTGTCAATAATTTAAATACACCAACGTCACGTTTGCTATGAAAGCGTGGCTCATGATTAAGAATCTGTGATTTTATGGGCTTATGAGAATATTTACGCCCACCTTCATAAATGATTTCGTCTGACGGATAAAGTTTAGGCAAGTCACCAATGGCGTCTTGCACCGTTTTCCGCTTGGACTTTAAAGACAAAATTTCTTTTTTGTAAAACTCGTTAAGAATTTCTTTACAAGAATCGCTCTTTCTTAATTCAAAAACGTCTTCACGAACGCCTAAAATGATAATTCGTTTGCGATGTTGCGGAATTCCAAAATCAGCAACATCAAAAACAGCCTCTTTGAAATCATCTATAACTCTATATCCGGCTTTTTTAAAAGTTTCATGAATACGATCTACTATTGGCGATCCATCGGGAGCTGCGCTGAGCATTCCAACAACATTTTCAAAGACAAAAAATTTGGGCCTGTAATGATCTACTATTCGAATATAGCTTTCAAATAGATAATTGCGATAGTCATTTTTCATGCCGTGTGAATCGCGAATTCTCCCCGCTAAAGAGTATGCTTGGCAAGGTGGCCCTCCGATAATGACATCAACTTTTTTGCCATTAATAAGGTAGTCAAGACCTTTGTGCTCGCCATATTCGCTGTCTGCAAATCCGTTTAGTAGTTCGTCTGTTCGCTGAATATCAAAACGCACGACTTCATTAGCGGCATTTTTGTGTTTCCATTTTTTCTTTAAACGATTCGCAAGGGTCTCTGCAGGATATTTTTCCCATTCAACACATGCCAATGTGTCGAAGTGACCTTCCTGCTGAAAGCCGTCCATTAAACCTCCGCATCCAGCAAAAAGTTCCAAAGTATGAATTTTATTCTTCACCATCTAAATACTTCTTTATTTGCGCACCAACAGCTTTAGCCATTAAAACAGGAACGGCATTTCCAACTTGACGATTTTGCTGCGTTTTATTTCCGTAAAAAACAAAATCATCCGGGAATGATTGTAAACGAGCACTTTCTCGTACTGTTGGACAACGATTCCACTTATAATGAAAATTATTTCGGTGTCCAGTATCAATTGTGCGTGATGGTTTATCACTGCGATAACGCGTCCATGCCATATGAAAATTTCTACTAGAGCCAACACCCGCCGGAAGATCTTTGTAATTTCCTCCATCAGGAACTTGCGATATAACTTTTTTTACAAAATCTTTATGAGCAACTGCTACGTGATTGTATAAAGTTTTACAACGACCTCGCATTAAGCGTTGATAGTCCGTCTGTGTTTCGCAACTATACGAAGCAATTTCCTCGCCTAATTCATTTTCTAAACTAGGCAAATCACTTATTGCCTGCTCACATGTCACGTAATTTTCTTCCGTACAGGTTGGCAATGGGAATTTAAATTCCTCTTCGCCATCTCGCAATCCAACAAATACAAGCCTCTTTCGAATTTGAGGAACTCCATAATCTGCAGCACAAAGTATTTGACAAGATACTTTATATCCCATCTTTCTGAAACGCTTTAAAATTTCATCCTTAACTTCACCATTGTAAAGAGTCGCCATTCCAGGAACATTCTCTATCAAAAATGCTCTGGGTTTAAAGCGTTTTACAGTTTCAATCATTGCCAGATATAGTTTATTTCTATCGTCATCAAATTGACGGCGACCGGTCAAACTAAAACCTTGGCATGGGGGGCCACCAACAATAACGTCAATTTGTTTATGATCAATTAGCTGTTCTATTTGTTCAAAAGTGCCTTTTGCCGATAAATCCCCATTAAAAGCTTTACTTCCTTTGTGATTTTTTACAAATGTTTCTAATGCAGGTGCATTATTATCTACTCCCAACAAAATATTATAACCAGCAAGTTCGAAACCTTTGCTCAAACCGCCACAACCACAAAATAAATCTATACAAGTTAATTTTTCTTTTTTCATATTAAACACTAAATGAAATTAGTCTATTTTCCAAACTTTGAGAATTTCCTCTGCAAGTTCCCCTGCTCTTTCAGCAATTGCGGCTTCATCCCATTTATCTTTTTCAAGCGCACTCTCTAATGTCTGAACTCCTGCACCATAAACTCTCAAACCAGCATGACCATCCTTGCCTGATTTTTTCACATCCCAGGCAGAATTTGAAATGGCTGAGTTTAGTTGGCCCGTAACAAGAGCCAAATTGCCAAACGTTTTTACAAAATCATTTCTCTGTTCTTCGGTAACATTTTCTGGAAGAGGCCACTTGCTTTTCCATTTTTGAGGCATTAGATGTTCTAAGGAATATTCAGAGAATACTCGAAGTTTAAGAGAATGTTTGCTATCCGAACGCAAACGCGATTCCAATAAATACAAAATACCCAAAGGTCTCTTATTTGTGCTAAATTTAGTAGTTAGTAAACACTCCCTCACCTTTTCGTCACTAGGCATTGCTAAGGAAGCATCGGTAGATTTCTTTTCAACGTATTCCTTCAATGCAAACAAAGTCTTAATTTCTTGCCCGATAAGATTTTCAGAGAAGAAATCACTGTAATTATTATTCTTACAATCACAAAGCAACCTACGAATCACATAGCTTTCAAGATATCCAAAAATCGCATTACGATCTTCAATAACAGGTACATTCTTCGTTATATACATAACATATGGGAAGAGCGTCGCCATATCTAGAACGAAAACAATAAAAGCTATTCTTTCTATACAAGGAGTTGAAGGTAATTCCATCTTTGAAATTTCTGTTGGAAAGGAATCCTTGAACAGTTTCCCATAATTGGCTATTTCCTTAACCATTACATTTTCATCAATTTTACAATCTTTGATCAACTGCTTGTAATTAGTAAATAAGCCTTCAATTCTTCTATATATTTTCTTTTTATCTGAATCAAGATTCAAGGCTTTCTCTTGAATCTTAATTTGCAGATAACAATAGAAGAATGTTTCTGAGAAATCTTTTTTTATGCGGCCCGCAGTCATTTTCCCTGCCCAATACTCTTCACAAGATTGATCATTTTCAAAAGCGGGCTTCCAGGACTCGTTATACTTTTCAATTGCAGAATCACCATCTCTAAAGAAATAATTCTTTAAGAGTTCTCCCGTAGTCAGGCGAACACCAAGCGAATTAATTGTATCAAAGATGAGTTGTTCATCTTCATCAGCACCTAAATCTATTAGAACAAAAAGAACATTTTTAAGAATGGAATCTATGTCGTAGTTTTCAACAACAATATTGTCTTTGAAATAATTGTAAGCGGAAATAATTCCGCTATTTCCCTCAAGGACCTGAATGTTCTCAAGTTTTAGAACCTTTTCAAAATCGGTTCTGTCTGAGTTGCTATGATGGATGGCAACTGAAACGTCATCTTCAAGGAAGAACTTCCTACGAAATTTTGAATCCTGATTATTCAATAAATAAAGAACTTTCAAAAAGATTGCAATCGTAGTCAGACGTTGTTGACCATCAACAATGGTTCTAGTATCCGAAACACTACTTACCGGACACAGCACCTGCTTAAATATGATGGAACCCAAAAAATAACCATGTTCTTCGCGACCGTATGTTTTGGAAATATATTCCATGTCCGTCATTAAACGTTCCCATTGATCTTTTTTCCAAACATAGGATCGCTGAAAAAAAGGAACATTCAGCAGGCGACTCCCTGTAAAAATATCGGTTATTTTCTTTTTATTCGCTTCCATCGTAATATCCTATTTTTTAGTCGACAAAATCCACCATTATACCCTTAAATTAGTTTTTCTCAACCCTTGAGTCAACGACCGGCATTGCCAGAAAGGGCTTTTTGACCTTTAAAATGTACATTATTATTTTTGACATTTTTTGACATCTTTAGCGTTCTTGAAAACTTTTGCAAATTAGCTCTTTTATTATACTTTTCAACAAGATTTTGACCAATTTTAAGAAGATCTTTCCTTAAACTCTTAGGTTCTACAATCTCAACCCCGTTTTCGGTATGAAAAAGTAGCCATTGCCTTAGCTGAAGGGTGATATTGACATCCATCGTCACGTGGAGAACCCCTTTGCGCTCCACGGTTCGCATTGACTGATGATAAGGGTATTCTTCAACATAGGCTCTTTTATCGCAGGGAAATGTAAGGTGAATCCTCTTAACATCATTTTCGTGATTATTGAATAGGGAAAAATCCTCTACTTTGCTTTTTAAGATTTTTTTAGTTTCTGAATCTTCAACAAAAAAGGTGGTTGTCGGCTTTATAGCTTCAATACGATTCAGTTTAATTGTATATACTGCCCTAGGGTTATCTCGTCGAGTACAGGCTATATAAATATCTCCTTGAAACAACACTATTCCTACAGGAATCCGATTGCTTTGTTTTGATTCTCCATCAGAGGGCTTGTACTGCGTCCATATTTCACGATGCGTGCGGATTGCTTGCAGAATGGTGCGCAGTTTTTCCCCTGCATCATCATCAATTTTCTTATAGCCACCTACAAAGAAAACTCTTGAGCCAATATCCTTGTAGGCATTTCTCAGTTTTTCCTGTTGAGCTTTGGGAAGGTTTCCCTGAATTTTTTCCACCAATTTCTCAATAAGTTCCGCTGTTCCCGGGTATATGTCCGCGATATTCTGTAGAAACACAAATTGTAGCATCACACTTTCAAAATCGGGTAAAACCAGCTTATCAAGTACGTTCAATCCGGTACGATATTTTTTGCGAGTGTTCTGGCCTTCGGATACAATTAGTTCACCCGGTAATGATGTCAGGAGATTCATGTCGCGCTGGAGGTTACGCCGCTCGTTATCGGATTTAGAAAGACCAAGCGCAGTCAACAATTCCGAAATCGAAAAAGCTTTTTCTGGCTGATTCAGTAATTTCAGCAATACTTGAACAACTCGTTCACTTTTTTTGAGATCCTCCATGGATTCTCCTTATTGAACTTTTATACACTATCATTGCGACTTTATTTGTCGTAATGATTATATAAATTTTTTCAGTAAAAAGAGGTATTCATGTTCAGTTCAATTAAAGATTTCTGTGAAAACGGTCAAAATACAGGCCTTTTACTGGTAGACATGCCTACTGGTTCCGGCAAAACCCATGCAGTGATGGAGTTCATCTGCCAGGAATACGATAAGGAATGCAACAAAGACAAGAAATTCATCTTTATTACAACCTTAAAAAAGAACCTCCCAACAAAAGATGAATTAGGGGAAAAACTAGCCAAATTAGGCAAAAATAGAGCAATTGAGGATGATTTTCTATGGATAGACTCCAACGAAGACAGCGTTCTAGAAAATTTAACAGATGAATTGGAGGCATCCATTCCCCTAAGCATCCAGAACTCGCCGGAATATACAGCGCTTAAAGGGCGAGCAGGTTTGATTAGAGGACTCCCCAATGGATCCACTAAAGACTCGATAAGCAAGGAATTTCGCGAAAAAATAGAACCGTCATTCCGAAGAATGGTGCAAAGACTTCTCAAGAAAGAATTCAGAACAATAAAGGCTCGTCTTAAGGCCATTGCGACAGACAAATCCTGGAAATGGGTAGGAGTTTTGTATCCAGCTGTTTTTTCATCAGAAAAACGCGTTCTTTTGATGAGCGTAAGCAAGTTCTTCACCAAGAATACCACTATCGTGGAACCATCCTACGAGTTTATCAATCACAGCATTACTGACAACGCCATCATCTTCATCGATGAATTTGATTCCACAAAAGAAACAATTCTTAATCAAATTATCGCAGACGGATTGAATCACAAAATCAACTTTTTGGAACTATTCAAGGTCATCCATTCAGCCTTCCAAACCAATACTTTCCCGCAAGACACGATAACCCCTTCTGCGACTTGGAATCGTCTATACGGTCATGGTCAATCTCTTGAAGATCAACTAAAATTCATGAATGATCAATCTGCAGAAATTTTCAAAAAATACAAACTGCAGTTCAGTCACCGCACAGAAAGTAATCTCGACGAACAAGGCAAGAATTTTTTATTTCAGGATTATCGCTACCTCTCCATTTTGGATAACAATAAGAAATTTGTTGCTATTTCGCCAGATAAACATACAAGACTAAATAGAATCCAATTTACTGAAAAGCAACCTGCGAAGGAACAAAATATCCAGCCGTTGCTCCATTGCATCAAGCAATATCTATCTCGTTTTCAAAGATTTGTAGATCGTCTTGCTACAAATTATCGTCAATTGAAAAAAGAGCGTGATGCAACAAGCGAAATGACCCAGGAAGAAGCTATTTGCACCATTCTTGACCTTTTCCATCTTTCCGAAAGTCATTACAATTACTTGCTTTCAAAAATCATGGAGAATCCTGGCTACCAAAGCAAAAAATTTAGTTTGGTAGATATTGACACCACCGTTCACACTAAGGGTTTCCGCTATTATGCTTTTGAAGACGAACAAAGCCATGACATGCAATCTGTAATTAAACTTTGCGAATTTTCTGCAACGCCGGAAAAGTATTTGTTGCAGGTATGCCGAAAGGCGAAGGTTGTTGGTATTTCCGCCACTGCAACATTACCCTCGGTTATTGGCAACTATGACTTGGGATTTTTGAGAGCCCAGCTTGGCGACAAATTCGAGTACTTGTCCAAAGAAACAAAAGAACGTATCAAAAGTGCATGCTATGAAAATTGGCAAAAATATGAGGATGTCAACATCCATGCAGACTTACTTGACGATCAAAATATTTTCAAGAGCAGTGAATTTGAAACTTATGCTAAAAACACAATTGCACAAACTCAATGCTCTGAATTTGATACTCAACGCTACTTGAGAATTTGTTCTGCTTATAAGCAATTCCTGCTACATGACGACATCAAATCTTTCTTATGCATTCTCACCAAACATCCGCAAAAGAAAGACGAACATTTAAGCCTGGAAATTTTGTACCAGCTTTTTAAATATGTTGCCGACGACAATGAGTTGGAATATGATGAAGGTGCCATCGTTCTGCTTACGGGCGCAGATTATGATTCAAACAAAAAGAGTGTCGCCGAACGGTTGAGTAATGGCGAAAAGTTATTTGTCATTTCTGCCTACCAAACTGTTGGTGCTGGGCAAAATCTTCAATACGCCTTCAAAGAAGACCAAAAAGAATTCTATGTCAATGTGGATAAATACAGAACTAAGCTAGAAAAGGATTTTGACGCCATTTATCTGGATAAGCCTACCCACATGTTGGTAAATCTATTCGGCAAATTAAACGAAACAGATTTTGTCAAATCCATTTTCCAGACTGAATTCATGCAGGAAAAGGGTGAAATTTCTCTTAACGAAGCCAAAGAAAACATAAAAAAAGCTTTCCGTTGCATTATGGGTGGAAAGAAAGAAGAAAAAGATGATTCTGCGAAAAAATTTGGATCAAATCTTTATGAAAAAAACAGCGTCAAACTTTATGCAACTAGGTTGATTATTCAAGCCGTGGGCCGCATTTGCCGAACCGGTTGGAAGAACAAAAACATTTATGTGTTCGCAGACAAGGCCATTGGCGAAGCTATCGACACAACCCATGTGAGAAATGGTTTCTACAACAAGGAATTCGTTGCATTACTAAATAGGATTGAAGAAGAAAATTGCAAGCCCGTTGTTACGGACACCTTGTTGAACGCGGCCCTTACAAGATCTTACAAGACATATCGCGACATAGAGTTTATGCTAGAAACCAATTGGTCTAAGCACACCATGGACAAATGGAAAAAAATTCGCGATTTCGTGGTAAGATTCCCGACACTAACTGCGGAAAATGCTGAAAAAACTGATGTTGGAGCCAACTATTTTGTGAAGGTTCCTTCGCCAAGCAATAAGCTTTATTTCAAAGAAAAAGGAGATTTCCAGGAAATTGAAATGTCCTTTGAACCGAAACGAGGTTTCAGAGAGCTTTCCGAAAGTAACGCTAAGCTTGATTCCATCATGAAATACGAGCCATTGACAAATTACTTTGATGAACAAGGCTATGCAAAAGCCTTTGTGCCTAACGAATATTTAATGTCGCCCCCACTATGGAGTAACATTTACAAAGGCGCCCTAGGCGAAATTGCCGGTGAATATCTGTTTAAGACACTGCTTAAATGCGAATTGAGGGAAATTGAAGACGCATCTATTTATGAAAAATTTGACTATCAAGTTGACGGCAAGCCAATTTTTGTAGACTTTAAGAACTGGAAAGAATCCTTTGACATGGACCAAAAGGAAACTCGTTCCAAAATTCTGAAAAAAGCAAAAGAAGTTGGAGCAAAAGCGGTTATTGTTGCAAATATCCTTGCAGAAAACAAGTACAAGATTGACTGCAGAGAAGAGGAAGGAATTAAGCTTCTAGTAATTCCATCGCTGCTTATGGAGAACGAGAATATCGTCACAGAAAATGTCCAAGCCATTTCTAAAATTCAGGAGGTCATCAATGAACACGCCGTTTAAAATCAACCGAGTGGTTGCTGAAATTGATTATGAAAAAGTTGATGAGAAATACGATTTCTTTGAAATTGCAGAAACCAGAGAAGACAAGTATTTTGAATTCAGCGCGAGTCTTCTCGATGACCTCGTCATGGACAAAGCAATTTGTGCAGTGCAATTTCATGGAGGGAAAAAGGTTTATGTCATGATGAAAAAAGATGACAAGAATCTTGAACGAGTCAACACAGTCAAAAATAAGAGCAAGGATGCCGAATACCTTTCTTGTTGTAGCACCCCCGTCGCAAGCATCGATGAATACCGTTTAATCCAGCTTTTCCTAAATGGACTTTTCCGTTCAGAACATCCTAAGCTTAGCTACAATAATATTGGAGGACATCTGTATTGTTTCCATCCATCCTGGTTGAAACGTTCCAAAGAGGTACTCTGGAAAATTCCCACACTTGATGTTAAAATCAATAGGCAAAAAAGCTTATCTTTAAGTGTTTGTACCTTCTCAGAATTAAAACTCGTTTTAAAACATTCCAAAAGCAAAGAGGAAAAAGCTAAAGTACTTAGCAAACCCAAATATGTATGTATTGGTAACAATACAATGCGGAGAACTCTTGAAGGAGATGACCTTCTTGAATACATAGCAGGATCTACTGGTAGCACGAAAACGAATATTCCCTTTATCAAACTTTGGCCAGCAGTGGCCTTCCTTGAAAGTAAAATGGGAATGCTTTCGAATATCACGGAAAAATTCAATAAGGATTATGATGGTTTAGTTCATATTGACTTTGCAGAAATTAGCGAATATAAATCATTTGATTTCTCAAAAGACGTTGAAAAAGAAAATAAAAAAGCTATTGAGACCGCTTTAAGCGATGTTTCCGTAAAAATTTTGGACGAAATTGGAAGCGAAGAGTATGAGTCTAAAAAATGTTGCGAAGACATTCAATCTGCAATAGAAAACAAATATCATTTAAAAGCATCCATTGGTAAAAGACCCGAAAAAGACGCTCTTAACATAAGCCTAATCCATGAGCCTGAATATTACGAAAGCACCGGAGAACCAGATCCCCATCAGAAAGAATGTGATGGCATCACAATCCAGCATATTACTCTTCAAAATGGAATGAAACATTTAGAAGAATCTATTTCAACAATAATTCAGAATGCACTAATAAAAAAAGATATTCTCGTCAAGAAAATTTCTCTTTTTGATTGGGCTAAAACTGGGCTTACTGAAAAGATCTCCTTTGGCATTGCTGAAAAAATTCCGGATACAAAAAGTCTTTATAAATACTATATCATGGATATAAATCCTGATGGAACATTTGACATTCACGAGTTGGAAAATACTGTTTTTAACAACGAAGAGTACCAGAAGTGGGCGGACATATTTGAGAAAACTCGCATGGAAAAAAGACCTAAGGAAGAACCTGCAGAAGGAATTATTCGCAATGCATTTGGGAAAATTATTGTTATTCGATCTTCAGATAAAATCACTCTTCCCAATTTTGAAAAAATCAAAACTGATATTGATAGTGGAGCAACAAACATCAAACGTGCAGAAACCTTTGAGGAATTCTATTCGGGGTGTATGAACATCAAAATGTTTGAAGACTGCGGCAAAACTTACTATTGTGTCGGAAGAAAAGATAAGAATCCAACCTACACAATTCCACGCGCAGTAAATATTCGTGAAATTCAAACATATGATGGAGAAAGTTCCATACAAGATTTTGAAAAATTGCTACCGCTAATGAGTGTAGAATTCGTTAGAAACGGACAACTGACTGTTGTTCCATTCCCATTCAAGTATTTGAGAGAGTGGAAGGAAATGAATAAGAAAAAATTGCATTCTAACAGAAACTAATAGGAAGTTTTATGAGTAAAGAAGAAATTCTATTGAATGTTGTCATAGCATTTTTCAGCGGCACCCTAGGCGCGATAGCATCTACTGTTTTAGCTCCATTTTGGAGGGACTATTATAGCAAGCAAAAAGAACTAAAACACATTAAGAAGAGCTTAAGGCTATATATAACTTATATGGACGAGACTCTAAAAGTCCCATTCGTGTACAGACAATCCTCAGCAAATGGTAAAGACGAATATTATTCTTTAGCTATTATATTTGCTGATCTTGTGCAATCTTTATCAACTTACCGATTTGACAAAAATATTATGCTAAGCGAGAAAGACTATAAAAATATATTAAGGTACTGTTATACTCAAGGTATATCGCATCTTGGGTTAGAATCACAGAAAAAAATCTATACAGAACTTTTCTTGAAAAATGAATATGATTTTATATAAATTTGTCTTGCCATTCTTACCTGATGCGCATTCGCGTTAGGGATGGCAGCCGCGGAGCGGTTCGGACTCGCGCGGCGCTTGTGTTGCGCTGTTATCGGGAGCGCGAGGCTGAACGGAAAAATTGCGGCCTTGTGGTTCATGTTTCAGTTTCTTGCTGGCCGCAATTTTATACCGCAACAGCCCGACCCGGCGGGCGGTCCTTTTCGCGGTCTCGCGGAGCCGGGGAACGCCCAGGGAATGCGGGATTCCCGCCTTCGCGGGAATGACGAGGAAGGGACTGCAATGGGTCCCGTCGCCACAAAGTGGCCGTCACCCTGGAAGGAACAACGTGACTGACGGGGCAGGATGACGAGGAAGGGACTGCCATCCCCGATCAGGTCGGGGACAGGCTCCGCTGCAGTAAAGTCTGTCTTGCTCGCTAAAAAAGGCTTTTTTTGCCAAAATGATGGACCAAACAGGAAATTTTCGTCATTTGGTCCATCAATTTTCCGGATTTTTCTCTCTCGCAAGGACGTTTCCTTATTTTCAACGACCCAAAAGTGGCCCAAATTGATTGTTTGCGGGTTTTAGTCCATCAATTTGGAGCTTTCTCGAGGTTATTGTTGCGTACAACATAACAAAATGATGGACCAAATTCAAGTTTTTATGCATTTGGTCCATCAAAAATTAAAAATGAAAGCGAAGGTTGCCTAGCCATTTTGGGTCTGGTTTGCACAAAAAAAAGCACGTCCCAAAAGGGGGCGTGTGCTTAGGTCGTAAAGACCTGTCTGAAATTTATTTGACATTGATTCCGGCATTTCAGAAGAACCGCAAGTGAACCTTTTGTTTTTGTTACCACCACATGATTGACCTCGATTGTTATTGTTTTGTGTTTGTTATTGTCTTACACTATTAATATACCCCCTTTTCACGTGAAAGGTGCGGTCGGTGCGAAAATGCCTAGTCCAACTTGGAAATGGGCTCAAGGAATTTTTCTAGGCCGTTTACCATTTCACGTTTTCCATCATTTGATCAAGGCTGCCGTGGATTCTTTCGTCTGGAGCATCCTTTAAGGACATGTACAAGGATAGCGGGTCGACTGATTCATCTGCAGCGAACAGCGAGGGATTGTAGCCCCATATCTGAATTTCAATTAACTCCAACTTATCGAGCCATCTTAAATCAGCAGCTTTATCTGTGACGGCTGGAGGCAGGTCCTTCTTTTGGCAGGCGTACGCCTCTATACGCGGAGGCGCCAGCAGGGTCCTTGCGGAAAGTGCGGTTTCACCAGCCCTTGGGTAGATGCCTTTCAAATTGTCCCTTGTAACGACAATCCGCTTTTTTACCGGATTTATCAAATAGGGTATCGCTTTTTCAACCAATTCTTTTCCTCTGCAGGCGCAAGTCATCAAGACGGAGCGACCATTCTCCTGCAGTCGCACGAGTCCGAGTTTTTCCAATTCCCGCGAACACCTGGAAACGGCCATGGGGTTCAGGCCTGTGTCCTGTGCTGCTTTCATCTTGGTCACATAGGAATCCTTTACTTTGTACAGCATGTACAAGAGAAGTAATTGGCCCTGTGGCGTCAATTTCCGTGGAGTGTCTTTTTTCCCGGTGTTCCGCTTGTTTGCCGCACGTTTCGTGTTCTGCATGGCTATCCCTAGGAATGGGGTGTAAATCAGGGAAGGCGCAATAAAGGGGACGCGTTTTTGAATTAATGATTTTCGTTGTATGTCGGAGGTGTTCTTGAAAAGCAAGGCCACGGGTCTCGCCAACACTTGCTCGTACTTTTCAATTTGCTTCGCCAGGGCGTCGGCGCCAAAGGGTTCTTCGTCATGGACGGCGACAATAAAAAAAGGGACGCCTTCTACACAGGCCTCGAGAAATCCTCTATTCTTCACCATGTACAAGGGCAGGCCCCTGGGCTGTTCGACGACTTTAACATCACAGTCGAAACCATTTTCCAGGAAAATGGTTTTCGCAAGGTCGCAAATATTTTCATCGAAATAAAAGAAGAAAAAGGCCATGTTGAAACTCAATTGTAACTTTCAATAATAAATATAACATTATACAATGTTATAATCAAATAAAATTGTTAAAAATAGAGCAAAAGTGCATAATTTGCTAAATTTACATTATTTACTGTTTATAAATTGTTGATTGATTGGATGGTACTTACGTGTAAAATTTGAAGTCGTTTGCATCGAATCTGGTGCGGTTTGCAAAACGTTCCGTCGTCCTTGTTGGCGATTCGCTAATAAAAAAAACACGTCCCGAAAAGGGACGTTTCCTGATTCACAAACCAAATTTGATTTCTTTCGGCTTGCAAGTTTTTTAATACGGCCACATAATTTGCCTCGATTGTTATTGTTTTGTGTTTGTTATTGTCTTACACTATTAATATACCCCCTTTTCACGTGAAAGGTGCGGTCGGTGCGAAAATGCCGCGTCTATATTGGAATAGTCCGCAATCGGCTAATTTTTTTTATTATTTAGCGGGTTGAAAGATGAAAACTATCGAAGTTGTAGCAGGTGTCATTGAAGAGGGCGGCAAGATTTTCGCGACCCAGCGCGGTTACGGGGATTTCAAGGGCGGCTGGGAATTCCCTGGCGGCAAGATGGAGGCGGGCGAAACTCCGGAGCAGGCCCTCGCCCGCGAACTCAATGAAGAATTGACGGTCGACGTCCTCGTGGGCGACTTCATATGCACCGTCGACTACGACTACCCCAAATTCCACTTGACCATGCACTGTTTCTACTGCACCGTCGTGGGCGGCGAACTGAAACTTCTGGAGCACGAGGCGGCAAGGTGGCTCGCAAGAAAGAACCTCCGCTCGGTCGACTGGCTGCCTGCGGATATCGAGGTCGTGCACGCGATTGAAAATCGCTGATGAATTCCAATAGAAAAAAATCTATATTTATGCCATGCGGCTACGCCTGTGTCGCCGTTTTTAAAGGAGGACAATGTTGAACTACAAGCATTTTATTGCCTTAGGATTATTTGCCGCTATGCTTGCAGCGTGTGGTGACAGCGGTTCCGACAGCGATTTCGAGGATCCCTCCGGTACGGACGAAATCTGCGAAGACGATTTTTGCGACAGTGAAAGTTCCGACAGCAACGGCAATGGCAACGATAAAAATGGCGCCGGCAGTTCCGACAGCAACAGCGCCAGCAGTTCCAGTTTCAAAAAGAAAGAGGCCGACCTTTCGGCAAGCAGTTACAAGGATTCCTCGCTGGTGGGCACAGAGTACAATTCCGACCTTGGAACCTTGAACATTCTCAAGGGCACCATGTACGATTCCACCTTCAATCGCGAATACAAGACCGTGCAAATCGGCCCATATACGTGGATTGCCGAAAACCTCGAATACTCCACCACGCCCTTCGAAGACTCGGACTTCAAAATGTGCTACGACAAGTCCGATGCAAACTGCAAAAGCGACGGACTCCTGATTAAGCACTACTATGCAAACAGCATGTGCCCCACTGGATTCTGGTTCCCCTCCGACGCCGACTACAGATACCTCGCATCGGCCACGAAAGACATCACCGACCCCAGTTTCGGTTTCAATCCGCAGTTCGCCGGCACCTGCCTAAAAGAAGACTACAGCAACAAAGTCAACTGCAGCGAAAAGGGCCAAAAAGGCTACTACATGACCCAGGACGACAGCGTGTTCGTGATTGACGCAAGCGGCAAGACAGGCATGATCAAGGGCGAATACTACGGGTATTTTTCGTTGCGCTGCATGAAAATGTCTTCGTTCGTCGAAACCGAAAAGCAACTCCCCATTTGCAATTCCCAAACCGAAGACGATTTGGACGACATGTTCGTGGCAAGCGAAGGCGTCAACTACTATTGCAGCGGAAATAAGTGGGTCAAGGCTAGCGGCAAGAAATGCTACAACTACGGCGAAAAGCACTACTACGGCGACAAACTGTACGTTTGCAACGGCTCCTGGGAACTCGCCACCATGGAAGAAACCGGTGCCGAATGTTCCGAAAATAACGAGGGCGAAATTCGCGAACTGAACGGCGTAAAGTACATCTGCAACGATTCCACCTGGCGCGAACCCAATGCCACCGAAAAATCCATTGGCCTCTGCACCGCTAAAAATGTCGGCGCCATCGACACGATTCCCGTAGGCGCAAGCCTCGACTACTACTACTGCGACAGCACCGGCTGGCGCACCGCACGCCTCGTAGATTACGTCGGCAAATGCGACAGTTCCAAGTTCTACAACGTCGTGGAATTTGGCGAAACAAAGTATGCTTGCCGCACCGACAACACCTGGGAAAAATTCACGACACTCGAAACAAAAGTCGGGCTCTGCACTCCGAAAAAAATCGGCATCATCGACAGCGTAAAGCAAGGTGAAAGCTATGACCCGTACTTCTGCGACAGTACCGGCTGGCGCGCCGCAAAACTCGCAGACTACGCAGGCAAATGCGACGACAGCAATTTCTACAGCACCATCAATTTCGGCACCGTCTCTTACGCCTGCCGCACCGACGGTTCCTGGACAAAACTTTCTTCCACAGAAAGCGAAATCGGTGTATGTTCACCCAAGAACCTCGGCGCAATCGACACCATCAATTCGATTATTTACTACTGCGACACTACCGGCTGGCGCTTCGCCTCCATTAGCGATTTCTACGAATGCACCAGCGCCAAAGTCAACAGCACCGAGGAATTCAAAGGGAAGACTTTCGGCTGTTCCGAAGATTTGAAATGGGTGCAAATGGATGACGTCTCAAAGGCCCTGGGTTTCTGCACCCAAAAAAAATACGGCTCCATCGAAAAATACAATTCCACCAACTACATCTGCGATAACGGATGGCGCAAGGCCACGCAGAACGATTTGATAGGACTCTGCAACGATAGCACCGAAGGCACCATCACAACATACAATGGCGAAAAGTACGGATGCGCCAATAAATACTGGAGAACTCTCAGCAACTATGAAAACAAATATGGCTTGTGTATAAAAAAGAGGGCTGGCACTGCATATTATGTTGGAACCTACATGTATATATGCAATGGCAGCAACTGGAAGAGCATCTCCATAAAAGACAGCCTTGGCGATTGCACATTTGACAACGATTATACCTACACCAAAAGAATATACTCCTTTGCCGGAAGCGCTTACTACTGCGACGGGTTCGAGTGGGAAAAAGCAAATGCCCAAATGGTCCTGGGCAATTGCACCAGCACCCGCAAAAACGAAACAGGCTTAGTCGGCGATACCACCTATGTTTGCAACGGAGTCACGGGTTGGGTAAAATACGCTGGCCCCGAAGAAGAATACGGCCTTTGTACGAACAACACGGAGCGCATCACTTTCAATGGCGAAAAATACGGCTGCGTCGGCGATACGGGCTCATTTGAATGGCGTCGCGAAAATGATTTGGATCGCGAACTCGGATTCTGCAACGGTTCTACAACTATGCAATGGAAAGAACTCAACGGTGTGGACTATGTATGCTCAATATTCCACCACGAATGGTTTACCGGCACCTTCAGCGAAATGTACAGGGACTGCGTAGGCTATAATAAATACTACAACTATGGTGCAACAGTCGGTTTCAAAGGCAAAACATATTACTGTCAAGAATATGGAGCCAACTTAAACGAAAGACGCAATCTTTGGCATGAATTGAGCACAATGGAATTAGAGGTAGGCGTCTGTACTCCAGATAGGCTGAACGAAACTATAACACGGGACTCGCACGGCTCTGGCAACATCTATAAATACGTTTGCCAACTTGTTAACCATTTAGATACAAAATGCTATGAGTGGTATTATATACAGTAGTATCAAGGTATAAAAAGAAGAACTTATGAATTTTTCGAAAAGCACATTCAAAAAAACATTCTTGGCATTCTGCCTTGCGACTCCATTTTTCATCGCGGCCTGTGGCGACAGCGGTTCTAGTTCCGATGATTTCGGCAACTCCTCCATCGACATAGACGAAGACTGCGACGACGATTCCTGCGATGGTAAAAGTTCCGGCAGTTCCGACAGCAACGGCGCCAGCAGTTCCAGTTTTAAAAAGAAAGAAGCCGACCTTTCGGCAAGCAGTTACACGGATTCCTCGCTGGTGGGCGAGAAATTCAAGTCCAACATAGGCGACTTGAACATTCTCAAAGGCACCGTCTACGATTCCACCTACAATCGCGAATACAAGACCGTGCAAATCGGCCCGTACACGTGGATTGCCGAAAACCTCGAATATGCGACCACCGCATTCGAAAACTACGACATGTGCTACAACAATTCCGATGCGAACTGCAAGTCGGATGGCCGCCTTTTCAAACCCGCCATTTCAAATTACATGTGCCCCGACGGGTTCTTCATTCCTACGATATACGATTACAAATACCTAGTCTCGGTAACAGCCGACCTCACCAACAAAACACTCGGATTCAATCCGCAATTCGCCGGCTACTGCAAGCAATCCGACTTCGACAGGGATTCCATCGGATGCGCCGACATTGACAAAAAAACATACCTCATGGCAGAAAGCCACAATCTGTTCATCATCGATGCCAGCGGTTATGCCAGCACCGACGATGCCGAAACGAACGGGTTCTACTCGCTGCGCTGCGTAAGAATGTCGGCATTCGTTGATAACGAAAAACAACTCCCCATCTGCAATTCCAAAACCGAAGACGACCTTGACGATATCTTTGTGGCAAGCGCAGAAGTCAACTACTTCTGCAATGGCAGCAAGTGGGTCAAAGGCAGCGACAAGGACTGCCCCTGGGGCGACCGCGGCGAAAAGCACTACTACGGCGACAAACTGTACATTTGCAGTAACGACGGCACCTGGAAACTCGCCGATTTCTCGGACGTCGGCGCAGAATGCTCCGCCAAGAACGATGGCGATGTGCAGGAACTGAACGGTGTAAAGTACATCTGCGACGATTCCACCTGGCGCGAACCCACCGCCACCGAAAAATCCATCGGCCTCTGCACCAGCAAGAACATCGGCGCCATAGATACGATTCCCGTGGGCGCAAGTCTCGACTTTTACTACTGCGACACCACCGGCTGGCGCACTGCCCGCCTCGTGGATTACGTCGGTAAATGCGAAGAAAGCAAGTTCTACAAAATCGTTGAATTCAGCGATACAAAGTACACCTGCCGCACCGACAGCACCTGGGAAAAATTCACGACCCTCGAAAATTCCATTGGACTTTGCACACCTAAAAACATCGGCAAAATCGATACCGTCCAAAAGGGCGAAAGCATCGACCCGTACAAGTGCGACACCACCGGCTGGCGCGCCGCAACGCTCGTGGACTACGCCGGCAAATGCGAAGAAAGCAAGTTCTACAAGACCATCGACTTCGGCACCGTGACATACGTTTGCCGCACCGACAGCACCTGGAGCAAAATGACCAGCCTCGAAGAAAGACTTGGAGTTTGCTCCCCTAAAAAGTTCAACGACATCGATACCACCGACACAGGCATTTACGCCTGCGACAGCAGCGGATGGCACACCGCAAGCGTTGGCGATTACTACGGCAAGTGCACCGAACTCAAAATCAACACCATTGTCGACTTCAACAAATCCAGTTACGCCTGCATAGAACCGCCCACTTGGACGCAAATCGACAACATCACCAAAACACTGGGATTCTGCACCGCCGACATTCAAGGTACCATCAAGGATTACAGTGGCACGCCGTACATTTGCGATTCCAAATGGCGCACGGCAACCCAAGCCGAATTCCTGGCGGAATGCACCGAAGAAATTGAAGGCACCTCCAAAAAATTCTCCGGTAGAAACTACGGTTGCAAAAACCTGAAATGGAAATCGCACACAGCGCTTGACGACTCCCTCGGTTTCTGCTCCAAGAAGACATTGGACGAAATCAAGACCTTGACCAAAACAAACGTAACGTACAAGTGCCTTGATACAGGCTGGACAGTATACACTCCGGCAGTCGCCTTTGGTTCTTGCAACGATGACTTCCGAAGAGAACATAATAAAGAGATTTTTAAACTTGGCGATAAAGAGTATGTCTGCTGGATTACCGGTTGGCGTACTCCGCAGGCGACACTCAAACTGGAGGAATGCACCACGGCCAAGGTGGGGACTTTCGAGGAGTATCTCGGAGACACGTACTACTGCTCTCCGCAAAAGAACTGGATTGAGGTGGTTGGCCCTGAACTTGAATATGGTCTGTGTAAAGATAACGACACGACAATCGTGACGTACAATGGAAAGAAATACGGTTGTTCTCGCGAAGATTACGATTACGATCGAATTTACTACAATGTAGTTGAATTCAAGTGGCGCGAAGAGACTGAATTGGACAGGGCGATGGGATTCTGCCATAGTTTCGGCATGGAATGGAAAAAATACAATGGCCTGGACTATGTCTGCGATCATGATCAAATGGGCTGGAAAAACAGTTCCTTCTGGGGAATGTACACAGCCTGCGATGACAGATACCCGTATAAATACGGCGTAACCGTCGGTTTCAAAGATTCTCTATTCTACTGCGACGAGGACGTTGAACCCATTACCAGCGAATACACGGGTTGGCACGTAATCACCCCCATTGACGAAGAAAAAGGCGCCTGCCGTAAAGCCATCCTGGATGAAACCATACTGTTCGAAGAAAAAACATACAAATGCGTCTACGACAAGGACACCAAGAATTCCAATTATAAAGTTTACCAATGGGCGCTCCAGGAGTAACTGGATTCATAGATTCACTTGTTGCAACTTTCGCAACCCTTTTTGGGAGGCCGGACGCTTTTTAAGGCGAACCGGCCTTTTTTCGATATATTTTATCCCTTGGTTGAGTGTTTTGGGGCCAAAATTTGGCTAAAATCGCCTAAAATGGGGTAAAAATGAAAAAAGTAATGTTTGGAGCAGCCCTCGTCTGCGCATTCGGCCTGGCTCAGGCCGACCTTCCGACTGCCGCCCAAGTCCAGGCGAACATGGGCATGGGCTTCAATATCGGAAACACTCTCGAAGTTCCCAACAATCCCGAAGGATGGGGAAACGCCTTCCCTACGCAGGCACTGCTGGATTCCATCAAGGCAGCCGGCTTCAACACCGTGCGCTTGCCGTGTGCCTGGGATTCCCACGCACCGGGCGGCAAAATCACCGAAACCTGGCTCGATTCCGTCAAGACCGTCGTAGATTTCGCCATGCGCGCGGGTCTCTACACCGTATTGAACATCCACCACGAAGGTGAAGGCGGCTGGTTCCAGACGCACATCGGCACAAGCGTCGACAACGGCGTGAATACCAAAATGAAAAACTACTGGACCCAGATTGCGAACAAGTTCAAGAACTACGACGAGCACCTGCTTTTCGCAGGCGCCAACGAACCGGGCTCCAATATCGACAACTGGTCTGCCGGACACGTGAACACGCTAAAAACCTATTACCAGACATTCATCGACGCCGTGCGCGCCACAGGCGGGAACAACGCAACCCGCACACTGATTATCCAGGGGCTCAACACCGACATCGACAAGTCCGTATCGAATTTCACCACCGCCTCGTTCCCGAAGGATACCAAAACAGGCTACCTCATGTTCGAGGTGCATTACTACGATCCGTACCAGTACACTTTGATGTACGAAGAACAGGACTGGGGCGCAGGCGAGATGATTATTCCGCAGTACTACTACGGCGATTACCGCAAGGCCGGTGAACCCAAGCGCAACGCCGGCTACAACGCGTGGGCAAAATCCGTCGACGAAAAACTCGCAAGCATCGAGCACACCAACGAGCAGTTCGCCAAGATGAAATCCAACTACGTGGAAAAGGGCTACCCCGTGCTGGTCGGTGAATTCGGCGCCAACCACCGCGCTCCGAGCCTCAACGGAAGCGACCTGAACCTTAGCAATCAGGGCCGCGTGCAGTGGCACAAAGACGTGGTGACCTCGGCCAAGAAATACGGCCTCACTCCCGTTCTATGGGACATGGGCAACGAAAGCAATACCGGCTACGACAACATGGCCTACATCCGCCATAACAAAAGTGGAGTTTCCACCATCGGCAAGGTTGTCGACATCGACGTAATCAACGCCATGCGCCAGGCGATGGGACTCGGCAAGTACGAAAACAAGGGAATCACCCACCAAGATAACCTGGTTCCTGGAAACGGCCCTGTCGCGACGAGTTCCGCAGCAATCGCGACGAGTTCAGCAACTATCGCGACAAGTTCCGCCACCGCGACCTGCAAGGCGCTCACTACAGAATGCTACAGCGAGGCTGAACTCTGTCAAATGGGAATCCGCCAATTCTGCACGTCCGACATCGTGAACGTCGCACAGCGCGCAACCGCAACCTTGACACGCCAAGGCAACATGCTGATTGCACAACTCCCGGGCGCCAACGTCGGCATGAACCGCGCGAACGCCGCCATTCGCCTTTTCGACATGAACGGCAACCAAGTGCGGGAATCGCACGGCAATAACGCCAGCCGTACAGAACTCAGCCTCGACGGACTCCATAAGGGAATGTACATCGCAAAGTGCGGCGTAAAAACGCTAACAGTGAATATGAAGTAAAATGATGTATATTTTAAGGAAACCTAAGCAAAGGAGTTGTCAATGACCGTCAAAACCGCAAAGTCCGTCAAGAAAGCCACCGCTGCAAAGAAACCCGCCGCCAAGGCCAAAGCCACCGCCGCAAAGAAGCCCACCGCCAAGGCCAAAGCCACCACCGCGAAGAAACCCGCCGCAAAGGCCAAAACCGCCGCCGACAAAAAATCCGTAAAGGGATTCCTGGCGCAAGTCCGCGAAGCCGCCCTTCAAAGCGAATTCTACAGCGAAGCCTTCAACGCCCTCGACGAACTCCTTGAAAAGGGAAAAGTCAACGGAGCCGACGTCGGCGCCTTCACCCAGAAGGTGTTCCTGCTCGGAGTCGCCGCCGGCACCGAAGCCAGCATTCTCTAAAACCATGCGCGGAAATCCAGCGCATTTTTTATAGCATAAACTGCAAAGCCACGCGGAACGTTTCGCCATCATCGTACTTGATAGCGTCACCCATGGCCTTGCTGCCAAGCATCATCTGGTATTCCACGGAAAAATGGCGCGTGAACTCCACGCCAAAGCCAAGCCACACGGAAAATTCCCAGTCGCCGAAATCGTACATGTCGTTTTCCCAGGCATTGTGATTCTTTCCGTCGCCTTCGTACTTTTCATGGTAGGCGAGCACAAGGGGCTTCTGGAAAACAAAGGACTCGCTTACATACGGTCGCACGTAAGGAATTTTCGGCACTCCAAGGCGCAGTGTTATGGGTATGTCCAAGGCGCCGTAATGGTACTTGTATTCCTGATGCACGTCGTCTTCGTCGCTTATCATTCTGTGGTAGTGGTACACAAATCCGAGCCCCAGGTTCACGGCGCCGGCATCGTAGAAATACCAGCGGAACACGTAACCCAGTCGACCTTCAAACGATGTCTCGTCCAGATCGCCTTCAAGCGGAATTTTTGATTCGGAGAATTTTCCGAACGCGATTTCGGAGCCCTTGTAGAAAATCCGCTTGCTGTCGACAGTCTTTTTCAGGCTGTCGAATTCCGCCTTGTTCTCGGAATAGAACATGGTGCACGATTCCACGAGAGCCGCACGCGATGCGGAATCCGTTGGCTGCGCATTTGCCTGTGCAGATGTCGTAGCGTTTTGTGCGGATTCTGCAGGCGCCTCCGATGCCGCGGGACTTTCAGGAGCCGCGGATGCCCCGAGTGTCGCGGGCGTTATTGATGCCGTGAGTGCCGCGGGACTTTCAGGAGCCGTGGGCTTCTCGACTTTATGAAGTTCGAGCAGCGCAAGTTCCGCGCTGGTGAAGGTCACCTCGAAGGTACATCTCGAAGCGCCGGCGCAAAGTGCATGCGTCGTATCGGCGATTTGCATGGCCATGTCGCCACGAATTAAGGTCGGACCGATTTTCGCGAGGCTGTCGACGCGCGCCTTCGAAATGTTGATGAGGCTGTCGATAACGGCGAGTTGCGCCGCGTTATTCCTGTAGACTGCGCACATGCAGATTTTCTCGGTTTTCTGGCATTCCACGTTTGCGAGGGAGTCGGCACGCGCGACGGAATCGATACGCGTTTGCGCATTTTGCGTTGCAGGATTCTGTGTTGCAAGATTCTGCGCGGTATCCGCGGCGTCGCAACTATTGCACTTGGTATTGCATTCCATGGTCATGGGCGGCAAGGTCAAGTTCATGCGGCGGCGCGTCAATGAATCCAGGGTAGCCTCGGCCTTCTTTAGCGCAACTGGCTTTTGCGTCTTGGACTTTTGCCCTGCGACGGTCGCACCGTTTACAATGGCGGCCGTCGTGAGCGATGTCCTGCCCTTTTCGAATTTCACGTACTGTCCGTTCTCAAAGGTAAAATTCCTGGAGCATGCAGTCTTGGGGCAGCCCGCCGATATATCGGCGACGAGTTTACCCTTGCTCTGCTCGATTACGGCAACCATGGCGTTAGCACTGTCGAGAGTAGCCTTGCACTTGCACAGCGCATCCACTTTCTTGCATGTGGCATCGCCCGGTAAACTCGTGCATTCGCCACATAAATCTACACAGACCGGATCGGCGAATGCGGCTGCCACCACAAGGGAAACCATCAAGAATACTTTATTCGTAATTCGCATGATCTACCCCCTAAAAAATAATCGCGAGCACAACAAAGGCTATGGTGCCAAGCGCAGAAATCACAACAGGCACGACCGGAATATGGAAAGTCGAATCCTCGCCCTCTGGCGCTTTCGAATCGGCTGCAGTAACCGCAGCATCCGCACCGACATCTGCACCGGTTTTCGCACCGACATCCGTGCCTTCGCTAACCGGCGAAACGGAACTGTCCGCGACATCTTCCGCCTCGTCGACAACATCGGCCCGGCTGTTCAACTGCTCCATGGTCATGGTCGCCGACGGAGCATATCCCGGCGGAAGAGCAGGTTCTTCGGCGGAAGTCTGTGCAGGCTGCTGCGCAAACGCCATTCCGCAAAGTGCAAGCGCAAGTAAAAAAGATCTACCACTTTTCAACATGAAAGTACCTCTTTTTTACTTATACATTATTTTATGGGCAACGGCACATTTTTTGCACCTTGAATACAAAAAAGACCACCCTTGTACAGGTGGTGAAATTTTTTAGAGTGCTCCGGCGATTTGCAGGATTACGGATTCACGGACTTCAGGCCGGCAGCCTCGAACACAGCCTTGTTCTTGGCTTCGGGCAATGCCACTTCGGTAATCCAGTTGAATTCGGCAATCCCGGCGAGGCCGGCGCGTGCGCAAATCTGGTCGCGTGCCACATTGTAGGCGTTGAGGATTTGCACCTTTTCGGCATCCTGCGCGTTGTCGATCTTTTCGCTCCACTTGACACCAAGTTCGACGAGGGCGGCGCTAGTCTTTACATACAACTTAGCCTTGGACTCATCGATGACCGGACTGGCAGGTGCGGTAAAGGCATCGACTTCCACTATAGGAACGGCCTTCGGGCTGTTAGCCTTCACCTGCTGCATATCGGGCGTCGCCTGGTCTTCTTGCGAACAGGCAACAAAAAAAGAGGCGATAGCCAAAATTGAAATTGCAAGAATTCTTTTCGACATATGCGCCTCTTTTTTTTAATAGCGGTTCAGGGATTTGAACCCCGGACCAATGGATTATGATTCCAGTGCTCTACCACTGAGCTAAACCGCCATCACGCGCAAATATAGCAACGGGTAGTGCGTTTTTCAAGGTAAATTCCCAAATAAATTTAAAAATGTACCTCGGTTTCAACAAAATCTTCGCCCCAAAGGATAGTCTGCCACCCTGGCGCCGAACTCTTCAAAGTAAAGTAGGGCGTATGCGGGTCGATTTGCATCTGGGTCGACGGAGCCACGTGGACCAATTGTTTGCCTAACTGGATTTCAAACTCGGAATGGTAGTGTCCACAGAAAATGTGCTTGAGGTTTTCGAACTTCGAAAGCACCTGCTGCACTTCGATCATATTGCGAAGGTGGTAGCGCAAGTCCATGAACCTGTGGTTGCAGAAGCAAGGCGGATGGTGCATGAACAAAAGTACTTCACCCTTCGCCTTTGGAACTTCGTCAAGAAGCCAGTCCAGCTGTTCCCTTGAAACATCGCCGCATGCACTGTCTATAAAGAAAATGGTGCGGCCTTGTAAATCAATCTTGTAGTAGCACTTGCCGTTCTGCACTTTTATGTCGTAGAACTGCTGCATGATTTCGACACGATCGTGGTTGCCGGGAATAATGCAAACCGGCACCTTGATGTCCTTGATCTGATCGGCAACGTACTTGTAAGCGCCGGGTTCGGCGTTCTCGTTCGCCAAGTCCCCAGAAAGTACCAGCAGGTCAATATCCTGCATACTAGAAGAAGTCAACGCAGTCATGAAGTTTGCGCGAACATCAATCCCTTGCACCAGTTGTTCATCTTCTCCAATATGGATATCAGAAATCTGGCCAATTTTTAGTACTTTTTTTGGCATTTGTAGGTAATAATATAGTTTATATGTTCACAAAAGACTGAAAAAATTTGATTTTATCGTTTATTTTTGTGATAAATCTCAATTTTTCAATAGGTTACGGGGTACAATTTGTTGGCAAACATTGAAAACTGAGGTTCAACACTTGTCAACGTTGAAGTTTGTGCATAAGTTTTCAGTTTTCAACATAGCCCGGATTTTTCCTGTTTGTACACCCTATTGATGATCAACAAGTTATACAAACAGTCAAAATCTTTATCCACTATCAACAGCATCAATATCTATATCTTTATATATAAATAAGGATAATTATTGATATAGGGGTGGATTAAAGGTTCAAGTCACCTTTGGACTGTGCAGAGGCCTGAGGCCTGGCGGCAGTTGCACTTGCTGCACCCATCTGGCAGTTGCCATTGAATGCCGCACCTTCCTGGATAATCAAAAGGCGAGTCTTGATATTGCCAGTGTATTGGGAAGAACTTTCGAGAATAAGCTTTTCTGCGCATTCGATGTTGCCCTTCACTGCACCAGCGACGACAGCCGTAGAGGTCTTGATTTCGCCTTCGACGAAGCCGGTCTTTTCAACAATCAGTTCACCTTCGATATTGATGCTGCCGTTGATCTTGCCAGCCACGCGCACGTCGCTCTTGCCGCTAATGTCGCCCTTGATGACTACGGTGCTGCCAATCTGTGTGATTTCTTGTTCGCCTTTTACAGCCATTTTATTATCTCCTTGTAGAATCAAACTTTTTTGAATTTAGTAATTAAAGAACGGTTCCGGATTCTGGGGAACGCCATCTTTGAGGATTTCGTAGTGCAAGTGGGCGCCGGTGGTGTTTCCGGTGTTTCCGATTGTACCGATGATGTTCCCTTTCTTGACTTGCTGGTTTTTCCGGACGCGCATTTCCTTGAGGTGCGAGTATGTGGACTTGTAACCGTTCTTGTGGTCGATTACTATGCTCTTGCCGAGGTCGCCGTTTTCCCCTGCGGATTCGACTACGCCGGATCCCGTCGCAAAGACCGGGTTCCCGCTGCCGGCGGAAAAGTCCACGCCGAGGTGGTCTTCTTCCTGGTTGTATTTTTTGCTCATCAGGCCGACCGTCGGTAAAATGCTTGGGATGTGCTCTAGGCGGATTTTTTCCTCTTGGGGCTGCCAGCCGTGAATGCCTTCGTAGTCCACTTCGATTTTTTCGTTCGGCGTATGTGCAAAGCGGTTGCGGTCTATGATGCTGTTGATTTTCGCGGAATCGTTCTCGATGAACGTCTCGAAGATGTTCTGGATGCGGTTTTCCAAAACCCAGAGCGAATCCAGGCGGGAGAACATTTCTTCGTAGTTGTTGTCTTTCTTTACAAGTTGTGCGTTAGTGACGCGCATTTTTTCGTATGTGGCGACAATCTTGTTGATTTTTCCCAAGTTGAATGCGAAAAATCCGGCCACAACTATAAACACAATCAGCGCAACTTTAACTACGACGAACCACTTTGTTGATAAGCGGTATTTCTTGATCTCCTGGGAATCCTCGGGGATTATCTGTATGGTAAAGTACTTTCCTTTCACTTTTCTACCGTTATCGGTTTTCCATGATTTCCTGGATTCGGGTCAGGTCGTCCATGCTGTAGTAACTGATGACGATGGTGCCTTTGCTCTGGTCGGCGCCGGCGGGGTTCAACTGGACCTTTGTTCCGAGGAAAGTTTCCAGACGGTTTTCGAAATTCTTGAGGTCGGCGCTCAGTTCGACCTTCGGCTTTTCGGCCTTGGGTTCGGTGGAGGCGGGCTTGTCGTTTGCGGGTTCCTCGGCAGCCTTCGGGGCCGAGTCGATGGACTCGCCGCGGGAAAGGGCTTCAATCTGGCGGACGTTCAAGCCTTCCTCGATGACACGCCTTGCGATTGCTTCGGGGTCCTGGATCTTGTCGCTGCAAAGGGCGCGGGCGGCACCGCTCGCCAACTTGCCTTCGGCGATCCAGGCCTGGACCTGGTTCGGGAGTTTCAGTAGACGAAGCGCATTTGTAATGGCGGAACGCGACTTACTAACAGCGTTCGCCAAATCTTCGTGCGTATAGCCGTGATTTTCAATCAATTGTTGATAAGATTGTGCAATTTCGATGGGGTTCAGGTCTACGCGCTGGATATTCTCGATAAGGGCCCATTCGCTCATGGTCTTGTCGTCGAGATTTTCGTAAACCTGCGCCTTGATGGTGGTGAAGTCGGCAAGGCGACTTGCACGAGTACGGCGTTCACCGCTAATAATCTGGAATCGGTCGCCAACCTTGCGCAAGGCGATGGGCTGGATGAGACCGTGCTTCTTGATGTTCTCGGCCAGTTCGATAAGTTCGTCGTCGCTGAAGAACTTGCGCGGCTGGAACGGGTTCGGGTCGATGAGGTTCAGCTGGATATCAACAATTTTGTGCTGGTTGTCCAGTTTTTCGGTAACTTCTGCGGAATTGTTGATAGAATTGTCGATGTCGTGAGACTTGAAAATGGCGGAAAGACCGCGACCTAATGCTTGCTTACCCATTATTTATCCTTGTTCAAAATTTCTTCTGCCAACTTCATGTAGGCGTGCGAACCAGTGCTCTGCACATCGTACAGAATTACGGGCTTGCCGTGGCTGGGCGCCTCGCTCAGTTTCACGTTGCGCGGAATCATGGACTGGAAAACCGTATCGCTCAGGTTTTCACGGACTTCTTCGGCAACCTGCTTGCAAAGGCTCAGGCGGGAATCGTACATGGTGAGGAGCGCGCCCTCGATTTTGAGTCCGGCGTTGAGGTTCTTTTGAACTTCGCGGATAGTCTTGAAAAGTTCGGTCATGCCCTGCAGGGCGTAGTATTCGCACTGGACAGGAATCAAGACGCTGGAGGCTGCGGTCAGCACGTTCAGTGTCAAAAGGTTGAGGCTCGGAGGAGCATCGATGATGATGAATTCGAATGCCTGCTTCAAGACACCCATCACGCGTTCCAGCCTGCGTTCGCGGCTCATGGCGTTCACGAGTTCGA
This sequence comes from Fibrobacter sp., assembly GCA_045598645.1. Lineage (GTDB taxonomy): Bacteria > Fibrobacterota > Fibrobacteria > Fibrobacterales > Fibrobacteraceae > Fibrobacter. Next base: position 33,490 of record JAZLMK010000072.1, read on the forward strand.
TTTCCATCACGGCGAGGTCCGGACCGGAAGTGATCACCTTCAAGAAATCCAGGGAGGTGTTCATGATGGCGGGTTTCAGGTTTTCGTAAGTGATGTTGTCCGGGTTGTCGGCCAGGTCGAGAATTTCGTGGATATCCATATCCTGGGATTCCATGAAACCGAGACCCTGGGAGGCGTTGCCCTGGGGGTCCATGTCAATTAGCAGAGTTTTCTTTTCAAGTGCGGCAAAACTGGCGGCCAGGTTCACGGCCGTGGTAGTTTTACCGACACCACCCTTTTGGTTGCAAATTGCAATCACCTTGCTCATTCATTACCTCGCGATACTAAGGCATAAACTTGTTCTTCCAGCGGAAGTGTATACTTTTGGATGCTCACCGCCGGATCGTTTTCCAAGTGAACGATGTTGTTGAAACTTTTGAGGGTCACAAAGCGGCCGCCTTTCTTGAGTGCCGGCTGGGCACGTTCCCAGTCGTTCTCGAAAGTGGAAAGTGCGCGGCAGCTGATAAAGTCCAGGTCGCCGAGGCCTGAAGTTTCGAAGCGCTTGCCGACTACGGTCAAGTTGTCGAGGTGGAGTTTTTCCTTGACCATCTGCATGAATTTCACGCGCATGTGGCGTGGCTCGACTGCGAAAAATTGAATCTCGGGCATTGCGATGGCGAGCGGGAAAACCGGACAGCCGGCGCCTGCACCCATGTCGGCCCATTTTATAGACGAGAGAGACTGCTGCGAATCATTAGACGAATTGGGAACGGGGAACGAACTTTGGCCACACGTCATCCTGGAGTGGGCTCCGCCGTTCGGCATGGACAAAACGTCATCCTGGAGTGGGCTCTGCCCCCGACGGGATCCATCAAGAAGTATATTGTCTATATATATATATGGAACGAGCGAGTCGGCGATGTGCCTCGAGAGGAATTTCTCGGAATCCTTCGCCGAAATCAAGTTGCCGAATTCCTTGGTTTCCACAACCAGGTCGGCATAGGCATAAAGTTTGGAAAGCGTTTCCGCAGACAGGACTACACCATGTTCCTTTAGGAATTGGTCTAAAAGATTCTTCTGGGCTATGTTGTCTGCGTACATATATAGATATGAATTTGGTTTTTCCAGTGAAAGCAACACTTGCTTGTTGGGACTAAATCTTTTGATTTAGTCCAACGCGCTTCGGTTTTCAAATAAAAACAAGCAAGCTTGTTTTTGCTTGAAAACCTCGCTTTGTTCCACGTGAAACATTACGCAAGAAATTTAGCATTATGAAAAAGAAAAAGTGCACATGGCAATATTGTGCCATAAAGATTTTAAAAAAATCTGTGAATAATTTTTTGATAGATGTTGAAAAAATGTTGAATGTTGAGCATGCGAGTCATCCTGGAGCGGAGCGACGGGATCCAGACCCCGTCAGTCACGTTGTTCCCTCCAGGGTGACAGCCGTAGGCGACGGCAACGAAATTGCGAACGGGATTCAAGAAAACATACTATATTATATAGTGTAAAATAGGAGGTTTGCCATGGTGCAGATTGAAGTTGTCCAGGATGATATTACAAAGCTCAAAGTAGACGCAATTGTGAATGCCGCCAATCGTTCCCTGTTGGGTGGTGGCGGCGTGGACGGTGCCATCCACCGTGCGGCCGGACCGGAACTCCTCAACGCATGCATCCCGTTCGGCGGGTGTGAAACCGGCGAGGCTCGAATTACGCCTGGGTTCAGACTCCCGGCGAAGTTCGTCATCCATACACCGGGTCCTGTATATTGCGGCGGTCTTCAGGGCGAACCCGAGCTCCTCAAAAACTGCTACCTGAATTCGATGAAGTTGGCCGAGGAGAACGGCTGCGAGTCAATCGCGTTCCCTGCCATTTCCACAGGAGTTTACGGGTACCCGAAAAAGGCCGCTACCGAAATAGCCGTCGAAACTGTTAGCAAGTTCCCCTGCCAGTCGGTGAAGAAGGTAATCTTCTGTTGCTTCGGTGAAGACATGCTGAAGATCTACCAGGAAGCGCTTGAAAAAAAATAAAAAAACTCGGATGATTATCCGAGTTTTTAATGCCTGCTACTCTTGATATTGAATGGGGGTAGTGTTGGATTTTAGAACGTCCATGCAGTTTATGGCATGAGCCGAAATAAAAGATAAAAGAATTAGAAAGACAAATTTTTTCATATACCTAAATATAGAATAATTTATGTTTCACGTGAAACACGCACAAAGCGCAAGGGCAGGCCCAACAAAGCGTGGCGAGTATCGCGAAAAAATGCTCGCTTTTTTTTATATATTTTCAACATCACTTAACTCGAGGAATGACTCATGGAAGAAGTAAAGGAATTCATCAAGAACTGCGGCGCCTATTTCCTGGCTACGGTAGAAGGCGACCAGCCGCGCGTGCGCCCGTTCGGAACCGTCGACATTTTCGAAGGCAAGCTCTATATCCAGACCGGCAAGAGCAAGAATGTCTCGAAGCAGATCCAGTCCAACGGGAAAGTCGAAATCTGCGCCATGGACAAGTCGGGCTCCAGCTGGGTTCGCTTGAGCGGAACCTTGGTCCGCGACGACCGCCGGGAACCGAAGGTACACATGCTGGAAAACTATCCGGAACTCAAGAGCATGTACTCCCCCGATGATGACAACACTGAAGTACTCTTCTTCAAGGACGCCGAGGCGACATTCTACAGCTTCACCGCCGCACCCCGGACAGTGAAATTCTAGGACGCGTTTTGTTCCCGAAAAGAAATCCCGGCACACCGCCGGGATTTTTTTGTATTGCCCCCCCCCGCGTCATCCTGGAGCCGCAGGCGACGGGATCCAGACCCCGTCGGTCACGTTGTTCTCTCCAGGGTAACTTTCATGCACGTGTCATCCTGGAGCCGCAGGCGACGGGATCCAGACCCCGTCGGTCACGTTGTTCTCTCCAGGGTGACTTTCATGCACGTGTCATCCTGGAGCCGCAGGCGACGGGATCCACTTTGTTTTTTTGGGGTGACTTTTGGGTTGATAATTTGCTAGATTATCACCCGTAACCAGAAGACAAAGCATGAGGCTTTCATGCCGCATCTCCTAGAGAAGGCGAATATGAATTCTGAGATTACCCCAGTCCTAGAAAAGATAAAGGGGACTGAGGAATACGATATTTTGGTAGAGACTGAGTCGGCGTACCGACGTATTGAAACCGCCCAACAGGAATGGTACAGCAAATCGAACTTCAGGTGTCCTGAAGGTTGCGGTCGCTGCTGCGAACATTTGACACTTCGTGTTCAACTCCTGGACCTCGGCAATGGGAAAGCAAGCTTTCCCGCTGCTCTCGGTCTGCGGACGTTTCGAGCCGGACCTTCTGGAAAACGAAGCGCTTTACATGGCAGCCTGGCTCATCTCCAACAAACCCGAATGGGCAGAAAATGTTTCACGTGAAACACGCACAAGTTTTGGATGCAAAAACAAGCTTGCTTGTTTTTATATCCAAACCGCAGGGTGTAGGCCTGCCACCGAAGGTGACAGGCCCAACATGTCCGCGGGCGATTCCTTTGAACCATTTTCAAGGGAGGAAGGTTGTCCTTTCTTCGATCCGGATTCCCCTTATCACTGCACTATATATAATGGTCGTGCGTCCATCTGCAGATTGTTCGGGGCGAGCGGCTCGAGGGACAAGTTCGGTAACGAAGTCTGGAAACCCTGCAAGTTCTATCCGGCGGAACTCCTGGAGAAGCATAATCCTCCCCTAGCCCACCGTCAATATTCCGCGGAAGAAATCCGGAAAGCGTTCGGAACATTCCCCCCGGTCATGAGCGACCTCATGGAACAGGAGGAAACGTTCACCCCCGACGATGACCAGACCCGACTTATCCGGGACGTTCTTCCCGACCGGATCCGTCACCTCATGTGGATTATGGAACTCTCCTCTGGCATGGACATTCACTAATCGCTAGCCACTCACCACAGGCACCTGGATAATGGAGAGCCACTTCTCGGGGTCGGGCTGGTTCCATATTCCATCCACGTAGCAGCACCTCGGCTGTCCCGTGATTCGGTACCCCTGCTTTTCGATGTACTGGAAAAGTTCCGTGTAGGATTGGTAGAACTTGCCGCCAGGACCGGCGACAATACAAATATAGACCCGCCCCCAAGGGACGAGTCTATAGGGAAAATCGAAAAATTTGAAAAGTCCTGGTTAGAGCGGAATATCTACGCCGACGTTGAGTAGACCACGCTGGCCCCACCCGAGCAGTTGAAAGTGGACCCATCCAATTTCAAGTCCGAGGAGTGTCAGGTGACCCATCGGAACGACGCCTTTGCCGATAGCGGCCATTACGCCGGCATCCAGTTCCATGTAGGGGTTCACGAATCCGTTGTTGTTGAAATTGATTTTCGCCCTCGGCATGAAGGTAAGGAAAAAGAGGTCCTGGGTGGGCATGGCAAAATTGGCGACAAGACCTGTTTCGAACATGTCGTTGACCTTGTAGCCATAGTTAATGGAAAATGCACCGACGATTAGTGTGGGGTCTTCATCGTTTCCTAAAGAAAAGAGCGATGTCAGGGCCGTGCTTAAGGCACCGATAAAATCGCTTACTGTCAAAAATCCATATTCAAGGCCCAGGGTGTGCCTGTTCTTGAGTTCCGGCTTATTGCTTTTAGTGGCTGCTAGACTTGAATCTTGAATCTGCGGTTCGACATATTGCGCCTCGTCATTTGCAGGCGGGATGGGCTGTACCGCGTTTTCCTGTGCGAAGGTTGCGCTGCACAGGCTGACGGTCATGGCTAGGGAGATTGCGAAAAAATGTTTCATACGAGTTCCTTGAAGAAGATGACGGCATCCACGAATCCGAGTTTCTTGTGGTTGAAGGCGCCGGGCAGTCGGCAGAGTTCCTTGAACCCGAGACTTTTCCAGAGGTGCATGGCGGGTTCGTTCGTGCTGATGACGAAGTTGAACTGTATCGCCCTGAAGCCCATTTCGCGTGCGACCCGGATGCAGTCCTCGCCCATTTTTCGGCCGATTCCCTTATTGCGCATTTCACGCGAGACCATGAAACTGGCGTTCGCCACATGGCTGCCCCGCCCACGGTGGTTCTGGATGATCTTGTAAAACCCGAGGATTTTTCCGCACGGTTCACTATCGGCGTTGTCGCAGATTTTTTTCCCGCGCGGTTCACTATCGGCGCAGGCATTTTGCCCGTCGCTTGGATCGTCCTCCATCACGAAGCTCGTGACGCCTTTGCCGAACCAGTAGTCGAAAGCGTCCTGGTCGCTTGCGGTTTCCTCGAAATCGTACGTGTCGCCCCCTTCCACGACATCGCGGAAAATCGGGAGCATCTGCGGAAAGTCCGATTCTTTTGCTCTGCGGATATGCATATTCGTTTTTCTTTTACACTATATAATATAGTATAAAAAGACGTGTGTGTTCTTGAAACGGCATTTTTTTTGCGTGGAATCCTCTTGAAACGATTCGTGTTTTTATGTCCTATGTGGATAATTCTATAAACTTGATATCCACAAATGCGAAAAATATCCACATGACAGTGCGCCTTGGTTGATAAATTTCCGATACTCCAAGTTGGAAATTCACAAAACGGTCTAAAAAATAGATGTTTCACGTGAAACAAATCATATTCCATGTGGATAAGGTGTGGTAATTGGTAAATGGCAAAAAACTATAGAATTATTATTTCAACAAACTATAAACAATTGTCTTGAGCAAAAAAATGGAATTTATTTCCGCTATTCTCGATACTGCTGATGATTTGTTATATTTCCGCCATGGAGATGCCATATGGAAAATAATTTTAAGCGAGGCCATTACGCTCTTTTTTGGATGAAGGCTACCCTGGTGATTGGGGTCTTGACGGTTTTGGCCGGCGCTTGGTTTTGGGCCGACTATGGTGCTATGTTGAGCACCCTCGTAGAAAGTGCCAATGCGAGGCCGGAACATGCGCATTATGCCGGTCAGCAGTTCGGCATGCAGATGGCCGGCGAAAGTTTTGGTTTCCTGCTTCAGATTTTGCTTCTGTGCTTTTTGGGATTTGCCTTCGGCATTTGCATGTTCATCGAGACGCTTTTCTGGTCTCTGTGGTTGCTCCGCACGGTCCGGAATTTGCGCGTGGTGGGCTCGACCCGGTTCTCCCCCTGGGGCGCCGTCATCCTCAGTTGGATTCCATACGTGAATGCGGTTATGCACTATCTGGTGTTTCGCGACATTGTGCAAAGGCAGGAATCCTACCTGCTGTCGCGTGGGGTTGCCTTCAAGCCGGTGCCCGTGAAATTTGTCAAAGCGTGGTTCGTCGGGCTGGTTGTGGCGGACCTTGCCAGTTTTGCAAGTGGATCCGTTTTCGTTGCCTCGCTGTTGGCCGTCGCCACGTTGATCAGTTTCGTCTTTTACATAAAGACCTTCTCGCAGTACATTGCCGGAGAGGAATCCGTTTATGCCTCTTGGCAGGATTCCGTGGTGCAGCGGAAGGTGGACCAGGTTCTGCGCGAGCGTGAAATCGAGAAGGCCGTGGCCGAAATCCAGAAGGCCGAATTCGCCTGCGATGCCACCGCCTCCGAAAAGCCCGCAGACGCTGCTGATCCTGACAAAAGCGCATGATGGTGCAGTGTGTTCTACATCAACAAGAATGCTTCGTCACTTGATTTTTGCTTTTTGCAAATGTAGATTATAGTGATGGAGAAATTGTTGGGTGTATTTCGAAGAGAGGGAATTATGTTTGAAGTAAACAAGTTTAAAGCAATGGCCGTAGTGATGGCGTTTATGGTGCCTATGGCTATGGCTGCCACTCCCAAGAGCGGCAAGGTTCGCCTAGTTATTGGCGATGTCCAGTATCAGAAAACCGGAAAGATTCGCTGGAATCCTCTCCGTATCGATGCCAAGGTGGCGCAAAAGGACCGCATCAAGACCGATGTGGAATCCACGGTTTCCATCGCTTTCCCCGACGGCAGCATGGTCTCCGTGGGCGAACGTGCCGAGGTCGAGTTCTCGGAGCTGGTGTACAGCAACGGTGAACAGAGCACCGAGGTGAACCTGTTGGAAGGCGTGCTGGAATTCGACGTGCAAAAGCAGAAGGGTTCCAAGAGCGCATTCCGCTTCAAGACCGGTAACGCCACCTGTTCCATCCGTGGAACGGACGGCGTAGTTTCCGTGACCAAGTCCGGAAATGTGATGGGCTCCCTCAACAGTGGCGCCATGGACATGGCCGAGGGCGAACAGGTATTGAGCATCGCTCCGAACCAGTTCGCCGCGCTGCGTAAGGGCAAGGCTCCGATCAGGGGCGAAGCCAAGAACGCCGGCGACCCGAAGTTCATGCAGGAATTGGCTAACGTCATCGAAGACCCTGCCAAGAGCGACGAAGAAATCATGAGTGCCGCCAAGTCCCTGGACGACAAGTACGAAACGATTAAGTCCAATCTCAGGGCCAAGTACAACTGCAAGTTCGAAGACTTGCCGATTATGACCGACCAGAACAACGTTGTCGTGAATGCTACCTGCACTCCCGGCATAGACGCCATAGTCATCGGCGCCGAAACTGCGGCCCCCACCGACGGAAAGTTCTCCGTCAATCCGAGTTGGACCGAAGGCTCCTTTGGCCCGAAGAAATTCGTGGCCAAGTGCCATGCCGAAGACACATGGTTCGAGTGCGCTCGCCTGCAAACCGAGTACAGGGTAGTCCGTACGCCGGCATTCGGCGGCAGCGACGAGAAGAAGTGCCAGGTCAAGTTCAGCACGACCGGCTTCGAGGAAAATGCCGGTGCCCTCAAACTCAAAATGGGCGACAAGATTCTTAACGAAATCATGGTGAACGCCGATACCGCAGGCGTGCTCAAGTTGCAGCCGGGCACCTTCACCTACACTCTCGATGCCGAGTCCGATTTGCAGAACGAAGGCAAGGTGAGCAAGAAACTCCGCTGCTACCCGCAGACCAACGTCTCGGTGAATATCAAGGGCAAGCCCACCGAAGTCATCCGGAAGTTTGCATCGCAGGGATCGTTCATTTATCCCGAAATCGAATTCTCTCTCAAGAACGTGCTGAACAACGACCCGGGCCAGATTCACTCTGTTGAGGTGTTCGTTGGCGGCAAGCCCTTCTCCATTGAAAGCGTGAAGGCGGAAGATGGCAGCCTGGCCTACAAGTCCACGGTGAAGATTCCGCGCAACAAGACGTCCGAAGTCAATGTGGTGACCACCATGGAGAACGGGGACGTGTTCACCGCCAAGAAGGTGTTCGTAATCCGCTAGCGGATTTTGAAGTCCGCGGGAACTGCGCATCTCGGCGCGGGAGTCCGCAGGGTGTTGAACGAGACTCGCCGAAAATTTCGTGGCCCTCTCCGGGGTATGGGCCGCATCTTGAAAAACGTCGCGAAAGCGGCGTTTTTTTGCAAAACGAGAATCCGGCTCGCCATCGTCATCTGCCGACTCGTCGTCCACCGCTATCCCCACCAGGCTGAATCCGCTGTCCAATGCCCGGCACCAAGGACTAAAACATGCGATTTCCCATATTTTAGCCCTTTTTTTTAAAACGTGTTTTGATGCAACAGGGGCAAACATTCATTTTTTAAAAGTTGTGCTCTAAAATGCCTGAAGTTTGCGTTTTAGTTCCCGTCTGGACTCGACATTTTGCCTTTTTTAAGAGGAATCGGTATTTTTGTCGAAATTCGGGTCTGCAGAGGACTGTGGGTGCCGGGCGGTGGTTGCAAATTTTCTTTATGTCGTGGCGGCTTGCGATATCTGCTCGCAAATGGTCGGGCTGCTGGCGGATTTTGTGCGCTTGTGGGTTTTGCGATCGGCTTGAAAAACAGCGCGCATTGCAGATGATGAATTGCAGAATGAAATGCTATGTGCAATTGTTGTTGATATGTTTTGCAAATTCTAAAATATTATTCTGCAATAGTTTATGGCTTGATAATGTGGAAATTTGCACAATTTATCAACGTTTTGCAATTATTTGTGTTGACTTTTGCAAATCTTTTGGGTATATTTTGCAATAGTTGAAATGGAATATTCCTTATGCTGGACTTGCTAGAACCTATAGAAATGCCCAAAATTGGCTTGGAATCTCCAATCGCTGCGCTCCTGATGCAATTGGAGCGGCTGCGGGGTTGCAATTCCGTGTTGGGCGAAGCGGGTTGCGCCGGGCAGTCTGGGGCACAGTCGCCCGACGAAGTGAATGGGGTGGGCACCCCGGAAGTCTGGTTTTCGCAATTGCGGGAAATCTACGGCGGGCGCTGGGCTAGTGCGGGCGTCCCGGTCCATGCGCAAGCCCCCTCCCCCATTGACGAGAATTTTATCCGGGCGCTTCATCGGGAATTTGCCGGTGAATCCGGCGGGAATTACCGGCATCCGGAATATATTCCCGGGCTCATGTGGGACCTCGTCCGCTTTTTGCGGCAACGGTTCCCGGAACAGTTCGATTTTCTGAAGGTCGCACTTGTCTTTAGGCGCATTTTGTGGATTCACCCCTTCCCTACAGGCAATACGCAGATGGCCCGTGCCGTAGCCTACGCGATGCTTTCCCGGATGTTGGGGGAGCGCACGGTGAGTCTTTTGGACCCCGCGGTCGCTTTTGCCGACGAAGATCCCGAAAACAAGTGCGGCCTGCTTAAGGGTTGCGAAGATGTCTTGCAGGGGCTTGTGACGGAACTTGGACGCGTCGTGCAACTTGCCCGCGCGGGCCATGTGCGTAAGAATCTTCTGGAACCTGCTTTGCAGGAACTGGGCAGGTCCCGCGCGGTGACTCCGGAGGAGTCGGCCGCCTTGGCCATCGCTCTCCAGAGGCCCGAGTTCCAGGCGCAGGACTTGGCTGCGGTCTGGGGCGACCAGTTTTTACGTTCCCGCTGCATCCGCAAGATGCTCGAGTCGGGCCTCATAAAGGCGACGAAGGCCGGCGGCCGCAAGTACACGCTCAACATTGCGCACTTGCTACCTTTATTTTGTTAGTCTTATTTTGTTTGCACTTTTTTGGAAATAATTTGTTATTATTGAAGCGTCTGTTTCCAAAAAAGGGGATATATGAAAAAACTTGTTATTTCCGTTTCTGGCGGCGGCGCCCTTGGCGTTGGTCCGCTCCAGTTCATGAAGAGGCTCGAGGCCGATTTGCAGAAGGACCTTGGCAAGGGAGTCACGCTCTCTAGCGTAGGCGAGGCTTTCGCCGGCACTTCTACGGGTTCCATCATCGCTGCGGGTCTTTGCAAGGGCATGACCGCCGAAGAACTTTTCAACGTTTACAACGACAACCTGGAAGATATTTTCAAGGAAAAGAAGGGTGCTCTTCCGCCGATCGCGCGCTCAAACTACTACCGTTACGACAACGCGAACTTGAAGAAGATGCTCTACAAGTACTTCCCGGGCAAACTCAACACCTTCAAGAAGCCGATTTACATCCCCACCACGTTCATGAACGGCGAAAGCGTCGAGAAGGTGTGGGACCGCGGTGACGACTGGATGGACAGCGCGTTCGCCATTCTTTCCAGTTGCTCCGCACCGACGTACTTTGACACGCTGACTCTTGACGGTAATACATATTGCGACGGCGGCATGTGGGCGAACGACCCCATCATGGTGCTCGAATCCGGTGTCAAGTCGCTTATGAGCCAGAAAAAGTACAAGACCTTGTTTGCCGATGGCGTGAAGATTCTTTCGTTCGTCACCACGATGAACCGCCCGAACAATCCACCAAGCAAGAAGAACGCCCTCGGATGGCTCAGTTACATCATGGACGACTGGGTCGCGCGCTGCGGTAATTCCAACTACTTTGAAGCCTGCGCCAACATTGGTTCGGAGAACATTTTCCGCCTTGCGCCCAAGGTGAAAGACAAGTATGCCATGGACAACATGAAGGACGCCCGCAAGACCATCGACATTTGGAACGATTACTACGACAATGGTACAATCAAGAAGAATGGCAAGGATGTGAAACTCAAGGCGGAACTTCTCAAGTTCGTGAAATCCACCATCGGATAAAGTGAACGCAATTCCTGCTTCGGATTAGCCCACCACCTCGGGCGTTGTTTGGAGGCAAGTATTGCAAATCCCCTCGCCGGCGAAAGTCGTGCGAGGGCTTTTTTGTGATTTTCTGGGGGCGGGGATCTCTGGGGGCGGGAATCGTCAGAATTCCAGGCGCGTGTATGTGTCGTAGTGGTCGGCGGTATAGTAGATGACGCAGTCGGGCTGGTACACGAGGCGCTTTGAACCGCGTTTTGGGGCGTTGTATTCGATGTCGGCCTCGCGGTAGTTTCCTTCGGGGAGGTTTTCGTGGTAGTTGTCGGGGTCGCTCGCGAAGTTATTGAAGTTGTCGCCGCCGATCATCACGCCAAGCGTTTCCCACGGGTTGAAGTTCCATTTGCTGAAGGTGTTGCCCGCGGCTTCGTAGAGTTTCTTGCCTTCGTTCTTGTCCACATAGTTGCTCGGGAGTTTATCGAATTTGCAAAGGTACGCGGCGACGGAATCGCGAGTGGTGTAGGCGCCCTCCGCCGTGACAGCGTCGTAGATGTCTGCGAGGGAAGGTTTTGCGGCGCTCGAGGACTGCGCCTTGGAACTGCTGGACGGCGCGGCGCTGCTTTGACGCTCGGCGCTCGAGGACTGCGCCTTGGAACTGCTGGACGGCGCGGCGCTCTTCTTCTTTTTGCTGGAACTGGAGTGTTCTAGGATTCGCTGCTGTTCTTCGGCTAGCTGGATGTCTTCTTCGCTGGGGACGACTGTTTGCGAGCAGCCGAAAAACACGCTTGCGACGAGTGCCGCCATGGCGGTTGTTACTGCGAAATTGTATGCGAGTCTGCGCATGTTTGGAATATAGTTTTTTAGCGACGGGACGGGGCCCGAAAAAGGGTTTTTCCCGAAAATGTGTCGCCGAAACGGGAAAAGTTGAATTTAGCGACAAATTTTTGAAAATTGAATTTTTAGAGGTGACCTTATATGAAAACGTTTGCCTGAACGTGGTGCGCGGTCCATTGCATTCTGCGGAGTGGGAATCTATATTTGTGTGGGCGCCTCTTGATGCAGGCGCCTTCAAGGAGAGCGCTATGACTACAAAGCGAAAGTCGAAGCCTGCGCTGCAGGCGGTGGAATCCGCGCGGATGCGGTCCACTCGGATCGATGGCTCTCAAAACGGGGCGACGCTCCGCACGCGAGTCGTCAAGGACAGGACAAAGTACAACAGGAACTTGAAGCACAAGAAATCCCTCGCCGACGCGGGGGATTTTTTGATTATTTCGATTTGCAAAATGCCCCAAAAAACTATTTTGTCACGTAGAGTCCAGAGAAAGTTCGAAATTCTAATAAAATCGGCAACTGCAAAAATCGTTAGGGGTTGCTGCGTTTAGGGAGTATAATAAGAAGGAGAAATGATGAAAACATCAACCATATGGAAAATGAAGGCGGCGTTTGTCTTGCCCTTGGTACTCATGTTTGCGAGCATGTGCTTTGCCACGGGCGGTGACTTGGGCGGGGCCAGTTACGATGGTACGGAAGCGGCGCCTTACCAGATTTCCGACGCGGAGGATTTGAAGGCGTTTGCGGAATTGGTCAATAAAGTCAAGGGAGGAGCGCAACCGGATGCGTGGGCCGTGCTTACCGCGGACATCGTGTTGAACGAACATGTGCTTACGGATGCAGACGGAAATTCGAATGTCTGTGAAAATGGTGTGCCGTCGGGTTGTTTTGATGGTGATTATGTCGGTGCCGATTCAGCCAACTTCTTCAAGTGGACCCCGATGGGAGCAGTGAGTAATCCGTACGCTGGCACTTTCGACGGCAATGGCAAAACCATTATGGGACTGTACTTCGAAAACAGACGCGCCGATTCCGTCGGTTTGTTCGGCTCCATCGGCTCTAATGCTAAAATCCAGAATGTGGGTGTGGTGGATTCGTATATCAAGGGCCGCGATTATGTCGGCGGCATTGTCGGGGTAAACGACGAAGGCTCCGTCAGCAATAGTTACAACACCGGTTTCGTGAACGGCCGCAATTGGGTCGGCGGCGTTGTCGGGATAAGCTATAGCGACGGCGGCGTCATCAGCAACAGTTACAACACTGGCTCCGTGAGAGGGAGTGACAGTTATGTTGGCGGCGTGGTCGGGTATAATGGAGGCTCTGTCAGCAACGTGTACAACACTGGCGCCGTGAGCGGTGATGCCTATGTCGGCGGCGTTGTCGGGCAAAGCTGCAACACAGCCTCCGTCAGCAATGCGTACAACACTGGCGCCGTGAGCGGAAGTGGCATATCCGGCGGCGTTGTCGGGGAAAACTACAACGGCATCGTCAGCAATGCTTATAATAGTGGCGTTGTGAACGGATATAATGTCGGCGGCGTTGTCGGGGTAAACGACGGAGGCTCCGTCAGCAACGTGTACAATACGGGCTCCGTGAGCGGGAGTGATGGTTATGCCGGCGGCGTTGTCGGGGAAAATAGGAGCGGCACCGTCAGCAACAGTTACAACACCGGTTCCGTGAGCGGTGATGCCTATGTCGGCGGCGTTGTCGGGAAAATTAGGAGCGGCGCCGTCAGCAACAGTTATTACAATACTAATTTCTTCGATGGAAATGCTATCGGAGTCAACTCTGGAACCGATGAAAATGTCGTGGGCAAGACAAGTGCGGAACTCGCGGAACTCGATGTGGCCACAGCATTCGCTTTCGCGGAAGGCGAGGCGAATCTCTGGACTCCGGGCGACATAATCGAATCCATGTATGAACTTCCGTACATCGCCGACTTTGGTGAAAACGCCCAGCCGAAGTATGAAATAAAAATTGTTACGATTAAGGACGCTGGAGGCGAAGTTCTGGGAACGCTAAAGTTGCCTGGCGGGTGTAAATTGGCTTTTGCCGATGTCCAGGTAAAGGAGAAATATGAGGTCTTCAGTTTGTACACAGACCTCGCCGACGAAAATACCAAATGGGATTTCGAAAATGATGTCGTTTCAAAAAATGTCACCCTGTACTTCAAGTCCATAGGTTTTGTCGATGGAGTCTACCAGATTGCGACCGCGGAAGACCTTAAGGTGTTCGCTGCGAAGGTGAACAGCGGAGATACGAGCATCTCTGCCGTGCTTACTGCGGACATTTGCCTGAACGCTTGCGGTAAAGGCCAGTCTGTTCTCAACAGCGACGGAACCTTGAATGGCGACAGCACGAAGTTTGAACAGTGGATTCCGATCGGAACAGCTCCTTGTCCCGGTTGTCGTGATTATTATGTAGGAACCTTCGATGGCAAGGATGCGAATGGGGTTGCGCATACCATACGCGGCCTGTACATCAACGATACAACGGATTATGCTGGCCTATTCGCGCAAATCCGTGGGAAAGCGAAGGTCCAGAATGTGGGTGTGGTGGATTCGTATATCAAGGGCCGCGATTATGTCGGCGGCATTGTCGGGGTAAACGACGAAGGCTCCGTCAGCAACAGTTACAACACCGGTTTCGTGAACGGCCGCAATTGGGTCGGCGGCGTTGTCGGGGAAAACTACAACGGCATCGTCAGCAATGTGTACAATACGGGCTCCGTGAGCGGGAGTGTCCGTTATGTAGGCGGCGTTGTCGGGAGAAGCAATGAGGGCATTGTCAGCAACAGTTATAACAGCGGCACCGTGAGCGGTGGCATGAATGTCGGCGGCATTGTCGGGGATGGCAGCAGAGATTCCGTCAGCAACGTATACAACAGTGGCGCCGTGAGCGGTGACGATCATGTTGGCGGCATTGTCGGGGATGGCAGCAGAGTTTCCGTCAGCAACGTGTACAACACTGGCATCGTGAGCGGTGGGCTTCGTTCCTCCGTCATCGGTTCCGACTTCTACAGCATTTGGAACAATTGCTATAATAATACGGATATCATCAATTATTCTGGGCCCAATACCGAAGGCAAGACTTCTGCGGAACTCGCAAGTAAGGGCTTCGTGGACAACGCTTTCGCGTTCGAGGAAGGTGAGGAAAATCCGTGGCACGATGGTTTCGTGAAAACTGTCAAAGATTCTACGACTTACTTCTTGCCGTACTTGAAGGTATTTGGCTCGGAATCTGCACCTGCTATAAGCGGCTCTTTGGTTGGCCGCGCAGCCATCGGCGCCATTAACACGAGCACGGTCGAGTTCCGCTTCGCTCCGCGTCACTTCGACCTGAAGGGCCGCGGCCTCGGCGACAAGAAGCCAAGCGTCAAGGGCAGTTACTACAGCAAGAAGGAGATTGCGAAGTAAGTTGCGGTTTGATTAAACTGTCGCGCGGGGAATAGTTTTCCTGTTGCAATTTGGGGCTGGTCGCGGGTTGCGGGCCGGCCTTATTTCAGTAGATTCGAGTAGAACGCCTTGAAGTCTTCCCAGCGGTAGTACGGCGCGGCGGGGCAGTCCTTGCCTGCGGCTTGTGCTGTCGCGGGCGCTGTTGGTGCGCCGCCATCTGCGTTGCCGGCCGTGGCTTCGGACTGCGCGCTTTCGGCGAGTCCGCAGGGGATGGGGAGCGTCTGTTCAATTTCGTTGTAGAGGAGTTTCACGAGAATCGGCGCGGTTTTGGCGGCGACGCCTTTCGCGGTTTTGCTTGCAGTTGCGCCTTTTGCGGTTTTGGCGTCGGCCTTCGCTGCGGGTTTCGTCGACTTGTAGAACACTATCTGCATGTTCGCCGCCATGGGGATTACGCGGAAGTCGGTCCACTGTTCGTGCAGTTTGCCGAGGTCCGCGACTTTCGCGCTCGCGAGGGGGAGTTGCATGAGGGCGGCGAGCGGTAAAAGGCCTGTGTCGTGGCCGAAGCGGAGCGTCGCGGCGACGGGTGTCTTGCCTTCGGGCAGTGCGCTTGCTAGTGTGTCGGCGGCGATGACGGTGTCGGCTTCGTCCAGGATGTTCTGCAAAATTCCCTTCCCGAAGTTGAGTCCGTCCTGGACGCCAATGAGGGGGCTTGTGCCGAGCAGGCTGTACCACCAGGAATTCTGCGCCTTCCAGCGGGTTATCTTTTCTTCGGTGGTGAACAGGTTCATGAATGTTTCTGCGGGGACTTTCGCCTCCTTTTCGATGGACTTGAGGAGCGGCTCGTCCATTCCGGGGAGGAGGCTCGTGATTTCAAAGAAGCGGTTGTAGAACGTGACAGCATCGATGTTCTTCGCCACGTACGCGGTGTCGTTGAAAAGTTTCGCCATGAACGGCGCCGGGTTCACGGCTGCCCATAGTTTGCCGTTTTCGTCGGTGTACGCCTTCGCCCTGGAGTAGTCTAGTTTGTTCCAGTCGAACGGACTGATGAATCCCATGTAGCTTTTCCCGGAGAAGGTCTCGATTTCGGTCTTTGGTTTCTGGGCGCGGAATTCGCTTACGAAGGCGGCCATGCTCACGATGCAGCGCCCGCTGGTGCTGGCGTACGCCTTCACGTGCGGCGTGACCTTCTTGTTTTTTGTGCCCTTTTCGTTTTTGACGGCCACGGTGCGGTCGTTGAAGATTTCCGGGAAGTTCTTCGCCATGCGCTTCGCGATTCCCTGGTGCTGCCTTGCGCCCACTTGCGTAAGGTCTCCGGTGCGGGGTGCGGCCTCGCTTGTGAGTACCCGGCTGTAGGCGAGCGCCTGCTTGCCTGTTTCGGTGAGTTTTCCCAGGGAATCGGCCTTGGAGAGTGTCTCGAGGAGGTATTTGTATTCGTCGGCGCTGTGGTGGTAGCGGCTTCCGTGCCGCCCGTAGTGGCTCAGGTAAAAAGCCTTGTAACCGGCGGGCGCCTTGGTGTACTTGACGTTTGCTGCGGGTTCGGGGTACACGAGGTAGTTGCTTGCGGTGAATTCCGAGTGCGCGCGGAGTTCTTCGTCGGTGGTTTGGGCGGTTGCCATCGCGGCGAGCATTGCGCCGAGGGTGAGAATGCCGAGAATTTTGTAGTTCATGTATATAATATAGTTCCGCGGGGTGTGGGAAACTGGAAAAATACTGCTCAAAAGGCGATTTTCACGGATTTGGGCAGTGAAAAGCGCACTTTTGCTTAATTTGTGTGTAAAAATGCTGGTCGAAGCGTTTTTTGGGGGGATTTGGCGGTAAAATATGGGTGTTTCAAAAAGCAACTTCGCCTTTTTTGGCACGGGATTTGCTATTTTTGGCTCGTTAATGTCAATCTGTGACCGCTGGCTACGCCTTCGGCCGTAAAAAAGGAATGTTATGAGCATTGTAGATACTGTTCTCCACAAGGTCTTTGGAACCCCTCATGAACGCAAGGTCAAGCAGTTGCGTCCGGTGATTGCAAAAATCCACGAAGCCCGCAAGGCACTGGAAGCGTTGGACGATGCCGCCCTCGCCGCAAAAAGTGCGGAGTTCCGCGAAAAGTTGAAGAACGGCGCAACGCTTGACGATATCAAGGTCGAAGCCTTTGCCGTCTGCCAGGAAGCCTGTGACCGCCGTCTGGGTATTTTCAACATCTTCAAGCCCGAAAATAATTTCGATTTCAGCAAACTCGGCGAACTCCAGCAGTTCACCGATGCCGCCAAGGCTGAACTTGCCGCGGGCAAGAACGAGTGGGAAGTCTACATGCCCGCCGCCGTATACGCGAAGGTCCGCGAACTCTACCCGGATTCCGTGAAGCCCTTCCGCATGATGCCTTTCGACGTGCAGATGATCGGCGGCCTCGTGCTTCATGAAGGTGCCATCGCCGAAATGGCTACGGGTGAAGGTAAGACTTTGGCTGCCGCACTCCCGGTCTACTTGAATGGCCTTGGTGGCCATGGCGTGCATGTGGTGACGGTGAACGACTACCTCGCCGGCCGTGATGCGAAGCAGATGGGCATGGTCTACAAGTTCCTGGGACTTACCGTGGGCCTCATCGTGAATGGGCTCGATTCCGAACAGCGCCGTGCGAGTTACAATTCCGACGTGACTTACGGTACCAACAACGAATTCGGCTTCGACTACCTCCGCGACAACATGGCCGTGGAACCTGCCCAACTTGTGCAGCGCGAACTCAACTTCTGTATCGTCGACGAAGTGGACTCCATCTTGATTGACGAAGCCCGTACGCCGCTCATTATCAGTGGCCCTGCCGAAGATGCAACTTCCAAGTACGCCAAGGCGAACGAAGTTGCGCAGAAACTCGTGAAGAACAAGGATTTCGGTGTCGATGAAAAGGACAAGAACATCCAACTGACCGAAAAGGGCGTGAACCACATCGAAAGCCTTTTGCAGGTGACGAACCTGTACGGCGAACACGCCGACTGGGTACACTTCATCGACCAGGCCCTCAAGGCTTGGCACCTTTACGTGAAGGACGTGGACTACATCGTGCGCGATGGCGAAATCATCATCGTTGACGAGAACACGGGCCGACTCATGGAAGGCCGCCGCTACTCCAACGGTATGCACCAGGCCATCGAAGCCAAGGAAGGCGTGCAGATTCGCCGCGAAAACCAGACGCTCGCCACGATTACGTTCCAGAACTACTTCCGCATGTACAAGAAGCTTTCGGGTATGACCGGTACTGCCGAAACTGAAGCCACGGAATTCATCAAGATTTACAACATGAACACTTGGGTTATCCCGACCAACAAGCCCTGCATCCGTGCAGACCAGCAGGACTTGGTGTACAAGACCGAGGCCGCCAAGTGGAAGGCTATCGTGGAAGATATCAGGGTGCGTCACGAAAAAGGACAGCCCTTGCTCGTGGGTACCGCCTCCATCGAAAAGTCCGAGCACTTGCACGGCCTTTTGGAAAAGGAAGGAATCCCGCACGAAGTTTTGAACGCCAAGAACCACAGCCGCGAAGCCGAAATCATCCAGTACGCCGGCTGCAAGGGCAAGGTGACCATTGCCACCAACATGGCTGGCCGTGGTACTGATATTGCGCTTGGTCCCGGTGTTACCGAACTTGGCGGTTTGCATGTGCTCGGTACCGAGCGCCACGAGTCCCGCCGTATCGACAACCAGTTGCGTGGTCGTTCCGGTCGTCAGGGCGACCCGGGCTCGAGCCAGTACTTCCTTTCCCTGGACGACAACCTGATGCGCATTTTCGGTGGCGACAACGTCAAGAACCTCATGAGCCGTTTTGGCGTGGGCGAAGACGAAGTGATTACCCACCCGATTGTTTCCCGCTCCATTCGTGGTGCTCAGCGCCGCGTGGAAGGCCAGAGCTTCGATATCCGTAAGCACTTGCTTGACTACGATAACGTGATGAACGAACAGCGCAAGGTGATTTACGGACTCCGTCGCCGCATTCTGAATGGCGAAGACATTCGCGAAGAAATCCTGAACCGCATCGAAGATGCCATGGACATCAAGATTTCCAGCTACATTCCGCCCAAGAGTTACGCCGAAAACTGGAACCTGGAAGGCTTGCACACCGATTTGCAGCGCACGCTCACCATGGAATACAACCTGTCTTTCGATGAAGCCACCAAGAAGACTCCCGAGCAGGTGCTGCAAGAAATCATCGACCTCTGCAAGGCGCGCTACGACAAACTCACCAAGATTATTCCGGATGCCGACTTCCGCAATATTGAACGCCGCTTCCTCCTCATGACCATTGACCAGGTTTGGAAGGAACACCTTTACGCCATGGACCAGCTGAAGGACGCTATCCGCTTCCACGGTTACGCCCAGCGTGATCCTTTGATGGTGTACAAGAACGAAGGCTTCAAGATGTTCGAAAGTTGCCTCGAGAAGATTGCGACCCTCACGGCCCTCCGCATTTTGAACATCCGCATTACGCTCCCGAACGGCATGAACGTTTCCCCCGACCAGTTGCAGCTCAAGAGCAAGGAACAGATCGAGGCCGAACGCAAGGCCGCCGAAGAAGCCGCACAGAATGGCGCTCCCGAGGCCGCACAGTCTGCAGAATCCGCTGAACCGCAGCAGGAACAGTTGAGCGCCGAAGGCGCAAAGGCTGCAGGACTTGCCGGCGAAGCCGCCGCATCCGAGACGAACGCCATTGGCGAACAGCAGCAGCCCATGCCGCAGTCCGCTCTCCCGGGAACTCGCCCAAATCGCGTGAACCCCGCCATGATGGCCGCCGCCGCCGCCGCAAGGCGCCGTGCCCAGCAGGCCGCTGGCCCGAAGCTTGGCCGTAACGATTTGTGCTGGTGCGGAAGTGGCCTCAAGTACAAGAAATGCCACGGCAAGGACGTGGAGTAGTAAGGCGTGAGGTCGGCCTTCGAAGTATGAGGTCGCTCGCAAGCGTTTGAAGTCGAAAAGTCATACTAAATGCCGTTTTTTGCCCGTTTAGTATGACTTTTATTACTTTGTACGTGACATTTTGTGGCTTACGTACATACTAAACACCGTTTTTCGGCCATTTAGTATATACGTGCAAGCGTATGTGTCTCCTATAGAGGTGTGTTTTTGCAAAAAAGTCATACTAAACACGTATTTTTACGCATTTAGTATGACTAAAAGCGAAAATCGCCCTCAAATTGGGTTATTATATAATGGACCATTTGTTTGTTGGTGTGCCTGCGAACTACAATATATTTTCGGTGTTGTTTAGGGGCCTTTAACTGTGAATGGCTTGAATATTTTGCATATTTGTAATGATGCAAACTGCGAAACGTTTTTTTTCTCTGGAAGGTATCGACGGGTCGGGAAAGTCGACCCAGATTGATATGCTGATTTCGGCTCTCGAGGCCGAGGGTTTTTCCGTGGTGAGGTTGCGCGAACCGGGTGGCGCGAAGATTTCGGAATGCATCCGCGAGCTTTTGCTGGACCCGAGTTTCAAGGGCGTCATGAGCGACAAGGCGGAGTTGCTTTTGTACAATGCGGCCCGTGCGCAGGTCATCAAGGAAATCATCCAGCCGGCGCTCGATGCAGGGAAGGTGGTGATTGCCGACCGTTTCGCGTGGAGCACTTATGCATACCAGGGCTACGCCCGCGGTCTCGGGGCCGAAATGGTGCAAAGCCTTACGGAAATCACTTGTGGTAACTGCTTCCCGGAACTTACGGTGGTGCTTGACTTGACCGTCGAGGCGAGCCGCGCGCGCACCGCGAAGCGGGGCGCGGCACCCGATCGACTGGAGCAGGAAAAGGCCGACTTTTTCGAGCGGGTGCGCCAAGGGTACTTGGCCGCGGCCCGTGAATTCCCGGATTGCGTTGCGGCCATCGACGCCGACCGCACTCCCGAAGAAGTTTTTGCTGACTTGTACAAACTCGTTAAAGAACGTCTTAAGCAATGAGAAGGCGGATTCCATCACACTTCAACCCCCTCACCTTTCTCTCCAATATGCACGACACTAGTTGTGCCATTGAATACTAGCTACTTTCTACTAATTACAAATTACCTCATACCTCAAAGCGAAGCGCCCTCATACCTCACTTCTCCTGCCAACTAACGCATGATTTTCCTATTCATCCTGATATTTGGGGTCCTTTTCCTCTTCTTCAATATCCGGCAGATTTCGCCGGGCAACAAGGGGAGCATTGTGGCGGGCGCCATCGTGGTGGTACTTCCGGTTTGCTTCTTTTTCAGGGGGCATTTCTTGGCTTGCCTGGGCCAGGATTTTTTATCGGTCTGGCTTTGCGAGGCTCTGTTAATATATCTGTTGTGGTGGATTGCCCGCGGTGTATTGCTTGCAGTGCGCCGCCGTAGGCTTGAAAGGGAGCGTTCCATTTTTGCCGCGCGGATTTTACTCGTGGCGACTTTCGTGGTTTCGATAGTGCTGTGCGCTGTGGGGTATGGGGTCCACGGCGATTACAAAATTCGCGAGGCTAGCATCGATTTGCCGAAAGCAGCGGCGCTCGTTCAAACGAATCCTGCACAGGTTCAGCAGTCGGCGCACCCTTTCTCCATCCTCTTTTTTACCGACCTTCACATCGATGCGCTTTTCGACCGTGCAAAAATTGAACGCATGATTCACGATGCCGACAGCCTCCGCCCCGATTACATCGTTTTCGGGGGCGACTTCGCCGACATCCATGATTCCGCCTTGTACCGCGACGGTTACGATACGCTCGTCGCGAAGCTGGGCGCCGTCGCCCGCAGAGGCGCACTCGCCGTGAACGGGAATCACGAGGGCTACATGGAACGACAAGGGAGCGCTCCCGGCGAATTCCTGAAGCGCGCCGGCTGGAAATTCCTGGACGACGAGACTTTTTGCGATTCGCTCGCTTGCTTTACCGGTCGCACGGATTTCCAAGTTTCACGCTCTCGCGACATCCCTCGCAAAATGCTTGCGGAACTCGCCCCGAAACCTGCGCCGTTTCCCGCGACGTCATTAACGGATTCTGCGACTTCATTAGCAGATTCTGCGCAGTTTGATTCCGCGCAGTTCGTAGTAGAAAATTTCCGCCCCTGGATTGTCGTGGATCACCAGCCGAAGGGAATCGAGCCTGGGCACATTGGGCGACTCCCCGACCTAGTGCTTTCGGGCCACACGCACGACGGCCAGTTCTTCCCCGGGACTGTCATCATCGACTGGGTCTGGCGTTTGGCTTACGGCATTGGCGAACTCGACGGTGTAAAATGGCTCGTGAGTAGCGGGGTGGGCAGTTGGGGACCGCCCGTGCGTGTCGGGAGTCGCACCGAAATGTGGTTGTTGCGCATTTGATGATGTGCTCGAATATGAAATTTTTTACAAAAATTGCCCTCGCGCTTTTGGCAGCGACTACTTTTTCCATGGCTGAAATCAATGTTGGTGGGCACATTGGCGGTTCCTACAACATGCTGTGGGATGTCGACACGTACATGGAGGATTACTCTGGCTTGGGTTTCAATGCTGGTGTTGAAGCCAAGATCGCTCTCCCAATTATCGCTGTCGTTCCGGGTGTGTATTTTGCCTATGAAAGCGTTGGAAAAACGGATTACGGCGTGGATTACACTTTATCCAAGACCGGCATTGAGGTGCCTGTAATGGCACGATTGAGCCTGCTCCCCATCGTGTTCGTGGAAGCTGGTCCTCAATTAAACATCAACATGTCCACCACTATTGAATTTGGTGATGAAGAATTTGATGATTCCAATGCTTCAACCGCCGAATTCGGTATCGCGGTTGGCGCGGGTGCAGACCTACCAGTGCTTCCGCTTACTGTCGATGTTCGCTTTTTCATGGGTCTTTCCAGCATGAGCGACGATGATGAATTCACTGGCAAGCGAATGGGTATCGACCTTGGGGTAACATACTGGTTCCTTTAATCGCCAACTGCATTTGCCAACTGCATTTTAAGCCCCCGAAAGTTTTTTTTGTTATCATCCCATATGCGCTTGTTTCAACTTGACGCTGCCGGCTCCTTTTTTCTAAATTTGCACAAATTTTAGGAGTTAACCTATATGAAAAAAAGTTTGTTTGTACTAACAACGGCTCTAACAATAAGCCTACTAACGGGATGCTAACGGGATGCAGCGAAGACTCCGAATCCGGGTTCGCGAATACTGCAGAAAACATAGAAGACCTTGTTTGCGACAAGTCCAACGAGGGACAGATATTGTTTGTTAAAGAGGAATCCGCATTGTTCGCCTGCTCCAATGGAGCTTGGCTCGCTACAAACAACAGTTCAAGCGAATACTCCGCATGCCATGCAGCTCAGCTTGAAGATTCGACCGGCTATAAAATTATTTGCGGTGGAGACAGTTTGGCCGTCATTTATTCTGGAACCAAAGGCGACAAGGGCGACACCGGCGCTACCGGACCTCAGGGTGAAAAAGGCGACAAGGGCGACGCCGGCGCTACCGGCGCTACCGGAGCTCAGGGCGAAAAAGGCGACAAGGGTGACACCGGCGCTACCGGACCTCAGGGTGAAAAAGGCGACAAGGGTGACGCTGGCGAAGATGGAACGAGCTGCACTGTTGTTGACGCTGTCAGCCAAAGTGGCAACTTGACGGGTTACAAACTGATTTGCGGAGACGAAACCAAGGGCATCGTCTGGAACGGAACTCCCGGAAACCCGGGCGAAAGCTGTACCGCAGTCGCCACAACCAATGCGCAAACGAATCAAACTGGTTACGAACTTGTATGCGGAGACGAATCCAAGGGTTTTGTATGGAATGGAACCAAGGGCGACAAGGGCGATAAAGGCGACCAGGGCGATCCCTGCACCATCGCACCGGCCGAAGACGGCAGTGGCGTCATTTTGACTTGTGGTGAAAATTCATACCCCATTAACAACGGCGCTACCGGGGCCAAGGGTGAAAAAGGCGATGTCGGCGCCACTGGAGCCAAGGGCGAAAAAGGCGACAAGGGCGATGATGGCGACGATGGCAAAGATGGTGAAGATGGCAAAGACGGCGTAAGCTGCGCTGTCAGTGACTACACCGATTTCTGGGTAGAAATCACTTGCGGTGAAAACACCGTCCGCCTGGATTTGCCCGGCGGCAAAGCCGTGCAAAACATGTCCAAGAAATATGTAATTGATGCCACGGCTAGGCTGAATTTGTTGCAATTTAGCGGAAACGAACAACAAAAGCAAGTTTTAAGTTTCAAATCCCTCATCGGAGACGTGTTCTTATTCACAGTTGAAGAACTGGATGAAACGAATTTTGCACCCACCGGTCGCATGTTTGAATTTGAATTCGACAGCACGGAAATTGTCGATCCGATGATCCGCATATACAGTCGTTTCACTTTGACGAATATCCAGACTAAATACGTCAGAATCTGCATGGAGAATCCTATCATCTACTCAGATTCAAAACATGTTTTCAAGCGCAAGTTCTGCACCCCCGTTGAACTGGACGATAACGTATCCGTAACGCTCGGCATCTCCGAAGACTACGCCTACGACCTGGCCTTAAGAAATTTCGACATGACGCAACAGCAGGTTCTCAAGTACCTCGCCGACACTCTTGGATTCAAGGACTTCAGTGCGGACGAAGCCCTGGCCAAGACCGACAGCGTATTCGTCATACTGGAAAATTACCTCGCCAAGGCAGCCATGGGCGGACTCAAAGACTCGTATGGATTCGAAATAGAATATTTCGACCTCAAGAGCGCCATCGACAACTTCAAGGAAGAAGTCTCAACGCGTGGCTGCAATGCGGGCGTCAAATTAAGCGAGAGCATAGCATTTGGCGTGATGGATCTTGCATTCATTAATAACCGCGAGTTTGATAACACAGGCGATAATATTTACGACATTGGCGAAGCAGAAAACAAACTGTTCCGGCCCATTGCAGAAAAATCTTTTGGCTTGGATCAAGACCCCTATTATCAGCAGATATTAAGAAAGAGTCTGTATTACGGCAAGTATTTGTACCAAAAAAAGAATGAGCCAGTTTGGTTCATGCCAAACGGAAATGAACTTTTGGAAGTGTACAAAGGAGAATGCACTGATAATAGTTCGGCGTATTACATCAAGGAAACAATATCATTTACCCCAACTTACGCGTACGTGGATGAAGAAGGTTATGACTACGAGGGCAATTATTACGACTCAGACAGGCCTTCTATTGAACTTATAGCTACATGCGCAGATTTTGATGATGATAGGGAATACCAATGGGTTATTGACACCTGCAAAAGCGAATTCAAAAAATTCACAACAAATGAATACGAAAATTACTATTGCGACCAAGGCAGCTGGCGCCAAATGACCGATATTGAAAACGAAATGCAGGAAAAAGCGGGGGACACTGACGATACCCGTTATTTCATGTGCACGGAAAATTACAATGTCGGGACAATGCTCGATGGATTCGTTTGCGAAGGTGGAACCTGGCGCAAAATGACCACTAATGAAAACAAACTCGGAGCGACGGCCAGCGCCAAAAACGAAGGGGAATACACCTACCGGTGCGACGGAGCAACATGCACTTCTTACCAGAGCCAAAAGCTAAGCGATGGTTCGTACGATTGGGTAGAAATCAAAGACTACGAATGCACTGAAGATAAAGACTATAAGAGTTTCAACATTCCGACAAAAGGTGGAAACACATTCATCACATGCAATTCCGGTGCCTCGAGTTGGTGGGAAGGCTGGTACATTTGCGATGAAGAACTCGAAGGTCAAATTATGCAAAATAGGGCTATCTCCAGTTCCTCCGTTACTCCGCAAGTTTGCGAAGGCGGCAGCTGGCGCGACGCAACTCCCGTGGAAAAAAGAGCAGGGTACGCCAACGCCAGCAATGTAGGCGAATACGCTTACGTAAGCCAAAGCAACAGCAATTATACAGAAGAATCATACACGTACTACATCAATATCAAACAAGACAACGACAAGTACGAATGGGTTGAACAGGAATCCTTTGTATGCAACAGCGAAAAATATGGCACCCTGGAAAACGTCGCCAGCAAAGAGGGCAACTTCCCCATTGTATGCGATAAATATCCCGCGGGTACTCCCTATTGGTTCATGTATAAAGATAATCAACACATTTGCAATGACGATACAAAAGATGATAACAAAACATTAGTCAATGACATCAATGTCGTTTGCAACGGCAGCAAATGGGAAATAGTCGAAAGCGAACCCTAAATCGCCTATCATCGTTTTTTTTAAGCCCTGCAGCCATGCGGGGCTTTTTACTTACTCAAACGAGGCCAATGGCTTGACAAATTTGCTGTTTTGGTGTACATTTGTGTACTAAAATTTAGGCGGTCGTGCGTTTTCCGGTTCCCGTAGCAATAAAGCTGCGCGATGGCGGCAAATGGCACCTGCCATTAACTATATTTGACGGACTATGGCACTTTGCATGGAAACAGACCAGCTGGAAACTGTCCAGAGGATTTTGAGTCTTCATTTCGAAGGTTTGGAAGTTTGGGCCTACGGGTCCCGTGTTACGGGCGTGGACTTGACTCCCGAGACGGAACTCGACCTTGCGGTGATTGCCGAAAGGCCGCTCTCGTTCGAGGCGATGACGGCCGTGGAGAAGGCGTTTGCCGAAAGCGGGCTCCCTTTCCGTGTCGACATCATCGACTGGGTCAAACTTCCCGAATCTATTCAAAAACAAATCAAGAAAGAACACGACGTGGTACAAGCCGCCGAAGGTTAGTTGGTAATATGAAACGCCTTTTACCGATTCTTTTAGCATCCCTCCTTTCTGCTCCTCTTTTTGCCCAAGACGAAATTGGCCAGGCAAAGTCGTTAATCCGCGACGGCAAGTGCTCCGAAGCCATCGCTCCGCTGCAGAAAATTTCGAAATCCAAGTTCAAAAAGCACGAGGGCGCCCAGGCGTCCGTGATGCTCGCCGAATGCTATCTTCGCGAACACAAGCGCGAAGAGGCTCTTAAACTCACTTCCAACTTCCTGGAATACCATGTCAGTTCCGAGTACCGCGAACGCATGGAACTGGCCCGTGCGATTGTGCTGGTGGAACAGGGCGCCGTTTACGAAGGCGTCGAATCCATGCTCCGCATTTTGGCCTACACCAGGAATCCCGCCGCCAAGACCCGCACCAAGGAAGTGGCCATCCAGACTTTGGCCGCAAGCCTCATGAATGCCGACCAGTTGCAGGCCCTTATCGAAAAGTATCCTGTGGACAAGGATGTGGTTGGCTGGATGCAGTTGCAGATTGGTCGCGAAAGCCAGAACGCCAGGTGCTACAAGGCTGCCCGTTACTGGTACAAGAAGGTCATCAAGGCTGGTGTCGCCGAAAATCTTTCCAAGACTGCCGAAAAGGGGCTGGAATCCCTCGAGGATCAGGGGGCCGGAATGCCCACCGTGCTGGTGCTCGCTCCCCTTTCGGGCGAGTTCGCCGAGTTCGGTGCCGCTGCCATCCAGGGCGTTCTCTTGGCCCAGGAGCAGGCCGGACTCACCAAGAAGGTGAAGGTCCGCATTGCCGATACCCGTGCCGACGCTGCCCAGGCCCTGATGCGTACCCAGCAGGCCGTGAACCAGGATAGCATCGTTGCCGTCATCGGTCCTATCATGAGCGCCCCGGCGGCAACAGTCGCCGCCTGGCTCGGAAGCAATTTCCAGAACATCCCCATGCTCACCCCGACGGCTACCGACGATGGTATCGCCAAGATGGGCCCGAATATTTTCCAGGTGAACATTACCATGGACAACCTGGCCCAGAGCATCGCCGACTTCGCTACCAAGTGCTTGGATATCCGCGAGTTCGCCATCATGAGCCCCCTGGGTGACTACGGCTCTTCGATGACGACGAGTTTTACGCGCGCTGTTGAACGCCGTGGCGGCAATATCGTCGCTTTCCGTAACTACGAAGAAGGCCGTCCGGACTACAAGACTGAATTCGACCTGCTGCGCGATGTGCGTTTCAAGCAGGAAAACCGCCGCAGGAACATTGCCCGCGGTGCTAGCGATTTGGATGCCGTGAGCCCCAAGGAACGCAAGTTCTACATGAACGACTCTACTTTCAACATCCCCGGTATTTTTATCCCGGCCACGAACCCGGCCGATGCGGGCGCCATGGTGAGCCAGGTGGCCTTCAACAAGATTTCTGGCGTAATGCTCGGTACGTCGGGCTGGTACGGTCGTGAACTCCTGATTCGCGGCAAGCGCCTTGTGGATAGTTCCTTCTTCAGCGTGCCGGCTCTCGACATGAATACGAACAGCGACGGCTACAGCAAGTTCGCCAAGGCATTCCAGGATCGCTGGGGCGCCGAACCGGGTGAAGACAAAGTAAGCGGCCTCAGTTACGATGCCGCGAACATCGTGTTCTCTACTCTTGCGAAAAAGCCTGAAAGCCTCACGAACGCCATCAACAACACCGAGTCGTTCAAGGGCATTTACGGTGATATCAAGTTCAAGCGCGGCGCCAACACCAACACGAAAATCGTGACGGTGCAGAAGGGCAAGTTCGAAACGCTTGAAGGCTGCAAGATTCCGAGTGTCGAGGCAGCCAAGCAGAAGGACTCCGATTCCAGGAAATAGCCTTAGCCTACGTCGGCGAGTTCCTCGTCGGCATCGCCATAGGGACCAATGATTGCGGCGGCCACGAATTCAGGTGAGTCGCCGTTTCTGTAGTATGCGCACAGTGTATCGTCGTCTACGTAGTCTTCGAGGGTGGCGTTGCTTGTGGTGCACAGAATTTCGCGGAGGCGATTCTTGAACGACTGAAATCCGGTGTGGATCAGGTAGAAGGAGATTGCGGATGTTTTGTGGAGAAGTTTCATGATGGACCTCCAGATTGAATCCTCATTCCTATTATACCTATCGCGTTTGGGCGGGACAAGTGATAAATTGCATACGCGGTTTTTGGGGGTGTGACCGTGCTCAAACCCGCTTAGAACAAGGGAAGCCGCCGATTTGACAAAAACGGTTTGTAACTCGTTGAAGGTTAATGCGTTGTATTTTCGGCGGATGGCTGGCAGGCGGGCGATTCCCGGCAGGACCCGTTTATTCCACTTTGGATTAGTTTTGCGCCCCCCTTTTTTATATCTTTGTGCTATTATGTTGCGTCGCCTGCTGATTCCCGTGTTCGCTGTTGCGGCTTTCGCCTTTGGCGAGAGCCTCACTCTTGCGCTGCCCGATTCCCTGATGGCGCTTTCGAAGAAGGTTACGGACCAGACCATGGCGCTTGCCTACAGCGATGCCATTGCCACTGCCCAAAAACTCCGTGCAAAGAACGAGCAGGCGGGCTGCATTACCGAAAGCATTGTGCGCATAAGCATGTACGACGACCGCGGCGATACTGCGGCACTCGTGCAGGCGGGGCGCGATTTGGAAAAGTGCAAGGCCTCGGGTCTATGGGATGCGCTTCGCAAGTTCGAAATCGGTTATGTGCAAAGCGAAACCGGGCACTCGGTGAAGGGCGCTTTGCAGACGCGTTCTGCCGCCAAGATGTTCGACGAATCCGAGGAGCAGGAGGCTCGCGCCTTTTACGCCATCTACGCTTACTATGTCGACAAGAGTTTCAGTTGGGTGCCGTTCAAGTCGGACCATCGCAAGGAATATTTGGCCGTGCTCGATAGCGCCTCCAAGAACTCCAAGCGCTACTGGCCCTTGTTCCTTACGCCGTTAATTTGGATGCACTACGACAAGGAAGACTTCGACACGGGCCTCAAACTTGCCAACCGCGGTTTGCAAAAGGCGCCGAACCACCCCGTGATGTTGCAAATCAAGGCCGATATGCTTTACCGCCTCAAGCGTTACGACGAGGCCGCCGCGATTTACGAACGAAGTGCCGCGGACTACCAGAAGCGCACCGGCGAGTCCATTCGCTACTGGTGCTCGGTCCTGAATCTTATACGCATCTACAATGATGCCGGCAAAAAAGAAAAGGCCGTGGAATGGCGCAAGAAGTTGGAATCCCCCAAGTACAAGGCCTTGGAAAACTGGATGCCCGGCTCGCTCATGGACGACTTGAAGTCCCGCGACCTCCTGTAGGGACAAATGAAAAAATTTTTTTAGGGAACGATTCCCGGCAAAAATCCGTTTTATAGGGTAGTAACCCAGTAAGATGGAGATTATATGCCAAACAAAATGCCTTTGCGCATTGCTTTTTTCGTAGATGGATTCACCCTGAAGAAGGTGAACGAGTATTACCGTTTTTTCCATCCGTACCATACGCGGCTCGATTTCAAGGGCCTAAGGAGTTGGGCGCGCCGCGAGGCCTTGTCGCTGTTCAGTCCTGGCAGGAACTATTGTACCATGGAGTGCCATTACTACCATCCGTACAAGAAGCCTCAGTCGCAGAAATTTGGCTACGGTCTCGTGAGCCTGGAGCGCGAACTGCACCACGTGGGTTTTAATGTACACTATGCGAGTGGTAAGGGCCAGGACAGGCGTTCGCCGAACATTGGGCTGATTGAAGATGCGCTTACTCTTGCGTCGTATGGGCGCATGGACGTGGCGGTGCTGTTTTCGACCCAGGGGCAGTTTTCGCTGTTCCCCGAGCGGCTCAAGGCTGCCGGCATCCGTACTCTTGTGCTGGGCTGGAATTTTGCCTATCCCAAGGAGGACCGCTGGATCAGTTGGAAAACGGATACGTGTCTTAGGGAATCGTGCGACTATTACGTTGCCATGGAGCAGGTGGCCAATTTGCACCCGCCCGTGTCAAATGGCAGGCCAGGTCTTTTTTTGAGGTAAAAAACAAGCGCCTCGGGAGACCGGGGCGCTTTCGAAAATTACGCTGTGCAGGTTACAGTTTGGAGTTCTGCTTGTCCTGCCATTCGCTGGTGAATGTCCAGGTGAGGCGGAGGCCGGCGAACCAGGTGTCGCCAACGTTGTCCGTATCGTAACTGCCGAAGGCCGGTTCCAGCACATCGCCCTCGATTTCGAGTTCGTTGTAGCGGACCACGCGGTAACCGCCGTAGGCGCCGATGCCGAACTGCCCGAATTCAAGGCGAAGTTCGAGTTCTGCGTTGAACGTGGAGGCGAGGGTGCTGTAGTAACGGTCGCGGGTACTTGTGTAGCCGCCGTCTTCCCTTGTCATGTCGAAGTTGGAGGCCAGGTGGAAGTTGATCAGGTTGAAGCCTACGCCCACGGCCGGAATCAAGTTGATGAAAGTGTTTTCGCCGAAGAGTTTCCAGCCGAACATCCAGTCGGCGCCGTAACTGAACCAGCGCACGTCGTACAGAGGATACTTGAGTCCGAGTCCGCTGTCGGAAACGGCGGTGTATGTATCGCTTGGGCGTTCGGAAACCTGCGACGGCATGAAGTTGATGTCGAACCAGGTGAGGAACTGCTTGTACTGGGCACCCACGTTCACGTGGAATCCCAGGTAGTAGTCGTCGAACTTGGAGTACTTGAGGTTGCCGGCGAATTCCTGTTCGGTGACGTTGCCGGCGGAGTCTGTGATTTCTTCCACGTGGTAGCCGTTGGTGAAGGCGACCTGGTTGACGTACTTCTGGAATTCAGATCTCATGCCACGGTAGTCGGCGCCAATGGAAATGAATCCACGGACATGATCCTTTTCGTAGAACCCCTTGTCTTCGTCGGCGAAGGAGTTGGATGCAAATGTAAGGACGCACAGCAGGGCGGCCAAGAAAGTTATTTTTGTCTTCATAAAGACTCCAATTAAGGCAAATCCGATGTATAAAATACATTATCTTGCGGGCATGTGCAGATAAAAATTTCATAAGATGTTAAAAATCAACACTTTACATACATTTGGGAGCCCGTTCCTGGGGTGCCGGTTGGGTCTGCGGGGGCTTTTTTCCCTGTTTGCTTGGCTTTTTTGCCTGTTTTTTTGCAGTTGCGATGGCGCCAAAGGGGACCGCGCGGGTGGTTTTCAGGGGGTGGAATGCCCTGATTCCGCTGTTTTTTCGTCAAATGCGGCGGCGAAGATGTTCCGGCTGGGCTCCCAGTGCGGGGTGAACGTGGCCGAGGTCCGGTCAATCGTCGGGGGCGATACTTTGGTCAAGCGCCTGTATGCGAGGGTGCCCTTTGCTCGCGTGGCGGCGCTTTCGTCTTCGCAGGTGGGCTTTATGGCTCGTCTCGGGGTTTCGGACCGCATTGTGGCGGTGGGGGAGTCCCGTTTTGTCGTGGATAGCGTTGTGCGTAAGAATGCCGCCGAGGTCGGGAACGGGCCCGCGCTGAATCTGGAGCGACTCATGGCGCTCGAACCGCAACTTGTACTGAGTTTTGCCACGGGCGGCGGGCAGGACGACTACGAGCGCCTGAATTCGCTGGGAATCCCTTTGCTGCTCACTTCGGAATGGCAGGAGGAATCGCCCTTGGCCAAAGCGGAGTGGGTTAAGTTGTACGCAATGCTGTTCTGCCCTGATTCGATTTGCGCTGCCCGAGCAGGCGATGCGTTCGCTGTGGAGTCGGAGGCTTACGGCGCCTTGCGCGGGGCCTATGACGCGCAGGATGCCCGGCCCCGCGTTATCGCGGGCATGGCCTATGGCGGAGTGTGGTACGCCCCGGGCGGAAAGAGTTATACGGCAAGGCTTATCGCCGACGCGGGCGGGCGTTACCTGTGGGCGGGGGACTCCAGCCGCGAGATTGCGCTTCCGCTGGAATCGGCCATGGCGCTTGCCGACAGCGCCGACGTGTGGGTGAATCCGGGAATGTTCTCGACGCCCGGGGAGATTTTGGCGGCGGACCCCCGTGTGGCCGCGTTGCGGGCGTTCCGTGAAAAGCGGGTATGCCAGAATGACGGTGTAAAAAGTCCGGACGGCGGAAACGACTTTTTCGAAGGGGCCGCCCCGAGGCCCGCGGCGCTGCTCTATAACCTCCACGGGTGCCTTTATCCGGAGTCTTCGGCAATTCCGGAGAGCGTGGACTCGTCGGTAAGGGCATATTTGGAGGCTTTCTCCAGAAATCCCGCTTACAAATGGTATAGAAATATTTATAATTCTTTGCATTATGAATAAACCGCTTGGAATTGGTGACTGGATTGCCTCGAGTTACGAGGCAAGTGTTCCTTTTTTGCAGCAGGTCCCCAGGGACTGCGCTGACTATTTGTTGATGAATGCCGAAGTTCGTGAATACGAACCCGGTGAAGTGATTATCGAAGGTGGTACCGCCAGCGATTGCTTCTGCGTTATGCAGAGTGGCCGTGCCGCTGTTTGTGGAAAGATTTTGCCCGATGGACATTACAGCGTTATCGCTTATGTAGAGACTGGTTCCTGCTTTGCCGAAATGTCCATCATTTGCAACGAACTTACCAGCAACACCATCGTTGCCGGTGAAGATGGATGCACGGTTCTTGTGATTCCGAAGGATGAATTCGTGAAGTTCCTCGACAAGAACCCGACCATCATGGTGTACCTGTACAAGGTGGTGGCCGACAACCTTCGTGCCAAGAACAGGGCTTTCGACGAGTTCGAACGTCTGTCGCTGCTCGCTTCGGGTAAGGTGCTCCCGTTTATAGATTTCGCCCAGACCATGGAGAAAAGCCGTATCACGGGTACCGTGATCTGCGAAGCCCATGGCGAAAAGGGTTTCGTCGCTTTCCAGGACGGACGAATCTGCTGTGCCAAGTGCGGCAAACTGGCAGGTCCGGACGCCCTTGAACAAATCCTTTCCTGGGGCGACGATACGCTGTTTAAACTCGACACCCATGTGATGCCCGAAGTCGTGAACATCAACCAGATGTCCGACACCACCAGCCTCATTCTGGATGCCCTTAGAAATATTGATGAAAAACAAAGTGCCCGCCAGTAGGGCCAAATATAGTGCCCGCTTTTAGGGCAAAGGAAAAAAGATGAACTACGCAGACGCAGGTGTTTCTCTGGCCCGTGCTGACGAAGCAATGGTCGGTGTCAAGAAATCCGTACGTACTACTTTTAACGAAGGCGTTCTTGGGGACGTCGGCAACTTCGGTGGCCTGTTCACCCTCAACCACCTGGGCATGAAGGACCCCGTCCTCGTGAGTTCCGTGGATGGCGTGGGCACCAAGCTCAAGGTCGATATCGAAATGGGCACGCACACGCTGCCTGGCCAGGACATCGTGAACCACTGCTGCGACGATATTCTCGTGCAGGGCGCCCGCCCGCTGTTCTTCCTCGACTACGTGGCTACGGGCCGCCTGGAACCGGGTGTCATGGACCAGCTCGTCGCCGGCATGGCCAAGGCTTGCCGCGAAAACGGTCTCGTCCTCATCGGTGGTGAAACTGCCGAAATGCCGGGCTTCTACGGTCCGGGCGACTACGACATTTCCGGTACCATCGTGGGTGTCGTGGAACGCGAAAACATCATTGACGGGAAGTCGATTAAGCCGGGTACCATCATCCTCGGTCTCCCCTCTACCGGTCTCCATACCAACGGCTACTCCCTCGCCCGCAAGGTGCTGTTTGACGTCGCCGGCTACAAGGTCGATACTCCGCTCGAAGGCACGAACATGACCATCGGCGAAGCTCTCACCATGCCGCACCGCAGCTACTACCCGAGCCTCATCGACCTCTGCAACAAGAAGATCATCCAGGGTCTTGCGCACATCACCGGTTCCGGCTACCAGGGCAACATCCCGCGTATCCTCCCGGAAGGTGTTGACGTCGTCATCGACCGCACCACGTGGGATCCTCCTGCCATCTTCAAGCTCATCCAGAAGGAAGGCTCTGTGGAGAAGGACGAGATGTACTCCACCTTCAACATGGGCATGGGCATGCTCATCTTCATCGACCCCAAGGACAAGGCCGAAGTCGTCGCCCACCTCGAGGCGAAGGGCGAAAAGTGGGCACAGATTGGTGAAGTCGTCGCCGGCACCAAGCAGGTGAAGTTCAGGGACTAACTTTTAGTTCAAGTGTCGCAGGCTCTTTGGGGCTTGCGCGCGCAGCGAAATCCGGTGCTTAATGTGCCGGATTTGTTGTTTTAGAGCACAGTCCGTGAACAAATAAACCCTCCAGGCTGCTTTTTTGTTTGCGGTAGTGTGTGCAGGAATATATTTTTAACTCCGGTGTACAAAGGAGATATATGAAAGGTAAAATAGTATTGAGTTTGTTGACGTCGGCCGCGGTGGCCGCGTTCTGGGCCTGCGGTGATGATTCCGGAACCAGTACGGAAGAATTGGTACAGCAGAATACCAATCTTTCGAGTGACTCCCAGCAGCCATCCGTCCCTGCAGTGTGCTCGCAGATTGTGGCGGTTGAAAATGTCCATGTTCTTGAAGGTGCTACTCCTTACGTTATTTACGATAATGGCGACGTGACCGATGCCGCTGGTGAAAAGATTGGCGCCTTTGCCGATGGCAACATTATCGACTTCTCCGCGAATGTCCTTGCGTCTGGCGTGGATGTGTCGATGTTGAAGCCTTGCCCGGCTAACGCCACCAAGACTCCTACCGGCGAAATCGTGATTACCAGCAGCGCTGCCGTGCAGCCTGAATCCAGCGCAGGTGCTGTTGTGGGTTCCAGCGCAACGGTTGATGCCCAGTCCAGCGGCTCCGTTGTCGCAGGCTCCAGCACGACGGTTGTCCCTGGTTCCAGCGCGGCTGTTGTTCCCGGCAGTTCCGATGCTCTCGTTGTTGAAAGTTCTTCCAGCGCCGAACCTGTAAAGACCACCGGCAATCCGGAAGAAGACATCAAGAATTATCCTGTGCCGACGCTCAAGAACATTCTTGGTAACGGGACGAGCGGTTGGAATACTCGCTACTGGGATGCCTGCAAGGCTCACTGCTCCCAGACGAGTACCGATGGCGCCGAAGGCAAGCCCAAGATTAACACTCAGGAAGAATACGCAGCCAGCCACTACACGGCACGCGTCTGCAACATCAACGATATTGAAATCCCGACGTTCACTTACAGCAAGGGCTTGGAACGTTATTGGGTAGGCATCCAGAATACGCCTAATGCTTGCCAGGAAGCGAGTCCTGCAAGTGGCGGTGGCTTTACCTGCACCGACATGGCGCCGGTCGCCGTGAACGATACTCTCGCGTATGCCTTCGTCGCCGGTAGCGATGCGACCACTTCTTGCGGTAAGTGCTTCCACTTGCAGTACGATGGTAGCTTCAAGGATGCCGATGGTAACAACGCTCCCAAGGAAACTCACAAGGCTCTTAAGGGTAAGCACATCATCGTTATGGCCTCCAACATTGGTCACGATGTGAAGCCTGGTCAGTTCGACCTGATGGTTCCTGGTGGTGGTCCTGGTATTTTCAATGCCCTGCAGCTCCAGATTACTAAGCCGGGTATTGAATGGGGTGCTACCTATGGTGGTTTCTTGACCTATTGCCAGAATGGCGAACAGGTTGGTTACGATGGTTCCCTGGCTGATTACCAGAAGTGCGTAAAGAACTTGTGCGATGCAGCCTTTGGCGATTCCAAGTACCCGAACTTGCTCCGCGGTTGCCACTGGTTTGCCGACTGGTACATGACTGCAGATAATCCCACCTACCAGTGGGAAGAAGTGGAATGCCCGCAGTACTTGATTGACAAGTACGAGACGACTATCAGCACTTCTATCGAAACAAAGATTCTGTACCAGTCCGATTGGTCCACCTACAAGGGTGGTGACTTTATTGAAACGGATGCTTGCAGCAAGACTCCGAACGCTACGGGTGAATATTGCAATCCGGAACAGCTTGAAGCCGACAAGGCGAAGAAGTACGAATAAAATGAAAAAATCCTGTTTGACCGCCGCCGTGGTTTCGTGCGCAATGATGCTGTGGAACTGTGGCGACGATGCTTCATCTAATGCGGACCAGGGAACCTCCCTTAATCCGGAAAGCAGTGCTGTCGTCAATCCTGACGACAATCAGAATCCGGCCTTGTCGAGTTCTCTTGACGGGCAGGTTTTGGGCAGTTCCGCTGCTGATGTTCCTGGGTCAAGTGCTTTGATTCCCGGTTCCAGTGCGGACCCTGTCGCCGGCAGTTCCGCGAGCCCTGTCGTGGGCTCCAGCGGTTCCGTCGTCCCGGGCTCCAGCGCGGATCCCGTCCCCGGCAGTTCCGCCGACCCGGTGCCCGGTAGTTCAAACAGCGGCCCCGTTTCTCCTGAACTCGGGCCCGACGGATTCCCGACCCTCGAATCCTACGGCACGCCTTCCCCGGAATACACCAAGGATATTTCCGCTACGGCGAAGCGCGGCTGGAACACCCGTTACTGGGATGCCTGCAAGCCCCACTGCTCCTGGATTAAGGAAAATGAAAACGATGCGACCCGTGCGGACCGTTCTTCCGATGAAGCCTACGCCAAGGACCTCATGACGGCCCGTAACTGCAATATCCACGACGTGGAAATTCCGACCTTCACTCTTGGAAATGTGAGCAAGTCCTGGATGGGCTACGAAGGCACCAACAGCGCTTGTACCGATGCCAAGACCGACGGCGCGTTCACCTGTACCGACATGGCGCCCATTGCGGTGAACGAAAATCTCTCATACGCCTACGTGGCGGGCACGGCGGATGGCAAGTGTGGCAAGTGTTACCACTTGCAGTACGATGGCCATTTCAAGGATGAATTCGAGAATAACCCGCCCAAGGCGACGCACAAGGCGCTCAAGGGCAAGCACTTGGTGGTGATGGCCTCCAACATCGGCCATGACGTGGCCGGCGGAAACACAAGCCTCCCGGCAGGCCAGTTCGACCTGATGGTCCCGGGTGGTGGCGTGGGCGCCTTTGACGCTCTCTCTGTCCAGGTGAATGGAGCTAATGTGAACTGGGGTGCGGGCTTTGGCGGCTTCCTCACGGAATGCCAGAAAAACACCAACTGCGGCACGGAAGGCTCGTTGGATTGCTACCAGACTTGCGTCAAGGACATGTGCGATGCCGCGTTCGGCAATGCAGGCCTCCCGAACTTGCTCCGCGGATGCCACTGGTTCGCCGACTGGTACATGGCCGCCGACAATCCGACGTATTACATCGAGGAAGTGGAGTGCCCGCAGTACTTGATTGATCATTACATGACCCGAATCAATACGACCGTAGAGACCAACATCAAGAAGCGCACCGACTGGTCCAATTTCAAGGAAGGCGACGTGCTGGACACCTTGCACTGCTGGAAGGCGGGCGAGGCCCCTGCGGAAGATGGATGGCAGAACCCGAGCGCCGGCTGCGATACCGGCACGTAATTTCGGTCAAAACATTTAACAAAATAAACCGCGGCGTAGGCTGCGGTTTTCGTTTTTGGCGTCTGTCAGGTTCACTTTTTTGACTATCGCATTTGCAAAAATGTCCACACCTGTCCACACTTGCGGAACAATGTGGTACTGGGCTTTTTTGTAGGGATATATATTATGTAACACGCTGTTGGGTGGAGTACAGCGTGCGGAGTGGTTATGAAAATGTTGTTTGGTGGGCGTTTAGGTGCGTGCATTTTCGGGTTGGTTACTTGCACAGCTTTCGCCATTACTCCAAATAAATTGGTGAGTGCCGGGCTCCCCGCCTATGCGGGGAGTTCCACCACTGATTATCTTACGGACGGATTCCTCACAAACTGGAAATACAGTACGGCCAAGGATATCGCGTTCAATGTGGGCGCGGGCCCCAAGAAATTGCGGATCAACTGGGAAAGTTATGGCGACTGCGCCTGGGCTACCAATTTTACGGCGGGCTGCGGCCATAGCGGCGCGCCTCTTGCGAATTTCAAAATCATGACATCGGCCAATTCCACCAACGGCGTGGACGGCGACTGGACCGAAATCGCGAACGTCAGGAACAATCCGGTGATGGCGCGCGGAGTCGATATCGATTTTGTTGGCAAGTCCTGGTTTCGCCTGGTGAGTTCGGAAGACGTGGGCCAGATTCTCGAGGTCGAGGCGTTCGACATGACGGCGGGCGGTACCGACACATGGTTTTTCATGGGCACGAGCATCAGCCAGATGGGCATCAAACAGCAGGACACCGATTCCACCACGGCGCAAATCATTCACGCGCGCTTTCCGGAATTCACTCCGGCGATGCTTCGCGGCGGCATCGGCTGCATCAACAGTACCGAAGTCGTCGCGCACTTGAGCGAATATCTCGCGTACGCGGGCAACGTGAAGTACTGGGCCATCGAGATGGGCACGAACGACGCCTGGGGCGGCGGCGACTGGAACCTGGATACCTATGTGAAGAATATGCAGACGATAATCGATTCTGCGAAGGCCCACGGCATCACGCCGGTGATAGCACGCATTATCGCGACAAATCCGGCGAAGACCGAGGGCGGCTGGCAGGTCAACCCGAAGTTCCTGGACGCCATCGATGAACTGACCAGGAAGAACAATTTGCCCGCGGGCCCGGATTTTTACAAGTATTTCTCGGAACATCCCGAATTGCTTGGCGACGATGGTGTGCACCCGAACGGGAACACGGGCGGCGGCAAGGCCATGCATCGACTGTGGGCCGAGGCGCTCGCACCGCTTTACGCCGCGGGGCCCGATGGTGGCGCCGGGAACGGTGAAGTTGCGGGAAGTTCAAGCTCCGCAGTGGAACCTGCGAGTTCTGCGAATATTGTGCCGGCGAGTTCCGATAGTGGTAGCGATGCTGTTCTCCCGAAGTCCGCGCGTGCCGTGGATTTCGCGATTCCGCGCATAATGGTAAATGGTTGTGGTGTTTCCATTACCGGCGTGGATCGTGGACAGGTGGATTTGCTGAATTCCATCGGACAAGTTGTGGAATCCCACAAAATTGCGAGTGGCCCGGTAGCAGGAGCCGTGCAATTTACCACGAAGGTTCCCGCCGGCACTTACCTGGCTATTGTCCGTGCGCCGGGCAAGTCGGCCACTGCCAGGATAACGATAAAGTAGATTTA
Source organism: Fibrobacter sp. (assembly GCA_045598645.1). GTDB lineage: Bacteria > Fibrobacterota > Fibrobacteria > Fibrobacterales > Fibrobacteraceae > Fibrobacter. The sequence continues at coordinate 73,323 of JAZLMK010000072.1, forward strand.
AATATTTTTACTCCTCTAACAAATCCCGCGGTTTCCACACTGCGGGATTTTCTCTTTCAGAGCAAATCTCTGCGCCTCAATCATGTCCCTTTGAATACAAGTATTCACGGGCCACGATATTCGGCTTGTGGGATTGCGGCGATGACTCGTTCCACGCCCTCGAAAAGTTCGTTGATTTTACTGCCGTGGAAATTGAACAACCCGCCAAGAAAGAAATTTGGGCGTTTGACGCCGTTAGAGTATGTTTTTATACAAGTAAAATCGCAGAGACATGAATGTGTCGCCCCGCAAAGCGGGGTGTTTTTTTTAACGTTGAACTTCAAATAAAAATAATGAAACTATTGCTTTATTCAAAAATATTTATTATGTTGTAGTCATGTTGTTGTATAAAGGATGGCTGGTGGAAGTTCTATTCAAGGATAAGGATTTGGAAAGGTGCGCGGTGGATATGAATTTTGCGCTTAGGCGAATGGGTCAAAAGCGTTATCATATTTACTTGAAGCGTGTTCAATATATGCTTGTTGTGCCGAATTTTGAGTCGTTGCGTTTGGGTGCTGGTCGATTCCATGAATTGTCTGGAAATCGCCAGGGGCAATGGGCGTGCGATTTGGATCAGCCTTACAGGCTTCTTTTCCGGGCGGGAGAAGATACTACCGGACGGAAATGGGTTGAAATTACAAAGGCAGAAGTGCTTGAAGTTGTGGATTACCACTAAAAGGAGGTTTTATGTCGAAATGCCTTGATCCGATGAATTTGGCGATGGCTTTCCCCCCTGGTGATTTTCTTGGGGAGAAGTTGGAAGAAATGGGAATGGATGCGAACGATTTGGCATCGCGCATTGGTCGTTCTCAGAAAACGGTGAACGACATCTTGATGGGCAAATGTACGTTGACTCCCGAAGTTGCCGTCGATTTGGAGTGCGTAACGGAGGTCCCGGCAGATCACTGGCTTGGTTTGCAGCGCTTTTATGATGAGTGGACCGTCCTTAAAAAGCGCGAGAAGGGTTTCGGCTCGATTCTTGAGTGGATGAAGAACTTCCCGTTGCAGGAGATGCTCAAGCGCAAGTGGATTGATGCTGTGCAGGCCGCCGCCGACAAGGTGCAGCCTCTGTTCAAGTTCTTCGCTGTGTGTTCGCCGAAGGCTTGGGAAAATTACTACTACAAGCAGCAACTGAAGGTGGCCTTCCGCATTTCGTTGGCGGAGTCCCGCGATCCGTACGCCATGTCCGTGTGGCTGCGTCGCGGCGAAATCCTGGCCGACGAAATCGCCATGGAAAAGATTCCCGACAAGAAGGTGCGTTCCAACGTCAAGAACATGCTTCCGGAATTTATTGCGCTTGCCGTGAAGTCTCCCTCGGTAACGGCGCCTGAATTCTCGAAGACGAAAAAGAAGTTGCAGGCGCTTTGCGCCAAGGCGAACATCAAGTTGCTTTATGTCGAGAACTTCAAGACGGCGCCTGTGCACGGTGCTTCGCGCTGGTACAAGGATGTCGCCGTCATCCAGCTCCATGACGGTTTCGAGACGGATGGCGGTTTCTGGTACACGTTCTTCCATGAACTCGGGCATATCGTGCTTCACGGCAAAAAGGATATGTTCCTGAAGAATGTGGAGTACAGGAGTCGCGATTTGGTGAAGGATGCCGAGGCCGACGCCTTTGCGCAAAAGCAAATCGCCGCTGTCGGGGATGGCGGTAAAAAACTGTAGACGCGCGGTTTGTTACCGCCGCGGAACGTTCAAATTGCGTCCGTTGCTGTCGAAGGTCTTGCCGTCGATGAGGAACTGGATTCTGTAGGAGTCGCGAGTGAATGTCGCCTGCGGCTTTCTTGCGTGTGTTGCGTTTTTGCGCTGTGCCTGGGAATTTGCGCCGGTGTTTTCAAGCGCACGGGAATTGCCGAGTGCTCGAAAATTGCCGGAAGCGCAGATGGCGGTGATTGCGGAATCGCCTGGCGTTTTCGTGGAGTCGTTCGCGATGCTTGAGGTGTCGGCGCCGCTGGTATCGGAGGGAACGTTGGTCGAAGTGTCGGGTTTGGCGGCTGGATTCGGCTCGTTGTACAGCGCTACGATTTCTTCGTCGGCGAGGGCTCGGCCGTAAAAGCGCAAATCGTCGATGCTCCCTTCGAAGAAACTCCAGAGGGAGCGCGTGCCGAGGCGCACGGGGGCGGTGCCGTTTTGCACCTGTACGCCGTAGGTTTCGTCGTAGAGCGGGTCCTGGTCCTTTTGCACGCCATTTTTGAACAAAGTAATCGTATTGCTGGCGACGTCGTAGCGGGCTGCAATGTGCATCCATTCGCCTGCGGTGAGTTCCTCTTGCACGTAACTGCCGCTGCCGAGGCCGCCTTCCAGGTTGAATGCGTAGGCCGACATTCGGTTGGGACGATTTTCTTGGCTTGCGGTGAGTTCCTTGTTGTACATGCGCAGCACCCATTCGTGCTGGTGCGGCACGCCCTTGCCCATCCAGTGAACGTATCCGGCGGCTTCGGCGTTACGGAATGTTAAAATTTTTGGGGAAACCCAGGCCGAAATGGTGAGGGCGCCTGCGGTCTTGATGCTGAAGGCGTCGTGGTCCGGAATTTCCATATAAATGTTGCTGTCGCCGCTGAATACGGCGGCGGAGTTTGCGTTGCCGAAGCGGTCGGGCCCGAAGGTGGCGCCTTTGTTTTCGGCGGCTTGTGGTACGGAAGTCGCTGCGTCGCCCGCGTTTGAATTGCCCGCATTTGAACTGCTCGCGGCGCCTGATGCAGGGGTTACGGCGTTTTCGAGGCTCCCGCCGGTAAAGGGGTAATAGGCCACGAGGCCTTCTTGCGGGACGCTCGCATTTGAGCCGACTTCGGCGGAAGCGGCTGCGGTGGGTGTTGCCAAAAACGCGCCAGCGCAAACAGTGCACGCGGCACACGCGAAAACCTTTTTATGAAATTCCCTAAAGCCCATGAAGTTAATATATACACATAAAGGTCGCCGGGGTAATCTAAATGCCGCCGGAATTATTTTTTTCATCCGCATTGTACCCTAACCACGAAAAATGGCCCGCAGGGTACAATGTTTGTGTTTTTTTCTACACTTATCAATGCCGCGGGGGAAAGTTTTTTCGTCCGCATTGTACCCTAACCACAAAAAACGGCTCGCAGGGTACAATGTTTGTGTTTTTATCTACACTTATCAATGCCGCGGGGGAAAGTTTTTTTCGTCCGCATTGTACCCTAACCACAAAAAACGGCTCGCAGGGTACAAGGTAGGTGCATTTTAGAAGTTTTTTACCGCTTGAGGTGCAGTTTGCGCATCACTTTGCCGAGGAGTTCGTTCAGGATGTCGCCGGCGTCCTTGCTGCCGAGCGCCTTCTGGATGAACAGCGTCACCACGAGCAGCACGCCGCCCGCGGCGCAGGAGTAAACCACCAGGACGGCGAGGTTCGTGCTGCGTACGAAATCGCCGGTGACACGGTCTAGGCCGACAGCCGCCGCAATCATGATGCCGAACGCGACGAGCGCGCGGAACATGTTCAAGAGCGCCGCCTTCATGCCGTCGGTGCCGTTCTTCTTTGCCCACGCGAATATCATGGTGACGACCTGCAAAATGGCGCCTGTGGCTCCGATGATAGGCACGCTCTTGATGCCGAGCGGTTCCGAAAGCCAGATGTATGCCGGGATGGTCGCCGCGAAGATGCCCGTGTTAAGGAGCGTCGGAAGCCACATGCGTTCGGCGGCGTAGAAACTGCGCACCAGCACGGCCTGTAGGCAGAGGCCAAGCGATACGGGCAGGTACCAGCGAAGAATCTCGGTGATGGCCTCGGTGGTTTCGCGGTGGAATGCGCCGCGTTCAAACAGGATTCGCACGGCGGGGAACGAGAGCGCCCATACGGCGACGACCGCCGGAATCAAGATGCAGAACATGCGCGAAAGGCTCTTCCAGATTTTTTCGTTCAGTTGTACAATCTGGCCTTCCTTCACGAGGCGGGCCATGTCGGGGTAACTCGTGACGGAGACGGAGAATCCGAATACGGCGACAAGCGTGTACATCACGCGGTAGGCGTAGTTGAGGCTCGAAATGCCCGAGGTGCCAAAGTTTGCGCCGAAGCTCCTGATGATGAATTCGAGGCCGAACATGGAACCGACTCCCAGCGACATGGGGAGCATCATCTTGAAGTAGCGAATGATGTCGGGGTGAGTCGGCTGCAGAAGCAGTTCGTATTTGACGCCGCCGCGCTTTGCCCCGAAAATTTGCAATGCGAAGAACCCGATGAAGGCGCCCACGGGAACGCCCCAGGCGAAACCTTCGAGGCCGTAGTTCACGCCGTTCATGCGGCCGAGCCAGATGCCTGCGAGCCCGCCCGCCACGATGGCCACGTTGTAGATAAGGCCCGTGAGGGAGGGAATCAAAAACTGCTTGCGCGTGTGCTGCACTGCGACCAGGATGCTGCCAACAAAGATGAACACCTGGCCCGGCAAGATGATGCGTCCGTAGTAAGTCGCGCGTTCGATAAGTTCCGGGGTCGCGCCGCTCGTAGTGAGAAGTCGCAGAAGTTCGGGCATGAAGATGAATGCGGGCACGACAAGCAAAAGCAGGATGGCGCCGAAGGTGTTGAGCACGTTGCTGAAGAACTTCCAGCTTTTTTCTTCGTCGCCCGCGACCTTGTAGCCCGTGAAAATCGGGATGAAGATGATGGACAGGAATCCGGTGCTCACCACGTGATTCAGGATGTCCGGAATCATGAACGCGAGGTCGAGGGCGTTCTTTTCGAGCGACACGCCGGCGGCGTGGGCGAGGAGCATTTCGCGGAAAATCCCGAGCACGCGGCTCAGGAGCATGCTTACGGCGACAATGATAGCGGCTTTGTTCATAGGGCTTGCGTTTATGGCGGCTAATTTGGCGGGCGAAAATTATCGTGCTTTTGACTGCGGGCCGTGCGTGGCGGGCAGTTTTAAAGCGCTGTTTTGAAATGTAGAAAGTTTACGTTTTGGGGGTGGCCTCGCAAAAGGGTTTCTTTATATATTTAGGGTATGAGAAAAAGTTTCGCGATACTTGTTTTTGCGCTCGTTGCTGCGGCGTTTGCCCAGGACGAAGTCGCCGCCCCCGCTGCCGACAACGTCACTACCGGCCCCTACCAGCCGGTGGCCACCGAGGTGACCCAGGCCAAGAATACCGACGACGATCCGTTGCCGGCTCCCAAGCGCCCCACCTACAACTTCAGCAGTTTCGGCCTTGGCATTGGCATTTGGCACAACTACGAAGATTCCAAGGAAAACCCCAAGCGCGACTGGGACCAGGGCGTGGTCTTCCATTACGGCCGCATTTGGGAAATGACGACGCATGGCGCCATCACGTTCATGAACAACACGAACACTTCGTACGAGAATCATTGGCAGTTGCACGAAAGCGCGTTGATTGGCGGTCGCTACTTTTTCGCGGACCAGGTGTTTTCGCCGTACTTGGGCGCGGGCCTTGGCATTGGCATTGAATACGACGGGCACTTCGACGACTTTTCGGAATACTTTGCCATCGGTCCTGCGTGGGGCCTTGAAGGCGGCCTGATTATTTTCCGCACGTCTACGACGCAGTTGGAATTGGGTGCCACTTACGACATGCTTTTCGACGGTTTTGACTTCGGCAAGAATTTCGGAAGTTTCAGCTTCTACCTCGCTATCAATTACTAAGTGACCGCGCCGCGGCATTTTAAACCGCGTGCGTTTTATAAATGCGTCGCGGACGTTGCGTATTTTATGACAGCGTCATCCTGGAGTGTGCGAAGCACACGACGGGATCCATATATCACTTCCGTCACCCAGACGCCGCACCCTTCGCTCGTCATTCCGGGAGGCACGAAGTGCCGAGCGGAATCCATACATCACGCTCTTCACTTGTCACCCAGACGCCGCATTTTTATGTATATTTGCATCATAACGTTTTTAAGGGGAACATTGTGGTTCGGAAAAATCTTTTCGGTTTAGCCGCTGTCTGCTTTTCGATGGTCGCAAGTCTTGCATTTGTAGCGTGTGGCGACGATGACAGCGATGACTTTTTCGGTAAATCAGCGTTTGAAGACGCCTTCGGTGAATGTGACGAAGACGATGACGAATGTTCCAGTTCGAGTCGCGCGGACGGTTCCAGTGATAGTTCCGACGATGACTCCGACGACGTTTCCAGCGGATCCAGCAGCGCGAAGAACGGTTCCAGCAGTTCGAGCGGTGCAAACAGCGCAGGCAGTTCGAGCGGCGCGAACAGCGCGGGCAGTTCCAGCGGCAATGGCGCAAGTTCCAGCAGCATCCCCAAAGACACCATCAAGGTGGGCTTCAACGACAAGTACAAAGTGAGCATCTCCGCCGATTCCGCCGAGGACTACTACACCGACTACCAATACAAAACCGTGCAGATTGGCGCTTACGAATGGATGGCCGAAAACCTGCGCACCACGGGTAACATAAGTTACTGCTACGATTCCGACAGCACGAACTGCGATACCTACGGCCGGCTTTATTACACCAACGTCCCCTCGTGCCCCAGCGGTTTTGAATTGCCCACCAAGGAACAGTGGGAAGAACTCTTTGCAATCGCGAAGGGCACAGCCGCCCTCAAGAGCAAATCCCTCTGGAAATCGGGCAAGGCCGCCGCGGGAACCAACGAACTCGGTTTCAACGCGCTCCCCGCCGGTTCCGGCTACTATCCCGGTGACTATTCCGGTTTGGGCACCCAAGCGAAGTTCATGATTGCCTATGGCGATGGCTACTATTCCTTCACCAACGATAGCGACGAACCCGTTTACGATTCCGAGTACGAAAGCAAAAAGTACGTGTCCATCCGCTGCGTGAAACTCGCCGACGAAGTCGCGAGCGAAAAGGAACTCCCCGCGAAGTGCTCCCGCGGCGAAACCATCATCGCCGCCGCCAAAAAGTACGCCTGCAGCGACACCGCCTGGGTGCGTTCCGTGGGCGTTGGCGACACATGCTACACGAACGAAGAACTGATGCTCGCCATGGCCGGCAGTTCCCGCGCCGTGTGCAAATCCGGCAACTGGTACAAAGTCACGGACCTCGAAGATTCCCTGGGCTATTGCGATTCAAAGCATACCGGCGATACCATCACCTACCAGGGAACGCTTTACGGCTGCAGCGATTTAAACTGGCACAAGGCGAAACTCGTCGACATTTACGGCGAGTGTCTCAAGCACGAAACCTCGAAGCCCGTCGTTCACAATGGCTACGAATTCATCTGTGTGGATTCCGCCTGGACAATACTCACCGCTAACGATAGTTTGTTCGGACTTTGCAACGATGCGATGGAAGGCTACATCGCGAGCGGCGAAAACGGCAAGGAATTCATTTGCCGCAAACATGCCTGGAAAACGGCCACCAGGGACGATATCCTAGGAGCGTGCGGCGATGCCAACTACGGCGAAGTCAAGGAGGCTTTCGGAAACAAGTACATTTGCAAGTCGTACTGGACGACCCCTACTACACTTGAATCGCGTTACGGCGGCTGCACCACCGAACGTGAAGGTGTGATTATCGACAGCACGACCAGTTACGTTTGCAAGAACAAGACTTGGACCAGGGCCAGCCTCAGTGATTTGCAGGGCACTTGCAACAAAGACAACGAAACGGAATCCAAGAACATCAACGGAACCCTATACGTGTGCCGCAGTGGCACATGGAAGACCGCTACCACGTTAGAAAAAACGTATGGCGTTTGCACCAAGGACAAGCAAGGCGACCACACCGAAAGCGGATACGTTTGCGACAACCTCACGTGGCGCGAAATGACGGCCGAGGAATTCTTCGGCTCCTGCACCGCGGCCCTGCAAGACACGGTATTCAACAAGCAAATGTGCGATGATGGCACATGGAGGAAAATGAATAGTAGCGAAGCGTCTCGAGGTGAATTCTGCAGAGCCGCGAACGATGGCAAACTCAACGGTTATTACGAGTGTATCGATAAAGTGTGGACGTACCTTGAAACGCAAGATTACAAATTAGGCGGAAAGTGCCGCGAAATCAGAGTCGGTAAAACGGGCGTCTACAACGATACGACTTACGAGTGCAAGTATAACTCGAATACTAAACGGTATCTATGGGTCAGTTCCGGTGTAAATGCAACATTGGGAAAATGCAATGGAGAAACCGCCGGCACGGCAAAAACATACAAAAGCAAAAAATATTTCTGCAAGGCGACGAACCACTCTGCTTCTGCAAGTTATTTCTGGGACGTTGCCCAGACGGATTGCGAAAAGGCCATTGGTTACTGCACCAGGGATAAATTCGGAACCTTGAAGGCGTACAATGAAGTACTGATGCTTTGCAAAAAAGGAGTCTGGGAAGAGGCCACAAAGACGAATTACCTTGGCGATTGTACATCGGATAGGGCCGGCGAGTCCATGACCTTCTATGACCAGAAGTACGTTTGCGAAGGCGATGGAATGGGCTGGAAACCCGTCTATGGCTCGTTTACGGATACAAGAGACGGACACAAGTACAGAACGGTGGGTGTCGGGAACAGACTCTGGCTTGCCGACAACCTTGCGTACGAATCGTCCGGCAGTATTTGCGCCAATGGTAAAAGCGCATGCGACTCGTACGGGAGACTATACACTTGGGAGGCCGCGCAGAGTGTGTGCCCCGAAGGTTGGAGATTGCCCAGTTTTGCAAAGGACCAATCTTCGCTTGGGATGACCAACATGATGTCTCTTGATGGCTGGCAATCTAGCGAGTATGATGAACAGACGCAGTATCCGGATTTGGATGTGAAGCCTTCGGGAATTTGGCGTGGCGGCAGTGTCCAGTTCGACCATAGAGCCGGCGCATTCTGGCTGTCGGACGAAGCGGACAATGCTTCCCAAGGAATTTCGGAATGCCTCGCCATCACCCACGCTGCATCGGGCGCCTGCACAAGGTATTTCGAGTATGATTACGACATTCCTTATAGCGCGCAAATCAATCTTAGCACGAACCCCAAAACGGACGGCCTCGGCGTCCGCTGCGTGAAAGAACTATTGTAATAAAACTGATCCGCCCGTCACCCTGGAGCCCCGATAGGGGCGACGGGGTCCATACATCCCCCCCCCAGCTCGTCACCCTGGAGCGAGCGAAGCGAACGACGGGGTCCATACGTCTCGTGTCACGATTTGACACCCCCACAATGTATATTTACATGTAACTCATGTACAGGAGGGCTCCCATGGCTTGCAACGAAGAAAATTACTGCACCCTTTACCGCGGCGAAAAGGAATGCCCCTACGACCGCGGCTACGAAGCCCGCGTGTGGATGGCCGAGTGCTGCGCCTGCGAAAGCCACCAGGAAACCCCCGAGAAATTCCTGAGTTTCGTGTGCGCACACCTGGGCAAGTGGGACCCCTACGAAGCCGTCCCCTTGTGCGCCCGGTACATCGCCGAGTACCCCCACGCGGATTTGAACATGAAAGAGGAAATCGCCCGCACCTATGGAGTGAAACTGTAGGAATCGCCGTTAAAACATTGCCGAAAGCGTTACGAGTGTTGCTGAAACAATTGCAAATTGATGTTTAAAACAATTGCAGAAAATGTTCAAAAATGAACAAAAACGCCAAAATTGGCGTTTATAGAATTGCAAAAAGGCGTAAAAAGAATTGCAGACGCGACCGGGGACGGTCTCCCCCAAAAAATCGTGTTACCCTGGATTAAGTGGTTGTAAAGGAATCCTTGACAACCTCAGCATCGTCACCCTGGAGCCGCGTAGCGGCGACGGGGTCCATACATTCCCAGTGGAAAAAAGTGGGCATTTTTGAGTTGTCGTAAAAATTGGTATAGATTTAAAATAAAGAAAGGAGATGGGTATGGCGCAGAGTTTATGCGATTTTAAAGCAGTTGATGAAGACTTGGAAATAGAATTCGAAGTCCTTCAAAAAGATGACTTGCATAACGATCCACGTTACGCTTCTATTCAAAATGAAATTCAGAATCTCGATTTCGGGCTGCAAAAAGACGAGGAAAAGCTCGCTGCGCTGAACAAGGAAATCGACAATCTAACCAATCACGCGGATAAACTCGATTATGTTATCGCCGTTGCGAGCGGAATTACGTGCGGGCTCATTGACTCTTTTTTTGTAGGCGCGTTTTCGTTTGATGCGGGCTCCCAGTGGGGCAAAGATAAAGTTGATAGTTTCGTGGTGAAAATAGCCCAGATGAAGGGCTATAAGGGCGATGATCTTGCCGGCGCCGTAAAGTACCTGGAAGGAAATTTCCCGATGGCGGCTGACAAGGCTACGAACGATTTTGGCGGCGGGTTGAATCATCACCTTAGGGATTTTTCGCATCATGGTTCCATCTCGGGCTTGTTCTTTTCGATGCTGACGCAGTTTACCGGTAAGGCTTATGGCACCGATAGAAATGGCATGTTCAAGATTGTGGATGTGTCGAACAGTGGACTCATCGGTGAAAGTTTCCCGGCAAAGATTTTCTTGGGAACGGTGCAATGGTTTTTCCATATGGTGAGCGACATTGCTGGCAGTAGTGGCTCCATTATGCGGAGCAGTGTGGGTACGGGTGTTCCTGGTCCCATACTTTCGCTTGCCAAGGAACTCTCGGTGTTGCCGATATTCAAGCATGGTGAAGGTAGTGTATCGGAGACGATTTCCAAATTGTTCAACGGCACCTTTTTGGGTGACCACGATGCGAATGGAAAAATCATTCCGGGCACAACCCGACCGTTTGATTTGCGTGCGGAGTTGGGGGTGTTGCAGCAATTGGGCAAGCAAGCAATACCTGTGATTATAAACGAGTGCATCGTGAGGGGATTCTATTTTGTCCGTCGCTTGCATGGCGAAATCAAGGCCAAGAATGTGCGTAGTTTTGATGACTTTTTGCACAAAATCGAGTGGAACAATGTGCTCCCTTGGAAAAATCGCACTATTGTGCGTATGCTTACCATTGCCACAGGGACCTTCACTGCGGTGGATATGATTGATGCTGCGATACGCTCGGCAGCAAAGACGGGGGCAACCCCAGCATTCTGGGCGAGTTTCGTGATGCATGTGAATTTCGTTGGTGTCGGAAGGTTCGTTCTCGCTGCAGGTACCGACATCAAAATGGGAATCAAGAAGAGTGGATTGGAGCAGGATAGACGCATACTCTATAATGTGATGCTGCAACGCTCTGCCGCAAAAATATATTACAAGCAGGCTGAAGTGTGGATTGCCGCAGAAGATGCGGAGATGGCTATACAGCATTTGCAACAACAGGCAGTAAGTTCTGTGCAAGAGTGGAATAAACAATTGCGCGAATTGAAAGAGGACCTTGACGCAATCAAGGAAATTGATATGAGCGAAGTTGACAAGAAGAATCCGGGTTTGAGAAAAAATCTTTTGGATATGTTTGACGACTAGGAGAAAAGAAAATGGAAAAGGAACTTGCAAAAGTCGATGCTAAGGGAATCGTCGCGTCTGTAAACGATTCTGTGTGCCAAATAAAGACAATAGAAAAAAAGATTGCGACGACGGTAAAGGCTGCAGAAAAAGCAAAGAAATCAGCCGATAAAGCTGCGAATTTTGAAAGAAAAATCTTTCAGAGGACTACTGCTGGAATTGTTGATGCTCTTCAGCCTGCGGTAAAAGATATCGCTCATGCCGTAGAAGTATCAGTTGAAACGCAAAAACTGCTGTTTGAACACGAAAAAATCCTGGCTGAAGCTTGCCAATCTCTATTTGCAATGGGCGTGAGTAACATTGCGGCGACTAGTATAACTGTGAAGCAAATAAAAATGCAGTTGCAAAATGCTTCGGAAGAAGAAATTTCTGACATGGCCCGAAAGGAATTGGAAAGGGTTGTGGCTCAATTGCAAATGCAGGAGGACTTGTTCAATAGACAAAATAAGTTAACCGAAAAAGTCAAGGTTGTCAATGCCAAGGTAGAAGGGATAAACGACTCTTTGGATGAACATGACAAGAAAATTGAACGCCAGAACAAGAAAATAGATAACCTTAAAAAGCAAACAGCGGAAGAAGCCGACGCTCTGAAGCAAAAAGATGAACAACTAGAAGAACTTGTTAATGATAACTGGGAACGTTTGAACCAAATGGATGTGAAAGATTTGGAACAAGACAAACGTATAAAGCATGCTGAGCAACTGGGTCGCGAAAGGGATCGCCGTCTGGATAAAAAGGATGAAAAGGACGAGGAACACGACCGCCGCTTGAGCGAAAAAGACGAAAAGGACAAAGAACATGACCGTCGTCTGAATGAAAAAGACGAGAAGGACAAGGAACACGATCGCCGCTTGGATGCGGTAGACATTAAGGAACTTGCACAAGATACATCTATTCAAGAAATGAAGATTCAAATTCGTGGTCTTGAACAGAAGATAAGTGATTTGACAGATGTCAAGAACAAGGTGAAGTGGATTTATGTGGCCCTCGGCGCCTCGGCCGCATCGATTGCTTTGAGCGCATTAGGAATGCTGATGTAGAAAACCTGCACTCGTCATTTCGGGATGCATCTGCACAACGCCCGTCATTCCGGGAGGCACGAAGTGCCGAGCAGAATCCATACATCCCGAAAACTGTCGTCATCCTCGCGCGGAGCGCGGGGACCCATACATCCCGAAAACTGTCGTCATTCTCGCACGGAGCGCGGGGATCCATACATCCCGTGTCGCATTTGTCAAGACGTATGGATTCCGGAAATTCACTTCGTTCATTCCCGGAATGACGAAATACGAACGGTGCATGTAAACCGCAGTCATCCTCGCGCGGAGCGCGGGGACCCATACATCCCGTGTCGCACTTGTCAAGACGTATGGATTCCGGAAATTCACTTCGTTCATTCCCGGAATGACGAAATACGAACGGTGCATGTAAACCGCAGTCATCCTCGCGCGGAGCGCGGGGATCCATACATCCCGTGTCGCACTTGTCAAGACGTATGGATTCCGGAAATTCACTTCGTTCATTCCCGGAATGAC
>JAZLMK010000073.1:0-4308 GCA_045598645.1 Fibrobacter sp.
GCGGCGTGGCAGCAGCAGTAGTCGAATTCGATGCCCTGGCCGATTCTGTTCGGGCCACCGCCCAAAATCATGATCTTCTTCGGGTTCGTCGTCGCGGTGGATTCGTCGGCGGCATTGTAGGTGCTGTAGTAGTAGAAGCGGTTTTCGACGCCGGAGACAGGCACTGCGCACCAGCCTTCGACAACGCCGAGTTCGGTACGCTTCTTCCTAACATCCTTTTCGCGGATGCCGAGAATCTTCGCGATGTACTTGTCGCTGAAGCCGTCCTTCTTCGCCTTGACGAGGATTTCGTCCTTCGGGAGCATGCCCGGAGTCTTGAGCATTTCTTCTTCGAGCTCGACGAGTTCCTTCATCTGTTCAATGAAGTAAGCCTTTTCGTAGGTCACGGCGTTGACTTCTTCAACGGTAGCGCCCTTGCGGAGAGCTTCGTACATCTGGAAGTGGCGTTCGCTGGAGGCCGTCTTCATCATTTCGAGGAGTTCTTCCTTCGTCTTCTTGTTGAAGTCCTTGGCAAAGCCAAGACCCGCACGGCCGTTTTCGAGGCCGCGGATAGCCTTCTGCAAGGTTTCCTTGTAAGTCTTGCCGATAGCCATGACTTCGCCCACGGCCTTCATCTGGGTGCCGAGGCAATCGTCGATGCCGCGGAACTTTTCGAAAGCCCAGCGAGCGAACTTAAGAACAACGTAGTCGCCGCTCGGGGTGTACTTTTCGAGGCTTCCATCGCGCCAGTACGGAATCTGGTCGAGAGTGAGGCCTGCAGCGAGCTTTGCAGAAACGAGGGCAATCGGGAAGCCCGTTGCCTTGGAAGCAAGAGCGGAGGAGCGGCTGGTACGCGGGTTGATTTCGATAATCACGATACGGTCGTTCTTCGGGTTGTGCGCGAACTGCACGTTCGTACCGCCGATCACGCCGATCTTTTCGACAATCTTGAATGCCTGGCGCTTGAGTTCTTCTTCGAGCTTCTTGTCGATGGTGAGGAACGGGGCTGCGCAGAAGGAGTCGCCCGTATGCACGCCCACGGCGTCGATGTTTTCGATGAAGCAGATGGAAATCATCTGGTTCTTCGCATCGCGGACCACTTCGACTTCCAGTTCTTCCCAACCGAGAATGGATTCTTCGATGAGGCACTGGTGAGTCATGGAAAGTTCGAGGCCGTTACCGCAAATGGTGCGGAGTTCTTCGACGTTGTAGCAGAAGCCGCCGCCTGCACCGCCCATGGTGTAAGCCGGACGAACAACTACCGGGTAGCCGATTTCAGCAACGATCTTTTCGGCTTCTTCGACCGTGTGGCAAATGCCGGAACGCGGAGTATCGATGCCGAGTTCCTGCATGGTGGCCTTGAAGATTTCGCGGTCTTCGCCACGTTCGATAGCGTCGAGGTTCACGCCAATCACCTTCACGCCGTACTTGTCCAGAACGCCGGCCTTGTTAAGCGCGCAAGCGAGGTTAAGGCCCGTCTGGCCGCCCAAGTTCGGGAGCAAAGCCTGCGGACGTTCCTTCGCGATGATCTGTTCGAGGCGAGTCACGTTGAGCGGTTCGATATAGGTGGCATCGGCCATCACGGGGTCGGTCATGATGGTTGCCGGGTTAGAGTTCACAAGCACAATCTTGTAACCCTGTTCGCGCAGGGCCTTGCAAGCCTGCGTGCCGGAATAGTCGAATTCGCAAGCCTGGCCAATCACAATCGGGCCAGAGCCAATGATCAACACCTTGTCGATACCTTCAATCTTCATTTTCTTTTTCTCCGTTTAGTTTAAAAACCGCATAAAAAAAACGTTGAACTAACAAGTTCAACGCCCTTAAAATCAAAAAACGAAAAAGCCTTGACTGCATCGGAATGGTGAATTCCGCAAGGTGCCTGTGCTTTGAAAACTGTCTTCAAAATCATCGGTTTACCTAATCAAGTGCCTTAAGTTCAAACTTGCGCAAATATAGAATAACACACCCCACCTTGCAATAGATTTTTTTCAATAAAATTCAAAAAAAAATCCAGGGTTTTAAACGCCCTGGACCTTTTTAAGCATAACTTATTGACTGTCAATGCATTAATTTTGTCACGGTTCTGTTGTCATATCAGGTTCGGAATCAGGAGCCGCATCTTCGCAAAGAGCAGGGTCGTTAGTGCAATCGTCCATTGCATCCGTCGAATTACCGCCACCACCACAAGCCGCAAGCGAAAGTACGCTAAATAGCATGGCAGTCCAAAAAAGCTTTTTCATAATACACCTCATTTTATTAAGTGATTTCAATATACAAAAAAAACAGGCCGTCTTCCTAGACGACCCGTTTTTCATTCATCAAATTTCATTACTTTGCGGCAGGTGCGGCAACCGGGGCAGCTTCAGCCTTCGGAGCTTCGGCGGCAGGTGCTGCGGCAGGGGCTGCTTCAGCCTTCGGAGCTTCGGCGGCAGGTGCGGCAACCGGGG
Source organism: Fibrobacter sp. (assembly GCA_045598645.1). Lineage (GTDB taxonomy): Bacteria > Fibrobacterota > Fibrobacteria > Fibrobacterales > Fibrobacteraceae > Fibrobacter. The sequence continues at coordinate 2,427 of JAZLMK010000073.1, forward strand.
CAGCTTCAGCCTTCGGAGCTTCAGCGGCAGGTGCGGCAACCGGGGCAGCTTCAGCCTTCGGAGCTTCGGCGGCAGGTGCTGCGGCCGGGGCTTCAACAGCGGCAGTACTGTCAACGACGACAGCGGCAGCGGTATCGGCAGGAACAGCCACAACGCTATCTACAACAGCCGGAGCAGCAGGAGCGGCCGGTGCTTCAACAGCGGCAGCAGGAGCTGCGGCAGGAGCCGGATCTTCAAAGAAGTTCACCTTGGAAAGGCCGAACATCATAAGCCAGGAAAGAACGAGACCACCGAGACCCATCACGATACCCGTAATAGCCATGCCGCGCGTATCGGTGTAACCCGTAGCGTGGGCCAAGGCGTTAGGAGGCGTAGAAATCGGGAGGCACATACCGAGGGAGCTTGCGAAAGCGACAGCCACCATGAGGGAGGTCACGCCACCGAGCGGTTCGAGGTTCTCCTTGCAAGAAACAGCGACAACGATGAAAATAGGAACAAGCAGACTAGCAGTAGAAGTATGGCTCATGAAGTTCGCCATGAAGAGGCAGATAAGACCGCAACCCACCATGAGAACGAACGGAGACCAGGTATTGAACGGAATAGCGTTGATGAGGTCCTTGGCAAGGCCGGTCTGCTGCAGACCGAGACCGAGGGCAAAGCCACCAGCCACGAGCCAGAGAACGTCCCAGCTCATTTCGTTCAAGTCCTTCTTCGTAATAACACCAGTCAAGGCAAACACAGCCATAGGAATCATGGCAATCACGTTATCGTTAAGGCCATGGACCTTGCTACCCGTCACCCAGAGGAGAACGCACACAGCAAAAGTAATGTACACGATGATAGCGCGCGGGCTCTTGTCGAAGCCGTTGGCACCTTCAATGTTCAAGTTCATTTCCTTCATCTTGATCGGATAGAGCTTGAGGAGGAGAAGCCATGCAATGACCATCAAAATAATCACATAAGGTACGCCGAATTCCATCCACTGGCCGAAGGAAATATTGAAACCGTTGGCCTGGAGGGCGCCGAGGGCGATGGCGTTAGGAGGCGTACCGATCGGGGTACCCATACCACCGATGTTGGCGCCAAGAGGAATAGCGAGAGCAAAAGCCGCTTTACCGCGGTCATTTTCATCAAACAGTTTGAGCACCGGGCCAAGGATGGCAAGCATCATGGCAGCGGTAGCGGTGTTGCTCATGAACATGGAGAACACGGCGGTGATAATCATGAGGCCGAGAAGCACCCACTTCGGGTCCTTTCCGAACGGCTTCAGGAGCACGCGGGCAAGGTTCTTGTCCATGTTGTACTTGCAGGCGGCGGAAGCAAGGAAGAATCCGCCGAGGAACAGCATGATGACCGGGTCGGCGAAGGTCGCCATAATGGCCTTGAACTTGATGGGTTCAACGCCTTCGACGCGGAACGGCATCAGGGCAGAGTTCGACAGCGTGAAAATCATGAGCACGATGACGAACATGGAGGTGGACCAAATCGGGAACGGTTGAAGGATCCAGAAAAGGGCGGCCATCACGAAAATAGCGATGACGCGAATTTCAAGAGGGTTCAAAGCTGTATCACCGACGAATCCGAGAGCTTCGTACGGGACGAAAAGGGCTGCGATGGCAAGCACCGAAGCAATGATGAGTTTGATGAATTTTGCTTTTGTCATACTGTTCCTTTCAATCTGAACGGGCGCAAATTTAGTAATTATCCAAGCGTTCGGCTATCCCCAAACCCAGCGGATACAAAAAAAAATAATCTACGCAGATTTTGCGTAGATTATTCGTCAATTTTCGTTAAAATTCGCCGTTTTTACCTTACAACGACCTTTCCTGCGCCAGTCTGACTGCCAGCGCGCACACGCACCATGTACAAACCAGGCTTGGGG
>JAZLMK010000074.1:0-39210 GCA_045598645.1 Fibrobacter sp.
AATCGTTACATACAAATTTTGTTGGACGCAAAGATCCTCTATAAGTGTGGTCGTTTTGATTTGAAATCACGCAAGTCCATTGCTGGCGAACAGAAATATTACCTGTCAGATTTAAGCTTCTATTTTACCACAAACACAGACAACAGAATCAATTACGGATCAGTTCTAGAAAACATCATCTATCTATACGCAAGGTCAAAAGACTACTCCGTAAGCGTGGGCCGAATCGGAAAACTTGAATGCGACTTTATCATGAGAAATCGGGAATCTCAGTACAGTTACGTTCAAGTCGCAATGACTATCATGAACAGCTTGGATACGGAAAATCGTGAATACAAACCTTTGGAAAGTATTCGTGACAACTATCCCAAATATGTCATGACGCGGAACGACATCATCCAACGCCGCAATGGAATTGTCCATGCCAATATCGGAACTTTTATAAAAGAACACAAAATGTTTACTTGAGAATTCTATTGAAAAAATGAATTTTGTCTTACTGTTGATTGCTTCGATTTTTGAAGTGGGCTGGCCGCTAGGCTTTAAATTGTCCGGACTTTACCCGAACCATTTTGCGGCGTTTATTAGTTTGTCTGTTGTTAGCATGGCGCTGAGCGGCCTGTTCCTTTATTTGGCGCAGCGCGGCATTCCCATTAGCACGGCATACATTATCTGGACGGGCATCGGTGCCATCGGAACGTTCGCCATAGGCATCGCGTTCTTTGGCGACTCCGCTTCGCTTTTGCGAATGTTCTTTGCGCTCCTGATTTTGGTCGGCGTCGTCGGGCTGGAATTGCTTGGGTAGATGGATTTTACTTGTATAGGGAAATTCTAAAAATTTAAAAATTATACGCACGATTATACAAATCAATGTAATTTTAAAGATTTTGTATAAAAATATGGTACGCTCCCTTTGTATGAGGGAGTATTTTTTTTTGAGTATGATGAAATCTGTGATAGAATATGAAGATTACCGTTTGTTTATGAGCGATTTCTACCAATGGAAAAAGCGAACATCCGCTTTTTCATGGCGGGAATTTTCGAAGAAGGGTGGCTTTACTTCGCCCAACTATATGAAGCTTGTTTGCGAAGGTAAAAGTGGATTATCTAAGGTTGGCGTTGAACGCGCTGCCGATGCCTTGGACCTAGTGGGTGTGGAAAGGGAATACTTTCGAGCACTTGTGAAATTTTGCCAGGCAAAGAAGGATGTTGATAAAAAGTTGGCTTATGCCGAAATGAAAGAAATTGCGAACGCTCATAAGGTTCGCGTGTTGGAGGGGGAAGCGTTTTCTTTTTATGAATCGTGGAAGTATCCGGTACTTCGTGAACTTGCTCCGATGATGCCTGGGGCAAAGCCCTCGGATTTGGCTAAGGCTTGTGGTGGGGCTTTTACGGCGGAAGAAGTGCGGGATGCGCTCGCTTTCCTAACTCGGGCAAGATTCCTCAAGAAGTTGGCGGACAACGTGTATGAAGAAAAGGATCGGTCGTTGCAGATTTCTACGGCGGCGCTTCCGATGCTTGTTCGTAACATGCACAAGGAAATGGCGCATTTTGCTGAAGGTGCTGTTGAAAAATTTGCTGGAGATGAACGGAACTTTACGGGTGTTACCATGGGAATTGACGAAGAAGATTATGCGCAGATTGTAAAGGAATTGGATGCCTGCCGTAAGAAAATCGTCTCTATTGCAACGGCGAAAAAAGGTGGCAATCGCGTATATCGCTTGAATATGCAATTATTTCCGCTTACAGATAAAGTTTAAAAATGTATTGCTATGAATAAAAAGTTTCGTCATGGAGTTTGCTATGCGTGATAAAATACGTCGGATTTTGCCTGGGGTGATTTTATTCGCTTTTTTGATGGTTGGGCTTGCTTCGTTTAACCTTGTGAATGCGAAAATACATAATTTTCATTTAATTCAAAATGGATTTGTTAAGGCCGCAACGATTCCTATAAAGCAGGATTTTGATAAAGGCGAAAAATTTTCTGTTGAATTTGAACTTGAGTCAAGTTTTGAAGAAATTCCGATGCGCATAGTTCCTGATGACTGCGTTGATTCTATTGTTGTCAACGGACGAAGAAAATCTTTAGCGGGGATAGATGGCCTGTGTAGTTTTACAAAGGGTTTTGATTTTTCTGCCGAACCGGGATTTTATCATGTTTACCTGCATAATAACGGAGGTGCTGGCGGATTTGAAGTTGTCCTCAAAAATGTTTTTATTCAAAAGATTCTTTATGCGGTGAATACTTTACTTTTGCTTGCGTTACTGGGGTGGCTGATTTGTAAATTCAAAATATTGCCGTTTCATTTAATGTTGATGTTGCTTGTTGCCGTTGGACTTCATTGCGCATACACGTATAATACGAATTACATGACTCGATCTTATGATACCGAAGGACATGTAGCTTATGTAAAGTATATTGCCGAGAATCATTCCATTCCGAACGATGAGGAATGCTGGTCATGCTATCATCCGCCGATTTACTATGTTGCAGGAGCTTTTGTTTGGACGCTTACATCACAATTAGGACTTGTTGAGACAAGAGCGCTTCAGTGGTTTAGCTTTTCGCTTTCTATAATCCTCATGATTGTGGGCGTTAAAATTTTAATGCTTTTATTGAATGGCGCCCCTCTTGTTTTGGCTTCGTCGCTTTGGTTGTTCTGGCCGGTTCTTTTTATGATATCGCCTCGTGTTGGCAACGATCAGTTGTTTTTCCTGGCGCATGTTCTTTGTCTATGGTGGTGCCTTAAGTACATCTTGAATAAGGATGGACGATGCATGATTTTGGCAGGCTTTATGGTGGCTTTGTCTTTTTGGACAAAAAATACGGGGGCCGTTACTGCGTTGGTTTTTATATCTGCTTTTGTTTTAGGGTATTTCCCGCGACAATCTTTAAAACCGAGTAAAAGCGAAATGACGGCTATTGTGGTGTTTATTGCGTTTACTTTTTCCGTTGTTCTTGACAAACTTTTTTTGGATTCTGCACTTGTTGGTAACTTGAATTCATTGAACTCGTTAATGCGAGTGAATTCTGATGTTCAAAATATTTTGTTTTTTGATATAAAGGAATTCTTGACGATTCCATATACATCTGGTTGGCATGATGAAGGCGGTCGTCAATATATGCTTAATTATTTGGCTAAAACGTCCATGTTCGGAGAAACGGTTTTGGATGATTCTGTTGCAGGACGAAATTTGGCCGCATCTATGTCTTTTTTGCTTTTAGGAATAGTGATTACTGCGTTTGTCGGTTTCTTGAAAACGAAAATAAGTAAGGCCTATTTACTGCTTGTTTTACAGGCTGTCTACTTCTTTATTGCGTTGGCGGCTCTTCGAATAAAAGCCCCTTACGGATGCAGTTCCGATTTTCGTTATGTTGTTCCTGTATTATTGTCCTTTGTGCCTTTTGTGGGACTTGGAACTTTTTGCAAGGAAGGAACGTTGGGATGGAAATGTACGGGCGTTGTTTTCTCAGTTCTTTTTGTGATATGCACTATTTGGCTGATGATGCTTTTGTAAAAGCGCAGACAGCTATAGTATTGCTGTTGTGCGTACAATTTATCTTACTGTTAATTGCATCTGTTTTTGAGGTGGGTTGGCCGCTTGGCTTTAAGTTGTCTGGACTGTACCTGAACCATTTTGCGGCGTTTATTAGTTTGTCTGTTGTTAGCATGGCGCTGAGCGGATTGTTCCTTTATTTGGCGCAGCGCGGCATTCCCATTAGCACGGCATACATTATCTGGACGGGCATCGGCGCCATCGGAACGTTCGCCATAGGCATCGCGTTCTTTGGCGACTCCACTTCGCTTTTGCGAATGTTCTTTGCGCTCCTGATTTTGGTCGGCGTCGTCGGGCTGGAATTGCTGGGGTAGCTACAAACGGCAATATTTATGTGCGGAAAAATGTTGTTGTACTTATGAATTATGTGCAGAAAAATGTGTTGAACTATTGCTTTTATGTGTAAAAAAATGTATTTTCACTATGAAAAGGAATGGTGGAAAATGGAAAGATTTGCCCTAAAACAGCTCAAATTGTGGAAAAATAGCCAAAACCGCAAGCCACTTGTGCTGAATGGCGCTAGGCAAGTCGGCAAAACCTGGCTTTTGCGCGAGTTTGCCAAGTTGGAATATGCCAAGGAGGCGTACGTTGTCTGCCGAAAGAATGAACTTGCTAGACGGCTGTTTTCGCAGGATTTTGACATTGAACGTATTCTTCGCGGGTTGAGGGCGATTTCTTCGGTGGACATAACGCCGGGTGACACCTTGATTATTCTTGACGAAATTCAGGACATTCCCGAGGCTATCGAGGCCTTGAAGTATTTTTACGAGCAGGCTCCCGAATATCACATTGCTGTTGCCGGTTCTCTTTTGGGAATCTCGCTTCATGGCGGCGTTTCGTTCCCTGTAGGCAAGGTGGATGAACTGAATGTGTTGCCCATGAGCTTTGGGGAATTCCTGTTGGCAAAGGGCGAGGCCGAAGCTTATCGCCTCCTTGAAAATCGTGATTTTGATGTTGTTCTGCCGTTACACGAAAAATTCGTGGATCTTTTACGGCAGTACTACTACGTGGGCGGAATGCCCGAAGCCGTCCTGAAATATGTGGAATCTGGCGCACTCCAGGAAGTTCGTAAAATACAGCTGTCTATACTTCGTGGCTACAATCAGGATTTTTCGAAGCATGCCCCCAAGGAACAAGTTCCGAGGATTCGCATGGTGTGGCAGAGCATTCCTTCGCAACTGTGTAAAGAAAACAAGAAGTTTATTTACGGAGCCTTGCGCAAGGGGGCTAGGGCCAACGATTTTGAACTAGCAATCCAGTGGCTTCTGGACGCAGGGCTTTTGTACAAAGTTCCCAGGTGCAACAAGCTGGAACTGCCTCTCGGCATTTACGAGGACCTGGGCTCGTTTAAGTTGTACATGCTTGACATTGGACTTTTGGGAGCCATGGTGAATACGGAACCGTCGCAGGTTCTTGTTGACAACAGCGTGTTTACCGAGTACAAGGGCGGTGTTACGGAACAGTTTGTTTATCAGCAGATAAAAAGCGAACTGAATACGCCGACGTATTATCACAAGACCGAAGACTCCAGGCTTGAAGTAGATTTTGTGGTGCAGCGCAAGGGCGAACTTCTCCCCATAGAAGTGAAGGCTGGCCGCAATGTTCGTGCCAACTCGTTGAGCATGCTCCTGGCAAAAACTCCGGACATGCGCGCTGTGCGATTCTCTATGCTGCCTTATAAGCGGCAGGAACAGCTGACAAACGTCCCTCTGTATGCAGCGCCCATTTTGGAATAAATCCTGAAAAGTGGAAAACTATGTATATTTGATTGGACGAAATTCAAGTCTATGTTGGATGCAAATTAAATAAATGACATGGAAAAATTTATGAAAATTTCTGACGAACTTTACGATCTTGCCTATGAATTCAAGGACGCAGCCCTTTGGAATTTTATGTGGGATAACGAAATTTTTGCAGTGAAAGTATTCAGCGGCGAAACAGTGTATTGTTCTGTACTTGGGCGGAACGGAGAATGCTTTGCCTTGAACATGTATGTGGGAAAACGCGGCTGGAATAGTTATCTGCGCTTGCAATACGACCCTAATAGTTTTGCCGAACAACAAGAAATGATGCTCTCCCAGGAATGCTTGCAGATTTCATTTGACGAAAAACCCAATGTCCATCCAGCGCAGTTTGCGCAACTTTCAAAATATGCGACTGCAAAAAAATTCTCGCTCAAGGGAATGTCGTGCGCAAATTTTGTAAAGTATCAGAATAGAGTACAGCCTTGGCCCGTGCAGGAAGAATCTGATTTCAAAATTATGGAGGAGTGCATGAGGGCCGCACTCTATATCACCAAACGTTTTGAATCGGGAAAACTTGCGATTGATAAGTTCTTCGAAACCTTCAAGGTGCCTCTGTACACGCCAAAGGGCGCGACTTACACCAAACGCATGGTGCTGGTGGAAAGTAAATATCACGAGAATGTCGTCGTTCCTGGAATTCAGGAATTTCCTCGCATTGCCAAGGCAAAAAAGAAAGGAACTTTATTTTGCGACTTGGTGTTCCTTCCCATGCCCATTATCGGTGATGATAAGGAAAAGGCTCCGCGCTACCCGTTAATGCTCATGGTCGCTACCGAAGACGGGATGATGATATTGAATCCTCCGGTATTGACATACGACGAAAATCCCGAAGAAATTGTGGCCGCGTTTGCCGATTCCATTTGGCAGAAGAATTCTGTCCCGAAAAAAATTGTTGTTCGTAATGAACGTACGTACAAATTACTTTTCCCGTTCTGCGAGATTCATGGAGTTACTTTGTCTGTTGGCAAAATAGAACATATTGACGATGCCTACATGAATATGCTGCAAATGATGATGGACGGCCGTAGCGGCAGAATGTCGTAGATTATCCAATGCACTTTCCGATTTCAGAGACGATTTTTTTAGGAAAAGTCTGCGTTTCTTTCAAAAAGTCGTTTGAAAAATCCACAAAATGTGCAATTTGTGGACTTTTGGTCGAAATGCGAAAATTTAGCGATTATGCCAAGATAAAAAAATTGTATTGCTATTGTGCGTACAATTTTGGTGCCAATTTAGTGGTTTACTCCCACGAGGGCCTTTTCGTTAAACTTCGAGCTGGACTAGTTTTCCGTTTTCCAGTTCGGCCTTGAATATGTCATATACGTAGGGCGAACTTTCAAGATACAGTCCTGTTTCCGAGTCTACAAGTTTGGCGAAAGTTTCCGATGCATAGAATCTACGCATGGCTTCAATGAGTGGCAGGTTTTGGTCTTCCATTATGTACGAAATGATGTCCCCGGTTATAAACTCGGCGAGCATTTTCTGTTTAGACATGCTCACTCTCCTTTTTTCTTAACAGGGCTAGTGCTTTTTCTGTATGGAAGGAGTACTGGTCGGTAAGTTTCTTGAACTTCATTTCGTTCACCAGCGTTGTCACGGAAATCGTACCTTCGGAGAATTGTCTAAAAAGTAGGGCCAGGTCATCGTTTGCGATAGGTCCCACGACTATATCGAATTGGCAATCAATGTTGGAATCTTCCTGCATTACCTTTAATCGAGTTGCGTTGCGATTTGCAATGACGAACTTCGCCCATTCCTCGCTGGGAGAATCAAAACGGCGGATATGCAATTTTTCAAGATCGTCTGATGCGTCGCAGAAATCATAAATATTCAAGATAGGGTCGCCGCCGAACATCCTAGCCACTCGTTGCGCCATTCTTTCGGCCTGTTCCCGGATTGTGGTAAGGTAGAATCCCTTGCCAAAATCCTTGTTCGGGCGGCATTTGGAAAGATCAATGCAGTCAATGTCCGTGTTGGAACCGAGGTAGAGGATCATTGGATCTTGCCTCCGTTTTTTTGGCTGACCAAGGTCAAATCGATCACGGCGTCATCAAAAGAAAGTGTGTGTTCCACATCGTAAAACTCTACAAGAAAATCCATGGCACCATGATTGCACAGTTAGTCAAAGGCCTGCCTTTCGGTAAGGTTCTTGCTTGCAGCGAATTCGCTGACACATGCCACGGTGTATTGAATCACTTTCTTGTCCATAATTCATTCAATATACATTTTTTTCTTGCGCAGGTTCGAAACCTGGTTTTGGGATTTGTTTTTTTACTAGGGGAGAAGATGTTCTATATGCCTCAGGGTGTGACATATGGGAATGTGAGTTAAACTTGGAACTTTAGTTCCTTTGTTGAACCTGGTTCGAAGGAGTGGGTTGGTGGGTGTGGTGGCTTTTGCGCTGTTAATCTTGGTCGGCGTAGTCGGGCTGGAATTGCTTGGTTAGGTATCATTTTATCCAATGCTCTTTCCGATTTCAGAGACGATTTTCAGAAGTACGGCTTTTTCCGTGTCCGAGAATTTCGTTATCTTGGAAATGTGAAACTTCCATAATTCAAAGGAATCCTTTGGAGATTCGCTGGCGTTTAAAACATCAACTATCTCGCTTTTCCATTTGCCGATGTTTGCAATGATTTTGGGGACTTCAACTCCAGATAAAGTTCCCCTACCGCCGGCAGAAAAAGTATCTCGGAAAGATGGATTGATTATTCCCTTGCATTTTAAAAGCCATTTACAAGCGTTGTTGTAGTCGCCAATAATGACTCGTGGGGTTTTCACAATCATTTCGGCCTTATAGTGGTCTTTTTCTTCTGATGTCAATTCATTCCAAAAGTGAATCTTGGAATTAATCAAATCTTCGGCGAATAATTGCTCGTCAATGTCCTGTGCGCTTACTTCCTGAGTTTCAGGGCTATACCACCAAAGCGAATTTTCGTCATTTTCTGAATCTTTTTTCTTTGATTCAATTAAATATGATTTAAAGGCATCAAAGGGGTTTTGCATTTGACGGATGGAATCATAGGACTTGTTTATTTTGTTGAAAAGAGATTCCTTGTCGCTTAAGTCCATATCCAGCATATAACGTGGACTATGTGTCACTGCAACACTTGAAACACAGTCTTCAAAAGGTCTATATTTAATTTGAAAGGGATTCTGTTTTGCGCAAAATACCTGGATGCGGCTGACATCGGGAATGCGGGTGGATTCCATGATGCTTCCGCCCATGACTTTCCAGGAATCGTTGCGTAAACTCAAAGTTTTTACTTCTATTCCGAGAGCTTGTTTTTCATTTATTCTTGCGACGATGTCAGGGAATTTATGTCCGCTGATATATTGTATTTCCCAAGGAAGATTTAAGTCTTTTACGGATTCGGTAACGGCAGCGTTTACATCTAATTCAAATGATTTCCAAAAATCAGCTTTGCTAGAAACATGCTCTCTGGATTGCAATTTGTCCTTTGTGCATTCTAGAAGTTTTTGAAAATTGAATGTCGTCTCGTTTTCACGAGGGTTGAGATTTTCTCCGACGGATATGGACATGCTTATTCTCCAAAAAGGTTATTCCATATGGCTTCGAGCCTTTTCCCAATTGCATACCCGAGTAATGGAGGAACAGCGTTGCCGATGACCTTGTACGCTTCGGAGGAGTTTACTTTTTCTATTCCATCGTTGAAAATGAATTCATAATCATCGGGGAATGTTTGTATTCGGGCGCATTCGCGAACACTAAGTCTTCTTTCGGGAAGCCCTTTTGATAATTCGTCATTGTGCGTTCCTCCGTGTTCTTCGTTAAGTCGGCGGAATTCAATGTTTCCGTGGTGCTCGCTACGGATTGTTGGCCCGATGTCGTTCAAATTGATTTCGGAACTGCCTTGCATTTTGCCGTAGTATTTGGCTTTTGAATAAACTTGCTGCGCTTTGTCATCGGATTTTTCGGGTTCTTTCAAATCGACAAAAGCGTCTTTGCAGGTGACAATTTTTTGTAAACCGTCTCCATGAGTTTTGGCTGGGTATGGATAGAATTTAGATTTGGCCCCATTTTTTTCTAAGTCGGCTAGAATTTTTGAGTTGGCGTATTTTCTGGAAATTCCTATAAATACTACACGCTCGCGACTTTGCGGTACGCCGTATTCCCAGGCTTTTAAAACTTGCGCATCGACAACGCAATATCCTTCGTCAATATTTCTGAAATCTTCTTCAATAATTTTTTTGGCATCTCCCAGCGAAACAAGTCCTTTTACGTTTTCTGCAATGAATATTTTAGGCTTTACGATTTCTATGACTTGCTTCATCCAAAGATAGAGCGTGCCGCGGGATTCGCCTTCGGCGTGTTCTTCGTTTTTTCCGTTATGGCTTTTTTGTGAATCAAAACCGAGTCGTTTTCCTGCTACGGAAAAATCTTGGCAGGGAAATCCACCGGTGACAACGTCAATGTTTTCCGGAAATTCAAACGTTCCATCATTATGTTTCTTCACTAAATCAACGATGGATTCAAGGCGGTAGATTCCGTCTACATTTTTTCGTTTCCTGAAAAAATGATTCCAGGATTTCATGGCACAAGGAAGAATGTCGTTTGCAAAGACTGTTTCAAAACGTCCTGGAACTAATTTGACGAAGTTTTTACCTGAAGATTCCTTAATCCAGTCCGGATGGATTGATTCGTTGATGGATTTTCTTAAAACAGAGAAGTTGCCTTCAAGGCCTAAGTCAAGCCCGCCACAACCGGAAAATAGTGAAAGTACCCGAAGGGTTTTCTTTCTGGACGCCATATCGCCTCGGTGTTCCAAAGGAACAGGTGAAATTTTCCGTTTTCACTTCTGTTCTGGGTACACCTGTGGCGTGCCAGCTTAAAGAAAGCCCAAAAAGAACTCACCCTAAAGGATGAGTCCCCTTTGTTCCTATTCTTGGTGTGTTAAAAGTTGGTCGTTTTCAAGGACACAAGAACGGGAGCAAAAACAATATGTTCAGCTCTCATTCGCAGCTTTATGTCCAAATAAAAAACGTGAACCGTAAGGCCTGTCTGTCCTTAGGCAACGACCAAGAAGCCCACACACTGACAAGCACAAACGATTCACGCCTATAGGGAGTGAATCGTCTGCCTTGTTCCGAGTGCGTTAAAGTTGGTCGTTTTTAAGGACACATGAACAAGAGCATAACTCTAATACCAGGTCGTCCGTCTCCGCTTTCGCAAAGCCGAACTATGTCGTGGAGAATATAAGTAATCCAGGGACGCTTGTCAAAATGACGTTAGTATTTTGGGCTTTTCTCATTGTCGTCGTTCAAAAATGTGCACAATTTTCAAAATTCGTCTAGAAAAATGTGCAAAACACAAATGTTTCGTCAAGAAAAATGTAGAGAGGGGCAAGGCTGGTCGGCAAAGGTCGTGGAATCTGGCGAAATCTCGGAAGGTCTTTAAAGTCGTCGTTCAAAAAAAATGTGCGCACTCTAATCAAAAACACATTCTTTATACTTGCGCACTCTCTATATTTTTTGTATATTTATACCTGCGCACTCTAAAAAGCTGGTATATATGGCCTTCAAAAGAAAAATCTACTCCAAGCTGCTTGACTGGAAAAACACCACCCAGGGGAAAAAAGCCCTGCTCATCGAGGGCGCAAGGCGTATCGGCAAATCCACCATCGCCGAAGAGTTCGCTAGGCACGAATACAGATCCTACATTCTCATCGACTTCAACGATGTCTCCGATGCCGTAATCAACGCGTTCAACAACCTCCTGGGCGACTTGGACACATTTTTCATGGTGCTCTCCACCGAATTCGGCGTAGAACTTTTCAACAGGGATTCCCTGATTATCTTCGATGAGGTGCAGCGTTTTCCAAAGGCAAGGCAATCCATAAAGAAACTCGTAAAGGACGGGCGCTACGACTACCTTGAAACGGGATCCCTCATTTCCATACAGCAGAACGTAAAGGACATCACGATACCTTCCGAAGAACGCGCCATGGACATGCACCCCATGGACTTTGAGGAATTTTGCGACGCACTTGGCGAATCCATGCTGGTCAAATACATCAAGAACTGCTTTGCTAAGAAAATCCCCCTAGAAAGAGGGCTTCACGAAAAAGCCATGCTCATCTTCAAGGAGTACATTCTCGTTGGCGGCATGCCCCAAAGCGTCGCGGCGTTTCTTGAAAAGCGGTCCTTCCAAAGGAGCGACGAAGAAAAGCGGGACATTCTAAAGCTGTATCGCGACGACATCATGAAAATTGAGGACCGTTACCAGTCACGTGTTCTGGCAATTTTTGACCAGATTCCAGCATTCCTTTCGCAGCACGAAAAGCGCATCGTCTTCAGCGAAATCCAGGCGGGTTCCTACTTTGCACAATATGCAGACACTTTCTTTTGGCTCGGCAATTCAAGGATTGTCAACGAATGCTTTAACTGCACAGACCCCAATATAGGCCTGACACTTAACGAAGAAAGAGCCTACATAAAATGCTACATGGGTGACACCGGGCTCCTGGCAAGCCACGCCTTTAGCGAAAACGCCATAACCGAGAACGAACTTTACAAGCAAATTCTCAACGGCAAGCTCAACCTGAACGAAGGCATGCTGTACGAGAACGCCATAGCGCAAATGCTGCGGGCAAACGGGCACAAGGTGTTTTTCTACACCCACTACAACGAAGAAAAGCACCGGAACGACATCGAGATCGACTTTATCATAACCGACAACAACAAGGTGAACTTCAAGATTTTCCCCATCGAAGTCAAGTCGGGCAAGCGGTACAAATACGAATCGTTGACAAGATTCCGCGAAAAGTTCCGCAAGCGAATCGGCGAGGCATACATAATACACCCAAAAAATTTCGAAATCAAGGACGACGGAATTATTTGCTTGCCCGCCTACATGGCCATGTGCCTGTAAAGGACGTTAATTGTAGGATTTTGTGATTTTGCACATTCCTTTTGAAACGTTTTATGGGCGAGAAATTCCCGCCGCAAAACCTAACCACCAACCACTTCTTTCGTCTAAATCACACTTCCCCGATTCGTGCCATTTTCAGTAGCGGGATTCCTGCACTCTTGCTTTCGCTGAGCGATATGTTGAAATCGATGCTCCAGTCGTTGAAATCTTCTTCGTCCAGGAGCATTTGCTGCACGTGCATCGTGTCGCCTTCGTAGGTGACTATGGTGTGGGCGAGGGCGCGGCCTTCCACGTCCATGCGGAACTTGTGGTGTTCTGCCGTGTAGGCGGCCATGATTTCGAGGAGGCGTTTTTCGGTCCACGGGGAGCCTTCGGCGTCGGCGAGCATTTCCCCTTCGGCGAGGTCGTCGGCGAGGCTGTCCAGGACGCTTGCGAAGTCCTGCTTGGCGAGGCTTCCCATAATCTGGAAGATGCGCTGACGCACCATCCCGAGGAATCGCTTCTTGTCGTAGGTGATGTCGGCTGCGGCCTTGTCGGCTCCGAAAGCCTTTTCGGCTTCGTCTTCGGAGATTCCTTCGTCGATTCGCTTCTGGTAATCTTCGGGGTGGGCCATCTTTTCCCATTCTTCCAGGAGGCTCGAGTCCACGCGCTGGATCATGTCGCCGAGGTAGTCCTGCATTTCCATGAGTTCTTCGTTCTTGTAGCCATCCGGGACGGTCTGCGAAAGAACTTTGTACACATAGTTCAGGTGTCGGAGGAGTACCGCTTCCATGCGCTGCAGGTTGTACTGCTTCACGTAGCCACTGAACGTGCTGAAGTTTTCGAACATTTCGCGGACGATGGATTTTGGCTCCACGTTCACGTCGACCCACGGGTGAATTTCTGAGAATGCGTTGAAGGTGTCGTAGATGAAATCGCGTAGCGGTTTGGGATATTCGACTTTCTCAAGTTCTTCGAGGCGTTGGTTGTATTCCATGCCTTGCGCCTTGAGTTCGTTCATGCGGGCGTCGCGGGCCTTGTTTTGCTGGATGCGAAGAATTGCTTCCGGGTTTTCGACGATGCTTTCGCACAAAGTAATTACATCGAGTGCGTATTCGGGGCTTTCCTTGTCGAGTTTCGGGAGCGTATCCAGAAGGTACAGCGAAAGCGGCTGGTTCATGGAAAAGTCGTCCTGCAAGTCCATGTTTACACGCAGGTGGCTGTAGCCTTCGGCGACGGGCTTCACGAATTCGATGATGTGCTTTTCGACGAGTCCGCGGAAAAGCAGGAAGGCGCGGTGCTTGAGTTTTTCCTTGCTCGCCCTGCTTTCGTGGCAGTCGTTCAAAAGTTTCCGCATGGCGCGGCATCCGTCCGTTTCGCGGCTGAGGATGTTCAAAAGCATTCCGTGGTTCATCTGGAAACTGGAAGTGAGCGGCTCCGGTTGCGCCTGGATGAGCCTTTCGAAAGTTCCCTTGTCAAATGGAACGTAGCCGTGTTCGGGCGGCTTGCGCTTCTGGAATTTTTTTCCGGTCTGGCGCGTTTTCGCTTCAAGTTTCAAGTTCTCGATGACGTGTTCTGGGGCCTGCGCCACCACGTAGCCGATGTCGTCAAAACCCTTGCGGCCGGCGCGGCCTGCAATCTGGTGAAAGTCGCGGGCGGTGAGAATGGCGGTCTTGTCGCCGGAGTACTTGCAAAGTTGCGTAAAGAGTACGGAGCGGATGGGCACATTCACGCCCACGCCGAGCGTATCTGTTCCGCAGATGACTTTGAGGAGCCCTTGCTGCGCAAGCTTTTCGCAAAGGATGCGGTACTTGGGCAAAAGCCCCGCGTGGTGAATGCCGATTCCCTGCTTGAGCCAACGCTTGACATCGGGGCCGTACGGGCTTGAAAAGCGGACTTCCTTGATGGCTTCGTTTATCTTGACTTTTTCTTCTTTTGTACACAAGTCAAGGCTCATGAAGTTCTGGGCGTTCGTGGCGGCAGCGGCCTGCGTAAAGTGCACCACGTAAACGGGTGCCTTCCCTTCGTTCACAAGCTTTTGCACCGTGTTGGAAAGTTCCGATTCCGAGTACGAAAAATCGAGCGGGACTGGGCGCTGTGTGGAGCGGACTGTCACGGATTCGCGGCCGGTGTGCTTTGTCATTTCACGCTCAAAGAATTCCGTTGCGCCGACGGTCGCGCTCATCAAGAGGAATCTGGATTGCGGAAGCGTCAAAAGCGGAATCTGCCAGGCGACGCCGCGTTCCCTGTCGGAGTAGTAATGGAATTCGTCCATCACGACGTCCACGATGTCCAGTTTTTCGCCTTCGGAGAGCGCCATGTTGCTTAAGATTTCTGCCGTGCAGCAAAGGATGGGGGCGTCGTGGTTGACTGTTGCGTCCCCTGTGGAAAGGCCGACGTTCTCTGGCCCGAATTCCTTGCAGAGCGCCATCCACTTTTCGTTCACGAGCGCCTTGATGGGGCAGGTGTAAACGCTCTTGCGACCATGAATCAAACTGTCAAAATGGAGTGCGAGCGCCACCATGGATTTCCCGCTTCCCGTGGGCGTATTGAGAATAACATTCTTGCCGTCCAAAAGTTCCAAGATGGCTTCTTCCTGTGCCGGGTACAAGGTGGTGCCGCGGGCTTCGGCCCACATCATGAACTGTTCCAGAACCTCCTCGGAACTGATTTCGGAGGGCGAATTGCTGGAATTTTGCTGCTTTTGGGGGATGAAATCCTTAAGGGGTGCCTTTGCTTGCTCTGCCATAATGGGCAAAGATAGTTTTTTTTACTAATTTCATCATTATGAAAGGTATCGTTCTTGCCGGAGGCTCCGGCACTCGCTTATATCCCTTGACGATGGTCACATCGAAGCAGCTTCTGCCTGTCTACGACAAGCCGATGATTTACTACCCGCTTAGCACTTTGATGCTTGCGGGAATTCGCGATATTCTGATTATCTCGACACCGACGGACTTGCCGAACTTTGAACGCCTTTTGGGCGATGGTTCCGCGATGGGCCTCAACTTGAGTTACAAGGTGCAGCCGAGCCCCGATGGTCTTGCCCAGGCATTTATTTTGGGTGAAGAATTCATTGGCGATGATTGCTGTGCGATGGTGCTCGGTGACAACATCTTCTATGGTAACGGTTTCAGCCCGCTCTTGAAGGCCGCTGTGAAGAACGCCGAAGAGAACGGTCGCGCGAGCGTGTTCGGTTATTATGTGGAAGATCCGGAACGTTTCGGTGTCGTAGAATTTGATGAAAGTGGCAAGGTAATTTCGGTGGAAGAGAAGCCGAAGGAACCCAAGAGCAATTACGCCATCACTGGTCTCTATTTCTACGACAATCGCGTTTCTAAGTTTGCAAAGACCCAGAAGCCGAGCGCCCGTGGTGAACTTGAAATCACGGACTTGAACAGAACGTACCTGGAAAAGGGCGAATTGGATGTGAAACTCCTCGGTCGTGGCTTTGCCTGGCTTGATACGGGAACGATGGACAGCCTTATCGAAGCGGGCGAGTTCGTGAAGATGGTGGAGAACCGCCAGGGCATCCAGATTTCGGCAGTGGAAGAAATCGCCTACATTAACGGCTGGATTAGCAAGGAAAAACTTTTGGAGTCTGCCGCAAAGTACGGAAAATCTCCGTATGGACAACATCTGCGCAAGGTCGCGGAAGGGAAAATTAGGTATTAGTGGCTAGACCCTTTATTGGACAATATTATGAAAAAAAGAAACATCATCATCACCGGCGGTGCAGGTTTTATCGGGAGCCATGTGGTTCGCCTGTTTGTGAACAAGTATCCGGATTACAAGATTATCAACTTGGACAAGCTGACCTATGCGGGCAACCTTGCGAACCTGAAGGATATCGAAAACAAGCCGAACTACAAGTTTGTGAAGATGGACATCTGCGATTTCGACGCTTTCTACAAACTTATGCAGGATGAACATGTCGACGGCATTATTCACTTGGCTGCAGAAAGCCATGTGGACCGCAGCATCAAGGATCCGTTCACTTTCGCGCGTACGAACGTGATGGGTACTTTGAGTTTACTCCAGGCCGCGAAACTCTATTGGGAAAGCCTCCCCGAAAAGTACGAGGGCAAGCGTTTCTACCACATTTCGACGGACGAAGTCTATGGTGCTTTGAAGATGAACCACCCGGAAGGCATTACGCCTCCGTTTACGACGACGGCCTCCAGTTCCGAGCATCACCTGGCTTACGGTGAAGATTTCTTCTACGAGACGACAAAGTACACTCCGCACAGTCCGTACTCTGCGAGCAAGGCCGGCTCCGACCACTTTGTGCGCGCCTTCCACGATACCTACGGCATGCCGACGATTGTCACGAACTGCTCCAACAACTACGGGCCGTACCAGTTCCCGGAAAAGTTGATTCCGCTGTTCATCAACAACATCCGCCACAAGAAGCCACTGCCGGTTTACGGCAAGGGCGAAAATGTTCGCGACTGGCTGTTTGTCGAAGACCACGCCCGCGCCATCGACGTCATTTTCCATAATGGGAAGATTGCCGAGACGTACAACATCGGTGGCTTCAACGAATGGAAGAACATCGACATCATCAAGGTCGTGATAAAGACTGTGGATAAACTCCTTGGCCGCGCCGAAGGCGAAGACTTGAACCTTATCACCTACGTGACGGACCGCCTGGGCCACGATGCCCGCTACGCCATTGATTCTACCAAACTCCAAAAGGAACTTGGCTGGGAACCGAGCCTCCAGTTCGAGGAAGGCATCGAGAAGACTGTGCGTTGGTACCTGGACAACCAGGAATGGCTCGACAACATCACAAGCGGCGATTACGAAAAGTACTACGAAAACATGTATGGAAGTAGGGAATAAAATGGGAAAGTTTAATTTTGTCAAGACTAGCATTGAGGGTGTGATGGTCATTGAACCGACTGTGTTCGGCGACCATCGTGGCTACTTCATGGAAACCTACAACCAGGGCGAATTCAACGCTGCCGGCTTGAATATGGTTTTTGTACAAGATAACGAATCTAAGTCCAAGAAGGGTGTTCTTCGCGGGCTTCATTTTCAGAAGAAGAATCCGCAGGGGAAACTTGTTCGCGTTATCGAAGGCGAAGTCTTTGACGTGGCTGTGGACCTCCGCAAAGGGAGTCCCACATTTGGCAAGTGGGAAGGCGTCGTGCTTTCGTCCGAAAAGAAAAACCAGTTCTACATTCCCGAGGGTTTTGCGCACGGCTTTGTCGTGCTCAGCGAAACGGCGACTTTTGTGTACAAGTGCACTCGCCTGTACGACCCGAAGGACGAAGGCGGCCTCATGTGGAACGACCCGGCGATTGGCATCAAGTGGCCTGTCGGCGATGGTTTTGAACCCCTTTTGAGCGAAAAGGACACCAAGAATCCGCTTTTGAAGGACTTGGGGTTCGCTTTTGAACTGTAATTTGCGTCGCCACGTTTTTGTCGACAGTCACACTTTTCTAATTTTTTTGTTATGAAGAATATTCTAGTTGTTTGTACCGGAAATATCTGTAGAAGTCCGACGGGTGAGTATTTGCTGAAAAAGGAACTTGGTCCGGATTTCAATGTGATGAGCGCAGGTCTTGGCGCCCTGGTGGATCATGGCGCCCACGAATTGAGTCAAAAGATTGCCATGGAACATGGCGTTGACATGAGCGCTCACAAGGCCCGTCAAATAAATATGGATATTCTCAAATGGGCCGATTTGGTGCTTGTTATGGAAAATGGGCACAAGCGTGAACTTTTGCACAAGTATCCTTGGCTTGAAGGCAAAGTTTTCCGCTATGGCGAATCTATGCAGGTGGATGTTCCTGACCCGTATCGTCGCCCGGAAAACGCTTTTGTCTTGGCATGGAATTTTATTTCAAAACTTACGCCCTATTGGGTTGAAAGAATAAAGCAGAGCGAACAGAAATAGTTTTGACAAAAAATAATAGAGGAAAAAATCTATGAAAAAGGTCAGTATAGTTTTGGGAGGCGTCATTGCTGCTGTGTTGGCTGGCTGTGCTGCGGCTCCGTATATGAGAATGTCGGTACCGGAAGGTTCTTCGGACTACAATGGAATCAAGGTATTCATGCATTCCATTGAGAAGGGCGAAGTTCGTGTGGCTGTCGATAGTTCCGCTGCTTCCGAAAATAACCTGGCGGAGTTGGTTGTTGATTCCATGCCGGATCTTGAGTACCACATTGGACCGCTGGACCAGGTTCAAATTGTCGTTTGGGAACACCCTGAATTGACGTCTCCCATGGGCCAGTACCAGCCGGCAGGACAGAAGGTAACTACCGATGGTACGCTGTTCTATCCGTATGCCGGTGAACTCAAAGTTGCTGGTCTCACTGCCCAGGAACTTCGCGTAGAAATTACCAAGCGTCTTTCCAACAAGATTTTGAACGATCCCCAGGTGGACGTGCGCGTGACGGGTTATAACAGTCTCAAGGCTTTTGTTTCAGGTGAAGTTGAAAAACCCGGTTATATTTCCTTTAACGAAAATCCCATGACGATTCCTGTCGCTTTGGCCGCCGCAGGTGGCTTTACGGCTGACGCCGATCTTTCGATGGTTCAACTCCGCCGTGGAGACAAGGTCTACAATATCGATTTTACGTCTGTTTTCAAGTCGAATATTCCCTTGGACAAGATTCTTTTGAAGCCTGACGATCAACTCTATGTGGCTTCTAAGGTCGAAACGGAACGCGACAACCGCGTTTATGTGATGGGCGAAGTCCAGAAGACCGGTGTCGTGAATATGGTGCAAAAGAAACTTTCCTTGGTCGAAGCTTTGGCTACTGCTGGTGGCCTGCAAGCCGTAAACGCCTCTTCCAGGGCCATCTATGTGATTCGCAATACCTCGGATACGCAAATCGATATTTTCCAGTTGAATGCGAAGAATGCTGTGGCCCTCGCCATGGCGGACAAGTTTGAACTGAATTCTCGCGACATCGTTTATGTGGATGCCTCTGATCTTGCTACATGGAACCGCCTTATCGGCCAGATTTTGCCGAGCGTGCAGACCGTTTACTACGGCGTGTTGACTGCTCGTAACGCCCAGATCATTTCGAATGACGGGTGGGGTGAAAAGTAACTAGTAATAGGATTTATAAAACATGATTAACTTGATTCTTTGTGGTGGTAACGGAACTCGCCTTTGGCCGGTGAGCCGTTCCCTTATGCCGAAGCAGTTTGCACGGTTGTTTGAAGGATCGTCTCTGTTCCAGCGTACGGTCAAGACGAACGGTCGCATTTGCAGCGGTCAGTACATTGTGAGCAATGCGGAACAGTATTTTTTGGCCAAGGATCAACTCGACGAAGTGGAAGCCAAGAACGTTCGCTTTTTGCTTGAACCTGTTGGTCGCAATACGGCTCCTGCTATTGCACTTGCGTGCTTGAGTCTCAAGGCTGACGATGTTGTGCTTGTTTCCCCTTCGGACCATGTGATCCGCAAAGGCGATGCTTACGCTGAATGCCTGCGTAAGGCGGAAGCTTTGGCTAAGGCTGGTTCTTTGGTGACGTTCGGCATTACGCCTACCGGCCCGGAAACAGGTTACGGCTATATCGAAGCGGATGGCGAAAATGTGAAACGCTTTGTGGAAAAGCCTGATTTGGAAACCGCCAAGAAGTATGTGGAATCCGGCAGGTTCTTCTGGAATAGCGGTATTTTCTGCTTCAAGGTCTCTACGTTCCTTGATGAACTGGGACGTCATTCTCCCGATATCCTTGCAGCGGCAAAACTTGCATTTGCGCGTTCCAAAAAAGAGGACAAGGATTCTCTGATTCGCGTCCAGTTTGACGATATGATGAATATCCCTTCCAATTCTATCGACTATGCCGTTATGGAAAAGTCTAGCATTGTGAAGGTCGTGCCGAGTGACATCGGTTGGTCCGACCTAGGCGCGTTCGATTCGCTTTACGGTGAATATGAGCACGACGAAAACGGCAATAACGTGAACCCGAAGCACTTGGCCATCGGTTCCAAGAATTCCTTGGTGATGGGCAGACAGCGTCAAATTTGCACTATTGATTTGGACAAAATGCTCATTGTGGATACTCCGGACGCACTTCTTGTCGCTCCTCTCAGCAGTAGCCAGAAGGTGAAGAAGGTCGTTGATGAACTGAAGGCTCGCGGCTCCGATTTGCCGAGCACGCCGCAGACGGTGAACCGTCCGTGGGGAACGTACTCTGTTCTTGAATCGACCGACAACTACAAGATGAAGCGTATCATGGTCCGTTCCGGTGAACGTCTTTCCTTGCAAAAGCATTTGCACCGTTCGGAACATTGGGTCGTGGTGAGCGGTACTGCAACGGTTACTGTCGGCGACAAGGTTTTCTATGTGCGTCCGAACGAATCGACCTACATTCCGGCGGGCACTGTTCACCGTCTGCAGAACGAAGGCAAGCTTCCGCTTGTCATTGTTGAAGTGCAGGTGGGCGAATACACTGGCGAAGACGACATCATTCGCGTACAGGACGACTACAAACGCAGCTAGTGACGATTGTCGGGCGTGTGCGTTATGCACGCGTCGTGCATGTTCAAAGCAAATAAAAAAGGCTCGGTTGAAACCGAGCCTTTTTTTACCTCAAAGCGCAGCGACCTCTAAGGCCGAAGGCCGTGCTCGTACCTGATTAGAACTGGTCCAGGAACCTTTGGTCGTTGCCGGTAAGGAGTCCGATTTCAGGAATCGCGTGGCGCAGCATGGCGATGCGGTCGAGACCGAAGCCGAATGCAAAGCCCGTGTACTTCTCGGAATCGATGCCGCAGTTCTTGAACACGTTCGGATCCACAGAACCGCAACCGCCGATTTCCATCCAGCCGGTGCCCTTGCAGCGACGGCAACCGGTGCCTCCGCAGAATACGCAGCTCACGTCCATTTCGGCGCTGGGTTCCGTGAACGGGAAGAAGCTCGGGCGGAAACGCGTCTTGACGCCTGCGCCGAAGAGTTTGTTCATGAACACCTGGAGCACGCCCTTGAGGTCGGCGAACGAGATGTTCTCGTCCACGACGAGGCCTTCGCACTGCTGGAACATCGGGGCGTGGGTCGCATCGTTGTCGACGCGGAACACATGGCCCGGGGCGATCATGCGGAACGGCGGCTTGTGAGTTTCCATGTAGTGGATCTGCGTTCCGCTCGTGTGCGTACGGAGCATCACCTTGTCATCCACGTAGAACGTGTCCTGCATGTCGCGGCTCGGATGGTCGGGAGGCGTGTTCAGGGCTTCGAAGTTGTACCAGTCCGTTTCGATGTCGCGGCCGAAGTCCACTTCGAAACCCATCTGGCTGAAGAAGTCGATGATTTCTTCGCGCACGTCGTAGAGCGGGTGCGTGCTGCCGGCTGCAATTCCTGCGCCCGGGAGCGAAATGTCGACGTTGCCGCTTTCCAGTTTCTTTTGGAGGGCTGCCTGGTTTGCTGTCTCGATGGCCTTTTCGATTTCATCGGAGACGGCGACTTTAAGTTCGTTGACGAGCTTGCCGAAAGCCGGACGCTCTTCGGCGGAAAGCGAGCCCATCTGCTTCATGAGGTCTGTCACCAGGCCTTTCTTGCCGAGGTACTTTACGCGGAGATTGTTGACGGCTTCTTGATTGGTAAGGTCCGTTTGCGCAAGTTCTGCATCAAAGGCCTGTTTTACATTATTGATAGCTTCACTCATAGTGCGTGCAAATATAGAATTTAGATGAGAGACGAGAGGCGAAAGACGAGAGATTTGGTGATGTTTAGTGGCTTGTCTCAAAGTTCACCGTAGGCGAACGACCTCAAAACCTCACACCTCCAAGGCGCGCGGCGCCGGCCTCAAGCCTATTTTTCCAGATGCATGATCACCGGACGGTTCTTGCCGTTCTCGGTCTTGTGGATGGTGAGCTTCCCGGTGGAGTCGTAACTGAACTGTTCGCCGACGCGTTCGCCGTTTACATAGGTTAGACTGTCGCGGATGATGCCGCTTGCGTACCAGTTGCGCCAGATTCCGTTGCGCAAGTTCTTGCCCGTTGAATCTTGAATCCAGAATCCTTCGCTGGCCATGGCGCCTCCCATGCTGTCTGGGTAGAAGCTGCGGCTTTCTCGGAGAACCGATTCGCCAGTCTTCTCGGATGATTCCCAATATTCCTCGTAAAGCAGTTTGTGGTCCGGTTTGATGTAGCGGATGGTCGCCTTGAACTTGCCGATGTTTTGTGCGAAAGCGTCTTTTTGACTCAAAGTGCTGCTTTCTATGGTCCCGCTTGGATTCCTGGTTTGAACAAAGGAACTCTCGGCGCAGAAATTGCTGACAGCATCTTCGCACAAGCCGTATGCGATTCCGGCTCCTCCGTTTGGTGTTAAGTTTTCGAAAAAGCTTTCTCGAATAAGTTTGCCGCTTTCGTCGAACCACTGGGAGGATTTTAAAATGCTGAAATTGCTTTCTGCGACGTTTGCGTCGTATTCATTCTTTTGGATGATGCTTCCATCGGCTCTGTAGAGAACTGTGGGGTGAATGACCTCGTCGTGCTCTATTAAACCTTCTTCGCGAATCTTTGCTGTATTGCAGTTCTCGACGGAGGAATCCGGCGCTCCGAAGGATTCGTAGTAGAGTTTGTACGTTCCCTCCTTGATTCCGAAAAGACAATCGTTGTATTCCAGGATTTTGCAGTTGTTTCCGTAGCGTTTAAAGAATCCCTTCTCGGTCCCCGGGTGGCAGGCGTCTTCTTGAATTAGCGTTCCTTTCTCGTCCCATTTTTTCCAAACGCCAATGCGTTCGCCTTTGTCGTTGTAATGCTCTTCGAATGCTTTTGTGCCGTTGTAGTGCCAGCCCTCCCAGTCACCAACGGGATGATCGTTTTCGTAGTAGCGTTCGGCTTCTTTTTTGCGACTGTTTAGGCGTTCTACGTAAAAACTAGTCCATTTGCCGTTGCGTAGACCGTTTTTGTAATTGCCGGTCATGGCTACATCGCCAAAGCCTGTCCAACGCTTGAAGTCCCCGTGGGGCATGTTGTTTTTGTAGGGGATTTCCAGTTCCTTGATTCCGTCGTTGTACCATTCGTTGCGCTTAAGGACTTCCCCGTCCGGGTAAACCCAGATGGATGTCTTTTTCACCCCGTTCGCATGGCGTGCAAGCACCTGTTCCTCGGCGTGTTCGACCGTACAGGCACAAAATAGCGCGCAAATAGCTAAAAATGGGGAAAAAAAGATTTTCTTCATACTTGTTAAAGTAGAAAAAAGGTAATTTCTAATTGTGGTTGATTTAAAGAACAAGTCCATTGCCGACACATTCAATGCGAAACTCGATACACCTTGGGTTTGGCTTGTAATCGTATTGACTATTGGACTCACGATTCTGTTCTATTTTTCCCAAAAACCGCAGATTGCCGTATATTCCCAGTACATCAAGGCTCTTTCGGAATACCAATTGCTGGAATCCAACCTGATGCGCTCCATGGAACATGTACGCACGGGTTTTGGTGCCGATTCTGTGCTCGTTCAGTCCCAAACCATGATGTTGCGCGAAATGACGGTTTCCTTCTCTCGCGAACTGGACGAACAGAATTCCTTTGGAATCGAGGTGCCCCCATCGGTACTGACAAGCCGTTTTGAAAAGGAAGTGCTGGGCAAGGTCTCTGGAATGCGCCGCTATACCGCGGCCCGCATGGCATGGATGGAATCATGGAATAAGGTTGTTGAAGAAACTGCGAAATTGACGCCCGAACTTCAACGACCCCTGTCTGTCCTGCTGGATTCCGCCCGTGCCGGTTTTTCGGTGTCGTTGGACGGCAGCATGATTTTGCCGGATACCCTTGCCCCGAAGGTGTTGGCGCTGCTGTCCGAAAACAGTGACTTGTTCTTGGCATGGAGTAAATTTGATAACGATGTCACCATGCTTTACAGTATGGACTTGATGCAATTCTTTCAAATGAAGACCATGGATGAAGTTTCTTTGAAATCCAAGATTCCCATGGTGTTTTATTTCTTGTCTCTTGTTCTTTTGCTTTCGACGTTTTTCTTTTTGTTTAGGTCCAGGAATTAAATCATGTCTTCGTATTTCCACTCTCGCAAGTCGGTGTTTTTTAACATTGCTCTGTTGTTCTTGATAGTGATTGTTTGGATCATTGCCTATATGCAGCCCGTCCTGCGTAGTTTTTTCAAGGAAGAGCACGAGTTCTACGGGACAGTGAGTTATGCGGCCATCCCGAGCCTGTTCGGTGGAACGAATATCCCCTTTTTGGACAAGACGTATTTTCAGTTGAATGGTGATTCCCATGCCACATTTTACCTGTATGTCTCAAGCGAAATAAACGAGGAAATGTCGGAGTGGTTCAATTTTGGCGCCAAGGATGTCGGTGAAATTCCTATACAGGTCAGCGCCGTTCGTATTTCTGCAGACAAGTTTGTCGTGAAATCTATTTCTACACGTGAATACGAACTGGACTGGGACATGGTTTCGGAATACCAGTTGTATTATAGTATCTGGGGCCTGGGGATTACGGCCGTACTTTTTATAGCGATGATTGTATTCGCCGTTTTGGGAATCAGGTGCAGGCGGTAAATGCACCGGGGAATTTTTTTCGCGCTGTTTTTGTCGGTTGGCCTGCTCTGGGCGAATCCGGATTCCCTGGTGGTTTCGACTTCTGGAGTAAAGAGCGACGTGGGCGTTTGGTGGCCGAAGAATTACAAGGCTCCCGTGACGGTGTGGTTCCATGGCGGCATGTCCAGCGGCAATTGCAGCAAGGGTCTTGTGGCGGGTGACGACTTTGCCAAAATTTATCCAGACCGCATTGTGGTGAGCGCTTCGGCTTGCAAGCAAAATCACTGGGCTACGCAACAGATGATCAATGCCGTGGATGCCGCTCTTGATTCGGTGGCGCTCCGCCGGAAGTCTCCTGTGGAACAGGTGGATTTGGTTGGAATTTCTGACGGATCCCTTGGAGTTATCATGTACAGTTACTTGGGAAAGCGCTCAGCAAAGAACCGCTTGCTGATGAGTTCCTATGGAGGTTTTTTGGGCGAACCTGACGAAATTGCCGCTGTTCCCAAACTGCAGTCCGGGCGTTGGACTTTTTTGCAGGGTGGTTCCGACCGCCTTTACCCGTCCGACAAGTCCGTGCCGTGGATAGAGTCTTTTTGCAAGGGTGTCAAGGTGGAGTGCAAATTGAAGTTCGACGAGAAAGGGGAACATGATTGGCAATATTGGAAAACGAACCGCCACTCGTGGATTGACGAGGCTATTTTCGACAAGACCCCTTGACAAAAACCATATTTTTTTCAAAATTTGGCATACCACGCGGATGTGGTGGAACTGGTAGACACGCTAGATTCAGGTTCTAGTGCTCGCGAGGGCATGAAGGTTCAAGTCCTTTCATCCGCATTGAAACCCGCCGACGAAAGTCGACGGGTTTTCTTTTTGCAGCGAGGATAGAATCTATATTTCTTGATATGGAATTCCTTGACGAAATCCCTGTTCAACGAATTGAAGGCAATCGTGTCGTATTGCGCGCATTGGAAGAAAGTGACCTTGAGCCGCTGTACATGGTCGTTGATCAAAGTCGAGAATTTTTAAGTGAACATTTGCCGTGGCCGAATGAATGTCGCTCGATTGAAGACGTGGCTGCCCGCGTGGAAAGTTGGGAGATGCAGGCCCAGATGGGGAATGGCGGGTGCTGGGGAATTTTTGAACGCAAGGATGGTTTGCTTCAGGTCGCAGGTTGCATAATTGTTGGCTGGGTGCAGTGGGCTCATAGGTCCGCCTCGATCAGTTACTGGCTAGGAAAAGACTTTACAGGTCGTGGGCTTGCCTGCGAATCCCTCGCTCTTTTGGCAAGGGAGTTATTCTCGATTGGAATAAACAGGTTGGAACTTTCGACTGCTGTAAACAACCCAAAAAGCATGGCCGTGGCAAGGCGTGCGGGGTTTGCCGAAGAGGGCAAATCTCGCGAATTTGAGCGAATTAACGGAAAATTTGTAGACCATGTGCGTTTTGCCTTGCTGGCGAAAGATGTTCGGGATTGTTTACCCGGGTAAACGATAAATCTGGCGCTGCTAGTGCTTTTGTTGATGTCGTCTGCTATCTTATAAGTATGGAAAATGGAGAAAGTATAAAGCTTATTGAACCCGATGTTCTGCAGTACACCAATTTCAGGGTGTACCTGCGCGATTATTACGAGTTCAAAAAGAAGACCTTGCCGGCCTTCAGTTTACGGTATTTTGCCGAGAAGGCGGGACTTTCGAGTCACGCTCACTTGAAACTCACTATTGATGGCAAACGCAACATTACCAAGGGGACGGTAACAAAACTCATTCACGGCATCGGTCTTGAAAAACAACGCGCCGTGTACTTCGAAAATCTGGTGTTTTTCAACCAGGCCGAAACAGACGAAGAAAAACACGCTTATTACGAACAACTGGTAAAAAGCAGCCCAAGGTCCAAACTCCACAAGATGGACAAGGCACAGTTCAGAATTTTCAAGGAATGGCATCATTCCGCCATTCTCGAAATGGTATCTTTGGCAAATTTCCGCCCTATTCCGGAAACTATCGCCAAAAGGCTCAACAATCTCATCACTCCCGCCCAAGCCCAGGAATCGCTTAATCTTTTGGTAGAGGTTGGGCTTTTGGTGAAGACGGCCAACGGATACCGTCAGAGCAATCCGATGATTACGACCGATGACGAGGTCCAGGATATGATGGTCAAAATGTACCATCAGCAGATGCTGAAAGTTTCTGCGGATATGCTGAACGCTCTTGATAGCGAAAATCGTGATTTTTCGGCAATTACCTTCAGTATTAGGCGTCAAGATTTCGCCAATTTGAAAAAACACATCCAACTAATGCGCAAAGAACTACTAGATTTCTCTGCAAAGGCTGGCGAGGCTGAAGACGTTGTCCAGGTCAACATCCAGTTGTTCCCGCTTACTCGAGGGGTGTGATGCGTATTTTTAGGTCCATAATCGGTTTAGCGCTTGCCGCGCTGTTTGTGGTCGGCTGTTCCAAGTCCGGCTCGAATAGCGATGAAGTGGTTGCCGGTATTGAAATCGGCAATCCTGCGCTTGCCTTGACTGCGGATTTTTCTGTGGACTATAACGAGGTCCTGGAAGGGGTCTTGGCCAAGTCTGCGGCTGCGGATGAACCGGTTCTTTTGGATTCCTTTGCCATGGATCTTTTCGAGGTCCGTTCCTATTCCAGTTACTACGTGAGCGTTGGCTTCGATGCTGCCGATGGTTTGCCGGTGTGGCCTTATGAAAATTCATCCGATACGCTTTTGCCGATTTCGTTTATCGAAGAGTCCGCTGTAATCGAGCCGTTCAGTAACATTAATTTGATGGACGAAGGGTATTTGAAGGAAATCGGTGTTGGCTTGAAGCCGCGGAATTCCAATGCTTTGATTTATGGCCGTTTGCTGGTGAATGGCGAATATGTTCCGTTTGAATATTCCATGACGAACTTCCAGAAAGCCACTCTGCGTTATCACTTTACCCAGGTGGAATGGGTGACGGATAGCTTGATTAACTTGTCCGTTGTCTTCTACGTTCGCTATTTTGTGAAGGGTGTGGATTTGACTTCTGCAGAAATTTCCGACGACGGTATAATCCACTTGAATGGCGAAGAAAATTCTGCACTGTGGAATAAGTTGAATCAACGCTTTTTGCCCAGTTTCCGCCCGCTCCGCTACAATGTGGTGGATGCCCAGGGCAATGAAATAGAGGACTATGTCAAGGATATGTGGGAAGACGTTGTGGGCGCCATGAGTGAAAATACTATTAAGAATGGAAATTTCGCCAATGGTCTGGAAGGTTGGATTTTCTTCACGCAAATGATGGGGGCCGCATCGGCCAATGTCGAAATGGAAAAGAACGGCGACCACATCCTTGTGGTGGATGTCACCAACGGCGGCAACAAGTCTTACAGCGTGCAGTTGATTCAAGAGGATGTCGCGCTCGTCGCGGGCAAGAAGTACAAGTGCGTATTTACCATCTGGTCGAATGTGAAAGGCCAGATTACCGCCCGCATAGGGACTTACGACGATTACGAAACCATCGGCTTCCAGGAACATGTGCAGGTGGGAACTTCCGGACAGTCGTTCGAAAAGGAATTTTCTCCGGCGGAAAGTACGCCGTTCGCCAGGTTCGAATTGAATCTGGGTAATGAAATTCGCAAGTTCTACATCAAGGACGTGAAAATCTACCGACTCGAGGATTAGCGCTGTTTTTGCGCCGGCTTTTCGAAACGGATTCTCGGCTCGGCGTGGTTGCGGTTTTTGACCGGGACTGCGCGGCCTTTGGCGTCAAAGAAATTCTTGGATGCGGCTGGGCTTGGCTCGGCCGTTATTTTTTTGCTTATGGACGTGGGCTCTGTCTTCGTGGAGTCGTCCCCGGCAATCTCTTTGCCAGGAATGCTGTCGTCGGGGGCGACGGTAACTTCGGCTTCGCGGATGGTGAGTTCGAGCGTCGTGAATTCAATGTCGAAGACGCCTTCTGCGCTTGGTTTGATGGCTTTGCCGTTTTGCTCGATGACGAGTTTCTGCGCGTTGTCTAGGCCGGATTCCTTTAGGAATTCTTCGCTCAACTTGACTTTCAGCGGAATGCTTGCGGGCATGTGCGGATGCGGCATTTCCCAAGTGACCTTGTAGCTTTCGCCATCCTGAGTCGCTGTGGCTGCGTCCAGGGTGAAATGCGCCAACTGGTAGGCGCCTACGGTACTGAACGGAGCCACCCACAAGTCGTTCTCCAGCGCGCGCTCAAAAGCTTTTTTCAAGTCGGCGGGGGCTATGTCCATGCCGCCCTCGTTCGAAACACCGTGATGCAAAAGGACGAGCCACGACGGCCCTTTCACTTGTACGTCCCACGGATTTGCGCCTGCGAAATTCCCGATGAAGGCCGCCGTGTCTAGCGCTCCCAGGAGTTCTGCTGCCGCCGTTTCCGAGTGGTTCCAGACTCTGGACTGCATGCCGAGCCATTCCGGTTCCACGTCCCATTCGTTTCGTCCGTGCCAGCCGCCGTCGCGATTGATGAAGTGATGTTGGTTGATGACTGCGGAAACCTTGTCGTTGTTTGCGCAGAAGGGAGTTGCGAGTGCGGTTACGTTGACGGTCGCTTCGTTTTCTGCCATGACTTTTTCGATTTCTTCGGCGAAGTCCAGGACTTCTTTCTTTAAGGTTGCGTCATCTTGGTCCGGGAGCTGCAAGTGGTTGGCTGTGTGGTTCCCGATTTCGTTCCCCATCTTGGCGAGTTTCGCAAAACCGGCGCCTACCTGTTTGAGCCTGTTCCCGCCCATGTTCGAAACGAAGAACGTGACGCGCACGTCGGGCATTTCTTCAAGAATCGGCGTGAGGTTTTGTAACTGGTTGTCCATCGCGTCGTCGAAGGTGAAACTTGCGGCACCGACGTGTCCGTTCCAGGGAACGGTCTTGATTGGGGATGCCGCAAAACTGGCTGGTACGAGCCCGCAAGTGATTAAAAGCTTGCTTACCCAAGTCTTGATTTTGAAATTGCCGCTCATTTTTCTCCCGCATTTTTTTAGGAACCTGCGGTAAATTTATAAAATGAGCGCTGGCTGGCTTTTGGAAACGGCTATATCACATCTCTTCCAGGGTTTTGCCCTTTGTTTCGGTCGTGAACTTTAGCACAAAGAAGAAACTGATGGCCGCAAATACTGCGTAAATCAAGTAGGTGGGACCGACACCGATGCCTTTTTCGCCTGCGAGAACGGGGAAGGACCAACTGACCAGAAAGTTCGCTATCCACTGGGCGAGTCCGCAAACGGAGATGGCCACGGCGCGGATGCGGTTGTTGAACATTTCACCGAGCATCACCCACATGACAGGGCCCCAGGTGGCAGCAAAGAAGGTCACGTAGAGGTTCGCGGAAATCAGGGCGAGAATGCCTGAATAGTGTCTAAGGACTCCGTTTTCTGTACCGCAAATGAAACAGAGGGCGAGTGTCCCGAGGGTGATGAACATGCCTGCCGAACCGATGAGAAGTAAAGGCTTGCGGCCGATTTTGTCAATCAAAAGAATGGCGACGACGGTCATGATTAAATTGATGCCGCTAGCGATAAGGCTTGTAAGGAAGGCGTCGCTTTCGCCGAAGCCGACGTTTTGCCAAAGCATGGTGCCGTAGTAGAAGATGACATTGATGCCCACGAATTGCTGCAGGACTGCGATGCCGATGCCAGCCCATACGACAGGGGCGATGCGTGTTTTCCCGTGGATGACTTCAAATAAATCGGAAAGCCTTGCACGCTTTTTGTTCTCGAAGGTGTTTTGGATGACTTCGATTTCAGAATCAACATTCTCGTCGTTGATTGTCGCAAGAACCCTGCGAGCTTCTGTAAGCAGCCCTTTGCTTATCAAGTAACGCGGGGATTCAGGAAGGCGCAATGCAGCAAGACCGTAGATGAATGCCGGAATCGTTTCGACCCAGAACATCACCTTCCATGCTTCGAATCCCAGGAGCGTTGAACTTGCGGAGCCGGCGATGCGCATGATGAAGTAATTGGAAAGAAGCGCTACAAAAATGCCTATCACGATTGCAAACTGCTGCATGGAAGCAAGGCGCCCGCGAAAACGCGCAGGGACTGTTTCTGCAATGTAGATGGGAACGATAATCGAAGCTATGCCGATTGCCAAGCCTCCAATGAATCGCCACATGATGAAGTCGACGATTCCAAAAGGCGCTCCCGAACCAATGGCACTTACGAAAAAGAGAAATGCCGCTGCGAGCATGCCGTGAACTCGGCCGAATATATCGGCTAGGCGCCCTGCAAAGTAGGCGCCGATGGCTGCCCCGATGAGCGCCATGGAAACAGCAAGGCCTAATTGGGCGTCGCTACATCCAAAGTAACTTTTTAGAGCGATGTTCGCGCCGTTGATGACGGAAGAGTCGAAACCGAACAGGAAACCGCCGATTGCGGCAGAAAAGGTCGTCACGATGACTGGCCCGAGATTGTGTTTTGTAGTGAACATTTTTCGTTCCTTTTTTCAAGGTTTGATACGACTGGGAATGTGTCAAATAAAAAAACGAAAAAACACCATTTGCTTATGAAAATTTTTTTTGTAAAGAGGTGGAATGTTTGTGATGCTAGATTTTTTTCCATATATTTTAGGGCGAAGAATTGACAAATGTCGTTTTTTCGCCTTAATGAGTTTGGATCTCAAGATGCCCGACAATAAAGTCGCCCGTGTTGAAGATAGGCCGACCATTGATACAAACTGTCAGATGCTTTGCAGGGATTGCAACAGAAGGAAGAGTAATAAGTAGCGCCAGAAGTTCCGCTACGGATATACTTCGTATCGAATTATTTTGGAGTTTTTGTTTTTTATGAATTGCCCGCGAGCGTTCCTGTTGCGAGACGTCGAACTATCAATGGTGGTTAGAGGTCTTTTATGAAGTGCTTATTGCTGAACGATGTTTGCAATGAAACAATGAATTCATCATTAGTTTAATATCGAACCATTTTAGAGGGGGCTTTATTTATGCGTCTTCCTGTGGCGTTTCGATTGTGTTTTTTCGGTGTGTTTGTGCTTGTTTTTTGAGGCTTGTAAAGTAATTTAGTTGTTTGATGTGTATTTACAGAAAAAGATCCGATGAATTCCCCGTGTAGATTTGTGTGTGTATAGCATTCTAAAAAGAATGTTGCAGAATAATTTGTAATGAAAATGGAATCTCCTTTGACGAGATTTAAATCTAAAGGAACAAATACAGCATTTGAATCAAATGCCAGTTTCATATCATTATCGGAACCTGTAAGATTAATGTTTTTTATTTTAACAATCTTTCCTACTGATGACTGTGTGCCCACGTAATAAACAAGATATTTGCCCTCAACGAAAAAAGAATCTACACCTACAGAATCAACAATTCCAATTATATTGATTTTATTTTTTTTCCATTTATCTTTGTCGGGGGATGTTGGAATGTTTTTTGTTTTTTGCATACCTTGACGGTTAATATCTGGACAGCTTATTTGCGAATCTGCTGCGGATGAAGAACTTTTTGGTGCAGAATCAGAACTTGTCTGAGCAAAACAGTATAGGGCGAAAACCAACACTAAGTATAATATTTTTTTCATATCTACAATATATAAAAAATGTAGAAAAACGAAGTGTAAAAAAACCATATGTGGTAAAATTAATCAGCTCTTTTAGAAATGTTGTTCGAATTATGAAATTCTGTAGGTTTTATCTTTCTTGTCTCGTTAATTATGTTTTTTTGGTCTTTTCAACTTTGAACACCCCGAAAAAAATGGTGATGTTGTCGTCGACATCCCTTTTATAATCTATTATTTATGTTAAATTTTAATAGACATTAGTATGTAATGGGAATAACTATGCAAAAAATACTGATTCTATCTATATCCCTGTTTTCTGTAATATATGCGGGAATATCTCCGTTTTCTACTGTTAGAGCGGTGTATCGGCAAAACAATCCGGTTCCTGTAGAAGAAATCATCGACCTTACGATATGCCTTGAACGAGAACCAGTAGTTGGCAATCCTTCTGATAAGGATTCTCGCGAAAAATATGAAGAAATTGTCAAAATATGGGCGGATGGCATATATGAGTTAAGCAATGGTGGTAACTTTTTAGGGCATATTCGCTTTTTTACGGGAGGTAGATTCCTTACGGGGTGCGATGTTGATTGGAAAAAATTTAATGTTCATCCAAATGCAAATGTTGGTGCTTTTAACCATGGTGGTTCATTGAATTACTCAGATTATGATTTTTCTGAGGAAATTAATGAAGACGATCGTCGCAGAAATCCTTATGGAGCAGCTAGTGATTTATTGCATGAATCAATGCACTACATATATGGATTGTCCGATGAGTATGGTGATGCTGGACTAAATCCTCACGACAATGATGTGTCTATTTCGATTGATTCCCCGGATGGCTGGCTTAAAATTGAAAGGAAAAATGCGTCTCTTCAAAAGTTTAAAATACTTATGGAAGCCTACCATTTTGGGGCCTTGATAAAATTTCAGGCTTTTGATTATGAAATAGAGGATGAAGTAGATCCTGACGCTCCCCCGACAAGAGTTGTTGGCCGAATTCCACAGGGTGTTGTAAGTAGTGCTTTGAATGTATTGGGTGCAGATGTTGTTGATCGTGCTAATTACGATTATATTGAAGATGTTGATGCCGCCCTGTTGGAGCGGGGTATTTATCGCATTAAAATCAGAAATGTTCGTTTTCAAGATGATGGAGTCTATCCATGGGGGATAACAGAACCTATAAATGCCTCTAGCACGCCGAATACAGTATCTTGGCACAGCAGTGCGTTTGATTCTAAGGAATTTTGTGATGAGGAACCTCAATGGCAGTGGTGGAATTTCAGTACAAAATTTAATGTAAGAAAAAATTCTCCCCAAGGAATGGAATACAGGCAAGATGACGGAACTGTTGTGTCTGGGTGGGATATGTTGGTTAGAGACCCTAAAAATGATGTCGGTATTGGCGTTGATAAAGATTGGCCGAGATATTGGTTTAAATCGTTGATTAATAGGGCGCCCTCGGCGGAAGATCTTTTTTTGACTACAACATTCTTGAATTATGATGAAAATACAAGTTCGTGGCCGAGTTCGGATGCCACTTGGCGAGAAACGTTAGATTGTGAAAAATTGAAAGATGTAACACTTCCTTTTATGAAAGTTGAATTGGCAGGCAGAAGCGAAAGTGAATATTCAACGGTTACACGAAAATACTTGGAAATTGAGTGGATGGATAAACCGAAAATGGAAATAGCGGTTGTCTTAGATGCGTCTGGCAGCATGCGGGACAATAATAAGATTGAACAGGCGAAACTAGCTGCAAAATTTGTAGCAGGCGGTTTTTTGAGCGATGATGAAGATTATGATGCATCAAATGTGCGTGTAGGCGTTTACTCGTTTAATTCAACGAAACAAACTGTTTTTGCTCCGAAATGGAATCCTTCTTTGCAAAGCATATACGCAAGCATCGATAATGTTTCTGCTAGTGGTCAAACAGCTTTGTTTGATGCACTTGATGATGCGATTGAATCTACCGACCCGTCTAGTATGAAAATGATTTATGTGATATCCGATGGAATGGACAACGCTAGTTCGGTAACAAAAGAGCAGATTATTGCGAAATATCGAGAAAAAGATGTTTCTATTCACACATTTGCTTATGGCCCTTATGCAGATTGGGAACTTTTAAGACAAATGGCTCAAGAAACTAAAGGAACGTTTTCAGAACAAGATAATGATTTCTTTTTGAAAATCGGAAATCGAGTTGTTGAAGTTTTGGCTAATGCTTATGGAAAAGAACAAATTGCTAGTGAATCCGTTGTAAGCAAAGCTCTTTCATCGAATATCTATGTGGAACCACATACATCAAGGCTGCAAATTTATGGTTCTTTTTCTAGTTCTAGTTCAAACACTCCTATTTCTGTTGTAGATGAAAATGACAATATCTTAAATTCTACGATTAATGTTTACCCTATGGGAGATAAAAATTATTTTATAGCGGAAATCTTCTTAAATAAATATAGCGATTCTGGAATGTATCTAAAAATCAAAAATAATCTCAATACGCAGATTGATTTTAGAGTTATTGCGGATGAAGATAAACAGCATCATGCAATGGATGTGGAAATAACGGAAGACTTTATTTGGCCAATGGATGGCAAATTTATTGCATCTGTAAGGAATGCTTCTGGATTGCTGACTAATGTGACCTATGAGGGTGTGATAAAGGGGCCTAATGCCTTTGTAGAACATTTCCAATTGTATGATAATGGCGTAAATGGGGATGGTATTGCTGGTGATGGTATTTATACGGCTTTTGTCCCTAAATTAATGGTAGATGGAACTTATGAGTGGGAAATTCGAGCTTCGAATTTAGAGAAAAAAGCTAGAGTAACGATGAAAGGAACTTCTCTTCCAAACGATAAAATTGAAGGAAAGACTTTAGATACAGAACCATTTACTCTTTATAGAAATGGTCAATTTGTTGTTCATGGTTGTTGCTCAGACCCGTTAGAAAATGAGCTTGTTCTTTTGAAGCCGAATGATGCCGTAAAAGCGTATTTGACATCAAATGATATTGATGATTATCAGATTGTGGGTACTAAATCAAAGAAAAGCTATTCTCTTCTTGTAAAGGCTGAAAATCTAAGTTCCGTAAATAAAGTCATGGTATATTCTCCGGAAGATTTGCTTAATCCGTTATATGAAGTATTTATTCAAGAGAATGGAAATAATAGGGCGACCGTTCTTTTGAGTGCTGAATACGCGAAAAATGGTAATATATTAAAAATAGTTGGCAATAACGACGCAAATGATAGTTATACATTATTGTTGTATGAATCAGACTTTGCTTCGTTTGCGATAGGTCGCTTTGAATCAATTGGAGACTGGCATTCCAATAATACTACCATCACTTTGGATACAAAGCACAAAAGTGAAGGAGTCAGAAGTCTTGTGACTCCGGCTGGATGGAAAGTAATTGAAAGTCGTGACATTACAACTGCGGACTTTGTGATGTTGGGAGATGAAATGGATGTTGATTTATTTGTTCCGTCTTCTACGCAAAATCAGTATTGGATTGGAAATATTGAATTATGGCTAAATGTACCTTCTTCTAATAAACATATTCAGTTAGGAACACAGCAGCAAATACAGCCGTATTTTAATAATTGGTTGACTTATAAGTTTGATGTGCCCGAAGAAGCCTTGTCGCTTTTATCTGAACCACATTCTGATGCTCAAATACAAATCGTCTTGAATACAGCTGATTCTGTTTGGATTGATAATTTACGATTTGCTGGCAAACTTAGAGAAAATACTGTAAACAAATACGAACCTCACTGTCCTGGCGATGAAGGTTGCACTTCTACGAATCCGTTGCAATTGCTTGTCAACAATACAATTCGTATTGTTCCTGAAGGAGATTTGTGGTTTGAAGTGGTCGGGTTCCCGAATGACTGGACTCCAGCAAGTCTGCATTTGGGCATTTCTGCGGAAGATGGGGCTGAATTAACAGGCTTCTTGTCATTGGATGAAAGTGTAATTCCTCTGTCGGACTGGTATTTCCAAAGAGGCTTCGCATTTGAAAGAAATCGCCGTTATCTGTTCAAATTGCATAATTTGGGCGGTCGTCCTTATCGGATAAACGCATGGGTTGATGGTCAAGTTTTGGATGTTGCAAGTAATACCCCAAAAACAACATTGCCGTGGGTTGTCCGCTTTTATTGATTTCTAAATTTACGCTCAAAAAATTACCGTTTGAGGTTATTATATCATGTTTCGTGAAGTAAAGAAAGAAGAGACCTTCCCGCAAATTGAAGAGCGCGTGCTCGGCCTGTGGGACAAGGATGAAAGTTTCAAGAAGTCGCTGGACTCCCGTCCGGAAACTGAACCGTACACCTTCTACGATGGCCCTCCGTTTGCGACCGGCCTTCCGCACTATGGCCACTTGCTTGCCGGTACTATCAAGGATATCGTGCCGCGTTACTGGACGATGAAGGGTAAGCGCGTTCCGCGCGGCT
Source organism: Fibrobacter sp. (assembly GCA_045598645.1). Lineage (GTDB taxonomy): Bacteria > Fibrobacterota > Fibrobacteria > Fibrobacterales > Fibrobacteraceae > Fibrobacter. The sequence continues at coordinate 36,678 of JAZLMK010000074.1, forward strand.
TCGGCTGGGACTGCCACGGTCTTCCGATTGAATCCTTGGTGCAGAACGAACTCGGCCTCGCCGGCGTTGCCGAAATCCAGAACCTGGGCGTTGACAAGTTCAACGAAACCTGCCGCGGCAAGGTGCTCAAGTACACGAACGAATGGAAGAAGACCGTTCGCCGTATGGGCCGCTGGGTCGATTTCGACAAGGGCTACAAGACCATGGACAAGAACTTCATGGAATCTGTGTGGTGGGTCTTCAAGCAGTGCTTCGACAAGGGCCTCATCTACCAGGGCTACCGCATTCAGCCGTACAGCCCGGCGCTTGCCACTCCGCTTTCGAACTTCGAGACGAACCAGGGTTATAAGGACCGCCAGGATCCGTCCCTCACTTTGATTTTCCCGCTTATCACGGACGAGGCGAAGTTCAAGGACACGAGCATCCTCGTGTGGACGACGACTCCGTGGACTTTGTACTCCAACTTCTGCATCGTTGTGGGTCCGGACATGGACTACAACCTCGTGGAATTCGAAGGCAAAAAGTATTGGATTGCCGCAAGCCGTACCGCTGCCTACTTCAAGAACGCGAACATCGTGGATACTTGCAAGGGTTCCGAACTCGTGGGCAAGGACTACGAGGCTCTGTCCCACATTTCCGACGCCTACGTGACGCCGGAACAGCTTTCCCGCCACTACAAGATTTACGCTGCCGACTACGTGAGTACCGACGACGGTACCGGTGCCGTGCATACCGCTCCTTCTTTTGGTGAAGAGGACTTCCAGAAGGGTGCCGAACTCGACCTCGGTCTTTTCGACCCGCTCGATACCGAAGGCAAGTTCACGGACAAGGTCCCGATGTGGCAGGGCAAGGGCGCCAAGGAAGCCGACAAGGAAATTATCCGCTTCTTCAAGGAACAGGGCCGCGTGTTCAAGCAGGACACGATTGTCCATAGTTACCCGCACTGCTGGCGTACCGGCGTTCCTCTGATTTACCGCGCTTTGAAGACTTGGTTCCTGAAGATTGATGCGCCTGTGACCCGCGCCGACGGTGTGACGAAGACTTTGAAGGAATGGATGGTCGAGAACAACCAGACGGTGAACTGGGTACCTGCCCATATTCGCGACGGACGTTTTGGCAAGTGGATTGCGAACGCCCGCGACTGGAACCTTTCCCGTAACCGTTTCTGGGGTACCCCGATTCCTGTGTGGATTGCAGAAGATGGCGAAATGATTGCCGTCGGCAGCATCAAGGAACTGGCCGACCTCACGGGCGAAACGCTCGAAGATTTGCACAAGCATTATGTGGACAAGATTGTCATCAAGAAGGATGGCAAGGAATTCCACCGCACTCCGGAAGTGTTCGACTGCTGGTTTGAGTCCGGCTCCATGCCGTACGCTAGCCGCCACTACCCGTTCGAAAACAAGGAACTTGTGGAAGCAAGCTTCCCGGCCGACTTCATCGCCGAAGGCTTGGACCAGACCCGTGGCTGGTTCTATACGCTGACGGTTCTTGCGAACGCCTTGTTCCAGAAGCCTGCGTTCAAGAACGTGATTGTGAACGGCATCATCTTGGCCGAAGACGGCACGAAGATGAGTAAGTCGAAGCGCAACTACCCGGACCCGAACGAACTTATTGAACGCACTGGCGCCGACGCCATTCGCTTGTTCATGATTAACTCCGCCGCATTGAAGGCCGAAGACCTCCGCTTCTCGGAAGAAGGCGTGAAGGGCATTGTGAAGCAGGTGATGCTCCCGCTGTGGAACGCCGTCGCATTCTTCGTCAGTAACCACAACGCCGACGCCGCCAAGGGCCAGCTCACGTGGCACCCGGGTGAAGAAGTCAAGAGTGAAAACGAACTGGACCGCTGGATGCTTGCCACCTTGCAGGATTTGGCCGCGAAGGTTGAAGTCGAAATGAAGGCCTACCGTTTGTACAACGTGGTGCCTGCCATTATCGCCGCTGTGGACGACCTCACGAACTGGTATGTGCGCCGCAGCCGCCGCCGCTTCTGGAAGAGCGAAAACGATGGCGACAAGAACGCCGCCTACGCCACCATGTACAAGGTGCTCGTGGACTTCTCGAAGATTCTTGCTCCGTTCCTCCCGCTCCTTGCCGAAGAAATCTACCAGATTCTCGTTCGCGAAGTCGATGACAAGGCCCCGGTGAGCGTGCACCTCTGCGAATTCCCGAGTGCAGACCAGAGCCTCATGGACGAAGCCCTGGTGAACCGCATCGCCATGGTCCGCGGAATGGTCGAAATGGGCCGCGTGATTCGCGCTACGAACAACGTAAAGAATCGCATGCCGATTGCCTCCATGACAGTCGTCGCCCACGGCGAAGTGGAAAAGAACGTTGCCGAAAATATGAAGGACTTGATTCTCGAGGAACTGAACGTCCGCGAAATGAAGTTCATCGAAGATGAAACCGTGCTCGTGAAACTCTCCGCGAAGCCGAACTTCCTTGGCATCAAGGCCAAGGGACCGGAATACGCGAAGAACATGAAGGTCATCTCTGCAAAGCTTAACAGCCTCACCGCTGCCGAAATCAAGGC
>JAZLMK010000075.1:0-1281 GCA_045598645.1 Fibrobacter sp.
TCGGCATCGAGCATCACCTTTACACCGCGGATGGTATAAACCTTGCTCTTCAGCAGATTTTCGTCGATAATCGCTATTTCGCCCTCAGGCGTAATTCTTTTTGCCATACATACTCCTTTTGCGTTACAAGCCGGGCCCATGCGCCAACGCAAAAATCTACCAAACACGGACAATCGCCCGCACTACAACTTTTGCAGAATTTCGCCACACGTGAATTGCGAAAGTTTCGCGAAAGCGAACAGTTTTTTGCCGAGATCCTTGAACGAAGCGCCCACGAAGTACACCGTGTCGTCAATCAGCAAAAAACGGTCGTGAGCCTTCGCGGTGAAATGGACGGGAATGGGGTAAAACTGCTGCTGGAACCGTCGCAAATCCTCGTCGAGAGCGTTCCTTGGCGGACGAGTGTAAATGTCCACGGACACACCCTCGGCACGTTTCTCCAAAAGCTTAAGCGTACTGTCATCCACGAAATTGTCAATCAGGACGATGGGCCGTTTTGCAAGCCGCACTAGATTCGACGCAAACGCCCACGCATCAAAAACCTGCCCCTCGCAGAACACGCCTTCCACAGGCGGCAGCGACGTCCTGACGAAAAAGTCCACCTTTTCCTGGATGTCGGATATTTGCGCAGAATGCCTGTCGATTTTCGCCTCGAGACGAGATTCAACAAGCTGGAGTTGCTGATTCGCACCCGAACGACACAGCAAGCGGTCTCGGAGGACACCTGTTGCCCATTGGCGGAAACGGGTCCCGTTGATGGATTTTACACGGTAACCGACAGAAATAATCACGTCGAGGTTATACAACTTTGTCTTGTATTTTTTTCCATCACTTGCAGTTAGTAAGAAATCCTTACTAACTGAATCCTTATCTAATTCCTTTTCCTTGAAAATATTTTTTAAATGCAGTGTTACATTATTTCTAGTGCTATTAAACAGCTCCGCCATCTGTGCTTGCGTCAGCCACACGCTCTCGTTTTCTACGCGGACTTCGATGTGGAATTCTCCACCCTCAGGCTGGTACATGACAATCTCGTTCTTCTCATTCATTTTCACTCCTTTTGCGTTACAAGCTGGGCCCATGCGCCAACGCAAAGAACAATTTTAAAACACCCTACAAATATAAAACGACTCGACTGTCAAAAGATGACATTTTGAGTTTTTTCTGCGAAATTTGCGCCAGTTGGACAATTGCCGGTCAACCTCTGTTCTACGCAGATTTCGCATTAAATAATTTTGACGGAAAAAGTCGACTCGCTCCCGTACGCGAATTCCAGGACCC
>JAZLMK010000076.1:0-10934 GCA_045598645.1 Fibrobacter sp.
CGGCAAGACTGGCGAACGCCTGGTCGGTCACGTGGCAAAGCGCCAGGCCATCACCAACCCCGAAAAGACGATTTACTCCATCAAGCGCTTCATGGGCCGTACCGCCGGCGAATGCTCCAGCGTCGAAACCAACATGCCGTATAAGCTCGTGGGCTCGGGTTCCGATCCGATTCGCGTGCAGATTGACGACAAGCAGTTCGCTCCTCCCGAAATTTCTGCAGCCGTGCTCCAGACCATGAAGAAGATTGCCGAAGACTACCTCGGTGAATCCGTTTCCCAGGCTGTGATTACGGTTCCTGCTTACTTCAACGACGCACAGCGCCAGGCAACAAAGGACGCCGGCAAGATCGCTGGCCTTGAAGTTCTCCGTATCGTGAACGAACCGACGGCTGCTGCCCTCGCCTACGGCCTCGACTCCAAGAAGAGCGAAAAGGTCGCCGTTTATGACCTCGGTGGCGGTACGTTCGATATTTCCATCCTGGAAATCGACGATGGCATGTTCTCCGTGAAGTCCACCAACGGCGATACGATGCTCGGCGGCGACAACTTCGACGAAGTCATCATCGACTGGATCAACGACGAATTCAAGAAGGAAAACCCGTCCATCGACCTGAAGAAGGACAAGATGGCCCTCCAGCGTTTGAAGGACGCTGCTGAAAAGGCAAAGATCGACCTTTCCGCAACGACATCCACGAACATCAACCTCCCCTTCATCACCGCTGACGCTACTGGCCCGAAGCATTTGGACCTGACCCTTAGCCGTGCCAAGTTTGACCAGCTCACCGCTCACCTCGTGGAACGTTCCATGGAACCGTGCCGCAAGGCTATCGCCGACTCCGGCCTCCAGCTTTCCGAAATCGACGAAGTGATTCTCGTGGGTGGTTCTACCCGTATTCCGGCCGTCCAGGACGCCGTGAAGAAGTTCTTCGCCAAGGAACCGAACAAGACAGTGAACCCGGACGAAGTCGTTGCCATCGGTGCTGCCGTCCAGGGCGCAGTTCTTAGCGGCGACTCTGCCGTGAAGGACGTGCTCCTCCTCGACGTGACCCCGCTTTCTCTCGGTATCGAAACCCTCGGTGGCGTGATGACCAAGCTCATCGACCGCAACACCACGATTCCGACCAAGAAGAGCCAGGTGTTCTCCACTGCCGAAGACAACCAGCCGGCTGTTACCATTCACGTGCTCCAGGGCGAACGCGAATTTGCCCGCGACAACCGCACTCTCGGCAAGTTCGACTTGACCGATCTCCCGAAGAAGCCGCGCGGCGTTCCGCAGATCGAAGTGACCTTCGACATCGACGCCAACGGTATCGTGCACGTTTCCGCCAAGGACAAGGAAACCGGCAAGGAACAGTCCATCAAGATTACGAGCTCCAGCGGCCTTTCCGAAGACGAAATCAACAAGATGGTCAAGGATGCCGAAGCCAACGCTGCCAAGGACAAGGAACAGCGCGAACTCGTGGACATCAAGAACCAGGCCGAACAGATGGCTTACCAGGCCGAAGGCCAGCTCAAGGAATTTGGCGACAAGCTCCCGGCCGACACCAAGAGCCAGCTCCAGGCCGCCATCGACGATATCAAGGCCAAGAAGGACAACGGCACCAAGGAAGAAATCAAGGCCGCTATGGACAAGCTCCAGGGCATGATCAGTTCCATGGCTCAGGCCGCCGGTGCAAACCAGGCCCAGCCGGGCCCGCAGCCGGGTGCTTCTGAACAGCCGAAGTCCGAAAAGAAGGGCGACGGTCCGGAAGTTGTCGACGCCGAAGTGGTTGACTAATTAGGTATGAGGTCGCTCGCAAGCTCGCTTTGAGCATTGAGCTTTGAGCAATGAGTTTTGAGCGTCCTTTGCAAATGGTGTTCCCCTGTTTTTTATGCAGGGACACCTTTTTGCTATAAACAGGTACGAGGCTACAGGTTTGAGGTAAGAGGTTTTCTCAAATCTGTGATTCGCGCGAAGCGCCTTTATTAAGCTCAAAGGGCGTAGCCCGACCTCAAAGCACCGTAAGGTGCGCCCTCAAGCCTCAAAGCTCCAAAGGAGCGAGCTATATGGCTGAAAAAAGAGATTATTACGAAGTTTTGGGCGTCGGTAAGGACGCAAGTGCTGATGAAATCAAGCACGCTTATAAGAAGCTTGCCATCAAGTACCACCCGGACAAGAACCCGGGCGACAAGGAAGCCGAAGAAAAGTTCAAGGAAGCTGCAGAAGCCTACGACGTTCTCTCGAATCCTGAAAAGCGCAAGAACTACGACCAGTTCGGCTTCAACGCTCCTGGTGGCGGTTTTGGCGGCGGTGGATTCGGCGGTGGCGGATTCAGCTTCGAAGATATCTTCAGCCAGTTCGGCGATATCTTCGGCGGCGGTTTCGGTTTTGGCGGTGGCGGACGTGGTCGCCGCAAGGCTGGCCCTCCGCGCGGAAACGATTTGCAGATTAAGGTGGCTCTTAGCTACAAGGAAATCTTTGAAGGCTGCACCAAGAAGGTTCGCTTAAAACGCTACACTCCGTGTACGGAATGTAACGGCAAGGGCGGAACCGGTGTAAGCGACTGCTCCACATGCCACGGCACAGGTCGTGTTCGTCGCGTGTCCGGCGGATTCTTCCAGATGGTTTCCGAGAGCGCCTGCCCCACTTGCGGCGGCACCGGCGAAGTCATCCAGAATCCGTGCTCCAACTGCCGTGGCGAAGGCCGTTTGCAGGAATCCGAAGAAATTTCCATCAAGATTCCGGCCGGCGTCAGTGAAGGTCAGTACCTGAACCTGCGCGGCGAAGGCAACTGCGGCCCGCGTGGCGGCGCCTGCGGCGACTTGCTCGCCGTGATTGCCGAAAAGCCGGATGAATTCTTCACTCGTGAAGGCGACGACCTGCATTGCGAAATCAAGGTTCCGGTCCATAAGCTTGTCCTTGGTGGAACGCAGCGCATTCCGACTCTGGATGGAGAAGACGTTCAAATCAAGATTGCGGCAGGCACGCAGGCAGGAAGCGTTTTGCGTCTCCGCGAGCAAGGCCTGTGGCCGCTCAAAAAGCAGGGCGACCGCGGAAGCCTTTACGTGGAAATAGGCGTCGAAATCCCGAAGGACCTCTCCCGCGAAGAAAAGGAACTCTACCAAAAGCTCGCCGAAATCCGCAAGGACAAGGAAACCGCCCAGGAAGAATCCTTCCTGCAAAAGATGAAGAACCTGTTCAAGTAAAACTGTTACAACAAGTTCAAACACCCCGAGCTACACGCCCGGGGTTTTCTGTTACGCTTTGTGATTCATTTACGAAGCTTCAATGGTAGTCTTTGCCTGTATGAACGCATGCTCGCAGAAATCTGCGAGAAAATCGCAACAATCATGTAAAAATCAATTCATCACACAACGGACGGAATACTTTAAATCTGAAAAATAACGTTTACTCATTATCGTATCAACATCAGAATGCACAACAATCATCCACAAATCTTTTTTTCCCGTTTCTTTATCAACAAATTCGGCCCAAAAATCAGCCTCATAACCATCATATTTAATGTCGGACACTATTGACGGCAAAACACTAAATCCACAATCATCCGTTCCATTGGCATCAGTTTCTGAATCTACACCTAACCACCCCTCTTTTGACTTTAAGAAATAACCAGCTATTTTAAACCCACCAATTTTGTCAATCATTTCTTCCCATTCATCATGGCTAGGCAAATGCCACTCATTAGGGCATGCGTCAAAAATATTTTTTTTAAAATACAAACGCCCCTTTTGGACGCAATCGTCTTCAGCATAAGCGCATGAATCGTCTTGTTCAACATGGTAATTCAAATTCTGCGCCATCCAGACTTGTTTACCAATAGTCGTGTACTTATACGTTTGACCATCGCGTTCATCAGTGAACGTACCACGATTCGGCATGCCGTAGGCATTTGTTCCTGTTTCCGGACACACTTTAGATGCATCAAACACATCGTCGTCATCAGCGTCTGTCGTGCAGGATGCAAAAAAAGTTGCAATAATAAGTAAAAAAAACTTATAGAAAAAGTTCATTTTTTTATCTCTAGAATTCATAAAGTTTATCTGGAAATTTCTTGGAACTGCGCAGAGCAAGAATTTCCGTGGTCACCTTAGTTTCCTTGCTACCAACAATGACTGAGACATCCATTGTCTTGAGGTTATTCTCGGCATCGTAGGTGAACGTGGTCAGGGCAGACTTTTCGGCATCATTGTTTTCAAATTTTTCAATGCGCTTTTTTGCAGAATTGTAATAAATCGTTCCCTTGGAGCCCGTTATTTTGTACAAATTTTCGGATACGAAAACAGGTTCCAGCCAGTCACCGGAATCCAGCGGATTAATCCTAGACAAAGTCTTTTGGCCAAGGGCCTCGCCGTTGTACGGGAGAATTTGAACTTTGTTCGTATTCAGGTCTACCACCTTCATGCGGGAACCATTCACGATGCTGCGCTGGTTCATGAACGGAGCCTTCATTTCGGTATAAATCTTGGAAGGCCCTTTTTTCACCATATAGATTGAAACTGTCTGTTTGCCTGCGGAAGAATTCACCGTGGTGCGAATGCTCATTTCAACGGAATCCTTGGACAGGGCGGAGGATTTAAGGTCCGATTTAACCTGATTCAAAGAAAGAGCAAAGGAGGAAATAGAAAGAAAGAGTATTGATAATAAAATTTTTTTCATACAATTAGTCCTTTATGCAACGGATAGATGTTTTTGAATCATTACGAAGCAGCGCAATTCTGTTATCCACAAAACCCACCCATTCTCGATCTACATCAACTTGCGTTGACGTCAAGATTGTTGCAGAAGTTAAATAAAATGTACCATTTTGTTCAAAAGAACCACTTGAAATGATTGAAAAACCACAATCATTTGAGCCAGGAGGAAGATGCTCAGGAGAAAAGAACATATTAGAATCTGAGCTTTTCATTCTATCAGCGGCACTCCATTCATCATCATTTCCTGTCATATTGTCAAAAAGTATTTCCAATTCTTTCTTTATAGGAACATGCCACCCTTTAGGACATATTGTATCTGCTAAATTCCTGTCTATTATTCCTTGTCCTTTGCCATTTTCGACAATTGAATAGTATCGACCGAAAATTTCGCAAAGCTTTTGTGAACAGCATTCCTGTGTAGTGCAACTTTTTTCCACCCCAAAACAATATTTTTTTTCATAATCTTCCCTAACAATAGGGCATGCACTATACGGCGCATCATACTTTAAATTTTCTGCCATCCATACCTGGTCTCCAATGGTCGTGTACTTGTACACTCGTCCATCGCGTTCGTCGGTAAAAGTTCCGCGATTCGGCATGCCGTAGCGGTTCGTGCCTGCCTCGGGGCAAACGTCGGCGGCACTCCATTCCGGTTCATCTTCGGCACAAGATGTTAGAAACATTGTCAACAGGGCCAAGCCCCAAAACAATAATGTTTTCATTTTTCAAGTTCCTATTTCAAAAGCTGCCAATTCAGAATTTCGTTCCCTTTTCGGAGTACTAGGTATCCACCCGCATTGAATTTTTCTGCTGAAATTTCTACCATATATTCACCAGGTTTCCAAGTTCCTTCAAAAAGTCTTACAAGAGGCATACCTATAGCATTCACCGTTTCAAGCGTGTAGTAGCCGGTTTCGTCGATTTCTACGTACACCACGTCACCTACTCGGGTCACGCGGTTTTTGCCGAGAGGCTTTATAACAAAGTTGTTTGCAAACTTCGGTTGCGGTACGTTGCCCCAAAGGAGGTTTCCGTTCCTGTCGAGTACCACAACGGAATCGGCGGACGTAAGTTCGCGAGTTAAGCCATGATGCGACGGGTCATCACTTGCGCTAAAGCCATCCAGCCAGTTTACGTTATGCAAAGCGAATTGAGCGCCGTTACCGAAAGCGTTACGTTCTCCAGGATTCAAGGCAGAATTCGTATACATGAACGAAACATAGTAAAGGTCGCCACCCACGTTCGCAAATGAGGTGTCGGCAAAGGCGAAATCGTAGTAATCCGGCTTCGCCATGCGGCCATTCGCATCGCGATAATAGTAGCGGACTTCGAATCCGTCGACAGCGACGGAACCGTTGTTTTCCACCACGATGCGGATACGGCTACTCTGCGAGGGATTGTCGGTTTCTTCCTTCGCAAGGGCGCGGACGCTCGGTTTCGCCTGTTCGGCGGGGGCGCCGTCGTCGTAGCATTGCCATTCGTTCAGAAGTTTACCGTTTTCGTCAAGCAAGGCGACTCCGTTCGCAACAACGTAACCGTTCTCGGAACCCGTCGCGTAACTCGGGTCGTCGAAGATGTTCCACGGCAGGAAATATTCACTACGATGCAATCCCAGCTGCAAGCCGTCATTACCATAGACATTGCCGTACGGGGCAATCGGCTCGGTGAGCGCCAAGTCCGCATAGAACACGTCACCGGCGTCTGGAATCACGCTCATCGGCAAGTCGGGCCAGAAGGACTTCGCCTGGACCCCCGAGCCTTCGCCCTTGTAGAAGTAACGGAAGTGCGCGTTCGGGTAACTGTTCCCTGTAAGGTTGCGGAACTTGACACGTGGGCGGGCCCAGGTCTTGTCGCCGGCGTTATCGTAGAACAGTCGCACCTCCACACGAGGTTCAGGATCCTTCCAGTTTGCTTGTCCGAAGTCCAACTTCACGGCATCAAAATCACGCGGCGAGGAAACCACGGCAAGGCCTGCAATTCCCACACTTCCTACAGGGCGCACAGAAACCGTATTGGCACCTTCCGCAAGAGCGAACTTGAGCGAGTCGCCCACACGGACGCTCTCCCACAAACCGGAAGAACGCAATCGGTGAACACCGTAATTTACGTTGTTCACAGAAACCTCGACAAGCGAAGTTTCGGTCGTGTAGCCGCGCATGAGCAGATAAAGGGCGTAATTACCAGCCTCGGCATCCACACTCCAGTTCACCCAGCCGGAAGAAGATGGATTCTTCTGGCGTAGGTAGGCCTTGCCCGGCAAAGCGCAGGACTGGTCCACCATGAGACCTTCGCAATTTTTCACATCGGCCGCGCGAACAACGAATACCTTTTCGGTTTCCTCGTCAGGAACATACTCGTAATGGTACAAGTCACGAATCTGTTCCGCAGTAAGGGCTGCGTTGTAAATACGCAAGTCGCTCATGCGGAAATATTCACTAGCTTGAGAAGATTGCGCACCAAGTCGTGGATGGACATTTCCTTTTATTACAACATCTACTGGCAAAGTAATGCGTTCAGCAAACACTCCATTCATGTACAGCGAGACAACATTGTCTTCAAAAACAAATACAAAATGGCCCTGTGAATACATCCAAACGGGATTATTGAACTTCGTCTTGACAGAGCCGTTACCGATGTAGAGATAGTCATCTACGACCCCTATGAAAAGGCGATTCGCAACACTTCCATTCGATAACATGAGAACTACGCCTTCCCTTCTTCCAATTATACCGTTAAATTCAATACTGAATGGAGCTTCTTTTTCTACAGACAACCTATTATTTGTATACGCAAATTCATTTGTTCTTTGTATAGTCAGTTTTCACCATACACCCATGGGGTTTCTACACTTTGAAGATTGAGGTCCAACCCCGTCCCCAACATTTCATGCGCAACATTGCCGAAGCCTTCCGAAAGCGGGTACCAGAGTACGAGTGACTGCGGATACGGATAAATTTTTTCTGTGCTGATCTTTTGTTCGATGTGGTTGTAACCATGGTCATTAAGGACCATACTGACGGAAGCCTTGCAACCGACACACTCACGGAGCTGCCTGCCGTTTATCTTGAAGTCACCGGAAACAAGCGTATCATGAACAAGTTTGCCGAACGATAGAGTTCTCATTTCAACAAGGTTGTTGCCAAAGTAGACGTTCATGGTCACCGAGGCGATTCCGCTGCCGGTATCAGCAAGCAGGGCCGACACATTCAGCATTTTGTCACTACCGCTTTCCGAAACGGAAGTTTCCACATCGGAAATCGTCGGGGCGACGGAATCAACACGCACGAATGGGCCGCGCAGTTGTTCCGTCGTGCCGTCGACGCCGAAGAAATCAACCCTAGAGGTGTAGATATCGGACTTGAGCCAGACATCTCCACGGCGAGCCTCCCAAGCGATATTTTCCGCAGAGACGCCCTGGTGTTCTGCGGCCACGGCGGAACCCACACGCAATTGCAGCAGATAGTTGCTGCGACCCTTGCACGGGTTCGCGAAACCAAGTTTTCCGTTGTACGTACCCATCCAGATGGTATCGGTAACCATTTCGGCACAAATCAGCGAATCGATTTCAGGCAAGGTGTCAGTCGGCATCACGGTCTTTGCGTAGTTCGAATCCAGAACAATGAACGAGGAGAAACTCTTCGTCTGCGCCGAAAGAAGGACATAATTCCACGTCGTATCCGAGCAATTTACGGCGTTATCCCCCTCATTCAGGAACGGGTCCTTTTTGAAACAACTGATGTCACGCATTTCCAAGGGTTCAATTGTCTCTGTTTCCTTGTTTGGCTTGTAAATCTTGAGTTCAGAAGCCTTCCACGTACCCACATCGGCCCTACTCAACTTGAAGTTGACTATCGGCCAGCTGGCGGTATCTTCAACATTAAACTTGTGCGAAGGAAGAATTTCTACAACGGGTCCGATAACGTCGAGATCGCCAAAGGCATCGTAAACATATTCTTCAGCAGCAACGGTACGCAAGGTGGCGTCAATCGGATCATCGCCCCAGGCCCCGGCCGCAAAATGCACATTCGCTTCGGCATACTTGTCCCAGATTGTTTTTTCACTATCCGGATCCACACGCGTGCCTATACGAACCACGAGGTCCTTGCGGTACAGGATTCCGTCGGGATTTCCGTACAGTAAGCTGAATGTAATCCGCCCTTGCAACTTACTTATGTCATAATATTTTAGTATTGGCAGGAAATTAGGGAACGTGTCTTGTTCACCTTCTTCCATCACCTGCATTTCCCCATTTTCGTCTGAATAAGCCAACCGCCAGAAAGCTTTGTCTCCCGGCACACGGCCACGTAATGTGGCTATTTCACCGGCACGTTCCTTCGGAGCGGAGCCATTCCACGTGACTTTGAATCCGCCATTTGTCGAATCATCTGTTACGGAAAGATATGGATGTTTACGCAGAAGAGTATCTACCTTATTCGTATCACGTTCGTAAATACCAACCAAGGAAAGCGAAAGGTTTCTCATCCAAGCAGTATCCGATAATACTTCATTCGTATCACGTGCGATTTGTGAAATGATACTGTCATTAGGAACAAAGTGCGATGGGTCTCCTCCATTATGGTTTATAGGACTCTTTGAATAGATGTAGTCGTATTCACGTTTAATTGTATAGTTGAAAAATTCAACAATCCATTTTCCAGTAGTAGAATCCTGGTTTGCTGTCCATGGAGGATTAGAGGTTTTTAGAATATTTCCTAGAGAATCCGTTTCCAAAAGAATTAAATCAGTGGATGTCACCCTGTTATCATTAGAATATACGTACTTAGACGATGGAATCGCTATTCCGTGAATACTGTCCGACGGGATGTACCAACGATCATGGTTATTATAATCTGTCTGCTTTATTTTGTACAAAAAGAATGTGTCAATAGCGGTCACGCCATTTGATTTCGCGTTACTAACGTTTAAACCAGAAATATTTTTAAGCGAGGAATCCGTAATAGGGTTCCTAATTACAGAATTTACGACATAGAGTGAATCCCAATGGTCATCATTCCAATCGTTAACGCCAAAATGAATACGGGAACGTTCCGACTTGTAGAATTTAAAAAATGTAGATAAATCGTATTCATTAACAGGCATCTTAAGGGTATCCACGTCGCCATCAAAAGGATACTTGATAGACATGAATCTGGAATTTTGTTCCATAGCATCTGATGGGGATATAGTTGGTGCAATGGTAAAGCTGATGTCGAGGGGATTAATGTTTCCTACACCAATATTACCAGAAACATACAAATGTTTCGATTCCATTTTGTTCAAAAATTTAGTTCCATCCAACAGAACTCCCTCGGCAACAGCAACAAGAGCTGTATCAGGATTTCCAAAGAAATTCATATTGAATGTTGACGGATAAAGTTCCTCTTTTTTGGCACCGATTTCATCCGGGAAAAGGAGTGGGCAGTTCCCGGAATTGTTGATGGTAAAACGCTGCGCTTCAAAAGCCGTCAACATAGCGTCGTCAGCGATATAAGAATATGACCATCCGGATTCACCAAAGAAATTTTTTTGCAAACTGTTCAGATTTTTCTGGTTATTGTAATTTCCTTCAAAATACCCTCCTTTTCCATATAAAGTAGTATTTGTCGGATCAAAACGAACATAGGTGTTTGCAAGATTGCTTAGACCCCAACCTGGATTCCAATAAGGATCATTAACTTTAAATGAAAGTTTCAACTTTATTTGAGACGATGCATTGTCATGTTCTCCGCACCCAGTTGGTGCATTATAGTTTTTATCGGTGTAATTATTTTCAAAGCCATGTTTCACGGTAATGGTCATCATGTCGATTTCAGAATTACTCATCAACAAAAATATCGAATCGTTGGCTTGTTTTGCAGTTTTTGCTCCGCAAACAGCGAGGTCTGCGGCAACATCATCGGCAAAATTTGGAGAGCACGTGTTGACGAAATTTTGATTTTCCTTCCGAGCAAGACTTTGTGTGATAATAAAATTCGAACTATAATCCAAGAAAGAATACTTTCCAGATTCCCAAAGAAGAGGCTGGTTGAAATTACGGAACCATTGACCAAGATTGTAATCACCAAGAAAATAGTTGCTTGTAATGTCATCTATTGAAGGGCGGATTTAAGTCGCCAAGTAAATTTGTTTAACTTGCCTAGAAATATACTCTAATGGGGTGAGAAATCCAAGTCGTTTTCTCGGCCGATTGTTCAATTTCCACTCAATCCACTTGACCTCTTCTCTTGTCAGGTCCTCAA
>JAZLMK010000077.1:0-83769 GCA_045598645.1 Fibrobacter sp.
CTGACCGGAATCGGTTTTAAAGTCGAACAAACGAAAACCAAACATGGAGGTTCTTTATGAACAGAAATCAATATGCAGAAATGCTCAAGGATATTCACGAAACCCGCGTGAGCGGGGGCGATGTCGCTGCCTGTATTGCAAGATATAAGGAAAAGTTTCGCTACGTGTACGTTTACAATGACGCTTGCTTCAAAAGGATTTTCGGGGCGAATGAGAACAAGCCTATGGCGGCCAGTTTCTTGAATGCGGTTCTCAAGTTGGAGGCCGACGAGTGCATCCGTAGCCTCGACTTTTTGGATCCGTCTGTTCCGGGAGGGCCGTACGTAAAGTCGGTCACATCGGATTTGGTAGCCGAAAATCAGAACAAAAACCGCATTGTCATCGAGGTCCAGCACAAGGGGGATGAAGAGTTCAAGGACCGTCTCGTCTTCTACACTGCCGCCCACACCTTGAAGAACAAAGTTCCCGGTGAAATCTATGAACTCAGGCAGATGGACTTTATCGCTATTCAAATGTTCGA
Source organism: Fibrobacter sp. (assembly GCA_045598645.1). Lineage (GTDB taxonomy): Bacteria > Fibrobacterota > Fibrobacteria > Fibrobacterales > Fibrobacteraceae > Fibrobacter. Next base: position 521 of record JAZLMK010000077.1, read on the forward strand.
TACTTACCAGGATTCAAAAAAGTACAGGCATTGCATCCAGTTGAAAAATCAGGACAACGAACTCTTTTGGGGCAAGCATCGCTTGACCATTGTGGAAGTGGAAAAGTTCCTTAGGGGGAGTTATGATGCCGATGATTGCAGGCTTGCCAAATGGTTGCGGGCGATTGACCGTATCAATAACGAAGATAATTGTGATGATTTGGATGATCCGTACCTGAAGGTATTGCAAAATGCGGCGAAGTTGTGTAATTTTGATATGGAGTTCTTGGTCACGGAGGCGAAATCTATGACTGATATTGCATATCAAATGAAAATGGAACGCGCTGAGGCACGTGCGGAAGGCCGTGCAGAAGGTCGTGCGGAAGGCCGTGCGGAAGGTCGTGCAGAAGGTCGTGCGGAAGGCCGTGCGGAAGGTCGTGCAGAAGGTCGTGCAGAAGGCCATGCAGAAGGCCATGCAGAAGGCGTGGCGGATGGTCGTTTGGAGGGCCAAAATGCAACGCTCGATGCGATGCGCCGACTTGGAATTCCCGAAGACAAAATACGCGAAGCCGAGGCTATGCTGAGGTCTAGCGCTGCCGTATAGTATCCTGAATATTTGCAAAAAAATCTCCGGGGCGCTTGCCTCGGAGACTTTTAAATTTGTGGTGCGTTTTAATCGCCTGGCGCTGCGCTCGCCCTGCTATCTTTTGTCGCGGTCGACCCAAGGGCGTTCCGTGTAGCCGGTGTAAATCTGGCGCGGGCGGTTAATCTTGCTCATCGGGTCGTCGTGCATTTCCTTCCAGTGGGCAATCCAGCCGGGGAGGCGGCCAATGGCGAACATCACGGTGAGCATGTTCGTGGGGATGCCCATGGCGCGGTAGAGAATGCCCGAGTAGAAGTCCACGTTCGGGTAGAGTTTGCGCTCGATGAAGTATTCGTCCTTGAGGGCTGCGTCTTCGAGTTTGAGGGCGATGTCCAAAAGCGGGTCCGAGACGTGTTCGCGTTCGAACACCTGGTACATGAGCTTTTTGAGAACTTTCGCGCGCGGGTCGTAACTCTTGTACACACGGTGGCCAAAACCGGAAAGGCGGAACGGGTCGTTCTTGTCCTTTGCCTTCGCCATCACCTGTTCAATCGTCATGCCGCTCTGCTGGATGCGCAGGAGCGTTTCGAGCACGGCCTGGTTCGCGCCGCCATGGAGCGGGCCCCACAGGGCGCAAATGCCTGCGCAGATGCTTGCGTAAAGGTTGGCCTGGGAACTACCCACCATACGCACGGTCGAGGTGGAGCAGTTCTGCTCGTGGTCGGCGTGAACAATCAAGAGAGTGTTCAATGCCTTTTCCATGATCGGATCCGGATGGTACGGACGAGCCTTGCTGCTGAACATCATATTGAGGAAGTTGCTGCAGTAGCTGCGCTCGGCTTCGGGGTACACGAACGGTTCGCCGATGCTCGCCTTGTAAGAGAACGCGGCGATGGTGCGAATCTTGGAAATGAGGCCTGCTGTCGTGAGTTCGAATGCGCTTGCGATGTTTTCGTCGTCGTAGAAACGCGGGGTGAAAAGGCCCACGGCGTTCACCACGGAACTGAGGATGCCCATCGGGTGGGCTCCCGGCGGCATTTCCCTAAAGAAGTGCAGCAGGTTTTCGTGCAAAAGTGCGTTTTCGGTGAGGAGCGTGCGGAAGCGGCTCAACTGTTCCTGGTTCGGGAGTTCGCCGTAAATCAGGAGCCAAGCGGTTTCCGGGAATGTGGCCTTTTCGGCCAAGTCTTCGATGGAGTAACCTCGATAGCGGAGGATCCCTTGTTCGCCATTCACGTAAGTGATGGAACTCTTGGTGCTGCCGGTATTCAGGTAGCCGTAGTCGAGCGTTACGAGGCCGGAATCCTTGCGGAGTTTGCTCACGTCAAGGCCGTGCTCATGTTCGGTACCTTCAATGACGGGGAGTTCGTAACTCTTTCCGTCGTAATTCAAGGTGGCTTTATCGGACATTGATCCTCCAGTTTCAGGTATGAGGTGTGAGGTCGCTCGCGATGCTCGCTTTGAGGTGCGAGGGCCTACCACCAAAACCTTTTGTTCATAATAGAAAGCGCTTTGTAAAGATAGCTAACACAAAATGCTTTCGTAAAATCTATGCCATGATGGGCCTATTTCTGCAGGTCCTTCACAGCCTTGTAGATATTTTCGAACAGCTTGCCGAGTTTTTCGGTTGGGACTGCGCTGAACGCGACGCGGATGAGACCCGAAAGCATGATCGTGCCCGTGCTGTAGTCCTTGATGAGCTTCTGGCGGAGTTCTTCGGCGTCGACACCGAGCGGCTTCACGCACATGAAGTAACCGCTGTTGCACGGCATGGCCTCGAAGGCTTCGTTGTATTCCGGATGGGCGGCGAGTACCTGCTTGATGATGTCGTAGCGCTTCTTGAGCGTGTTGTACTTTTCTTCCTTTTCCTTCAGGTATTCCGGGCTCTGGTAGGCGGCGAGCAGAATCTTCTGGCTGATGGACGGGGCGTTGCTGATGTTGCCACGAACCGTACCGGCGGCCTTGTCTTCGAGGGCCTTGAGCTGGGCTGCGGTGGCGCCCTTGAAACCGAAACTCATGAAGCCCACGCGGAAGCCCCATACGTAGTCTTCCTTGGTCGGGCCGTCGAGCTTGACGGCGAGGAGGTTTTCGTGTGCGTCGACGAGCTTTGCGAAAAGCGATTCCTTGGTTACGCCGTCTTCGTAAACGAGTCCGAAGTAGGCGTCGTCGAGGAGGACCACCACCTTGCTCCCTGCAGCGGCGCATTCCGTGAGAATCTTCGTGATTTCGACGGCTTCCTTCTCTGTAGCGGTGTAGCCGGTCGGATTGTTCGGGAAGTTCAGGAGCACGACCTTCTTTTCGGCCTTGCTTTGGGCGAGGGCTGCCTTGAGGGCTTCCGTGTCGAAACCGCCGTTCTTGAACGTGTTGAACGTCTTGATCTTTGCGCCGCGGCTATTTTCAAAAACGAGTTCGTAGTTGTCCCAGTAGAGGTCCGGGATGATGACTTCGTCGCCCTTGTCGAGGAACATGTAGCCAGCGCAGCTGATGGCGTGCGTAAGTGCGCAGGAGACGACCGGGTTCGAGAATTCCTTTGTGGCGAGGCTCGGGTTCTTGCGGAGAATCTGTTCCTTCCACATTTTGCGGAGGTCCGGGTTACCGAAACTCGGGGCGTAGAGGAAGGACTGCTTCGGGAGGTTCAGGGACTTGAGGACGCAATCCAGGACGAGCGGGCTTCCGTCGTCTTCGAGGGCGGTGCCGATGGTCGCGTTGATTTCGGAGCCCTTGGCTTCGGCGCCCTGGCCAAGAATGCCCTTGCGCGGGAAGAAAATTGCCTTGCCCTGTTCAGAGAGCATGCTGAAAACGCTGCAGCCGTTTGCGGAGAGTTCCGCGTTTGCTTGTTCGGCGAGAGGATTGTAGTTCATCTCAGAGTCCTTTTGAAATTTTATGCGCATGGTGCGCTTTTCGCGCGCAAATTTAGTAAAAGGCGAGCGTCGCGACAACAAATTTTTTTGATTGTCATGGCCGAGCCGCCCCTAAATGCGGCCGAATGGCCGCCATTAAATTACATTTACCAAGTAAAACCAATTAAAACGAGGGATTGGATGAAATCTGGGTTGAAAATTGGCTGTGCGGTATTGCTTGCTGTGGCTTTGTTTGCCGCCTGCAGCAATTCGGAAGGATATTCTTGCGCTAAGGATGATTTTTGTCTTGAATATTATTCTGTGGAGCCATCTCTGGTTTACGAGACTGTTGAGGTTACCCCTGTCCCGGTAGAAATATCTGTGTTGGATGATGATTCGACGCTAGCAAAGGATGACGAACTGAAGGATTCCGTAGCTTCTTTGGACAGTGCCAAATGCGTTGCAATCCGTACGACGAAAAACGATTTTGTTCCTTTGGAGGATGTCCTTCCGTGCGTTATGGAAAACGAGAAGGTTGCCTTCATTGTTCGCCATTCGGTGCGTGAACCGTATGAAACTGGGTACGACGACCATTTAAACATAAGCGGGGTGGAAATGGCGCGTATGTTGGGTGAACGTTTAAAGGACTATCCTGATTTCTACTACATGCATACGAACTATATCCGTACTTTGGAAACTGCTTATTATGTAGCCGCTGGCAAAGGGCAAATGGTGGAACCGTTCACCCGAGAAAATAGCGATGGCGTGGTTCACGAAATGAATGAGGATTTGTTGTATTATTGGTATGTAAAAGATGAAGCCTATGTGAATGTCTGTTCCCCCAATGGCGGTATGGCGTCGTTTACAAAGATGGCTTACGAAACGGAAGACTATTATTGCAACTTAGGCTTCTACAATGCCAAGGATCGTACGCTTGAGTTTGTAAAAAAGTACTTTACGTACAGCAGAATGCACGATATTACATTTGCTGTATCTCATGACTTCTTTGTGGCACCCCTGGTCATTGCCATTACGGATGGCGAAATCGGGATGGATTACCATAACCATGGCGGGGACGATTATTATTGGCCGAACTTCCTATCGGGGGCCGCTATCATTGTCGATGACAAGGATCGCGTCACCATGGTCCCCGTAAAAGGTTTGGAAAGCGGAAGACTGAAATTAACAGAAAATAGTGGACAGTGAATAGCACATTCCTCTCATAAATGTTTAAATTTTGAGTGGTATGGGTTAGGAGCGCAGATGAAGATTGAAAAACGTATTGTTGCTGAATCTAGGTGGTCCGCTGCCAAGCGAGTGGCTGCCGCCGCTGTAGTGGGTGTTTCCGTGTGCTTGCCGCTGAGCGCCTGCGATGACGATGACAGTTCCCCGGTGGCGCCCGCCAGTCAGGTGGAAGAATCCAGCCCGTCGACGGAACCTGATTCCAGTGCGGAAGTTGCCCCGCAATCCAGTTCTGCCGCTGTTTCGTCGAGCAGTTCCTATGAACGGTTGTCAAGTATGGAGCCTGCAAGCGGTGTTTGCAGTAGTAGCGGAAGTCCGTTGCATTTGTCAAGCAGTTCCGCGCCGGATGCGCAGTCCAGTGCAACGCAGTCGGAATCTAGTGTCTCGCAAGAGTCGAACCCAACTTCATCAAGTACCCTGTCGAATAGTTCTGCCGCTGTTTCGTCGAGCAGTTCCTATGAACGGTTGTCAAGTATGGAGCCTGCAAGCGGTGTTAGCAGTAGTAGCGGTAGTCCGTTGTATTTGTCAAGCAGTTCCGCGCCGGATGCGCAGTCCAGTGCAACGCCGGCCTCCAGCGATTCTGCTGTGCCTGATTCGGGTGCAAGTTCAAATTCTTGGGGCGATATTCCCGGAATTGGCCCCAATGACACGCATCCTTGCCAAAATGCAAATGGCTGGTGTGGCATGGGTAGCATGCCGACACCTGTGGGTCACGTTCATTATCCATTGCTGATGGATGTTTAATGAACTTAGTCCTGAGCCTCACAGAGCAATGCAATTTACGTTGTACGTATTGCTACTACAAGGAGTCTCACGCAGAACGCGCGAAGGTCATGGGTGATAGTGTGCTGGAAGCGGCCATTCAGCTTGCCTTGGAGCGCACTGTTGCCTTTAAGCAGAATTTTCTGAACATCACTTTCTTTGGCGGGGAACCGCTGCTCCGGTTTGATGCTATTAAGCATGGGGTAGAGGTGGCAAAGAAACTGGTTCTGGGAATTGGGCTCAAGGACTTTCGTTTGCATTTCGCCGTCAATACCAATGGCACGCTTTTGAATGACGAAATCATCGATTTTTTGCAGCGCGAAAATTTCCAGATTTTTCTCTCTCTCGACGGAAATGAGACGCGCCACAACATTTGTCGCAAGCAGGTGAACGGCGAGGGAAGCTTCGCAAAAATTGCACCGCACATCCCGAAGCTCGTCAAGATGAACGTCATCGTGCTTGCGGTCGTGACCCGCGAAAATATTTCGGGTCTCTGTGAATCCATTCGATGGCTTTTTGACCAGGGCTTTAAACGCTTGACGAGTGCTCCTGATTTCGATGGTCACTGGACTGAAGAGGCGCTTGACGCCCTCGGGGTTGAATACCAAAAGCTGGCCGACCTCTGGGTTGAACTCAAAAAATCCAAATCGCCTCTCTACCTCGGGACGATTCAGGACAAAGTAAAAATTGCGGTCGAGGATTCCCGCTACCGTTCGTATTCGTGCCACGTTTACGAGGGAGGAATCTCCGTCGCGACCGATGGTAGTATCTTCCCGTGTACGCGATTCATCGCGTCGAATCCGGCCGCGCCCTATTGCCAAGGGAACGTTTTTACTGGCGTCGACGAGGCGCGGGCGAAAGAGGTCCACGATTTTGTGCATCGCGACAAGAAGGACTGCGAAGGTTGCTCCCTCAAGTGGCGCTGCACCGCCCACGAGTGCGCTTGCACCTCGTTTTACACGACGGGAACATTGGACGGCGTCTCCGCCGAAGTTTGCGCCCACGAGCGCATGCTCGCAGCCATTTGCGACGAAGCCGTCGACAAGCTGCTGAAAGCCTAGCCTCTACCCCCTAAAAAGTGGTTAGTAAACATTAGAGCGTTGAGCCTGCATAACCGAACCTGACCTCGCAATCCAAAGAAAGAGCTGTTTTCCGGGAAATTGTGACTAAGACGAGTGTGCGACAAGGGTTTTAGTCACTTTTCGCTTAAAAAGGCTTGTGTTGCACCCCAACCACCAACCACAAAACATCTTGCTTGAAAAAAATGCTGACTGTCAAATTTTGACACTTGAATGTTTTTATATTGTGTAACGTGCGAAATCCGCGCAATTTAACCTCGAATGCCTTGCAGTTTCCGCCTGTTTGCAAGGAAAGGAACGAAAATGAATACGAAAAAAAGCCACGATGGTGTCTTCAAGACCGCCTTCAGAAATCCGAAACGCGCCGCATCCCTGCTGAAACTTGCCGCGCAAAAGAACAAGAGCCTCGCGCGATTCTTGCAAGTGGTGGACCTCAAGACCATGCGGGCTGAGCGCACCGAAACTAACCGCCAAGGGCTCGAGGGCTCCGCGGACCTCGCCTTCACACTGAAAATCAAGAACTCCAACGATACGGCGAAACTTGTCGTGGGGCTTGTTCTGGAGCACAAATCGTACCCCGACAACGAAGTGGTTTCTCAACTGGAACACTATTTTTACGAACTGTTTCGCCTGAGTCGCCCTGACTGCCCAATGGTCGCGGTAATCGTGTACAATGGTGAAATCAAGTGGAACCCGCTGAAGGCGAAACTTTATGCGAAATATCCGGAGTACTTCCACGACATCGGCTACCCCTTCAAAATCGAGATGATTGATGTCGGCAACGAGGTCGGGAACATAGACTTCGGCAAGCTGAATCCGTACGTGGCGCTCGCGCTTGTCGCCATGAAGTACGTTTTCAACGTCGAAAAGTACAAGCCCCTGATGGACAAGGCCATGAAGTATTTCCTTGACCCGCAAAACAAGATAGACGATAACTTCATCCGCGAAATATTCTTATATTTAGGGGAGGAAACTTCTTCGGAATACAGGGAGGCAATCATGGACCGTCCAGAAATTGTGGCAAAATACAAGCGTAAAGGCTTCGTGTCCATTGCTGATGAACTCCGTTCCGAAGGCGAAGCCGCAGGACTTGTGAAGGGCGAAGCTGCAGGCCTTGTGAAGGGCGAAGCCGTTGGACTGGTTAAAGGAAAGTTGGTTGCGCTTGTGCAGTCCGCCAAGAATTTCCTTGCCATGGGCCTCTCGCTGGAGCAGGTTTCCCAGGGCACAGGCCTTTCTGTCGAAGAAATTCGGAAGAACTGCTTGTAAACAGGCTTTAAGGAGGCGATCATGGACCGTCCAGAAATTGTGGCAAAATACAAGCGTAAAGGCTTCGTGTCCATTGCTGATGAACTCCGTTCCGAAGGCCGTTCTGAGGGCGAAGAAATTGGCCTCGCGAAGGGTTTGGCGAAGCTTGTGCAATCCGCCAAGAACTTCCTTGCCATGGGCCTCTCGCTGGAGCAGGTTTCCCAGGGCACCGGACTTTCCGTCGAGGAAATCCGGAAGCACTGCCTGTAAAGAGCGACCGGTGCGTTGCGCTGGGTGAAGTGCTGCTGCGTTAGGGGGCGTCGCACGGATGTGGCGAGACTCGCGGGCGGTTCGTGTCGCGGAATTTTGGGAGCGAGGCTCGATGAGCCCGGCTTTTGGATGTTCTTGTCGCGGGCCGGGCGAGCAGCACCCGACCTGGGCCCTGCGGTTTTGTTTGTGTTTTTCTTGGCCCAGGAAACGCCCGAAAAAGGGGCTTTTTACCATATTTTTTCATTTTGTCTGGATTTTTCCTGGTTTAGATTTATATCTTTCTTTTTGTAATTTTTAACTCTGGCGCCTTGTGACGCCATAAAAAAGGTCGCAATATGCAGGTTGATTTAAAGAACGTCGATTGGAAGACACTCCCCTTCGGTTACACCGATACTGATTACAATGTCCGCTGCTACTACCGCAATGGTCAGTGGGGCGAAATCGAGGTTTCCTCCGATACGAACATCAACATCCACATGGCTGCAAGCTGCCTGCACTACGGTCAGGAAGGCTTCGAAGGCCTCAAGGCTTACACCGGCAAGGATGGCAAGGTGCGCCTGTTCCGCGTGGAAGAAAACGCCCGCCGCATGCAGAACACTGCAAACCGTGTGCTCATGGCTGTTCCGCCTGTTGAACTTTTTGCCGAGATGGCCCGCAAGGTCGTGAAGCTGAACAAGCGCTTTGTGCCGCCGTATGGCTTCGGCGCAACGCTCTACATCCGTCCGCTCCTCATCGGTCTTAGCCCGGAAGTGGGCGTGAAGCCTGCCGACGAATACTTACTCATCATGTTCGTTGTCCCGGTTGGCCCGTACTTCAAGGCTGGCTTCAAGCCGGTCGATATGATGATCAGCCGTAACTTCGACCGCGCCGCTCCTCAGGGCACTGGCACGGTGAAGGTCGGTGGCAACTACGCCGCGAGCCTCCTTTCCTTGAAGGAAGCGAAGGAAATGGGCTACTCCAGCACGATTTACCTCGACGCGAAGGAAAAGAAGTATATCGACGAATGTGGCCCGGCCAACTTCTTCGGCATCAAGGGAAACACCTACGTGACCCCGCTTTCTGAATCCATCTTGCCATCCATCACGAACAAGAGCTTGCAGCAGTTGGCTGAACACCTCGGCTACACGGTTGAAAAGCGCCCGGTGCCGTTCGAAGAACTCGCTGAATTCTCCGAGACTGCGGAATGCGGTACCGCCGCCGTGATTACGCCAATCAAGAAGATTGTGGACCCGGTGGCAAACAAGACCTTCACTTACGGCGACGGCGTGAATCCGGGCCCGGTCTGCACCAAGCTGTACGAAACGTACACCGCTATCCAGTTCGGCGAAATGGAAGACCCGTTCGGCTGGACGGAAGTCGTGGACGTCTAAGAGGTATGAGGTCGCCCTTCGGGCTTTGAGGTCGGTCGCCTGCGGCTGCCTTTGAGGCATGAGGTCGCGACTCTGTCTCTTTAATCTTAAGAGAAAAATCCGTGGCAGGAATGCTGCGGATTTTTTTGCGGTTTAGAATTGCGTGGTAATGTGTGTGTTTGGGACTGCGCGCGATTTCGGCTATTTGCCCATGTCGCGGATGATGTCGCGGAGGCGGGCGGCTTCCTCGAAGTCGAGGCGGGCTGCGGCGGCCTTCATCTGCTTTTCCAAATCTTCGATAGAGGCACTTTCGCTTTGTGATGCGCTCTTTGAGGTCGGTCGCTTCGCTTTGGGGCGTGAGGTTGCTCCGCTTTGAGGTATGAGGTCGCCCTTCGGGCTTTGAGGTCGCTTCGCTTTGAGGTTTGAGGTAAAACGCTTGCCGTAGTCGGTGTCCGACATTCGCGGAATGTATTCCTCGTCCATGTCGGGGTCTTCGAGTGCGTCTGGCTTGCGCTCGCCTTTCCACAGTTCTGCGAGCGGGTCGTTTATCACGAGGTCGCCCTCGAGTTTGCGGCTCACGGACTTTGGCGTGATTCCGTGTTCAGCGTTGAACGCTTCCTGCAGTTCGCGGCGGCGCATGGTTTCGGCGATGGCCTTGTCGAGGCTGTCGGTCATGTTGTCGGCGAACAGGAGGACGGTTCCGTTCACGTTGCGGCTTGCGCGGCCCATCGTTTGGATTAGGCTGCGGTAGTTCCTGAGGAATCCTTCCTTGTCGGCGTCGAGGATGGCGACCATGCTGACTTCCGGGAGGTCGAGGCCTTCGCGCAAGAGGTTGATACCCACGAGGACGTCGAATTCTCCGGTACGAAGCCCCTTGATGAGGTCGTGGCGTTCGAGAGTCTTGATGTCGCTGTGGAGGTACTTCGCGCGGATGCCCGCTTCCACAAAGTAGTCCGTGAGGTCTTGCGCCATTTTCTTGGTAAGAGTCGTGACCAGCACGCGGTCGCCCTTCTTGACCACTTCTTCGATTCTGTACAACAGGACGTCCATCTGACCCTTGATGGAAAACATCTCGATTTTTGGGTCCAGGAGTCCTGTGGGACGGTTAATTTGTTCGGTAACGACGCCGCCCGTCTTTTTGAGCTCGTAGTCGCCCGGAGTGGCGCTCACGAAAAGCACTTGTTTCGGGTACATGTACTCGAATTCCGCGAAGTTCATGGGGCGGTTGTCAAGTGCGCAGGGCAAGCGGAACCCGTAATTCACGAGCGTCGTTTTGCGGCTCTTGTCGCCTTCGGCCATGCCGCCCACCTGCGGGACGCTCACATGCGATTCGTCGATCATCAAAAGCCAATCGTCGCCGAAGTAGTCGATGAGCGTGAAGGGGCGCGTACCCGGGGCGCGGTCTTCTATGATGCGGGAGTAGTTTTCGATGCCGTTGCAGACGCCCGTTTCGCGGAGCATTTCCATATCGTAGCGGGTGCGGCTCGAAAGGCGCGCCGATTCCAGGACTTTGCCTTCCTTGTCGAGTTCGGCCAAGCGGTCGGTGAGTTCCATCTGGATGCGCTGCAGCATCGCGTTCCTGTTTTCTTCGCGGGTCACGAAGTGCTTCGCCGGCGCAATCGTCATTTCTTCCAGTTCCTGGAAGACTTCGCCCGTGATGATGTTGAAGCGCACGAGACGGTCGATTTCGTCGCCGAAAAGTTCGATGCGAAGCCCATCCTCGTCGTAACTCGGGTGAATCTCGATGACGTCGCCGTGAACGCGGAAGCAACCGCGGTCCAAACTGAAATCGTTGCGTGTGTACTGAATATGCACGAGGTCGTGCAGAATCTTGTCGCGGTCCTGGACATCGCCTTTTTTGAGGCGGACCATCAGGTCGAAATATTCGGCGGGACTACCCAAACCGTAAATGCAACTCACGCTTGCGACGATAATCACGTCCCGGCGGGTGAGCAGGTTCGCGGTCGCGCGCAGGCGCAACTTGTCGATTTCGTCGTTGATGCTCGCGTCTTTTTCGATGTACGTGTCCGTGTGCGGAATGTAGGCTTCCGGCTGGAAGTAGTCGTAATAGCTCACGAAGTATTCGACCGCGTTGTTCGGGAAGAACGACTTGAATTCCTGGTAAAGCTGCGCCGCGAGCGTCTTGTTGTGCGTGAGGATGAGCGTCGGCTTCCCGACATTCCTGATGACGTTCGCCATCGTGAAAGTCTTGCCGGAACCCGTGACCCCGAGGAGCGTCTGGAACTGTTCCCCGTTCTTGAACCCCTGCGTCAGTTCCTCGATGGCCTTGGGCTGGTCGCCCGCGGCGCCGTAAGGGCTCACGAGGTCAAATTCCGCGCGGATGGGCGCCTGGAACTGCCTGAGTTTCCCGGGCAGGCTCTTGCTTGGCGGTAGCGGTTTCGCTAGCGGCTTGGCGTATGGGTCCGGGGTGATTGTCTTGCGAGCGCGTGCCATGGGGAAGTAAGCAGTGGTTAGTGGTGGGTAAACAGTGGTTAGTAAACAGGGGTTGGGAATCGCAGATTCCGTAAGCGGGTTTACTGTGGTTTCGGGTTATATGTTTGACGACGAAACCGTGGGTGTTATTAGAAGATAGAAATTTGCGGAATGCAAAAAGGAAATTTTGCTTTTTTCTGTGATTTTTATTGAAAATGAACTTCGTATTGGGCAAAACGAGTGCTTTTATTGGAAATATTTCAAAACTTTTGATAAAAAATGGTTTTTTTGAAAAATAATGTAATTTTTTTTTAAGAAATCTTCTAGGAAAGGAGGAAAATATGAAAAAGTTGCCTTTGATCTTGGTGTTCATCTGCCTTTGCGTTGGAAATCTGTTCGCAATGCAGATTTTTGTCAAGACTTTGACCGGAAAAACCATAACTCTTGAAGTTGAGGCGTCAGATACAATTGATGCAGTAAAGGCTAAAATTCAAGACAAGGAGGGCATTCCGCCCGACCAGCAACAATTGATTTTTTCAGGCACGCTGCTTGAAGACAATCGTACTTTAGATGATTACAATATCCAAAATGAATCGACCCTCAATCTGACTTTGAATTTGAAGGGCGTTTTTTTAATCAAGACCGTAGAGGATCTTTACGTTTTCGCCGATAGCGTGAACAATAAGGGGGATTACATTCTCAGTGCGCAACTTGATGCCGACATTGTGGTAAACACTCTTGAGTTTGACAAGGATGGCAACATTGTCGTTAAAGATTACAAGGAATGGGTGCCGGTCGGAACTATCACTAACAAGTATACAGGGACTTTCGATGGTAATGGACATACCATCAGCGGATTGTATTTCAACGATGAAAGTAAGACCTATGTCGGCTTGTTTGGTTACGTTGGAGAAAATGGCAACATCACGAATGTAGGCGTAGTTGATTCGTACATCAGGGGGAAGCAAAATGTCGGTGCCGTGGCCGGATTTAATGCTGGTTCCATCAGTTATGCCTACAGCATGGCTACTATAATGGGGTCAAGTGGCGTTGGCGGAGTGGTTGGATACAACAACGGTTCCATCAGCAACGTTTATAACACAGGAAACGTGAGCGGAAGTCAATGCGTTGGCGGTGTGATCGGAGGTAATAGAGATTCCGTCAGCAACGTTTATAACACAGGAAACGTGAGCGGAAGTCAATACGTCGGTGGTGCGACCGGATGCAATGTTAAAGGTTCCATCGCTACCGCCTACTCAATCTACAAAGAAGATGTAGTACTTATCGGTTACAGTAATGAAGGAACTTTTGAAAATGTCGAAGGCAAGACCGCTGCGGAGTTCGCCGACGGCACTGTCGCGAAACTTCTGCATGATTGGTGCGAAAAGGAAGACGGCAGCGACGAATGCAAGGAAGGCGGTCTGAACGGCTCCGTGTGGAGTCAGAATGTGACGAAGGAAAATTCCCTGCCGAACTTCAGCGATTCTGTACTTAGCTTTAAGCGCGGTGGCGTCGCTTTCTTCTACGGTGAAGGGAATGATGTCGATTCTGCCTATGTGGATGCCGCATCTGAAAACACTGTGGAATTTAAGGACAACGTTGTTGTGAATGGTTCAATCATGTTGCAGCGTTCGTTTGCGGGCAACGGCTACTCGACCATCATGCTTCCGTTTACGCCGGATTGCGCCGATAATGACTGCGTCGAAGGCGTAAAGTTCTACGAATTCGGTTCGTATACGGACGGCGAGGTCCAAGTGACGGCGGTGAGCCCGAAGGATTTGAAGGCCAATACGCCGTACCTGGTGCAGGTCACGGGCGCTTCTGAAATCGTGTTCAAGAACGGCGGCACGTTCAATACCACGACTGGCGATGCGTACAATTCCGAAACCGGCATTTACAAGGTTGCGCTTACGGGTGATGGCGCCGGCTGGACGATTTACGGCACCTACGCTTACAAGACATGGAAAGAAGGCGACGCAGGCCTCGGCAAAACGTACGGTTTCGCTGGCGCAGCCGATAACGACCCTTCGATCGTCGGCCAGTTCGCGAAGATTGGCGTTGGCGCCTACATCTATCCGATGCGCGCGTATTTGGAATACGTTGCACCTGCCAAGCAGAGTCGTCCGGCTGCAAATGGCACTGCCCGCGTGTTCGCTGCAAATACCGTCGCCTCGCTCCCGGAAACCATCGATGTAGTGATTGTGGACAAGGGTAACGTTGGCACGGAAGTTGCGGGCTCCGATGATGCCTCGGGCGAACAGACCACGAGGGTTATCGGCACCATCAACACGCGCACGGGTGAGTTCAAGTTCGCAAACGACCGCTGGTTCGATTTGCAGGGCCGCTACCTCGGCAACAAGAAGCCGACCGCCAAGGGAAACTATTTTAACAAAAAGGTGATTAAATAATGAAGCAGATTAACGAAAAGCGTCGCGACGACGCCAAAAAACAGTATGCCAAGCCCCAGATGAAGTCCGTGGAACTGCGCCACCGCGTAAGTCTGCTCCAGGCCAGCGATGACACAACGAGCTACTTCCACGGTGGCTTAGGCTAACCTGCAAAAGGCAGTGGATCCCGTTCGGGGCTTCGCCCCTCCAGGATGACTGCGTCACCCTGGAGCGAAGCGACGGGGTCCAGTGCGATGCGTTTTTACTAAATTTTTGTCCATGTTCTGCAATCGAATTCTCGGTACTACGCACCACGGTACTTACAAGAAGGTCATTGACGTTCCTCTTTTAAAGGAGGAGCTTTCGATGCGTTCCATCCGTTGCATCGCGCGCGACGGCGTGGAAATAGAGATGGACTTGTACGAGGATTTGCAGGAAGGCGACATTGTCGCAGAGACCGAGCAGAACGTTTACGCCATCAAGATTTACGTGCCGAAGAAGCAGCACACGGAAGAACCTGTGCGGGCTGTAAAAAGTTATCTGTAAATACTTTTTAGTGTCCGATAAAAATACAGCCATATTAGGTATGAGGTCGGCCTTCGGCCCTTTGAGCAGTGAGCCATGGGGTCGGGTTTTCAGCTCACCGCTCAAAGTTCATAGCTCAAAGCGAGCAGCGCGAGTGACCTCATGCCTCATAGCTACTTTATGCTCAGGCTTTCGCGAACGCTGATTTTTTCTTTGCCGAGAAGCTTGTAGAGCTTGCAGCGGAACAGCGGAATTGCCGCAATTGTGACGGCTGCGACGATGGCGAATGCGAAGTAGGCGGTTCCCGGCTTGTCTAACTGCTGCTTGAATACGATGCGCAAGACGAGCAGAATCCACCAGTGTACGGCGAGAATCACGAGGGCGTTCCTTGAAATGTTGCGCAAGATTCCCTTGATAAAATTGTTGGGGAATAGCGCAAAGAATTGGAATGCAAAAACGAGACCGAAAATACCGAAGGCGGAACCTGCAAAGAAGCGAATAAAGCTTTTGCCGAGGTCGTTGTTCATGATGCTGAAATTAGGGTCGGGATGCTCAATGATGGCGTAGAGCGTGAGGCAGAGGGTGGCGCACGCCAATAGCAAAAATCCGTGGCGAAGGGTCACAAAAAATTTCTTTTTCCAGTTAGCGGCTTTAGGAACCTTGCCTATGAATTTGATGAAGTCCTTGCTCAGGTAGCCACAGGCGAAAAAGAAGAGCGTGGTGCAGTCGCGTTCAATGCCGAGGGGAAGGCGAATATGGCTTTTGTACATGGTCCAGCCGGCAGCAAGGCTCGCGATGGCGAAAAATGCAATGATGCTTTTGGCGCTGTTGGAGCCTGGTTTGCCTTTGATGGCGACGCTTGCGATTTTTTGAACAAGGTAAAAAATCAAACTGATTGAGTACAACGTAAATACGAACCAGATGGGACCCGAGCCGATGGAGGATTTGCCGGCGACGAAAATTTTTGCAAAGTTCCAACCGATGTATTCCTTGAGACTATGGATGTCAGGATGGGTCATTAGAACGACCATTTTCGGGGCGCGGGGGAATAAGTCAAAATTCCAGACAACGGGGTCCAGCAACAAGAATAGCAGGGAAAGCGCTACGTACGGAAAGAACAGGACCCGTGTTTTGTGGGCGAAGTAATCCTTGAATTTCGGGAACCGTCGTGTGCTGAAAAGGACTCCGGAAATGAAGAAAAACGAGGACATTCTAAAGTCGCTCAGGTTTTCCATGCCGAGGTTGATGCTTGCGAAACTTTGCTCCACATGGTAGATGCAAACGAGCAACAGGACGAGTCCCTTGAACTCGTCTATCCACTCAATCCTGTTTTGTGTTGTTGCCATGAGGCGTTTACCCAATCCCTTTTTTTAGAACCATCTACGCTCGTTTTCGATGGTTGTACTTGGTCCGTGCCCCGGGAAAACGACTGTTTCTCCAGGGAGCGTCAAAAGTTTGTGCTTAATGCCCAAAATAAGGGATTCTTCGTCGCCGCCAAAGAGGTCCGAACGCCCGACGCTTCCGGCAAAAAGAATGTCGCCCGGGAATAGAATGGGCGTCGAAATGCGAATTTCCGCTGGGTTGCCGTTGGCCTTGACGTTCGAGCCTGCATTGGTTTCAAGAATGGCGTTTGAATTTTTGCAGTAAAAGGCGAGCCCACCGGGGGAGTGTCCTGCAACGTGCAAAACGTGCAGCTTGATTCCCGGGACTTCGATGGTATCACCTTCGGCGAGGAATCCGCCAAGGGCGGGGGCGGGGTCCGGACACGGCAATCCGAACATCATGCTTTGCTCTTCTTGCAAATCCAGTAAAAAGTTGTCCTCTTCGTGGGCTTCGGCCTTAACACCGAATTCGCGTTCTACGAAGGCGTTTCCGAGGACGTGGTCCAGGTGCAAGTGCGTGTTCAAAACGCGACGGACGGTAAGCCCCGCGTTTGCGATGTATTGCGAAAGTACTTGCCGTTCGCGTTCGTTCGAGACGCTCGGGTCAATCAGGATGGCGTCGCCAGCGCTGTTGCTCAAAACGTAGCAGTTTACGCCGAAGGGATTGAAAGCGAATTGTTTAATTTTCATAATGTTTTTGCTTTTTTAGAAAATATACTATTCCATTTTGATTTTTTTATAAAAACTCGGCTTTCCGCCCCTTTTAAGCCGATGTAAAATTTTCTAAATTTGGCGCGGAAAAAGTTCAAAGGAGAAATCATGAGTAAAGATTTGAAGGAACTGGCGCTGGAATATCATGCCATGGGGAAGCCGGGCAAGATTGAAATTGTGCCCACCAAGCCGCACAGCACCCAGACCGATCTGGGACTCGCCTACACGCCGGGTGTTGCCGCTCCTTGCCTTGAAATCGAGAAGGACCAGAACCTCGCTTACGATTACACGGGCAAGGGAAATCTGGTGGCCGTCATCAGTAACGGAACCGCAGTCCTTGGACTTGGCGATATCGGTGCCCTCTCCGGCAAGCCCGTGATGGAAGGAAAGGCTCTGCTTTTCAAGATTTATGCGGGCATCGACGTGTTCGACATTGAAATCAACGAGAAGGACCCGAAGAAGTTCATCGAAATCGTGAAGGGAATCGCCCCGACGTTCGGCGGCATCAACCTGGAAGACATCAAGGCCCCGGAATGCTTCGAAATCGAGGACACCTTGAAGGAACAGCTCGACATCCCGGTGATGCACGACGACCAGCACGGTACGGCCATCATTTCTTCTGCAGGCCTCTTGAACGCAATCGAGGTCGCCGGCAAGAGCATTCGCGACGTGAAGATGGTGGTGAACGGTGCCGGTGCCGCTGCGAGCGCCTGCACAAAACTTTACCTCTCTCTCGGCCTCAAGAAGGAAAACCTCGTGATGTGCGACAGCAAGGGCGTCATCCGCAAGGACCGTCCGGGGCTCACTCCGGCGAAGGCATTCTTTGCTACGGACCGCACCGACATCGAAACGCTTGCCGATGCCATGAAGGGCGCCGACGTGTTCGTCGGGCTTTCGAAGGGCAATATCCTCACTCGCGAAATGGTGCGCAGCATGGCTGACCAGCCCATCGTTTTCGCACTTGCGAACCCGACTCCGGAAATCAGTTACGAAGAGGCGATGGCGAGCCGTGGCGACTTGATTTTTGCAACGGGCCGTAGCGACTACCCGAACCAGGTGAACAACGTGATTGGTTTCCCGTACATCTTCCGCGGAGCCCTGGACGTTCGCGCCACCTGCATCAACGAACACATGAAGCACGCCGCCGTGCGCGCCATCGCCGCATTGGCCCACAAGCCTGTGCCCGACGTGGTGAACATCGCCTATAACGCCCAGCGCTTTACGTTTGGCAAGGAATACTTGATTCCGAAGCCCTTGGATCCGCGCCTCTTGACGGAAGTTTCCATTGCGGTGGCGAAGGCCGCTATCGAAAGCGGTGTCGCCCGCAAGCCCATTACCGATTGGGACGCCTACTACGACCGTCTGCGCGATATGATGGGCTACGACAACAAGCTCATCCGCCAGTTCAGCGATACGGCCCGCAGCAACCCGAAGCGCGTGGTGTTTGCCGAAGGCGGTCACATCAACATGATCAAGGCTGCTGTGCAGGCGAAGGCCGAAGGCATCGCTTTCCCGATTCTCTTGGGCAATGCCGAACGCATCCAGCTTTTGGCACAGAAGGAACAGCTCGACCTTACGGGCATCAAGATTGTGAACCCGCGCAGTGCCGAGGAATTCGAACGTCGTCGTCATTACGCCGAAATTTACGCCCAGGAAAATGGCCGTAACGGCGTGGTGTTCGAAGAAGCCCGCGATGACATGTACGAAGTGAACCACTTCGGCATGATGATGGTGAAGACCGGCGATGCCGACGCCCTCATTACTGGCGGTTACTCCAAGTACAGCGAAACCATCGAAATTGCGAAGGACATCATCGGCATTCGTCCGGAATACAAGCATTTTGGCGCTCTGCATATCCTTTCTACGAAGAAGGGGACGTTCTTCCTGGCCGATACGCTCGTGAACCGCGACCCCGATGCAGACACTCTTGTGGATATCGCGAAACTCACGCACGACGCCGTGCAGTTCTTTGCGCACAATCCGGTGATGGCCATGCTCAGTTACGCGAACTTCGGTAGCGACAAGGCTAGCGAACGCGGTACCGCACGTACGGTCCGCGAAGCGGTCGCGAAGATTCACGAACTCCACCCGGATTACGAACTGGATGGCGAAATGCAGGTGAACTTCGCCCTGGACAAGGATTTGCGCGATGCGAAATACCCGTTCAACAAGCTTGCCGGCAAGAACGTGAATACGCTCATCTTCCCAAGCCTCTCTGCCGCAAATACCACTTGCAAGATGCTTCTCGAAATGGGTGTTGGCGAATCCATCGGTCCTGTGCAGATGGGCCTTAACAAGCCGGTCCACTTCACCGACGCCGAAAGCTCCGTGCACGACATCTTCAACCTGACGGTCGCAGCCGTTGTGGACGCCATCGTGCAGGAACGCAAGGACGCCGAGAAGGCACAGAAGAAACTCGACCGCTTGTGGTAAGAGTCTGGGACACTGATAGTCACGATAAAAAAATCCCCGAGCAATAATGCCCGGGGACTTTTTGCAGGTACTCTCAAACCTGCGCTTTGTTACCCCATGCACACATCCTAATTTTCGGGGTAACAAATGGTTGTTGCTAGCGGAGGTTCACCTTGGCGATGTTCTTCTGCGAGCCCTGACGAACAATGAAGTAGGCGGGGCCGCGGAAGTTCGTGGTGAGTTCGACGGTGTTCATGCCGGCGGAGGCGTTGAAGCTCTTCTGGGCGATAACCTGGCCGAGGGTGTTCATGAGCATGGCCGTGGCGCGAGTGCCCTTTTGTGCGTTGAATGTGGCGGTCACGGAGCCGCGGTGTGCGATGGCGCTGAATGCGCTAGCCTTGGCGATGGCTCGCGGCTGGAGAGCGCTCGTGCCGTCGAGAGAACTGTTGGCGGCGACAATCTTTGCACTGACGATGCCTTCGACGGAGGGCTTGGTGTCAAAGTTGGTGAGCGTATCGGCGGTGCCGTCGGCCTTGTTCAAGAGAACGTAGTCCATCATGATGGTTCCAGCGACCTGTGTGCCGTAAAGGTTGAATCCGATGGCGTTCGCTTCGTTCAAGCCGGTGATTTCATTGCGGAAGTCGGCGAAGTTCACGGTGATGTCCTGGTACTGTGTGGTGAGTTCCTGGTCGGCCTGAGCGGCGACGGTCGCGTCGAACCAGTCCCAACTGCCGCCGGTCATCATGAACACTTCCAAGGCTGTCCAGCCGTATTCGCTGTCGCTGTTGGCGGCGGGGCCTGCGCTTGCGACGGAGCCCTTGATGCGGACGGTGATGCCGGTGTACTTGCTCAGGTCCTTGAAGTTCCCGCTGAGGTTGATGCGGAGGGTGCCCACTTCGGAAGAGTCGCTAGTCACTGTCTTGTAGGTCAGGAGAACGGCCTTGCCGTCGGCGGTCTCGGGGACGGTATTTTCGTTGACGAGGCTGTCGAGGTTACTTGTACCCTGGGAAGCCTGTCCGTAAGCTTCGCGCATGGCGTTGAGGCAGTCCGGATCGAGTACGTTGTAAACACCCTTCTGGCGGGTAATGAAGGTCATGTTGCCGTCGTTTTCGGCGCCAGTGTCCCAAACGTAGGGGATGATGCCGTTCGCCTTCGCATTCTTGGCGACTTCGCCGTAGAACAATGCGCGGCCCTGGAGGTGGAGTTTCAGATTGTCACCGGAAATTTGGTTGGTGCGCTTGATGGCGCCGAGTTCACCGATGATGACGGGGATGCCCTTGTCGCAGAACATGGTCTTCAGTTCACCGAAAGCCTTCTTGATTTGGTTCGGTGTGCCGAGGGCGGTATTGTCGATGGAATTGGAATAGACATTCCAGCCCATGTTGTGTTCTTTATCGGTTGTGCTTTCGAGGCTGGTGTAGTAGTAGAATTGCTTGCCCCAGTCTTCGTCGGCGGTCATCAAGGAATACTGATACGGATAGTAGTGGACTTCCACCATCATGTAGCCAGTGCCAGCCGGGTCGGTGGGCATGTTGCTGTTGAGCATGGAAGCGTTGTCCATTTCGGTACGCGGAGCCTGCACGATGAGCGTGCGGGTGTCGTTGTTGCCGCCGGCGGAGCGCACGGCAGAAATGAATGCGTTGTAGTAGCCCTGCAGAATCTTCATGCGGGCGTTGTCGAATTCCCATTGACCGTTGTTGCCCCACGGGTCATTTACGCCCGGTTCGTTGGCGCCTGCGAAGAGCAGGTGTTCGTCGTAATCCTTGAAGAAGGTGGCAATTTGCGACCAGAAGGCCTTTTGACGGGCTTCGGTGGTGGCGGAACTGTTGGCGATGTCGCCAGCGCCGCTGCGCGGGTTGGCGGTGCCGTTATAAACGCGGTCTTCGAGCCAGCCTTCGTCCCAGTGGCTGTTCAAAACGACGTACATGCCTTCGGCGATAATCATGTCGACCACGTCCTTGACCTGCTTGAGCCATTCTTCTTTGATGGTCGGGGTGGTGAAATTGCTTGCCTTGCCCACGTGCTTGTAGGTGTCGTTGTCGACTCCGCCGTTTGCTTCGATGTCTTTGGTGAGGGCGTCGGAGTGGGAGTACCATGCGCAGGGAATGCGGACGGTGTTGAAACCGGCTGCCTTGATGGCCTTGATGTATTCCTTGGTCGGGAGCGGGTTGCCCCAGTTGGTGGGCTCTTCGGGCACTTCCATGGTGTTGCCGATGTTGTAACCCATGCCCATGGGTTCGACGAGAGTGGCCGACTTGGGAAGGGCGGCGAACGAAGATGCTGTCGCCAAGAGAATTGCGGAACAGGCTAATCCAAACGTACGAGAATACATGTTTTACTCCTTGATTATTCTCTAAAAAAATATGTTCGTGCTTGGAAAAATGCTGTTTTTTATGTAAAACGGCTTTTTTTGTGGTGTAAAGCACACAACGTTGGCAAAAAGTCAAAAAAAACGCTCCCCAAAGAGATTTCTTTGGGGAACGCCTTCGGCAGGAATAACACTCCAAAATCTGCCTGTAGGGCGACTCCACGTTCCAAACAACCAAGCACCATGAAAGAGCTTGCTTTTTTATCGCCCTGCATAGAATTTAACTTGAATAAGGCGCAGTGTTAATGGTTTTCGGCTATTATGTTGAAAAGGCGATGAGAACTGTTCAACACCCGCATATGGACTGCAAAATGCTTTTTTTTTTGGCGAAAAACGCCGTTTTTAGGTTTTTAATGCGCTTCGAGCCAGTCTTTTCCGAATCCGACGCTAGCGACGAGCGGGACTTTCATCTCCATGGCGTTTTCCATTTCGGACTTGACCATGGCGGAAAGTTCCTCCACACGGTCGCGGGGGCACTCGAACACGAGTTCGTCGTGCACCTGGAGCATCATCTTGAGCGGGAGTTGCTCGTCGTTGATGCGCTTCTGGATGCGGATCATGGCGATTTTAATCAAGTCGGCGGCGCTTCCTTGCACGGGGGTGTTCACGGCCATGCGTTCAGCCATCTGCGATTCCATGCGGTCGGAACTGTCGATGCCAGCAATGTAGCGGCGGCGACCGCTGAGCGTTTCCACGTAACCGTTCTTGTGGGCATCCTGTTTCGTGGTTTCAATGAATCCTTGTACGCCCTGGTACATGTCGAAGTATCCGTCGATGAAGGCCTTGGCCTGAGCCATCGGGATTTTCAAATCGCGGCTAAGGCGGAAGGCCGTCATGCCGTAGAGTACGCCGAAGTTCACGACTTTTGCGTCCCTGCGCATGTCGCTTGTGACCTGGTCGAGCCTGACGTCGTAAATGGCGGCGGCGGTACGGGCGTGGATGTCGATTCCTTCCTTGTAACTTTCGATGAGGGCGGCATCTCCGCTCAGGTGCGCAAGCATTCTAAGTTCAATTTGCGAGTAGTCCACGGCGAGAATGACGTTGTTCGGATCCTGCGGAACGAATGCGGCGCGGATTTTTTTGCCGAGATCGCTTCTCACAGGAATGTTCTGCAAGTTCGGATCGCGGCTCGAGAGGCGGCCCGTGGCGGTTCCCCACTGAATAAAGCTTGTGTGGATGCGCTTGGTTTCGGGATTTACGAGCGTCGGGAGTACGGAAACGTAGGTGCTTTGCATCTTCTTGAGTTCGCGGTATTCGATGACCGCAAAAACAATGGGGTGCGGCGCCTTGAAACTGAGTTCCTCGAGGACGGCGGCGTCGGTGCTGCGTTTTTTGATTTCGGGCAGGCCGAGCGTATCGAATAACACTTCGCCCAACTGCTTCGGGCTTCCGATATTGAATTCGAGCCCTGCCATGTCGCAGATTTCCTTTTCCAGTTTCTCGATTCGCTGTTGCAGTTCGGTTTCGAGTTCTTTCAAGGTCTTTGTATCGACGAACGCCCCGATTCCTTCCATCTGGAAAAGCACCTTTAAAAGCGGCATTTCCTGCTCAAAGAAATATTTTTCG
The DNA here is from genome assembly GCA_045598645.1 of Fibrobacter sp. Classification (GTDB taxonomy): domain Bacteria; phylum Fibrobacterota; class Fibrobacteria; order Fibrobacterales; family Fibrobacteraceae; genus Fibrobacter. The sequence goes on from JAZLMK010000077.1 coordinate 23,651, forward strand.
TAGTCGCATTTTTGAAGGTCAGCGCGAAGTGGCGCCCAGAGGCGGAGCGTGTACACGGCATCTTCGGCGCCATATTCCGCGGCATCCTTGATTGGGGCGCGATTGAACGTAATCTGGTTTTTGCCGCGGCCGATAAGGTTTTCGATGGGAATCATTTCGTGCTGCAGGCGTTGCATCACTTGGTTGTCGAGGCCGAGCCCGGACTGCCCCGGAGTGAGCATCCATGCGGCGATGAGCGTATCGACGATGGTGGCGCAATCGATTTGCTTTTGCGTGAGTCCGAAGGCGCGCGAAAGAACGTGCAAATCGAATTTTGCGTTGTGGAATACGAACTTGCGCGCACTTTTGCAAGAATCGTCCCAAAATTCGATGAACCATTTTTTGGCGACGTTGAAATTAAAGTTGCCGCCCTTGTCGCAAGGGTACGGGAACCCGATTTCATCGGTGTGGGCAAGCGGAATGTAGTAACCCTTGTCGACAACTTTCCCTTCGCTTGTGGCGGCGAGGCAAAGCCCTACGATGTTACATTGCATGGGGTCGAGGCCGTCCGTTTCCGTATCGATTCCGATAAGGGTTGATGCCTCGAATTCAGCTTTCATTTGTTCAAATTTTTCTGCGGTATCGACGCAGATGTATTCCGGCAATATTTCGCTTGCAAAACTTGCTACGACCACTTCGCTATTGCAATCGTTTGCGGACGCATCTGATTCGCTTGCACCGTTGCCACCGTTTTCTACAAATCCCGCCTTGCTCGGCACCGTCTCAAGGAGCCTTAGGAGGCTGTTGATTTCGTGATCCTTGAAAATGCCTGCCAGCGTATCGCTGTGGATGCCGCAGAACTTGAGGGCGTCCAGGTTTCCGCTGAAGGCACGCTTGGTCTGGAGTGTCACGAGTTCGCGGCTGAGGAATGCCTGCTCCCTGTTGTTCGCAAGGTTATCGTGCAGGCCCTTCTTTTTTATGTTGTCCAGGTTTGCATAAATGTTGTCCATGTCGCCGAAGTCGTTCAGCAACTGGATGGCGGTCTTCGGCCCTACTTTCGGTACCCCCGGCACGTTGTCGCTTGCATCGCCCATCAACGCGAGGTAGTCGCGAATCTTTTCGGGTGGGAGCCCATACTTTTCGAGGACCTGTTCAGGGCCAAAATCGATACCGTCTGCGCCTTTTTCCAAATGGAACAGGTGAATTTTATCGTCCACGATTTGCGACATGTCCTTGTCTTTGGAAACGATAAAAATGCGGTCAAAACCGGCCTCGCGGGCGGCAATGGCAGTACTTGCCATCACGTCGTCGGCTTCGTAGCCGGGTTCTGCCAAAAGCGGAATTCCGCTTGCTTCCATGGATTCGCCAAGGAGCGGCATCTGGGCTGCCATTTCTTCGGGCATGGGGCCGCGATTCGCCTTGTAGTCTGGGTAGAGTTCGTGCCTAAAAGTCTTTGTGTGCGCAACGTCCCTCGCAATCGCAAAATGAGTTGGCTTGTGCTTTGCCAAAATGCGGAGCACCGCCCCCCAGTAGCCGTGCATCATGGAAACGTCTTCGCCCTTGCTGTTCTTGAGCGGATTTTGACTGTAGGCATAGAACATGCGGAACGCAAGCGCGTAGGAATCGAGCAATAGTAAAGTTTTTTCGGCCATGCTTTGAATGTAGTAAATATTTGCCTTGCGGAATATTGCTAAATTGCAAAAAAACACATATAGAAAAACAGGTATTTTTATGAATAAACATCCAATTCGATCGATTCTAAAAATAACGGCAGTCTCTTTTTTGGCTTTAGGTTTTGTAGCCTGTGGTGACGATTCTTCGGGCTCTTCGGATGAGGAAATTAAGGAAGTCTCCAAAATGTCCGACTTGCCGACCTGTGATGAAGATGTCGCCGAAGATGTGTTCTATGTTCGTGGAAAGCAGGAGTATTATGTTTGCAAGTCCGGTGAGTGGATTGTCGATGATTCCTTAAGCGTCGAAAATGAAGCGAAAAAAGATTCTTCCGGCAACGAAGGAAATGGCGACGGGAATCCTGATGACGATTTCGATGATGTCGTTGTAGATGTTAGTGATCGTGTTCCTGAAATGCTTAAGAGCGTGGATTCCGTGACTGTTGTGGGCTATGCCCATAAGGGGCCTTTTGCAATCGGCACGATGGTTACTGTGACGGGCTTGGATTCGGCTTTTGAAAAAACAAGTAAGGTCTTTAAAGGTAAAGTCAATGACGATAAGGGATCTTTCAAGGTTCCTTATGTGACCCTTTCTTCGCAGTACGCAATGCTCGAGATTGAAGGCCTTTACATGAACGAAGTCTCCGGGAAAAAGTCTACAGCAAAAATTGCCTTGAAAACATTGGTCGACTTGAGCCGCGCAACGAATGGTACTCTTGTTGCGAACTTGACGTTGCTTTCTGATTTGGAAACGGAACGTGCGTTGAAACTAATCAAGAAAAATTCGCTGAACGTGACTGCCGCAAAGAAAAAGGCATCGCAGGAATTGCTTGAAAAGTTGGCGGCCCTTGTAGAAAAAGCGGATCCCTCGCTGTCGGAAGAAATTAAAAAGATGTCCGAAACTAAAAACGTTGACGAGATTTCGCTTTTGGATACTGAAACGTCGGGATTGCTTCTGTATGCGGCTAGCATCGCCGTCCAAGGAAATCTTTCTGTGACTAAATTCAAGAGCCGTCTTGCAGAAATGGAAGAACAGTTCGCATCTAGCGGAAAACTTCTTAATGATTCCCTTGTCGCCGTGATTGCCGATTATTTAAGTGAAACGGAATTGGAAAATCGTTATGCCGTTATTTCTGAAAATGTGAAGTCGATGAATCTTACAAAGGACGTTCCTGATTTCAAAAAAATATTGACCGCCATTTGGACTTCTGCTTATGGTCTTGGCATGTGTTCCACTGAACGCGAAGAAAAAATTGCCGTTAATAAAAATTCAAAAAGCGAATTCGTAAATGACGGGTACACCTGTATTTCTGGTCGCTGGGTGCGTACATCTGAAATCGATGCGGAACTCGGTTTTTGCAAGGTGAATCGCCAGAACGAGGTGGCCAAGGTCGGTGACAAGTCTTATGCTTGCGACAGTTCGCAGTGGCGAGAACTTTCGGAACTGGAAAATGAAATGGGCCTTTGCGCGGGCAGCGCCTTGGGCAAGTTTGGCGAAGCGAAAAAGAAGCATTGGTATTGTAAAGAAACTGGCTGGACGGAAGTGAGCGCCGAAGAAGTCGCGTTTGGTTTCTGCAGCGAAGAAAAACTTGACCATTACGATTCTCTCAAGAGTGAAAAGTTTGTCTGCGAGAAAAAAGACGACAAGTTTGCATGGCGTGCTTTCAGCGAGATGGAAAATACCATCGGTCTTTGCAATTCCCTGAACAATGTTGGCAATGCCAATGGCGAGTACAAAGGAAAGTTTTACCATTGTGATGGGACGAACTGGAAAGAAGTTTCTGAGGTCGATGCGAAACTCGGATTCTGTACGCAAGAAAAGCTGAATACCACTGGTGAAGTTGGAAGTACCCGCTATGTGTGCGAAAAGGATTCGAACGGATTTGATTGGCGTAAATTTACCACCCTGGAAAATTCGATAGGCCTTTGCAACGCCGTTACAAATACTGAAAAGTCAAAGAAGTCGGGCGGACAGTGGTATTACTGCGATGCGAAGTCCTGGGAAAAAATTACAGCTGTGGAAGGTTTGAACGGCTTCTGCACGCAGGCGGCATTGAACAAGGTGGGTAGTGCCGACGACGAAAAGTTCGTCTGCGAGGCAAAAGGAGATTCCTATGCTTGGCGGAAACTGGACGATGTTGAATCAGAAATTGGAGTTTGTAAGGGACTCGTTCTTAAGACGTTCAAAGAAGTGTCATCTTCAAAGCGGTGGTATTTCTGCTCTGATAGTGGGTGGACCAAGGTCTCTGTGGCAGAAGGCCATTTGGGATTTTGTACAAAAGAAAATTTGAATTCTTGGGGAGCCGTTAAGGAGGATGGTAAAAAATACGCATGCGAAAATAGCGACGGCGCCTACGAATGGCGTGAATTTAATGACTTGGAAAACGAAATCGGCTACTGCTATTCTGGAATAACTGAGGCGCTTTTCAAAAAGACTTCGACAGATAAATATTATGGCTGCCTTGGCGGCGAATGGAAGGAAGTTTCCGCGACTGATTTCGCTTTGAACGCAGTTTGTTCTAGTGCGTTAAAAGGAACGTTCCGCAAAACTTCTGGCAACGATTGGTATTACTGTGCCGGCTCGGCTTGGACGTCTGTCAGTGTGCTTGAAGGAAACTTGGGCTTCTGTGCAGATTCGAGTTATGAAAAACAGGGCTCTGTAAGCGGGACGAATTATCTGTGCGATAAGTCTAGCAAGGGGTATGCTTGGCGTGAGTTCACCGAATTGGAAAATGACATCGGTGTTTGCTTACAAAAAATGTCCGGCGAGTATAAGCAAGATGAAAATCGAGATTGGCACAACTGCTACTGTAGTAGTTCTGACCCTTGTCAATGGAGTACCTCGTCGGATGCAGCGGCAGAAGCTCTATATGGAGATTGTAATTCGTCCATGCAGGGAAAAGTCGTATGGACTGGGTATATGTATGGTTCTGGTGACAAGTACTCTGGACCGAATATTGATGATCAGAAAGGAAAATTTTACGTGTGCTATGACAGTTATTGGAGGAACGCTGATGGTGCTGATTACTATTATGGGCGTGGCAGAAATTGCAAGGCCGGAGAATTCAAATCCATGATGGATGCGTCCATTATCCAACAAGTGACGGGTAAAAGTTCCTTGACAACGTCGCAGGAAAAATCATCGTATCTTGAGTATGCTCAAAAAATGGTTGGAGGTAGAATTTATGCAGCTTGTGAATATGACGTCGATTACTATGGATCTACGAGAATCGAATCTAATTACCGCTGGAAGACTATCAGTGAACAAGATTACAGGCTCAAATCTGCAACTGATGGGGACGTGGTTATTGTTGGCGATTCTGCATACTATCGTTCCAATTCGGAATGGACTGCGACGGTGTGCAAATCTTCCAATCTAGATGTGATTGTAGGAAAATCATCGAAGTGGCGAATTTGTGATACAGATGGCTGGAGGGAATTGACCGAAGGCGAAAAATTATGGGAAACCGATTGCAATGCCAGTAACGAAAATGTAATTAAAAAATCGTCCAGCGGTTCGCCCTATCGCTGTGAAAAAAGCGGTTCCCGTTATAAACCGCAACTCTTTAGTTACGGCACTTTCAAAGATTCCCGTGATGACAGTACGTACCAAACTCTAAAGATAGGCTCGTTGGAGTGGATGGCTGAACCGCTTGCCTATAAGGGCAGCCTCAAATCCGCTTGGTGTTACGATGATGACAATAATGGAGATAAGTACTGTGACTATGGTCGCCTCTATAAACCGGAAGACGCCAAAAAAGCTTGCCCGACTGGATGGCGCTTGCCCACAGCGACAGAAGTGCAAAATACTTTTAAAAAGCATTCTTTTGGTGATTATGGATTTTCCTTAATAAGGGGAATTTGGGATTATCAACCATCAAAAAAGTTTGTATACGGAGACTACTACTATTGGGCTGAAATTACATCGGAAACGTCTTTAGGCTACTATGGGGGATCCCCGGTGACATACGCGATTGATGGCGCATATACCTTAGATGATGGCTTGGGTGTATACTGTGTCCGTAACGCAAACTGAAAAAAATTTTTATGAGTTGAATTTTATAAAAAAGGATAAATAATGAATCTTAAAATAACGATGGCGCTGTTCTTTAGTGTTGCCGCTATGGTTAGTGCTCAAAGAACGGCTTTTGTAGAGGTCCCAATCGCAGACTCGGCTGCTGCTCCTGTCGAAAATAAAAAGGTTTCCTCGGCGGTTGCGAGTTCTTCTAGCGAAGCTCCTGTGATTGTTTCGTCAAGTTCCTTGGTGGAGTCTTCTTCGAGCGTGTTGCCAGAAAGTTCCTCGAGTTCCCTGGCTGAAAGTTCTTCGAGCGCCTTGATGGAAAGTTCCTCTAGCGTCCTCGAACAGCCTGCTTCTTCGGATTCGCCAAAGTCGTTGTTCGACAATTTTAGCGTACGTGGTGCCGCCTACAATATGGTGGGGAATGCCGCCGCCGACTACAGCGTCGAAGATTTGCTTGCCCGCCCGGATCTTTTTGCGCAGTACAGATTCTTTTATGTTGAACCTGCCAACGAACGTGGCGTAGTCTCGTTTGGTGGCAGCCGTCATACCATTTTTGCGAGCCTGGATGTTTCGGGTGATGTCGGCCGAGGCTTGTTCGGTTACGCGAATGCTTCGGGCTGGGGTGTTGGCGCCCGTTTAGGCCTTGGACAGCATTCTCGTGAATCGGGCGATACGAAGGTGACTGGAGCCTTTGCGGGTGACGACTGGGGTGTTGTCGCTTCTGCGGTGATGCGTGGATTTGCGATTTCCCTTGATGTTGATTTCTTGACTTATGCCGAAGAAACTAATGTCCAGCCGGAATATGGAAAATCCCAGGAAGAGGAGTTCAACGATCTTTCTGCAAAGTTGACGTTCTCCAATGCACCAAGCAGTTCGAAATTCTCGTTCGCGTTTATCGGGGAATTCCGCAAGCATTCTCGTGAATTCAAGATTGGTGGCGACGACGTTCCGACAACTCCCGTGTGGGATGTCGAAGATGAAAATGCCAATTCCTTCATGGAAATAAAGGGCGAATTCGACCTAGGCTACAAGGCGCTTTCGAGAGAACGTGCTCGCGTATTTGTCGGCGTGAATACGACTGTGCCGGTAGTTATTTTTGACGATTTCGACTCCGATGAAAATGCTCCCGATGTGACGGAAGACCTTCTTTCTGTTGGCTTGATCTTGAGCCCGAACGTCTTGGGTGAAGTCGCCTTCGCCAGTGGGCTCCTGTTCTATGGCGAAGCCTCTTACGATTGGCTTGCTTTTGGCATGGAGACGGGAACTGATGCTTCTGACGAGGATTGCACCGTGCTAGAAACCATTTCCGGAAAGACTACGGCAACGCTAGGTTTGCGTTACCAGTACGAAAATCTTTTGGCTGTAGATTTTGCCTTGGGTGATTCGTTCTTTACGAGTACAAAGTCCATCTTTAACGGCGAAGACGTTTTTGTGTCGTTCGGCGCGTTCCTTTACTTTTAATTGAGGAGGCTTGAAAATGAAATTGAATTTGAAATTTGGCCTCGCTGTCGCAAGTACGGCAGTGCTTTTCGCATGTAATTCCGGTTCTCCGGATAACGGCAAGGACGAAGTGGAAACGCTTAACGATTTGCCGAGTTGTATCGATGAAAAGGGAAATCCAGTAGAAGACACTCTGTATGTGGTTGAAAAGGACATGTTCTACGCTTGCTACGGAGAAGAGTGGAAAGTGGTGAATGTTGTCGATACCATCATTGACTTCCCGACTTGTAAACCGGGTTCTAAGACTAGTGTAGATCTTGGCTACGAGATGCAAGTAAAGTCTTCGGGCGAACGTTATGTCTGTACAGACAATGGATGGGTTCTTGCTCCGTTTGACGAAGATGCGTCGCGTCTTTTAGAAAATACGACCGTCTCGGGTTCCGCAATCGGTTTCGGACCGTTTGTGTTTGGTTCGTCGGTCTATGTTTCCGAGGTGATGGCTCGCGGAGATTCCGTCCTTTTCACGGGGAACGAATATTTCGACGAGATTTCCAACGACAAGGGCGATTTCGTCGTCCCGAACGTGACTCTCAATTCTGGGCTCGCTGTTGTGCGAGTGACGGGCTTGTTCAGGGATCCTTTGACCGGGAACGTTTCCGAGGATTCTCTTACTTTAAAGGGCTTGCTTGATTTGGCCTCGGGCGAGACGAACGTGAACCTGCTTACGCACATGGAATACGATCGTATTCTCGCTCTTGTTTCGGAAGGCTATTCTCTTCTCGCTGCTAAAAAGCAGGCCGGGAAGGAAATCATTCACGCTCTCGGTTTCTCCGAGAATGTTGAAATGTCCGGGGAAATTTCCGCTCTGGGTGCAGAAGACGAAGATGCCATGCTGCTTGGCTTGATGGTCCTCTTCCGTGGCGAAACGGATGCCGCAGATCTTTCGGACAAGTTGACTTCGTTTGCAGAAGACTTTTCCGATGGAGTCTGGGACGACACCGATATGAAAACGGCGATGGCCGATTTTGCCTACAATCTCGAAAATATGAAACTTGTTGATGAAGTTTCGAAGGAAGTTCGCCTCAAGGAAAGCGATTTCCGTAAACACATGGAATCCTGGAATGTAGGGGCCGTCGCCGCATTCGAAAAGTCGGTGAACCGCTTCTGGAGTGAAGCCTATGGGCTTGGCGGATGCTCTGCCGCCGGCGAAGGCTTTGTCATGAAAAATGCGAACGAGGCAAGCGACAGTTCTGAATCCTATTTCACTTGCGCATCTGAACAATGGAGACTTTCGACGGACATCGAAAAGGATACTCTTGGACTTGGCTATGCTGAAGATGGAACCATGAGCAGGGGCCTGGTGAACGATGCGATTTTGTATGTTTATGACACCACGGGAACAGGGGTCGGTGCGCCGACACGCTGGAAAAAAGCGGATTCCATCAGTGTAGTAATCGGCAATGCCTGTTCCGATGCCGATGATTCCCGTTTGAAAGTTGTCAAGACGAAAAATGCGGATGGCGATGATAATTATTACCATTGCCTGAACCGCATGTGGACGCCTTCGTCCCAGACTGCGTACACGATTGGCTATCCGTGCGCCGAAGAATTTGAACACGATGTAGAAAAGACTGGTACCGATAAGTACTACCGTTGCGTTGATTATAACGGAGCCTTTGTCTGGCTTGCTGCTTCGGAGGCTGATTACGTCACGAGGGGAAAAACTTGCGATTTGACTGAAGTCGAGGTCGTGCGCGGCAAGGGCTATGCCTGTACAGATAGCGTGACTTGGAGTTTCCGCGAGGCGACGGAATTGGAAACAGAACTGGATGTGCCGTGTACGGCGGTTATGGAGGATTCCGTTAGAAAGACGTCGGACAAGTCGTACGTTTGCGTGGAGGAATACTCCCAATTCAAATGGCGTGAACTCAGCGCCGTAGAAAAGATACTGGGAATATGCAGTGCCGCGAAGTTTGGCTCAAAAGGCAATGTCGCTGACGATGGCGATTACACCTGCGGTTGCAATGCTTACAATACCGCAACCCTCAAGTATGATTGGATGGCGTCTCCGGACGAATGCGGCTACTCGGCAATTGAATGGACGAAACTTTGCTCGCTGACCCAGAATTTAGGTGGCAAAAAGACCGAAAATGGCATGAATTACGTTTGCGGGTGCCAGGTGGAATCGGCGACTCCGGGCGTAATGAGTACGAAGACGGATATGGCTTCTTGCTCCGGAAAGAATGTCGACTGGCAGATTGCCCTTTAATTGGTTTTTAACCAATTTGATTTAGAGGAAACCTATGCAATCCCGTCTTAAGGAATCTGTTGTCTTGGCCTTGGGCATTCTGGGCCTTGGAATGTTTTTTTTCTTGGCTCAGGCGCACGTGAAGGATAGGGACCGCGTTGTCCAGGTGCGTGGCCTTGCCGAACGCGAAGCCCCGGCCGATTACGTGATTTGGCCCATCGTGTTCAAGGAACTCGGGAACGACCTTGCCGCATTGTACGATACCGTGCAGGCGAAGTCCGCCATCCTTGAAAAGTTCCTTTTGGATAACGGAGTCAAGAAGGAGGAAATCTCCTATTCTTCTCCGGATATTCTGGACATGGACACCCAGTTTTACGATACGAACAAGCATCCGCTGCGTTACAGTGCGACAGTCGTGATGACGGTCGCTTCGTCCAATGTATCGCAGATTCGCGAAATCATGGCCAAGCAGAACGAGCTTTTGAAGCACGGTCTCGCCTTTACCGACAACGATTACCGTTACCACAAGGTGTACCGTTTCAATGCACTCAACGAAGTGAAGCCCGCCATGATCGAGGAGGCTACGCAGAATGCACATGCTGCCGCCGAGAAGTTCGCGAAGGATTCGCACAGCCGTCTAGGGAAAATCAAGACGGCGACGCAGGGGATGTTCTCCATCGAGGACCGCGACGAAAATACCCCGCACATCAAAAAGATTCGCGTGGTGACGAACGTCCTGTATTTTTTGGAAGACTAGGTCGCACGACGCGGTTTAAACTGCGTCGCAACTTGAAAAGCGCTCGGTATAAACTGCATCGCAACTTGAACTGCGCGCAGCTTAGATTTTGAATGCCTTCGGGAGCCTTCGAATGGTATCGCTCGGGAGCATGCTGAACGCCCCGAGTTCTTCGCGTGCAATTTTCCCTGCTTTCTGGTGCAGAAGGGCGCCCAAAAGGGCCGCTTTGTTTGTCTGCAATCCTTGGGCGAGGAGTGCTGCGATGATTCCCGTGAGGACGTCGCCCGAGCCTCCCTTTGCCATGCCGGAATTGGCGCACGGCAGAACGTAAACGCAACCGTCGTCAAATGCGATGAACGTCGGTGCGCCTTTCAGCAAGATGGTCTTGCCGGTTTCGATTGCGATTTTGCGAAGGTGCTCCGGAATCTCGGTTTCTTTTGCAGGGAGGGCGCCGAAGAGTCGCTCGAATTCGCGCCTGTGCGGCGTGAGGACGGCGGGAATCTTGATGCTCTTTATGAATGAACAGGCGCCAGACGTGGCGCTTGCGACCGTCTTGTTCAGCGTGGCGATGGCGTTCAGGGCGTCGGCGTCGATGACTGCGGGGCAGTGGGCTTGCGGCAACAGCGCGAGGACCGCTTCGCGTGTGCAATCGTTTGCGCCGAGGCCCGGCCCGATGGCAAGCGCCTGGTTGTGTCTGAGCGCTGCGAGAATCTGCGGAATGTGGGCGGGGGCGAAAGTCGCCGCCCGGTCGTCCACGGAATCGCAGTCCTGGCCGTCCATGTCGCAAAGGCTGCAAAAAACGGGTTCCGAAAGTTTTGCTTGCAATACTCCCATTGCCGCGTCTGGGCTCGCAAGTGTCACGAGACCGGCGCCGCTCCTTAGGGCCGCCTTGGTGCAAAGTGCTGCTGCCCCAGGCATGTCTTTGGAGCCCGCCACAATCAGGGCGCAGCCCTGGTCGCGCTTTTCGCCCCATTCGTCGCGAGGGGGGAGCATCCGCGGAATGTCGTTCTCGTTGGCGAGATAGATTCGCTCGTCGAATTTCGCAGCCAAATCATCGGGGTAGTCAAGTTTGGCGACCACGGCTTTTCCGAATACAGGCCCGCCTTCGTGCGTGTAGGCGTCGAGCCTCGGGAATCCGAACAGCATCGTCGCGGATGCCTTTATGCAGGGCTCGCGACGCAAATGCTCTGCACTGTCGTAACCGGTGGGGGCGTCGGCCGCAATGACGGGAATGTTCCAACTGTTGATTTCGCGGACCACGGCTGCAAATGCAGGGCGCAGTTCTCCAGTCGCGCCGTTTCCGAGCATGCAGTCCACCACCATGTCGAAATCCGGAGCGTTCGTGAAAATTTTCCCGGTGCGGTCGTCGACATACGTGATTTTTCCGCGGTCGCCGAGATAATCGTCCAAAGCCATTCTGGCTTCGTTCTTGAATTTTTCGACGGGCGCGAGCGAGAATACTTCAAATGGAATGCCGGCCTGCAACAAAAGTCGCGCGAGCACTAAACCATCGCCTCCATTGTTGCCTCCACCGATAAAAACCGCGACTTTTCCGATTTGTACATGTTTTGCTTTTTCTTCGCAAAGAATGCGTTTTTTGACAAACTCAAAAAGTGCAGTTCCTGCCTGCTCCATGAGCCTGTAGCCAGCGGCGACACTGTCCCCTTCGGCCAGTTTTTTTGCCTCGGAGTCAAGAGAACGCATCCCGTTTGTGGTAAGGAAGGGCGTTTGGGGGGCAGAATTGTCGAAAAAGGCTTTCATATAACCGAATATATATAAACTTTGTGCATGCACATTGCTTTTTTTTGATATATATTGATTTTATGCAAGAATTGGGTTTGACTCTATTTGGCCTGTGCTTGATTGGACTCTGTACGCTCAATATGTATCTGGCCTATTCCGCTTTCAAACGTCATGACGCACTTGGCAGGTATTTTGCCGTAACGAGTGTCTTTGTGACATTGGCTGTCGTGTCGCACTTTGTCCGCCAATTGACAGTAAATGCGTTCGCTTATTCCTTCCTTTCGAGTTGCTATTTCGTTTCGATGAACTTTATGCTTGTGTTCATGGCAACGTTTGTAAGGATTTGTACGCACGGGAAGATTTCTGAAAAAGGTCGTCTGATTTTCTTGGCTCTGCTCGGAATCGTTTGCGTGGATTCCCTTGTCATGTTCATCAATCCTTTCTACGATATCGTGGTGACGTTCGTTGGTCCGGTCGACACGAAAAATGAATATATCAGCCATCCTCTATACCATTTGCACCTGGGTATTTCGTACATGCTTGTGGGACTAGCCCTTATGAACATTCTGAGCAAGGTACGGAATGTTCCCAAGGAATACAAACTGCAGTATGTCTATTCCGGCATGGGAATTGTAGTCATCATGCTTGTGAACGTCCTCTACCGAGTTGTTCCTTCGCTCAGTTCCTACAACTATGCCGATGTCGTTTTGCCGCTTTACTGTTTCTGCCTGTACATTTTTTACTGGAGTTGCTACTGGTACACAAACCATGGAATGCTTACCGTTTTCAAACATTCCGTGCTTGAAAACGTGGAACAGATGATTGTCCTTTTCGATCGTGAAGACAAGTTGATTTTGTACAACAATCGTGCCGAAAACTTTTTGCCTGCCATGAAACTTGGCGATTCCATGTCGGATTTCTTGCGGATGTGCTCTGCCCCTCCCGTAGACGAGTATGCCGGCTACGGCTGTTCGTTCCAGTGCGTGGTCTCGAAAGGCGGTGTAGAAACGCCGTTCCGTTGCGATTACCGTTTGCTGAAGAATAAACGTTCGGAATTCATAGGTCGCCTGTTTATTTTTACGAACATCGTGCTAGAAACCGACATGTTGACAGGCTTCCAGAACAAGGATGCCTTTGAAGTTTTCGTGATTGAATCGGATGTCCGTTCGGATGGGGACCAGGTGTCCGTCGCGGTCTGCGACATCAACGGGCTTTCGATGATCAACGCTTCCAGGGGCCATGCTGCCGGTGATACGGTGCTGCGAAATCTTGCTGGAAAAATTCGCGATGCGTTCCCGAAGGATTCTTATTTTGTACGCGGCGAGGACGCCATCCTGATTGCCGTGAGTACGAGTTTGACAGAAGGCGAAACTAAGGCAATTCTTGGACGGATCAAGCAGGAATTCCCCGAGGATATCGTGACCGCGGTGGGTGTGGGTGTACGTAGCCCCGAAGGCGTTCTTGGTGCCATAAGCAATGCGACCCGTGCATTGCACCAGAAAAAGTTGCTCGACCACAGGTCGCTCCATTCGTCGGCGATAGCGTCACTTATCAGGGCTCTGCAAGAATGCGATAGCGATACGGAAGCCCATGTGAAACGAACCCAGGCGATTGGCGCCATGCTTGGTGCACGTCTTGGACTTTCCGATGTGCAGTTGAGTGACCTCTCGCTGCTTTGCCTGCTGCACGATATCGGAAAAATCGGAATTCCCCTCGAAATATTGAACAAGCCCAGCAAACTCAACGATGAGGAATGGGTGGTGATGAAAAGCCATGTGGAGAAGGGTTTCCAGATTGCGAACAGTTCCCCGGAACTGAAATCCATCGCGCAAATGGTGCGTTTCCACCACGAAAGATGGGATGGCCGCGGTTATCCCGATGGGCTCAGCCGAGAATCCATTCCGCTCTTGTCGAGAATCATATCGGTGGTGGACGCCTACGATGCCATGGTGAGCGATCGTGCCTACCGCAAGGGGATGTCGCAGCAGGCCGCCTTCGAGGAATTGCGCCGTTGTGCGGGCCTGCAGTTCGACCCGACCATTGTTTCGGAATTTATCAGTGTTCTGGAAGAAAACCCGGATCTCGGAAAGTCGACCTCTACAGGGGCTGGCTTTGTCGGGGTGAATACGCTAAAGCCGAACAGCACGTCTGAAGGCATCGTTGCATCGGAAACGACCGAAGTTTCGAGAGAATGCGTGCATGCACTTGATTTCATGAACTACATGTTGGATGCGGCGACCCTCAAGATTTTGACCGTGAACAAGGCTTTCGAGGAAATCTCCGGCTATACCCAGCAGGAAGTCAATGAACTGAATTTGACGCAGGGTGACTTGGTTCCTGAAGATGACCGCACGGAGTACCTCTGCAAGGTGGGTGAGTATCTCGCCAAGGCTCCCGTGGCCTACCTGGAACACAGGTTCCTCAAGAAGAACGGCGACATAACGTACGTTTACTGTACGGGCCGTTTGTTCTTCGATTCCGCTTCGAGATCTTCGAGAATCGAGGTGACCGTCATTGATTCCACCAAGACTTTTGCCGCGACACAGTTGGCCCTGGAACAGCAGGACCGTGCGGCCAAGCAGTTGCATTATTGGGAAAAAACCTACAGGAAGGATGCGCTGACGGGACTCATGAACCGTTCGGCGTTCCAGAGCGACGTGGAGCAGAAACTGTTGGAAGGCAGTTCCAAGGTGATGCTCCTAATGGTCGACGTGGACAAGTTCAAGCAGTTCAATGACACCTATGGTCACCACGCGGGCGACGAGTTCTTGATAATGGTGGCCCAGTCCCTGACGGACGCCTTGCGCAACGAGGACATGTCGTGTCGCATGGGTGGCGATGAATTCGCAGCGGCGCTGTTCTTCAAGAGGGAATGTTCCGAGGAGTTCATGCTCCAACGCGCCCAGCAGATATTCGACAAGATTAACATGTCGCTACTCTCTGCGGAAAAGGCGACAACGCTTTCTATGGGCGCCGTGATTTCTGACGAGAACAAGAATACTTTCAATAAATTGTATGAGGCAAGCGACAAGGCACTTTATACGTCAAAGGCGCTCGGACGCAGCCGTCTCTCGGTGAATTGATTGGTGTCCGGCGTGTGCCCTGTTGAGAAGCCTGCAAAAAAGGAACCCTCTCGGGTTCCTTTAATGTATTAACCAAGATTCTTGTGGGAGAGGCCGAAGGCCGACCTCAAACCTTACTTGATAATCAGCATCGAATCATCCCAGGCTTCGTGCTTTTCGAAGCCGAGGAGGTTTGCCGTGGTAGCGGCGAGGTTCGAAAGACCCCAGTCGCCTTCCTTGAGGCCGAGCTTGCCGCCCGTGACGTTGTCGTACAAAATGCACGGAACCTTGTTAAGCGTGTGGCTGGTCTTTGCCTTGAAGGAACCGTCCTTGTTCACCTTCGGCATGCCGGTCTTCTTGTCGATTTCGTACATTTCGTCGGCGTTACCGTGGTCTGCCGTGATGATGGCGACACCGCCAGCGGCGTCAATCACCGGGAGGAGTCGTGCAAGTCCGATGTCCACTGCTTCGATAGCCATGGTTGCGGCGCGGAAACTACCGGTGTGGCCCACCATGTCGCCGTTCGGGTAGTTGCAGCGGAGCGTCTGGTACTTGCCGGTCTTGATGGCTTCGATCATGGCGTCGGTCACTTCGGCGGCCTTCATCCACGGGCGCTGTTCGAACGGCACCACGTCGGATTCGATTTCGAGGTAGGTTTCGCCATCGAACTTGCTGGAACGGTTACCGTTCCAGAAGTAGGTCACGTGGCCGTACTTCTGGGTTTCGGAGCAGGCGAACTGCTTCACGCCAGTTTCCGCGAACCATTCACCGGAGGTTTCCTTGATGGCCGGAGGCGGCACGAGGAAACGGTTCGGGAGCTTGAGGTCGCCGTCGTACTGGAGCATGCCGGCGTAGCAGACCTTCGGGAAACGCTTGCGGTCGAATTCGCTGAAGGATTCCTCTTCGAAGGCACGGCTGATTTCGATGGCGCGGTCGCCACGGAAGTTGAAGAACACCACGGAGTCACCGTCGTTGATGGTGCCCACAGGCTGACCGTTGGCGGCAATCACGAACGGGGGCAAATCCTGGTCGATGGCCTTCGTTTCGCCACGGAGGGTTTCGATGGCCTGCTTTGCGCTTTCGAACATACGGCCTTCGCCGAGCACGTGGGTCTTCCAGCCGAGTTCCACCATCTTCCAGTTGGCGTTGTAGCGGTCCATGGTAATCTGCATACGGCCACCACCGCTGGCGATGCAAACGTCGAATTCCGGGCTGCGGAGTTCGGCGAGGAACTTTTCGAACGGTTCCACGTAGTCGAGGGCGGAGGTTTCCGGAACGTCACGGCCGTCCAAGAGAATATGGACGCGGACCTTCTTCACGTTTTCCTTCTTGGCTTCGGCGACCATGGCCTTCAAGTGGCTAATGTTGCTGTGGACGTTACCGTCGCTGAAAAGGCCGATGAAGTGGAGGACCGTGTTCTTTTCGCGGACGTTTGCGGAAATTTCCTTCCAGGCGTCGCGTTCGAAGATTTCGCCGGAGACGATGGAATCTTGCACGAGGGCTGCACCCTGGTTGTACACCTGGCCTGCGCCGATGGCGTTGTGGCCCACTTCGGAGTTACCCATGTCTTCGTTGGTCGGCATACCGACGGCCCGGCCGTGGGCCTTCAGAAGCACGTTCGGGTACATCTTGAAAAGACGATCGAGAACTGGCGTACGGGCAGCCTTGATGGCGTTACCTTCGACATTGTCGGTGATACCAAAACCATCCATCACGATGGTTACGACCGGGCCCTTGATGCCCGGGAAATTGGAAAGCTTGTTGAGCATGCTTAACTCCGTTTTGTTGATTACTTAACGGGCTCAAAGATAGCATTTTCAGGGCGACAAAAAAAGGCCCCCCCTGGGGGGAGCCTTTCGAAATTCAACCTTTTTGGCCTACTTGAAGTAGTAGAGCGTGAGGGTGCCCTTGGTGTCGTTTTCCATCATGGTCTTCTTGATCATGACAGGGTAAAGGATTCCGTCGGGGCCGGTGATGTCAATCCATGTACCCGAGGCGAGTTCCACGCCGGCAGCCTGGGTGGCGGACGGACTGAAGGATTCGCGGCAGACCGGACCTTGGGGCAGGAGACCGGTTGTCTGGGTGTAGTTGTCTTCTACGACGGTAACGCCAGCGCCAGCGGTGAACATGGCGACGCCATCCTTGAATTCAACAGTGACGTGCGGATTGTCGGCGAGGCCGGTTGTAAAGTTGATGGCAACCTGGCTGCTGCCAAGGCTGTTGCTCAACTGAAGTTCGTTTGCGGTAACCTGGGTGCAGGCAGAAGATACCGGGGCGACAGAAGAGGAGGATGCCACAGGTGCTGCGCATTCGCTTTCGGCACGCGTGAATGTTCCTGCTGTCAATTCGGCAGGTTCATCGCCAAACAAGGTCGTGTAGGTAGCGGGCTTTGTCCCGATGCCATCCCTCGTGCTACTGTAGACGAATACGTACAGGGTGAACTGGCCGCAACCGTTGAGTTGGGAAGTCTCGAAGGAATTGCCGGAGAAGGAGACGCGTTCAGGGGCGACATCCACGGGGACGCTGATGTCCTGCTTCAACTGGTCGTCACTCCTTGCGACGGCGAACTTCACACTGTCGATTTGTGTATTCACGGTTGCAGGATCGAATGTTGCACCGGCCTGGTTCGGATCGAAATCCTGAATCAGTTTGATGAGGCCGCTGATGACGATCTTCTGCGTGCCGGCGGTTCCGCTGGCCATGGGCGTCAGGCTGATGCCCGTGAATTCAATCGGGTTCAAGGAGGATGCTTCGGGAAGGACAATCTTGTCACCGGGTTTTACATCCGGACCGACGGGAATCGGATCTTCTTCGGTGCCGCTGCTGGAATCGCCACCGCAGGCAATGAAACCAAAGGTTGTCGCAAAAATGGCTGAGCCAAGGAGAATTTTCTTAAAGTTCATGAGAGTACCTCTATATATTTATGTCTTGAAAATAATCAAAAAAAGGCGAAAATGCCAATTGGAAAGATGTAAAATTGTGATTATGCGGTAAAAAAGTGCTGAAAAATGCCCTTTTTTGTCTTTTTTTAAGGAAAATTTGCCGTGGGTGCTTTTTTATGCCTACGAAAGGCGTTCGGCGAGGCGGGTAAAACGTCGGACGCTTCGGCTGTTCCTTACGGCGGTGGCGAGTGCTCCGGGCGCCGAAAGTATCCAGACGTGTCCCTTTGCGCGGGTGATGGCCGTGTATATCAGGTTCCGCTGGAGCATCACGTAGTGGCTGGAGTCCAGGATGACGACAACTGCCGGGTATTCGCTGCCTTGGCTTTTGTGGATAGTGCAGGCGTAGGCGAGGCTCAACTGCTCGAGTTCGTCACCTTCGTAATCCACGGTCTTGTCGTCGTAGAACACGGTGATTTTTTCGCTGTCCTTCGCCACCTTGAAAATGATGCCCACGTCGCCGTTGAATACGTTCTTGTCGTAGTTGTTCTTGATTTGCATGACACGGTCACCGTCGCTCCACTGGACTCCTGCGATTTTGTGTCGTGCTTTGCCCGGATTCATTTGTCCCTGCAAAAATGAGTTCAGTTCGAAGGTGCCGAGAGGGCCTTTGCGCATGGGCGTAAGAATTTGCAAATCAGTTTTCTGGTCGATGTCCAGTTTTGCTTTGATGCCCGTTGCTAAAAGATCTTGCAGCAAGGCTTTCGCCTGTTCGGGTTCGTCGAATGGTAAAAAGTGCACGTTGGGCCCGTCGATGGGCGAGGGGAGAATTCCCTTGTTGATTTTTGCGGCCTTGTCGGCGATGTCGTTGTCGTGCGCCTGGCGGAAAATGTGCTGCAGGCGTGTGGTGGGAATTCGTGGACAACGGATGAGGTCGTTCAGTACGTTCCCGGGGCCGACGCTTGGCAATTGGTCTGCGTCGCCAACGAGCACGATTCGTGTGCGGAAAGCGGTCGCCTCCAGTAGCGAGGCAGCGAGCCAGGTATCGACCATGCTGAATTCATCGATGATGAGCAGGTCGCATTCCAGTTGATTCTGGGCGCAACGGTTGAATTTCTTGGTGACGGGGTCCATTTCCAAAAGGCGGTGGAGCGTGCGCGCCTTGAGTTCGCACAAGTCTCCCATGCGTTTTGCCGCGCGGCCTGTAGGGGCGGCAAGGTATACGCTTTCGTCCATCTTTTGCGCCATGTGCAGGATGCCCTTGAGAATGGTCGTCTTTCCGGTTCCCGGGCCGCCGGTGATGATGGAAACTTTGTGGGCGAGCGCCATGCGGATGGCTTCGCGCTGCACGGGGTCGAACGCAAACTTGTGCTCGCGTTCCCATTCAATCAGGTCGCGTTCGAAGCCTTCGGTCGGAAGTTCGTTTTGCTGGATGCGGTAAAGGATGTTTTCTGCAATCTGCTGCTCGGCGCGGAAAAGCGGCGGGTAGAAACAGTCGTCGTCCACGCGCTTGATGCGTTCCTGCCTGCACAGCAGTTCGAACTGGTCCAGAAGAACGTTGATGGAATCCTCGTCTTCCATCGCGATGCGCAGGTTGCGAATAGTCTTTTCGAGCAGGACGTTTTTCGGAAGGTAGACATGCCCTTCGCTGAATCCGGATTCTTGCAAAACGTACATGACGGCGGCTTGCTGCCTGAGAGGGCTGTCTTTGGCAATCCCTACCTTCATGGCGATTTCATCGGCTTTCAGGAAGCCGATTCCCCACACGTCCTCGCAGAGCATGTAGGGGTTTTCCTTTATCTTCGCTATGGTTTCTTCGCCATACTGGTTCCAGAGTTTGCGGGTGACGGCGCCTACGATGCCGAGACCGTACAGGAACAGGAGCGTTTCGCGGCTGCGGCGGTTCAGTTGCCACTGCGCTAAGAAGGATTCCACTTTCTTGGCCGGGATTCCCTTGATTTTGGCCTTGCGGAAAATGTCCGGATGGTTGTCGAGAACGTCAGCAGTGTCTTCGCCAAACACTTTGACAATGTTCTCGGCGGTCTTTGCGCCGATTCCCTTGAAAAGCCCGCTGGAAAGGTATTCGAGGATGTTGTTCTGCTCCGGTGGCGTCACCTGGAACGAGGTGCACTTGAACTGCTTTCCGTATTTGGGATGGATTCCCCATTCGCCTTCCATCGAGAGTTTCTCGCCGGCTCGTAAATCGGGAAAAGTCCCCGTGACGATTACGGGGGCTTTTTCTTTTTCCACGGTTACGCGAAAGACGGAAAAGCCGTTCTGTTCGCTGTGGAAGGTGACGCTCTTTATGATGCCTTCGAGTTGCACTTTATGCTTATTGGGCCCTGGGAAGTTTGTCCATGTCCAGTGCGGAATTCCACTTGTCGGCGTTGTAGCCCGGCATCTCGGAAAGTTTCTTGCCGCGTATGCAAAGCAGGAATCCAAGGATGGCGGCGTCGTGGATGGCAAGCACGAGTGCTGTCTTGTAGTCGAGCCCGAATCCGAGCGGAGCGCCCTTCAGGTTTTCGGGGCTGACCCACAAAATGTAGTCGCAGGTGATGAACGTCATGAACATGCAGGGGATGAGCGCAATCCAGAAGTTCTTGCGCTTGCTCCTGAGATACACGGTCGCAACGCAAAGGCTGCACACGGCCATCAACTGGTTACTCCAACTGAAGTAGTTCCACAGAATGTTGAAACCTTCGGGGTTCAGGTTGCTCCAGAAGATGATGGCGGCACAGATGGCGAACATGGGGACTGTGAGAATCAGGCGGTTCTTCACGGAAGTCTGCTCGAGGCCGGTGAGTTCCGCGATGGTGAGGCGGAGGCTGCGGAGGCTCGTGTCGCCGCTCGTGATGGCAAGGACAATCACGCCTACCACGACCAGTACGGAAATCGGTGCGAAGGGAATCACGGTAGAAACGAGAGTGCTCAAGACCTTGACGCCGCTTGCGCCCGAGATGAGTTCGGGCATCTGCTTGTAGATGAACATGCCGCCGGCGGCCCAGATCATGCCGATGAGGCCTTCGATGATCATCATGCCGTAGAATGTCTGGCGGCCGGTCTTTTCGGTGACTTCGGTGCGGGCGACGAGCGGGCTCTGCGTGCTGTGGAAACCGCTGATGATACCGCATGCGATTGTCACGAAGAGCATCGGGATAATCGGCTGGTGTGCCGGGTGCTGCGTGAAGTTCGAAGCGAAATCGCTGAAGCAGATGTTGTCGAGGATGTTCAGTTGCGGGGCGATTCCGATCAGGATGCCGAGGGAGGCGATAATCAGGAGCGCTCCGAAAACAGGGTAGATGCGCCCGATAATTTTGTCGATGGGGAAAAACGTGCTTGCAAAGTAGTAGGCGAAGATAACGCCGACGGCGACCCAGAAAAGTGTGGGGGAAACTGCGGAACCCGCGATAATCGGGGTGTTTACGAGGGCGGCAGGTGTGTTGGTGAATACGGCGCCAACGAGAATCAAGGCGATGGAAATAAGTGCCATCACCACTTTCGCGGGGCCTTTCCCGAGGAACTTTCGGGAGAGCGCCGGAACGTTGTAACCGTTGTTGCGCATGCTGATCATGCCGCTGAAGTAGTCGTGGACGGCTCCGCCTAAAACGTTGCCCAACGGAAGCAGAATGAACACGATGGCGCCGAACTTGATTCCAAGAATCACGCCGATGACAGGGCCGATACCAGCGATGTTCAAAAGCTGGATAAGCATATTTTTCCAGTGCGGGAGCGGCAGACGGTCGACTCCGTCGGGCTGCTCCAGCGCCGGGGTTTTACGTTCATCGGGTCCAAAAACGCGCTCGACGAATTTTCCGTATGTAAAGTACCCTCCAATGAGGATGGCTATACCGATAAGGAATGTGATCATTTTTGCCTTCTTGGTTTTATTGAAACTTATTCTTCGTAGTTGGCTTCGTTCTCGCTTTCGTTGTCGCTTTCGGGAGTCGTGTCGACGGAATCTTCGGATTCTAGCGATTCATCGGGAGCCGGAGTCTCGGGCTCGTTTTCGCTGTCGGGAGCGTTGTTGTCATCTTCGTTGGCGTCCGGTGCAGATTCTGTTTTGTCGGCTGCGGGCGCTTGGGCGCTTGCTCCGCGGACATAGCCTTTTTCCTTGGCGATTTCGTCGGGAGTCTTGTCTTCGCCGAATTCTTGCTTGAAATAGAGGGCGTTCAGGGTAAAACTGCTCTTTCCGGCGTAGTCGAATCCGACGACCGGATGGAACGCGGAACCGAGGGAGAAAGCCACTTCCAAACCGAATTTGAATCCGCTCTTGCCTTCGACAGAAATGTTCGGCGATATGACTTCGCCGAAGTGTTCCGCCGGCATGCCGGTCATGTCCTTTGCATTGCAAATGAGTTGGCCGGAAGAAGCCATGTTGGCATACTGGTAACCGAGAGTCATCATCACTTCGACAAAGAATACCGGCTTGTAGCCGATGACTACGTCGAAGGTAAACGCATCAATGTCCAAGTCCAGGGTGCCGCTGTAATCTTCGGGCTGGTAACTGATGCCGCTTGTGCTATAGCCCAGGACGACGCTCACGTCGAGAGGCTGTGCCGCCGACGGGAGCATGTATTGGAACAAGTGGCCGAAACTATATTGGGCGCCGATGCCGAACAGGTTGAACTTTTGAAGTTCGCTGATGGACGGAAGCCACATGCCGCGCAATACGAGTCTGGCGTGGTAGAAGTTGCCGGCGACTTGCAGGTAGGGGTAAGTGAAAAGGGCGAGACCGCTCATGGTCTTGTTGCCGTACACTTGCGGGCCGGTTGCCAAGACAAACGGATCTTGGCTAAGATCGGCGTGGCCACCGAAAATGGTCGGCACTTCCATGCCGTACTCGTTGAATTTCTTGTCGTCGTCACCAATGAAGATGAGCGAAATGGGAATGCCTGCCTCAAAACCGGGGACCTTGCTTACCGTGGCACTTGCAAACCAGTTGCTGTTCAGCACATTGCCCAGGTTGTCGATGATTGGCTTTACGTAGCCTGGACGGTTGTATATCAACTTGCCGTTGATGTCAAACGGGTTTCCGTCCGGTCTGCTTTCGAAGGCCGCGATAGATTCAAAGGTGGATGCCCATCCGCCTTCGTCCCAGGCGAGAGCGTTCGAGGCGGTTCCTATCAGGAATGCGAGAGAAATCTTTGCGAGTGCTTTCATGGCCCGCAAAGATAGAATTTTAGGGAAACTTCGGCTAGATTAGAATTGGAACTGGAGCCCTATGGATGCCATAATATAGGTCTGCCAAAGGAACGGATCCAAATCGCAGGTGCCGCTCGCCTTGGAATTCACGAAACGGTACCAGTTTTCGTAGATTTTGATGGCGGGGACGATGGCCAAATTGTCGGTAAAATAGTAATGTACGTTGGCGATGAAACCAAGTCCGGAACCCATCAGTTGCGAATCCTGGGTTTTGTCTTCCAGGAACACTGAATTTTCTGAGGTGAGGTTCGTGTACGAAAGTCCAAGTCCGAGACCTACCTGGAATTCATTTGGCCAAAAAAGGTTGTATGTAAACTCAAAACCGATGCGCCAAATCTGGGTGTCTTCCGAAACGTCTGTATCGACAAGGTCCTCTTCCGTTTTCCAGTACTGGAAATCGAGCATCAACGAGAAACAACGGATGTTTGCTCCTATGGACAAGTCCGGGGTGCCAAAGAGCATCATTTCGGCGGAGTGCGCCTTGTAGCGGACATTGGCGGAATCGGTGATGGTAATAGCCCTTTCATTTACGTCGCCACGGGTGAATACCCCTCCGAAGGCTGCTGTAATGAAATAGGACTTCGGCCAGTAACTCTCGTCGTAAACGATATGGTCGTAGGCGAAAAGCGGAGCAGCGACACCTGCGAACAAAAGAGCAAAAACAAGCTTCTTTAAACTCTGGATCATGGCTTACAGCGATGCGTAGTGGAACATGACGTCAATGCATTTTTTTGCAGCGAGGCGCGTAGATTCCTCGAGTTCAACATGGCTTGCCTTTTCGGGGTGGCGGAGTGATTCCAAGATGTTTTCGAGGGAGTTGGATTTCATGTATTTGCACATGCTGCAACTGCCGATGAATTCTTTGTCGGGGTGCTCGTAGTGCATGCGGGCGTTGAGTCCGCATTCCGTGAGCAAGAGGAACTTTGTGCCGGCGGGCTGTTCTTTGATATAGGTTACCATTTGGCCTGTGCTGCCAACATAGTCGCTCAACATGGCGACTTCGGGCAGGCATTCCGGGTGGCAAATGACTTTGAGTCCCGGATTTTGACTACGGAAGAACTGGATGAGCTCCGGATCGTAGGTTCTATGCACGTAACAGAATCCGTTATAGAGGACTATTTCTTTTTTTACCCCGCGTTTTTGCATTTCGCTTACGATGTTGTGGCCCATTAATTGGTCGGGAACGAATACAATTTTTTCGTTCGGCAGGTTTTCCACAATCTTCATCACGTTGCCGCTGGTGACGCAAACATCGCAGGCTGCCTTTACCTCGGCGGTGGTGTTGATGTAGCAGACGAACGTATGGTCCGGATACTTTTTGCGGAGTTCCTTTACCTGGTCGCCGGTAATGGAATCGGCCAGGCTGCAGCCGGTGAGCGGTCCAGGGATAATGACGTCCTTGGCGGGGTTCAAAATTTTCGCCGTTTCGCCCATGAAACGTACTGCAGAAAAAAGAATGGTCTTTTGCGAAACCTTGGTGGCGTCTTCGCTCAACTTGTAACTGTCGCCGGTATAGTCGGCAACGCCCAGAATGATTTCCGGAGCGCAGTAGGCGTGTGCGAGGATTACGGTATCCTGCGCCTTTTTGCGCTCGTTGATTTCGTTAATCATGGGAATCATCTGTTCGCACTTTTCCATGGTGTAGTGGCAAAGTACGGCGCCCGGCTGGATTGTTTTGAGTCGATTGTAAAGTTCTTCTGCTGTCATGCTAAAAAAATAGCAAAATTTTCAATACCCGGCCCATTCGGCACTGATGGACGGACTTGCTTTACGAATGGCTGCTTTTTCGGCACTGTCGTCGGCGGGGGCAATGTCGCCGCTCGAAATTTTCGCCTTGATTTCGTCAAAGGTCTTTGGCGGAATGCTTTCGGGGCTGTTGTCTCCAAGAACTTTGCAGGGGGCGCATTCCGATTCTTTCGCCTTGTCTTTTACGGGAGTGTATTCGCGCAGTGCGGGGACCGTATAGAACTTGTCCTCTTCTGGGCACCATGCGGTGAGGCTCTTGCCATAGCAGCATCCGGAATCTAGCCCGATGAATCCAGGAACGTTCACGAATCCCATCTTTGCCCAATGCCCGAACACCACGGTCTTGTTCCACTTAATTTGTTCAAACCATGGTTTATCGTTCCACAGTCTAATGGAAAGCAAAACTACGGGATCCATGTCTTCGAGGCGGGTCTTGCCCGGCTCGAGTCCTGCGTGAACCAAAAGTGCATGGGGCGTATCACGCCACAGTGGCCAATCCTTTACGGTGTCGCGAATGAAAGTCCATTCTTCGAGCGACAAAGCCTTGAAGCGTTTGCGCTGTTTTTCGGTCCAGTCGCTCTGGGGGGTAGACATCATGCGAATCAAATGTTCTTCGTGGTTTCCGCGGACGGTCAAAATTCCAAGGTCCAGGACTGTTTTTAGGGCCCGCATCATGTCGGGGCCTTTGTTGATGATGTCGCCGGTCTGGTAAAGTGTGTCGGTGCCGCGAACAAAACCGAATGCGTCGATAATGCGCTCCAGTTCATCGGCGCAACCATGTACATCGCCTATGTAAAGAGTACGTTTCATGGCTATTACAGATGTACGGCCTGGCGCAGTTTGTTCATTTCGTCGGCGGTGAGTTCGCGGAATTCTCCGGCAGGAAGGTCGCCCAACTGGATTTGACAATAACTGACGCGCTTCAAGTCACGGATTTCGAAGCCGACCGCACGCATCATTCTGCGAATTTCGCGGTTCTTGCCTTCAATCAGCACGAGTTCGGCAAAGCCGTTTTCCAGGTACACATCGGTAGCGAAAGCGATTTCCTCTTCGGCGTTCGGATCTTCTCTGTCGCGGATGTCGACTCCGTCCACCAGTTTTTGCGCAGCGGCTTCGCTCAGTTGCCTTGTGGTCCATACAAAGTAACTGCGGGGAATTTCGTAACTTGGATGGGTCAGCCTATGCAAGAGTTCGCCATCGTCGGTGAACAGCAAAAGTCCGCGGCTCTGCAGGTCGAGTCGGCCAACGTACTTGAAATTCTGGTAGCCGGGGGGCAGGTAGTCGTAAACGGTGCGGCGCCCTTGCGGGTCGTCCTTGGTGCAAACGCAACCCGCCGGCTTGTGGAACAGAATGACCTTTGTCTTTTTCGGGAGTTTGCAAATCTTGCCGTCTACAGCGACCTGGTCTTTTTCTTCGTCGATTTGATGGCCAAGGTCGTTTACGGTTTCGCCGTTCACTTGTACACGCCCTTCGACAACGAGCGTGTCGGCTGCGCGACGGCTTGCGACTCCGCAAAGCGAAATGAACTTGTTGATGCGCATCATGGCTCTACGCCTTCCATTTGGATTTTAAGGGCTTTTATGCGGCGCCACAATGTGGAGCGACTGATGCCCAATTTTTCACAAAGTTCGGTCTGGTTCCCTTTGCAGACGCTTAGCGCGTGCAGAATGTGACGGCGTTCCATTTCTTCGAGCGAGATGATTTCGTCACTTTCGTCTGCCGTTGAATTCGCCAGGGAACGAGCATCCTTTTTGGCTCCGACGAGAGAATTTGCCTGGTCGGCAATCGTGTAGTCGATTTCGGAATCGTTAGCCCTGCTTACGGGTGAAACGGCCTTGCTTTCGATTGTCACGACTTCGGGCTCGCGGGCGCTTTCTACTGCAGGCATCGTTTGTTCGCCCTTCATGTGCGGAATGGCGAATTGCTTTTCGCGGGCCTCGGACTGGACTTCTTCGGGCAGGTCTTCTAGGCGAATGACTCCGTTTTCCGAAAGTACGATGGCGTGCTCTACGATGTTTTCCAATTCGCGGATGTTGCCGGGATAAGCGTATCGCGTGAGCGCGTACTGGGCGGCGGGCTCCAAATCAACGATTTCTTTGCCGTGCGCCTCCTTGTATTTCAAAATGAAATAGCGGATGAGGTTGGGAATCACGGGTTTGCGATTGCGGAGAGGCGGCAATTGCAAGTGGAACGTGTTAAGTCGGTAGTAAAGGTCTTCGCGGAATTCGCCTTTGAGCATGGATTGCTGCAGGTCGCGATTGGTCGCCGCGATGACTCGTACATCCAGGTAGCGTGCCTCGGTTTCGCCCACGCGGCGAATTTCGTGGCTTTGCAAAAAGCGCAAAAGTTTTACCTGTGTGGCGGCCGAAAGTTCGCCGACTTCGTCCAGGAAAAGCGTGCCGCCGTTGGCCGATTCAAAAAGTCCTTTCTTGTCGGCAGTGGATCCTGTGTACGACCCCTTCTTTGCTCCGAAGAGTTCGCTTTCTACCAGGTTTTCGGGGATGGCGCCGCAGTTGACTGCCACAAACGGTTCGCCCGATCTTTTGCTGAAACGGTGTACGACGTTGGCGAGGAATTCCTTGCCGGATCCGGATTCGCCCGTGATGAGTACGGTACTCGTCGTAGGGGCGATCTTGTAGACCATTTTTAGAATTTTTCGCATTTCGGGCGTGTCGCCCAAAAGGCTGTCGAGCACCTGCGACTCCATGAGTTGGTGGGTGCTCTTGTTTTGATGCTGCGCCTGGATTTTTTGAGCGGTACCTTCTAGTTGGGCAAGCGCCACGGGTTTCATCAAGAAACTGTTGGCTCCGCGGTTGATGGCGCTGGTGGCGCCAGGCCAGTTCTTGCTGTCGCAAAGCACGAAA
This sequence comes from Fibrobacter sp., assembly GCA_045598645.1. Classification (GTDB taxonomy): domain Bacteria; phylum Fibrobacterota; class Fibrobacteria; order Fibrobacterales; family Fibrobacteraceae; genus Fibrobacter. The sequence goes on from JAZLMK010000077.1 coordinate 51,241, forward strand.
ATCTCGATGCCAGGGTTCCTCTCCTTGAGGTAACTGACCATGTCCATGTTTTCTAGAGTCAAAAAGGGAACCTCGATAAACGCGAGGTCTATCGTCTCGTTTTTGACTAAAGGCATTAGTGCGTCTGCTTTCCCGCAGGTCAACAGTTCTGTGTCTGCAAGAGTCCAGGAACGCCGGATGTCGCTGATAAAGGATTCATCCAAATCGGCGATCAGAATTTTCATAGGTACTCTTAGTGTTTTTGGACGATTTCTTCGACCTTGGCTCTCAAGGCCTGCAAGTCAACAGGCTTGTTGAAGGTTGCTGCCACGTCAAAGTGCTTTGCCGTGTCCAGGTAGTCTTCAGCCGCTGTGCGTCCACCACCGCTTACTGCGATAGTGCGGTCGCTCATCCCCATACGGCGCAAGTCAAGAATCACTTCGTAGCCGTCAATATCAGGCATGATGATGTCGGTGATAATGGCGTCGTACTGTTTGTTCTGGTAAAGTTTTTTGCCTTCTTTGCCATTGGTTGCAGTGTCAACTTCGTACCCCTTGAATTCCATCGAGGTCTTCAACATCAGGTTGAATTGCTCGTCGTCATCAATGATAAGTATCGTGGCCATGCTCACTCCTTTTGGTAGTTTCTCTTTCTTTGTACAAACTCCAATATAGATTAAATGTGGTACCTTCGCCAACCGTCGTCTGTACAGTGAAATACGCTTTTTCGTCTTTTAGCAGTCGTAGGGCGCTAGAAAGGCCCAATCCGAGGCCTTCTCCCGGAGCTTTGGTGGTGAAAAACGGTGCAAAGATGCGTTCGAGGGTTCCAGAGTCCATTCCGGTTCCCGTGTCCGACACCGATATTCTGACGTATTCCCCGGTGGGAATAGGGTCTGCGTAAGGAGAAACAATCTGCTGCATCAGTGATTCCCTGACCACGGTGAAGGTGAGCGTCCCGCCGGTCTGCTTCATGGCGTAAATGGCGTTGCTTGAAAGATTGCTCAAAATGCGGTCGAGGGAAGGTGCCTGTGCCTTGATTCGCACCTTCTCGTCCAGGTTGCAGGAATTGATTTGAATGTTGGAGGGTAGCGTGATGGCCACCTTGTTGATGACGTCGTGGACGATTTCGGCAGGAGGGAAAACGGTTTGCTCGAGGGCGATTTTTGTTTTGCCTCGCACCGTGTCCAGGAGCGCGTTCAGAGAAACCTTTCCGCGTTGGGCAGCCTTGGTGGCCTCGCTTACCAGTTTCGAAGACTGGGTAATCTGCAGTTTTATTTTTTCATCGTTGCAGTTGTTGGCGGTTTCACCTAAAAGTTCCTGGGCAAGTTCACAGAATCCGATTTGCGAACCCAGAATATTGTTGTAGTCGTGAGCAAACGCTCCGCAAGCAGTTCCCAGTTCTTCGAGACGTGAATGGATAATTTTCTGCTCGCGCAGAATGTTCCTTTCTCGTTCCAACCGTTTTTCTTCGGTCATGTCAATCTTTAGGCCGATAACCTTGTGGGGCGGCTTGTTTTGAATAATGGGAATAAAGTGGTTTTGGTAAACGTAGACTACTTTATCTGTATTGAAATTGATGCTTGCTTCACCTTCCGTGATTTCTTGATGGTCGGCATTTTCGTAGGTGGTGAACATGCTCGCTTTGCCATGGTCGCGGGCATCCAGTTCCTGTTCCGAAATGTTCTTGGCCTCGTCGGTGATTTTACTCAGGTTGCCGCGCATCGAAATGTCTTTCTGGTTCTGCATCTGGTACACGCCGTTTTCGTTCTTGGACCAGAACTGGAAGGGAAGGGCGTTAATCAAGGTGATGTTGATGTTGTCGGATTCCTTTGTCTTCTTTTCGGAAAGGTCCAAACGATCTTGGTAACGGATGAGGTCTTGCTTGTATTCCTTGAACTGGCGGTCAAGCATTTTTATGCGCTGCTGGTAGAACAACAGGTTGGTCTGGTCGCTTAGCATCAGAACATTTATGGCCGCGGTAAGGGTTTGCTTGATTTTGAAAAGCCCTACATTGAACGTGTGCAATTCGTTGTTTATCTGCACCTTTATGTTGTTGTAGGTTGATTCGTGGAATACGTCAATGTCGGGGAGAATCTGCTGGATTTTGATTTTTGAAATGTCGGCTTCAGAAGTTTGGAACAGCAAACGGGCGGCGGGGTTTGCATAAATGATGGAACCGCTGTCGTTGAAGTAGATGATGCTGTCGCCCAAGTGCTCTTGCAAGTTGTTCAAGAACCACCAGGAACTTTTGTTTTTGAAAGAAACCGAGGTGTAGTACTGGCCGCACATAATGGCTAGGAAAATGCTGCAGTATTGGTACCATTGCAGAAATACGTAATGCCCGTTGTCCAAATTGAAGGCGAATGCGAACGGCAGTACAAAATCCATGACGGTCGGTAAAAGAAAGAAGAACGAAAAACTGATCAACATGTAGGTGTTGATCTGGATGAGGCTCGGATCGCTCACGTGCATGCTGTTGCGCAAAAGCACATAGCAAGTTAAGAACAGTTCCGGTATTACGAAAATGGCGAACAGAATGGAGAATGCGATGGTGACGGGGTGGTTGTCCAATCCAGGAAGGTTGAACTTGAAAAATTCGCAGGCTTTTTCGTTTGCCACACAAAAGAAAATAGTCAGCGAAAGAACGCTTGCTCCACCGAGTATGTTCAACAGTCTCCAGAAAGAGGACCGCTGGTTGTTGAAGTTGATGCAGGCGATGTGGTAGGTGACATTGCCTAACTGAATCCATCCCAGGGCCTGTATGCCAAAGATGATTTGCGCACCAATGGCGTGTTTTGGGCTGCTGAAGAACAAGTTGCCGATGATGCCGGCAATGTTCCAGAACAAGATTATCAGTACAAACTGGTACAGCGGCTTGGGGTAATCCTTCAACTTTGCTTTTTGGCCAAGCAGAAGAGGGAAACTTGCTGCAAGCAGAACGCCCACGAACGAGAGTACTAGATCGATAGGGGAATTCGAAAAAAGAATCTCGTTCATGGCATTACTCCTAGTTGACCTGAGAGTATCTCTTTAAACCGAAGGTCTTCGTCTTGTCGTAAGAGTCTCCGGTATTAAAGCGTTCGCGGGTCTTTGCATCTTTTTCAGTGTTGGCGATGAACTTGGTCTTGATGTTGACCTTGTAAATGTAGGCTCCGGTACCCACGGCGCGTCCGTCCTGGGATCTTACGCCTATGCCACTTACGTTCGTCCATTCAACAACCATGGTCACGTTGCTGTTGCCAGACAAGTACGCGGGAGTGATGTTGTAGTCGCCCGAAATCCTGTTCACGAAACCGCCCAGGTTGGTGTAGATGGGCATGTCGTAATCGAACTTGAGTATCGACCAGGCCGGGGTTTCGTTGAACGACGCACCACGCGGAACGGTGAGGTCGAATACCCACACGGCACCGGTGAACGGCGTAATGGCCGTATCGATGCCCTGTTTCACTACGAGTCCAGTCTTGGAGTCGATAGCGTCGAATTTCTTCGTGTTCGGATTCAGAATGTAAAGGCGCATGGAAGGATCGTCTTCGGTGGCGTCGCCCATAGCCGTGTTCACACGGGCGAGGTTGTCGCGCATACCTATGTTGAACGTGATTTCCGGGTCGCCAGTGCCGCCTACTACAACCCAGGGGTTGTTGTTGGCGGGCATGTTGCCGTTTGCGTCTACAAAGGCGCTCTGAACCTGCGGGGCGAAGCGCACGCGGTCGCCGTCCATGATGAACTTTTCAGAGGTGTCGATAGCGTTCAGCGCAGACGGGCTTGTTGTCCAACGGTAAACGTTGAAACGGTTCACGTCCAGGTTTTCGCGTTCACGCAGGAAGAGCGTTTTCGAAGAATCGTGGACAACCACGGGTTCGCTGATGTTGATAGTCGTGGTCTTCAAAGAGGATGATTGCAACGAAGCCGAGGTGAACACCGGCCCAGCCTTGTCTTCGGCAAGGACGCTGTTGTTTTCGTAGGCGGCTCCCGAACCCAGGTGTTGCATGACAAGTCCGGCACCTGTCAAGGACTTGCCCTTGACCATGCCTTCGTAGTTGCCGTTGGTGTTGCCCAGGGCGAAGGCGGGTTTCAGAATCACGTGGGCGTTCACCATGTCGCCTTCGAACTGAAGTAGACTTCCCTTGACCCACAGGGTTTCGGGGGTGGCGCTACCGAAGATAATCGAAATGCTGTCGGGCGTATGCCTTGTGTCAATGGCCTGGGAGAATTCGATGTTGACATATTCGGCAAGGCCGTCCTGGTCGTTGTCGGCGATGCTTGCGTAGTTCATCGGGAACGGACGAATCTTCAGGAGCACGGTGAGAATTTCAGGTTCGCAATCCCCGATGCCGTTTCCGGCCATGTCGCTGATGTTGCTCGTCTTTAGCAACTGGGCCTTCATGCCTTCGGTGACCAGGGACTTTCCGCCTTCGCCGAAGTCTATTTCGTATTCCCAGACGTTCAGGGAATCGTTGTAGAGTTTTGCGTTCTTGACGGTAATCGCTGCGTTGGTAGGCATCATCTGCAAAGGCCATTCAAGGCCAGGAGCCTGGATGACTTCGCTGAACTGCAGGTAAACCTTGTCGCTGGTGGCGGTATCCAGGCGTTCCAGGACCGAGATGGATGTGAGTCTCGGCGAAATGCCGTCTTGGTAGAAGTCCGTGGCCATTTCCTGCTTGCCAGCCACATTGCTTATGAGCGTGATGCTTCCGCTCGGGCTTGTGTTCATCGCAGTGTCGGTGAGCGTGATGCCCACTTGCAGTTGCTTTCCGTTCTGAGCATTGATCTTGTCGCTCGTCAGAGTGTCGCCGTTGTACACGAACTTGATGGAATTGAAGGATTGCTGCTGTTCGGCGATATATTCGTTCGAAAGCATGATGTCGATTGCATCGGGAACGCCGTTACAGTCGGTGTCCACCATTCTTGCGTAGTCAATGATGGGCCATGGCGGCAAATCGTTGATTTGCAGTACAGCGGGCGTGTTGTTGTAGCGCATGGTGGTCGTGTTGGGGCCGACGGCTCGCAACAGGGTTTCCATGGCGACGTCGGCACTCACGTAGAATACGGCTTCGCCGTCTACGATATCTACCTTGAATCCGTCTCCGTTACTTATGGTGGCGTCGCTTGCCGCAAAGAACTTGGCAAGCCCATTTTCAGAGGATATCTGCAGGGTGACGCGTTCCGAAAGAATCGGCTTGAGCAAACTATCCAAGAGTTTTACGTGGACTTCGGCCATTTTGCCCGTGTAAGCCGATATGGTGTCTTGGGTGAACTCGAGATACCTGATTTCGGGTGGAGTCGTGATAGTGTCTATTTCTACGTTGCTGCGAACGACGGCGCAGGCGCAGTCGTAACTGCCGGTCAGATTCGCGCCATGGTTATGCCAACTGACCCATTCGATGTAGTTGTTGCCATAGGCCAATACGGTGTCCAAACCGAAGATGAAACTGTCTTTGCGGTTTGCCGGATCGTACATGGTGCGGTCGAAGGCGGATGTGCCGTTCATTTCGAAGTCGTCCAGCAAGCCTGTGGGGGTCACTGTGCTGCGGCCCAGGTACTTTGTAGCGGCTTCCACTTTTTCGACAGAGTAGTACGGAGTGACAAACGGACTTTCGAATGTCAAGTCTACCTTGCGGATGGACTGCGGTCCCGTTTCGGGTGTGTAGTCCGGGCCGTAACCATAGATGTACTTGCCGTGGTAATGGGCGGTTATGTAAGGAGTGCGGGTATAGGCGATTTCCTTTTTGCCATTGATGGTCTCGATGTACATGGTGGAGTTGGATTCCTGTACGTACTTGGGACCCTTGGTCAAATCAATGCCCGGGAATTGTTCCGGATCGTCGGGGTCGGTATGGGGCCTGAGCGACCAGGAATTTTCCAGGGAGCCGTAAGAGGGATTCACCTTGAATTCAAAGAAGTAACTGCCCGAAACCTTCAGTTCGCCTTCGATATGGATGTTCGTGTAGTAACCTTTTTCTTGGGTGCCCTTGGCCGATACCACATCGTAGGGGACAGGGGTGTCGAAAGTCATTGTGGGCCAGCCGATGGATTGACCTGTGCCATCCCAAATGGACCTGTTGTCGCTTCCGCCCGTAACAGACACGGGGAAGTAGACTCTCAAATCCAAGTCCTTGTAGTCCATGGTGTCGTTGTTTGTCACAATCACAAGGAACGTATTGCATTGTTTCCAGTCACTGCTGCTTGCACAACCGTTTTTGTTCAGGGGTTTCATGTAAATGTCCATGTCCACCGTGGTTGCGTACTCTTCGGTGGTGAAACTGTAGAAACTGCCGCCGTTGTCGTCGGTTGTCGCACCCGAAGAAACACTGAAGTAGTAAGTGGTGCCGGCACTCAAGCCAGTCAAAGTTGCCTCGTGGAACAGGACGGCCCCGCCTTCGGCAGCCTGGGCTTGCCCGAGTGTCGAAGATGTTCCGTAGTTCACGACACCGTTCATGCGGTCGCTTGACCACCAGTAGATTTTAGCGCTGCGGTTGTCGACTTGGCAAATGGTGACTCCGCTGATTGTCGTTGTGGCTGGGACCATGGTGAACTGGTACCATTGACCGTGATTGTCGTCGGTCGTCATGTTGCGCTTTGTGTCCATGCCTTCCAGGTAGAAGTAGTAGGTCTTGCCCATTTCCAGGCCGCCGATGGTGAGAGCCCCGCCTTTTGTTGCCTGGGTCTGGGCGACACTCTTGGCACTAGATGCATCGGGAATGGTGTTGTAGAATACGGTTGTCAGGGCGATTTCGTTTGCGTCCCAACTGATGATTGCCGAGGTGTCGGTAATGGGAGTTCCTGCGATGTTGCTGTAAAGCGGGCCTTCGATGTCAATTGGCAGTGTTTCGGCAAGACTTTGCGCCGGGAACAGGAACTGCGCCGAGAAGTCGATACAGGTTTCCGTAGAGGTGTACTTGCTCCAGTCTTCAATCAAGGTTTTTGTCGGTTCGCGGCCACCCATCAAAGCTCCCTTGGGGCATTTGTATTCGTAAGGCATACTGCCTGCGTTGTAGCCATCGGGGTTTGCTGCGCGGTTATGGGGGTGTTGCGGGTTCTTGTCGCCTGCACCCATCAAGAACGAGATGTCCCACGGGTTTGCGCCGAGAGCGTAATACATGTTGTCGAGAGAAACCTTGAGATAGCGTTCGTCCTTGGTGAGTTCGTACATCAGGAATACGGCTACTGCTGTACCCAAGTTGTAGCGGATGACGCCCCAGTCGAAACTGACCCACAGAAGGTTGTAGGGCGAAATCACGTGAACATAGGTCGTTGCCGAATGCGGGTCGCCACCCTGGATGCCTGGGACTTCGATGGCGACGGAGTCGCCTTCGTTCGTTGCATCGTTGATGGCCTTGTTGAAGGTGGCCATCACGCGCATGTTCAAACTATCTTGTTCAAGCGGCGAAAGCCCATAAATGGTTTCGGCTATTCCCTTGTCGTCAAGAATCAATTTCTTGAATCCGAACAGCACGTAACTGTGGACGTTCTGGTAGTCCGAAGCCCAACCGCCAGCCGTGAATCCACTGATGTGGCCAAGGTAACCGCCCTTGAAATATTCAAGATTGTATTTGTAGTTGGTTTCGTTGTTGTTGATGTTCGGGTTCTTGTAAAGGTCGTAGCGGTAACTGGTGTCGGCGGTGGCGTACCAAAGGGCGAGGGCTGCAGCTGCAGCGTCGTCGTAGAGCGGGCCTCCACCGGTATAGAATCCCGGGAAGCTGGTGTTCCTGCCACCATTACCTGCAGCGGCATAGTTCTCGTAGGTGTACTTCACCACTTTTTCGTAGATGTCTTTTGCTGCAATCAAAAGGGAGTCCGAATAAACGGGGTCAAATGGACGGTAGCCGACGGCAACGTTAGCCAAGGCGGCAGCGAACATTCCTGCGGTGTTTGTACCGATTCCCGTAAGAACGACTCGGTCGGGACCGCCCTTTGTCGGAACCTGGGCATCTTGCTTTTCGGGGACATCCCAGTATTCGTGGTCGACTTGGTCAACGCCCACGGAGTGGTACATGTCGCCCTTGTCCAATAGTCCATCGGCCTTGGAGGCTTCGTAGAGTTTAAGAATGTAGTCCGTACCGATATGCGCTTCGTACAGAATGTCGGGAATACCGTCGGTGAATACGGTGTCGTCGTAGGAGTTTCCGTAGCGGTCTTCTGCCTTGTCTTGGTAGGTGAGGTACACCATGGAAAGAACGTATGCCGTATAGCCCAAAGTTTCGGAAACCTTGAAATGGTCACCGCAGTCGTGCCAACCGCCGGTCAAGTCGTGACCGATGGCGGAACCATCTTTCAGGTGGCAAGGCCCATGGAAATGCGATTTCGTATTGCCGCAACGCTGAATGCCAAAGAACTGGAGCGAGTTTTCGAGAATGGAGTTGTAAATGGACGGGTGAACCCAGAAAGTGGCCGAGGTGTCGTTCCCGACCACGAGGTAGTATTCGCCTTGCGTGGCAAGGGATGTGAAATCGGCTCGGTACAGGGCTTCTGTTGCCGAACTTACGGAGTCCTGGCTTCCGAATTCATATACGCTGGCCATGGAGTTGAATGCACCGTTAATCCAAATGTTCGGCTTGACGGCCTTTTCCTTAATCAGGGAAAGGTTGCCGCCCCCGGCGACTTCCTTGCCCGTATTGGCGTCGATGACCTTGAACGTAAATACTTTTGGGTCGGCTACATAGGCGTACTTGTAATCCTGAGGGCGGAAACCGCTCTGGTTGATACGTATCGGGCGCCTGTTGTATACGTTCAGGGAGTCCAGGTAGCGCCTTTCGCTCACCTTGTCGGTGCGATCGATGTTGGGTAGATCCGCAGCCAAGGCATTGTCCGTGAAGAATATGCCGAGTGCGAATGCTGCTGCAAAGATTTTTTTCATAGCCATTCTCAATTTCTCAATAAAAAAGATTCTCTAAAAACTCGTTATTTCTTTTTGGCTCGCTTGAAGCCGAACGTCTTTGTGGTATCATCGGAGGTCGATGTCGTCTGGTGGGTCTTCACGTTGGTTTCCGAGGCCTTGAAGTCGAACTTGGCGATATAGACTCCGGTGCCAATCTTTTTACCCTTGCCCGACTTGGGCGCTTCGCCATCGTGGGCAAGCCATTCCAGGTTCAGGTGGATTACTCCGTCTTCTGCGATGATGTTGCGGACCGTAGACGCATTGATTTCGATATCCTGGGTGTTGATGAACTGTCCCATGTTGTCGAACAGGTCAATGGTGAACTTCACGTCGATGTCGTACAGGTAGATTTCGCCTGTGCCGCTGGTGTCCTTCGCCATTGCGTTGGGGAGGGAAATGTCGACCTTGAATACAGGGCCCGAATGCTTGTAACTGTTGGAGTCCACAGAGCCAAGTCCCGTCGTTACCATTCCGTTCATAAGGGAAGTCAACTGTTCACCGTCGCCATTTACAACACTGATACGGAAGTATTCGTCTTCCTTGGGCAGGAATACGCCGTAGGTGAACGGGTTGCCGTTGGCTTGCGTTACGCCCTTGTCCAAAACGACTTCGAACTTGGTCTTGCCCGCATCGCCTGTGACAAGGCGCCAGGGGTTCTGGGCTGTGGGCAGGTTGCCGGCCACGTCGGTATAGCGGCTGATGTTGATCGGGAACCTGATGGAGTCGCCCGCATAGACACCGTCATCAACGCCTTCGTTGTAGGTGTAAATCTGCTTTTCGTTGCTCTGCTTTACAGAAATTGCACTGCGCAGGTAAACGCCTGCAGAAGAACCGCGTTTGCGTTCGAGGTATTCGTGAGTCTCGTTGGAATCGACAACGAGCGGTTCCGACGCCGTCACGGTAAGCCTTGTGAATGTGCCTACGGAATCAGTCTTGCCGACCATGATGATTGGCGGGCACTTGTCGACCAAAAAGTAGAACTTGTCAAAGAATCCGCCTTCAGGGCCGAGTCTCGGAGTGATATGGCCGTAGCCGTCGTAAGCACCGCTGGTGGCTCCTTGCGGGAATCCCAGTTGCGGAGAAACGGAAATCTTCATGATGCTGAACGTGTCGATTGCGGTAATCTTGGTGACGGAGTCCAGCCACTTGTCGTAGGGCGCCGAAAGACTGTCTTCCAGAGTCCAGAAATTGTCGACAGGCTTGATTGTCCCCGTGCTGGTGTCTACCTTGGTGATGATGCTCTTCACAACGCTCTTCATGCCCCAATCCACAACGAAACTGTCGAGCATGTCCTTCGGACGGAGTTTCTTTGCGAACTGTATGTAGATTTCGTCGGGGAACCCATCGCCTTCGAAGTCGCGCATTTCGGCGAGTTTCACGGCCACGGGCTTCGGCGTTTCTGCAATCTTCACGATTTCGCAGGCTTCGGCCGGGTTCACGGTGTTCATCGATGCGTCGGGGATGATGACGCCCACGGCTACGCGGACTTCCTTGCCTACAGGAATGTAGGAACCGTTGGTATTGCCCGAGATTGTGAACTGCCAACTCTTGCCATCGGTTGTGGTGATGGGCTTGCCGACAACGTTAAGAACGCCTGCCGTAGAAACTCCGTTGATTTCCAGGGGCCATGTGGCGATGTTCTGCATGTCGACGGGCTCGGTGAAGGCGATCATTACCGTGTCGTCAACATCGTGGTCCGGATTTTCGAGAATGGTCACGCTTAGCAGTTGCGGTGCAATGCCGTCGCTAATCTTTATGTTCTCTTCGGTTGTTGTACCGTTGTTTTCGATAAAGATGGTTGCATTTCCGCTGGGGGCCGCATTGGCTGTAATGCCGAGGCTTGCTTCCAGGGGCACGGTAACCTCGTTAAGTCCTGTAACGGGTTGCGGCACAGAGATTGTCGCGGTGTCTGCCATACCGTCCAGGAACACCTTCATGCTTGTAAAGGCGTAAGTTTCGTCCAAGGCGTTGCTGAAGGTTATCGCAAGTTTATCCGCTATGTTGTCGCAGTCGGTGTCGATGGCAAGTACCTTTTGAGGTGTGGGGTAGTTGGATTCCGCGTAGAATGCCGTAATCTTGGAGAAGTCTTCTTCGTCGTCGGGATCCTGGTATTCCACGTAAATTGTATCGCCCGCGAAGAACGAAATCTGGTTGCTCGCGTGGCTTCCCTTTGCAAGGCTTATGGCCGTAATCGGGTCGCTCTGGAATACGCCTTCGCCAACTTCCTTAAGCGTTACCATGATGGAATCCTGTTTCTTCCCGTTAAGCACCTTCACCTGGACAGGGTTCTTTGTCCCCTTCTTGTCCTTATCCGTCAAGTGAATTACGAATTGCTGGTTGCTAGCCGGGTCTACGACGCCGTTCTCGCCAACCGTTCCTCCGTTCGGGTCCTTGATGGTGAGTATGCCGTCGGTAAGGTTCGGCCTTGTAAACAAGGTGTAGTAATTGCGGTTCACGAATGCGCAGCCGCCGTTCTCGGTGCATTTTTCGCATTCGGGATCGGGTCCTGCGAATACGGTGATGTCAATCTTGTTGCTACCCACGTCCATGCGTACGGGGATGTTCAAATCCCACATGTCGGTGGCCAGGTTGTAGTGTGCGATAATTACGCCGTTGTAACTCAAGTAACTTTCGTTGTTGATAACGTCGTAGTTGGCGTCGATTTGTGTACCGTTTGCCCAAATCTTTGTGATGTAACCGCCTTCGGTAATGTGGGCGTGGCCAGTTACGTAAACGGTCTTGCTTGTCTGGGCCAGTTCGACATACGAACCGTTGGAAACATTGAACGGCGGGTCGAAAGCGACATCCAGTTTGTATTCCGCCTTCTTTGTGCTCATTTCTGTTTTGGACGGGCTGTATCCCCAAATGAATTCATCCTTGCGGTAAACGGCTGTATAGGGGTTCACAGGGGCGGCTTCGAAGTCGTCGTCGCCCAGATCCTTGTTGATGCACGGCATGCCCGGGTAGTCGGCGTAGTCGCCGTTTGCCTTGCTGTGAGGCATCCAACTCCAGTCGCCCGGATTTTCGTTCAGCACGGTGGCTCCTGTAAATTCGTACGAAGGAGCGTACCACTTGCCGCCATCCAGGCAGTAGAGTTTCTTGTTCGGGGCTTCGTTCATGAGGTCCTTGTACGGAGGCCACGGACTTCTGTGGTCGAAGCGTACGTCAAAACGCAGACGGCTAGAACTTCTGATAACCGTGGAACCCAGTTCCAGCGGGAAGTACCATTGCCATGTGCCGCTCGCGGCGTCGTAGGTGTCTTCTATCTTCTGGGGTTTGATGTCGCGCAGGGCGCGTTCCAACTGGTCCTTAGTTTCCTGGGAGCAGGGCTTGTTGTAACCCGCTTCGTCGTAGGCCTGGCAAATGTCGGTGCCCATACCGATATCGGTCGTGATTTCGTCGGTGCCGCGCATGTACAAACGGATGGTTAGACTGTCGAATGCCCTGCCTTCGTTGTTGAACACGTTGATGTTCATCATGGCCATGTCCTGCCAGGGGTACTGGTAGGTTTTTACGCTGAAGTCGTAATGCGTAACAGGGGTGGTGAACTTGAGCGGGGCTCCGTTTTCGTCCACATTGGCGAACACTCCGTTGCTTTCAACCATGAAGTAGTACTGCGTCTTTTCCTTGAGCCCGCCAATCTTCACGTAGTGGAATTTGGTAGGAATCCCCGAGACATCGGCGTTTCCGGCGCCCGTATTGTAGGCGTACCCGCTTGCATCCGAGGCGAACTCGGTGCCCCAGTACAACTTGGACTCGTATTCGCCGTTGGGGGTGTACCACATGATTTCGGCGGAATCCCCGGTCAGGTTACACACGGTGATGTTTTGGATGTCTGCGCTTTCGACGGTATTGAGTGTCGTGAAACTGAATGGCGTCTGGGTGCTGTCGACCTGGAATCGGAGCGTGCCGTTGCTCGGCTCGTAGGCGTTCATGCCGATGGCGTAGAAGTAGTAGGTGGTGCCGGGCTTTAGGTCGCGGAGCACAATTTCGTGAACAACGCCGGCGACATCATTGTCGGGCGATACGAGCGTGTTCATGGCATCCATGGTTTCGCCGGTGCCGTACTTGATGGCTGCAGTACCACGGACGTCGAGTCTTACGGAAATGAGGGCCGAGTCCATGCTCACATGGCGGACTTCGACGGTGACCTTCGGTGCCCTTTTGCGGTCGAACTTGGCGGAGGCCATCATACTGGCACTCACGAACGTGGCGGCGGCATCGATACAGGTTTCGGACTTGTGGTAGTCTTCCCAACTCAGTTTATCCGGTACCCAGGAGTTCGTTTTGCCAGTGACATTGTCTGCCTGGCCCGGAGTGACGCCACCGAACAGGGCGCCTACAGGCGGGTTGTACTTGTAGCCGGCACCCGGAACGTTCTTGCCCTCGGGGTTTGCGGCACGGTGGTGCGGATGGGCGTCGTTCTTGTCGCCCACACCCAGCAAGAAGGACACATCCCAGGGGTTCACGCCAAGCATGTAGTTCAACTGGTTGATGCCCAACTGGAACATTTCGGAGGACTTCCAATCCTGTGTTCCCTTTTGCGGGAGGTTCACGCCTTCAAGGTCCTTGGCGACATCTGCGTAGAAGAGGACTTCCAAGGTGTTTCCCGTCTGGTATCTGTTGTAAATCCATGTCTGGTCGGTGTGCATGGTGTACCAGATGGGGTCGTAACTGACATTGCTGTTTTTCCAGCCGATGGTCCCCTGAGGGAGGACGATAGTCTTGGAAGAACCCTGGTTGAAACTCATGTCGCCCAGGTTTGCGACCAAGGTGTAGGCCACGTCTTCGGCGTATTCCAGTCGCTTTTCTTCGGAAATCCCGTATTCGGCTGCCACTTCCGGAGATCTCAAAATCAACTTGTAGAAGGCGTACAGGGCGAACGTGTAGCAGTTGGCCCAGCTGGCGTTCTTGACTTCCTTGAGCAGGGAGGGCTTTTCGTAGGTGAACCAGCCACCGCGGAATGTACCTGCCGTAAAGGTGTAGCCATCCTTGACCTGCTTGGAACCGTTGGAGTAGGCCGGATTTTCTACGGCGTCGTCCAGGTACTGGGGGTCCTTTGTCGCATAGAATAAGCAGATGGCGGCGAGGGACAGGTCGTCGTGGAACTCGTTGTTGCCGTTATAGGCAGCGGAACTCCAACCTGCGGCAATCTTGTTGTTGGTGTAGGTCTTGCCCAGGGCCAGGTTCTTTGCAAAATCGTACATCTCTGTGGCCACCTTAAGGCAACTGTCGGCGAATGCCGGGTCGAATTCCTGGTAGTCCTTGCTCAAAAGGGCGAGGCCTGCGGCCGTTTCGCCCGAGATGTTTGCACCGAGTTCTCCCAAGCGCACCAGTCTACCTGCGGGGCTCGAAGAGGCTGCACCTTCAGTGGTTGCCGGAATCAAATCCTGGGTTTCGGGGCGGCCCCACCAGGTGTGTTCGGCAAAGTCACCCACAGAAAGGGCCATGTCGTCGATGACACCCTTTGCCCTTGTGTAGGCGCGCAGAACGAAATCGGCGCCGTGCTTTGCTTCGCGGAGCATGTCGGGGATACCGTCCGTCTTCACGGTTTCGCCCTGGTTGTAATCGTAAAAGTCGTCGTCGGCGTCGGGGTTGGTCGAGGCGAGCACTGCGGACACCATGAAGGCGTACATGGCGGTTTGGGATTCCTTCAGGTGGTCACCACAGTCGTAGTAGCCGCCTTGCAGGGTTCCCGCCAGGGCTTCGTTTGCTCCTCCAACGGCGGCGTATTCATCCTTGTCGGCTCCGCCAAGGGACACCACGGCGCCCATACCATCCTTGGTATGGCTTGCCGGGTGGAACCAGGATTCGGAATTACCACTGCGGTTGATGCCGTAGAACTTGAGGGCGGCAGAGCGCACCATGGAATAGACTCTTTCGCTAATGATAAAGGTACTGGAAAGATCATCGCCAACTTTGATGCGGAGTCGGGTATCGGTAGGGAGGGCTTCGTTGCCCAGCATACCGACCTGGAGTGGACCCGAGGTTCCCTGGATGTCGACTTGGTAACGGTAACGGCCCTTGCCTTGGGTTGTCGCCTTTTGACCGGCGATAATTGTCCAGTCCGAAGATGTGTTTGTTCCTGTGCTGGTGAAGGTTCCTGTAACGGGGGTCGGCAGCGAATTGCCGTTTACGTCCACCACTTCGAAGGTGGTTGCCGTACCCACGTAGTAGAATTGCTTTTCCGGGTCGCTGGGGAGGTAGCCGGCCTGGTTCACACGAATCGGGGACATGTGCGTGTTGATGTTGTCCAGGTAGGCCTGGTTCAACGTATCGGGAATGAGTCCGTTGGGCACATAGTCGGCAGGGGTCCTGTTCTTTGGTACAGGGCCGCGGTTCGAAGTGATAGTTGTATCGAACTTGTCAAATGCTGCTTCGTCCCAGGTGAGAGGCCACGTGGGGCGAATAAGGTCGTAAGGAGTAGGTTGTTCTTGGTCGGCTGCGACGGCAAAAGACGCGGCGGCGCAGAGGGCGAACAGATACTTTTTTACAGGCACAAAGCCTCCTTTTCATATAAACACAAAAACCGGACCTAGTGGTCCTCGGTTCCTAACACCCCATATCATATCACAAAATAGATTTATATGGGCAAGAAAGAGGGTTCGTAAGTTTTAAAAATGTTCGTTAAATGCTCTCAAAATGGGGTTTGGGGAATAAGAGTTTCAAAAACGCATTGTTTTGTAAAACGGATTTTACAATTAACAAAAAACACCGCTCCGGAGAGCGGTGTCGTAAACCTTTCAGCCTAAGCTAAAATCAGTCCCCAGTGAAGATGATCACGAGAACGGAGGCGACGAAGGCGGCAGACACGATCAGGAATTCCCACGGATTTTCCATGATGGTGGTCTTGGCGCTTGCGCCCATGGATTCGCTTTCCATCTTCTTCTGTTCTTCGGCTTCGGCCTTGGCGGCTTCTTCGGCAGCCTTCTTGTCGGCTTCAGCCTTGGCGAGAGCGGCGGAATCAACCGGAGCTTCTTCCTTCTTGGCTTCGAGAACTTCGGCAGCGGCGGTGTCGGCCTTTGCAGTGTCGGCGGCGGCAGCTACAGGAGCGGCAGCGGCGGAGTCGGCCGGAGCGGCTGCGGCAGCAGCGGAATCAGCAGGAGCGGCAGCAGGAGCAGCAGCGGCAGCGGCGGAGTCGGCCGGAGCGGCGGCAGGAGCAGCGGCTTCAGCAGGAGCAGCAGCGGCAGCGGCGGAGTCGGCCGGAGCGGCAGCAGGAGCAGCGGCAGCGGCAGGAGCGGCTTCAGCCTTCGGAGCTTCGGCGGCGGGTGCTGCGGCAGGAGCGGCTTCAGCCTTCGGGGCTTCGGCGGCGGGTGCTGCGGCAGGAGCGGCTTCAGCCTTCGGGGCTTCGGCGGCGGGTGCTGCGGCAGGAGCGGCTTCAGCCTTCGGGGCTTCGGCGGCGGGTGCAGCGGCAGGAGCGGCTTCAGCCTTCGGAGCTTCAGCGGCGGGTGCTGCTGCGGGAGCGGCTTCGGTCTTGGCCGGAGCGGCCTTGGCGGCCGGAGCAGCCTTAGCGGCCTTGGCGGCCTTGGCGGCCGGAGCTGCGAATACGACGGCTGCTGCAACGACTGTTGCGAGCAAAATCTTCTTCATCATAGGACTTTCCTTTTTTAGGTTAAAATTTTTATTGTTCAAAAAATAATACATCTAGGGGCGAAATGCTAAAGAAAATTTAAAAAAGTCCCGAAAAATAGGGAAAAATGTCACTTCATCGGCTTTTTTTGCAAAAAAAGGCATGGTTTCTGCCGAGACCACGTCCTTTGGTCGGGTCTTTTTGTACCTTTCCACCCGTAACATATTAAACCATAGTCGTAAGCCTTAGGCTAAGACATCCTTGTCTTTTGTCTATCGTCTTTCGTCTAAAATAGAGGTACACATGGAATTCAAGTACGAAGCAACCGTCCAGCACGGCGAAGACAAGACTGAATACGTGAATCTTGGCAAGGAAGGCATTTCCGTCGCCGAATTCGAAGGCAAGAAGATTTTGAAGGTCGCCCCTGAAGCCCTCACGAAGATGGCCCAGGCCGCTTTCGAAGAAGTGAGTTTCCGCCTGCGCCCGGCACACACCGCCAAGGTCGCGAAGATTCTCCAGGACCCGGAAGCAAGCGACAACGACAAGTTCGTCGCCCTCACGCTTTTGAAGAACGCCTGCGTTGCCGCCAAGGGCATCCTCCCGTTCTGCCAGGACACCGGTACCGCCATCTGTATTTGTGAAAAGGGCCAGCAGGTGTGGACCGACGCTGACGACAAGAAGGCCATCTCCGAAGGTATCTTCAACGCTTACACCACGAAGAACCTCCGCTACAGCCAGATCGCCCCGCTGACCATGTACGAAGAAAAGAACACGGCTTGCAACCTCCCTGCCCAGATTGACGTGGAAGCAGGCGAAGGCGCCGAAATGAAGTTCCTCTTTGTGGCCAAGGGCGGTGGTTCTGCCAACAAGACTTACTACTGGCCGATGACCAAGGCTCTCCTCAACCCGAAGAACCTCGAAAAGTTCATCAGCGACAAGGTGAAGACCTTGGGTACTGCAGCCTGCCCGCCGTACCATCTCGCCATTGTGATCGGTGGTACCTCTGCCGAAATGAACACCCACACGGTGAAACTCGCCAGCTGCGGTTACTTTGACGACCTTCCGACTACCGGTTCCGAAGGCGGCCGTATGTTCCGCGACGTGGAAATGGAAGAAAAGGTTCTGCACATCTGCCAGAAGACGGGCATCGGCGCCCAGTTCGGTGGCAAGTACTTTGTTCATGACGTGCGCGTCATCCGTTGCCCGCGCCACGCTGCAAGCTGCCCGGTTTCCATCGGCGTTTCTTGCTCCGCAGACCGCAACATCAAGGCCCGCATCGACGAAAACGGCCTCTGGCTCGAAAAGATGGAACACAATCCGGAACAGTACCTGCCGAAGGGCGAATCCGTGAACATGGCCCCGGCTGTGGAAATCGACCTTGACCGCCCGATGAAGGAAGTGCTTGCTGACCTCACCAAGTACCCGGTGAAGACTCGCCTCAGCCTCAAGGGCACGATGATTGTGGCCCGCGACATGGCCCACATGAAGATTGCAGAAATCTTCGACAAGCAGGAAGCCGGTCAGGAACTCACCGACGTCGAAAAGAAGGTGCTGGAAGTCGTTTCCAACCACCCGATTTACTATGCCGGTCCGGCCAAGACTCCGGAAGGCATGCCGACTGGTTCCTTCGGCCCGACAACTGCCGGCCGTATGGACCCGTACGTGATGCGCTTCCAGTCGAAGGGCGCCTCCATGATCATGGTCGCGAAGGGCAACCGCTCCCAGGACGTTACCGACGCTTGCCAGAAGTTCGGCGGCTTCTACCTCGGCTCCATCGGCGGCCCGGCCGCCATCCTTGCCGAACAGAACATTCTTTCGAACGACATCGTCGCTTTCCCGGAACTCGGCATGGAAGCCATCCGCAAGATCACCATCAAGGACTTCCCCGCCTTTATCTTGGTCGACGATAAGGGCAACGACTTCTTTAAAGGTCTCCTTTAAAGAACAAAGTTGCCCGCCGCCAAGCGGAAACGACTCGTCTTAACGAGTCGTCGAAGCGCGGAGCATTTGACTTGGTACATTCTTTATTGCGGTAGTCAAATGCGGAGTCGTCACAGGGTAACGACTTCTTTAAAGGATTGCTGTAATGACCGCTCGGGCTAATTGCTGGTAGAGAACCTGTGGTTGGCCCTCGCTCTCGCAAAAAGCTCTTGGTTAAAGACCAAGGGCTTTTTTGCTCACAAATCGGCTGCGCCGATTTCAGTGGCTAGTGGCTGGTGGCTAGTGGTTAGTTGAAGTTAGGCGCTTCGCGCAAATAACGAACAACCCCGTCGGTTCGCATCTGCGCCGGCGGGGTGTTCTTTTACGTTGTTGCGAACCGGAGGTTCGGCACTCTACTAAATCGCGTCCTTCAATATAATCCCTCCATTCAAGTAACGATGGATGATGGAGTTGATGAGCGTCTGGTAGGGAATACCAGTTTTCTTTGCTTTCTCCACTAATTTTTTTAAATCATCTTCATGCATGCAAATAGAGACTTCTTCAAGTCATAATCAAAATTCATACTTATATTCCTAAAGTTTAAGTGAATAGGGTTAAACGACGCTAAGCGCCGTTAGTGAAAATTCTCCAAGCCGTCGCTTGTGAATCGGATTTTGTAGGGGATGATTCTGCAAAGTGGCTGGCAGGGGCTTACCCTGGCGTTACCCGGAAGCGGAACTTCTGTCGATCAGGTCGTGTTCCTGACAGCTATCCGGCAACTTTGCAAAAAAGGTGAATGTGCCCGGCCGCGTAACTTGCAACCTCCGTCGCCGGCGACGGGGGCCAGGAATACATAGTTCGCAAGACTTTTTTTGCGGGACGTGCCTAGACTTGCTAAATTTACGCCCGCTATGAAAGAGATTTTTAAAGAGGGTTCCAGGTTCCGACCGTTCCTGCTTTCCATCGCCTTGATGTCCATCGGCTACGGGCTTTACAAGGGTGTCATCGACAACTACCTCGCCGAGGTGGTGGGCATGGGAGAATTCGACCGCGGTGTTTCGGAGTTCTTCCGCGAATTGCCTGGCCTTGCGCTGATTTTTATCCTCGCCATTTTCTACAAGTTCTCCGCCGAAAAGATGTACAAGATGGGCTTGATCGTGATGCTTATCGGCATGGTGATGCAGTCGGTGATTCCGCCCAGCAAGGTGCTTGTCATCTTGGCGATGTTCCTGTTTTCGTATGGCGAGCATATTCAGCTTGGAATGAAGAGTACGCTGAGTCTCGAGTATAGCAGGCCCGGCGCTGGCGGGCGCGCTCTTGGGTACCAGACTTCGATGCAGCAAATCGGGAACTTGGTCGGCTTTGTTGCGGTCATCGCGCTATTCTCGATTACCGCGATGAGCGGGGCTGCGTTTTTCCAGAGCATGTTCGTGGTGGCGGCAGTTTTCATCGCTGTCGCGACGCTTGTTTCCTTCAGGCTCACGAGCGAAAGCAAGACGGACGAAAACAAGCGCCGTTTCTACTTCCGCAAAAAGTTCACCAAGTACTACATGCTGGAGATGTTCTACGGGGCGCGCAAGCAGGTGTTTTTTACGTTCGGCCCGTATGTGCTGATTCTGTTTTATGGTGCGGACGCGCGGCTCATCAGCATTTTGTTCGCAGTTTCCGCAATCGCCTGCTTCGTATTTTCTCCGATTGTAGGGAAGATTATCGACCGACTGGGCTACAAGCCCGTGATGATTGGCGATACGTTGATTCTTGTAATCGTCTGCTTCTTTTACGGCTTTGCGCATCACTTGTTCGATATGCATACCGCAATGATTGTATGCTGCGTGAACTACGTGCTGGATTCCGTGATTTCGCTTGCCGCGATGGCTTCGAGCGTGTACGTGCAGGATATTTCGGACGACAAGAACGAAATGCGCGCAACGATTTCGACGGGGCTTTCGGTGAACCACTTGGTGACGGTCCTCATTGCGCTTTTCGGCGGCTGGATCTGGCACGCCCTTGGCATTGAAACTCTATTTATCGTCTCGGCGGTGCTTGGCCTTTGCAACAGCGCCTATGCTGCGACTATCAAGGTTGTAAAACGGGGAAAATCGTTATGAAATTGATTGCTCTTTTCTTCAGCCGGTTTATGGCGCTTATCGTGCTTGCGGTTGCGGCACTAGCCCTGTTTGTTCCTTCGAGCGGTGTGTGGATTCCGCTCAAGGCCGTGAACTACCTTTTGATGGTGGTGATGTTCGGCATGGGCCTCACCATGAAACTGGGTGATTTCAAGGTGGTGTTCATCCATCCGAAGGAAATGATTGTCGGCTGCATCGCGCAGTTCACGATTATGCCTTTGCTCGCCTTTGCGCTCGGAAAAATCTTCGGGCTCGAGGCGGCTCTTTTGGCGGGCGTGATTCTCGTGGGTACGTGCCCGGGCGGAACTTCGAGTAACGTAATCACGTACATGAGCAAAGGGAACGTGGCCCTTTCCGTGGGCATGACGAGCGTGAATACGCTTCTTTCTCCGGTGCTCACTCCTGCCATTACTTACTTGCTTTTGCGCACGTCCGTGAACGTGGATGTTTGGGCGATGTGCCTTTCCATTATCCAGGTCGTGATTCTGCCGATTGCGCTTGGTTTTGTGGTGAACCGCTTTGCTGCAAAGTTCGTGGCCCGCGCCGTGGAAATTTTGCCTGTGGTTTCTGTAATCGCCATTTGCCTGATTGTTGCGACGGTCGTGTCCCATAACGCGGAAAAAATCATGACGACGGGTGCGATTGTCTTTGTCGTGGTGATTCTGCACAACTTGCTCGGTTACGCCTGCGGTTTTGGCGTCGGTAAACTTTTCCGCATGGATTTGGCGAAGACGAAGGCCCTGACGGTTGAAATCGGCATGCAGAATTCCGGCCTTGCAACGTCTTTAGCGGCAACGTCTTTTCCGAGCCTTGCCATGGCGACGGTCCCTGGAGCCATTTTCTCCGTGTGGCACAACATCTCGGGAGCCGTTCTCGCCGCTGTTCTACAGCACAAGAAGTAGTTTGCGCTTGCCGCCGGATTCTGCGCTTGCCGTTGATTGAAAACGACTGCTAAATAACTTTGTCTGTAACTTCCCACCATTCCCCGGGCTTCAAGCCGCCGAGGGGGATGTTCCCGATCTTTACGCGAACGAGTCGTAATGTCGGGAATCCAACCGCAGCCGTCATGTGGCGCACTTGGCGGTTCTTGCCTTCGATGAGCGTGAGTTCCACCCAGCTGGTGGGAATGTTCGCACGGAAGCGTACGGGCGGATTCCGTTCCCAAATCCAATCCGGCGCCTCCACGATGCGGGCTTTGCAGGGCTTGGTGTGGTAGCCATGAATATCGACGCCTGCGGAGAGTTTCTTCACGGCCTCCGGCGTAATTTGCCCGTCGACTTGTGCGAGGTAGGTCCGCGGATGCTCGAATTTCGGGTCCAGCAGTTTCTTGATGAGCTTGCCGTTGTCCGTAAGCAGCAAAGCGCCTTCGCTGTCGTGGTCAAGTCTGCCTGCGGCGTAGACTCCCGGCGGAAAATGGAATTCGTCCAGCGCCTTGTGGCCGGCTTCCGGCGTGAACTGACTCAGTACGCCAAAGGGCTTGTTGAAGAGGATGATTTTAGGCATTTTATTCTTTGACGGATTTTCTTCGGATTCCCGTTTTGAGAGTGTACGTTTCGGAATATCCGTCATCAAATTTAAATTTGATTTTCCAAATGAAAACGCCGGTGCCTACTTTTCTGTCGTCATCGGAATGCTGATTCCAATAGAGGAAGCCGATTTTCGGGCCATTTTTTTTGTCACTGCGGAGCGTATCCGACATTTCCCCGTTGTATCCGAATTCCTGGCTGAAATGGCTGATGAATTGCCCTGTCGCATCATAGATGTAGATACTTGCCTTGTAGGGCGACATGCTGTAGACTTGCACGGTCGAAATGGTATCTGGAACGGGTTCAAATTGTTTTCCGTCCGGAGGGATCCATTCTGCCTTGCTGCCAATTCCAGTTATGGCCGGATTGGGCTTGACATCGTAGATATAGAGCGTGCTGTTCTTGCCGAGAATTTCGACACCGCCACGTCCGAGACAGTTTCTGTGCATGTCGACATAGGCGGCTGCGGGGTCAAAGCGAATGCAACTGCCAGCCGGAATTGTGAAATTATTTAGGACGAGTTCCCAAATTGTCCCGCTTGGGTCCACGATGGGTTCAGTTTCTAGAGTGATAGGTTCCGAGGTTGAATCCTCGCAACTTTCAGAATACCTAAATAGTTTGTTCCAAGGTTTTTTGTCGCTGGTCGATACGATTTTTTCGGAAAGTGTGATTTGCAAAGTGTCGGGGGGAATGGAAACGTCGTTGCTGAGGTAATCGTCTATGGGAGTTTCGCCAGGGCGTTTTTCTGCCTTGACCGGGACGGCGCCAACTTTATCGCTGATGAAAATTTTTTGTGCGAAGTTCGTGGAACTTTTTTGAAATTTTAGGTAGGGAGGTTCATCTGGTAAAACTTTGGTGAGTCCGTAGCCGAAAGGTTCCTCGAGAACGGCTTCAATCCAGGAGGAATCGTTTGAGATTGTAAAGTCGTCCTGGTCAATGGAACGCCATTCCTGGCGTGAACCGTTCCAGAAGAGGGTGTCTACGCTCACGATGTTCTGGACGTTCACTTTTTTGAAGTGAATTCGTATGGAGTCGGCCTTTCCATCCAGGTCCTTGTCGTAGATTTCGACGGAATCGGCAGGAACATAGTTCGAGATAATGATGAGGGAGTCTCTGGACGTGATGGAACTTGTGTCGTCGAGAACTTGGGCCTGAATCTTTATGCGATTAATCTGCTTCTGTAAATCGAGAATGCCGTCAAGACGATCTGTCGCGAGTTCCGAAGAATCCTGGACGAACGTGAACTTTCCGATATAGTCAAAAATAGCAGAATTTGTATCGGTTTCGACAGCTGTGACTTGAAGCTGGTCACCTGCGTCTGTGAACAAAATGATGTTCACGGTGTCTATTCGATGAATTTTTTCGTCGTCGGCGGTTACGCGAATGCGAAAATCTATGTCAGCGGAAGTCTTGACTGAATCCAGAACCTCATTGTTTTGCAAATCAAGGAATTGATAGGTGATAGGAACGAAATTGTCTATGTATACCGAGTCGTATACGATAGTCCCAAAAAGGAAATCATGATATTCAGCGATGAGAGTGTCTTTCCCGGCGCAAGAAATCGTGCCGTCGTCCCTCTTTGGCAAGTGTTCGTCCTTGAGGAGAACGCCTTCGTAGAAACCATTTTTTGTCTCGACAAGCTTGATGGATGCTTCTATGTCTCCGGAAACCTTGCAAGAGAGACTTGCGAAAATCGTATCGCTGTCTTCGGAGAAGTCCTCCGTTACGACTAGAAGTCGGAGGCTTTCTGTATTTCGCGTGATGGAGTCAGTGTTGTCATTACTGACGATGGTGATAGTGTCGGGCATGTCTTTGGGGGTCGTGAACGAGATGCATGCATCTGAAGTGAGATATCCTTCCTTTTCCCAGCGCGAGGAAACTCCGTTGCTGTCGATGGCGCGAACGTAAAAATTCAAACCGGTTGAAACTTCGGCATCTGCAGAAACATTCAAGAACCAGGTGCTGTCGCTACCGGATTCCTTGACCATTTTGGCTTCGTTGAAAATGGAGGCCTTGGCGTCCTTGTAGTAAAACAAGATTTTTGAAATTCCATCGCTGTCGAAAACTTTGTAGGAAATTTTTTTGAAACCATCGCTATTGCATGTCGCGGAGATAAACGATATCTGTGGCGCAGTGTTGTTGATTGCTATTGTGTAAGGCTCCTTGGATGGCGATGGAATCTGCGGACTCTTGCCGAGCAGCCCGTTAGAGTCTGTTGCGGTGACGTAAAAGTCTATGCCTGGGAAAGTGGCCTTGTTTGCAGGGACTGTGTATTGCCAAAGGCTGTCTTGAAGATGAGTTAGGGGGAATGCTTCGAAAATGGTGTTGGTTAGGCTGGATGTGTGCAAATGAACGTTTGCCGAAGTGATGGCACCGGAATTGGTGATGTAGAACTGGAGCGGTATTTCAACATTTTCTAGCTGGGGATTATTTATTTTGTCCCAGGTTTCTTCGGTCAATCTGATTTCTGGCGGGAGAAAAGATTCCTTCCATTCGGTGGAATCCGAGGCCTCCCTTCCGGACAGGGAAACACGGATGTCGACCTTGTGCGTGTCTCCGTTTTTTACAGTGTCAGGAGTTTGGTAGCAGACGATGTACTTGGATTGAATGTTGTCTCGTATTTCTGCGTATATTCCGGCAAGTTCCGAAGCGTCGCTTGCGTGGGTAAACGTTCCTCCAGTGCTGTTCGATAAATTTAGCAGTTCTCCCTCGGCGCTAGTCTCAAGAGCGATGGAATAGATGGTTGTGTGTTGTTCTTTAGAAGCGGTAACGACTTCGTTCAAGGTTTTTACGTCGCGGTTGTTTTCTCCGTCAGAAAAGATAATGACGGCGCTTGGATTTGTTTCGCCTGAAATCTGTTGTATGCCTACATATGCTCCCGTTCTGATATTTGTATTCCCGTCGGCTTTGATAGAATTGACCGCATTGAGTAGACTATTTTTGTCGGATGTCATTTTTTGGTGAACTGTAGTCGTGTCGTTCCCGGCGAAACTCACAATGGCAGTCCTATCGTAGGGGCCCATTTCGTTGATGAAGTTCCGGATAGCGTCCTTCGCCTTTGACATGCGGTTGTTTATGCCCATTGAAGAACTGGCGTCAACGACAAGCACTGTAGAAATGCCAGATATGTTCCGAACACTGCTGACTTGTGTCGGTAGGGGAGTCCCGTCTTCAAATAAAATGAAATTTTTTGAATTGAGCGCGTTGATGGTGCGATTGTTCTGGTCAGTTACAGAAATCTGCGTGCAAATGTTCGGAAGATTTCCCAAATCAAGGTCTGTAATCTCTAGGTTCAATTGCGTGGAAAGATCGAATACGAACGAGGCGCGAATATTACAGACGGTATCGGAGGTCGTGATTTTGGTGTTGTTTTTCTTGGAATCCGCTATAGTGTAGTCGCCGCTGATTTTTTCCCAACTGTCAAAAACATACCCTCCATAGGGCCATGCGTTTATGGAGTACGGATAGTAGGGCGAAATGTATTTCTTGCCTAGGGGATAAGACGATCCTTTTTCATCGGTCACGATATTGAGAAGCGTCGCTGGAACGATTCTTGCAGTGAAACGATTGCTTGAATAACTGTTGTTGTCTTTAAAGTCCAAGTAAACGGGATGTCCCTTGTTCCCGTCAAAAAGGATGGATCCGCTACCGTTGAAGTTTAGTTGATTCTTTACGGCATGAAACGAAGAATCGTCGCCGTAAGAGGCTACAGTTCCTTGGACGGGATCAATAGAGGAAATGTAAATGGCGTAGTGGCCTGTGTCGGGAGGGGTCCAGGTAAAGCGAACTTCAGATGCGTTTGACTCGTTGAAGTAGTTGTCG
The DNA here is from genome assembly GCA_045598645.1 of Fibrobacter sp. Lineage (GTDB taxonomy): Bacteria > Fibrobacterota > Fibrobacteria > Fibrobacterales > Fibrobacteraceae > Fibrobacter. The sequence continues at coordinate 77,058 of JAZLMK010000077.1, forward strand.
TGAGCACTGAATGTCTGGTCTGTTTTAGAAAGAGTATAAATTTCCGATTTTTGGAACGTCGCCTTGATTGCTGTGTTGGAATTGATTGTGGCTAAGGTTGTCGGAATGAATGGGTCCAGAATAGTCGGGTTTCCCGAAGTGACTTCCCATTTCGAGAAACGATAGCCTTTTGCTGCGGTCGCCTCTATTGATGCTCTAGATCCTGCACCGACCGATTTCGATGTTGTGGGCTGGGTTGTTCCGTTGCCGTCGTTTGTCAAGGTGAGTGTGTATGTCGTGGTGGAATAATTTATTTGGAACGGAACGTTATCCGTCTTGTTGTTTTTTCCTCGTACAGAGACAAATGCGGTATCGCCCTTGTTGAGACTAATCGTATTGGAAGTTGTGCCGTTGAAATTTACGGCGCTCTTGTTGACGTATCGGTATTCGTTGGACGTGTATTCCGTAAAAACCATTGTTTCATTTAAAGCAAAAAAGGATACGTTAATCGTGTAGTTTCCGGTGGCCGGAGCGACTAGAAAGAATCGGACATGACTGATTCCCGTAACCGTATTCTTTGAAAAAATGTTTTTTTCTAGTGTGTATTGTGTACTGACGGTGGTAATTGGGTAGGTGGTGCCGTCGACAAAAGTTGCCTTTATTTTGCAATCCTCATGGCCCATGGTGACCGTTGTAGTGTCCTTCGTTGCATCTTTTATTGTGCATGTACCGGAAGTTACGGTCCATTGCTTGAACCTCTTGTTTAGGCTGTCCTGGGCAAAAATGTTTAAGGATGTGGCTTCTTGTACAAATTGTTTTTGTGTTGCTTTGGCGGAATCTATTGCTACGAAACCGCCTCCTTGTGAAGAAAGATCCAATCGGTAGCAGACGTAAACGGTTTCTTGAACAGGGGCTTTTAAGGGGGGGGTGTAAATTTTTGCAAGTTTTGCGCCTTCAGCGGTTGCTGACGCGATGACTGTCGTGTTGTTTGCGAACACGGAAGCGCAAAAAAAGAAAATTAAAATTCCTAACACCACAACTCTCCTCCTCTAATTTGTTTGTTGGAAAAATACAAATTTTTTTAAGAAAAAAATGTTATATACATATAATTTTGTATTTTTATGTATGTTGTACGAAATAAAATACGACTTTTGTTTGTAAAAAAATTATCTTTGGGAGGGTTGGGATTGTCATTGGAAAGGCTGAGGAGAAAAAGTTGAAATTATTGCAGAAAGTAGTGGTTGTCGCCCTTCTGGGATTCGGCATGAGTTTTTCCATGGAATTGAGGCCCTTGTTCTTGTGGTATGCTCCGTTCGACGTTTCCGTCACCAAGGAAACTGACGGTGTGAAGTCCGAAAGGGATTTTTCAACGGATTTCGTTTTACAGGGGGGCATGGAACTGCTTTTTTCCGGCGAGTATAATCCGATGCGCTATGGCTTTGGGCTTGGCTATCGCTCCGCATTAAAGGACGGTAATCAAGAGGTGGCTCCATCCACTCTGCCAATTTGGGCGACTTTGTCCTTCGGTCGTATTGATGAAGAATCTTTTTTTTCTCCGTACGTTTCCTTAAAGGCTGGGACGCTAGTTCCGCTTTCTGGGGAGGATGCTTGGTGGGAGCTGCCTCTGCATTGGGCAGTCGGAGGCGGATTAGGAGTGATTGTCCCGTATGATATTGGGGTAGAGGTGAATTGCGAGTATTCCTCAATGATAAAATCCTTTGAGGATGACAACCTGTACATTCGCATCAACTCTCTTCGTTTTGGTGTACTGTTGTCTGTCGGCTTTGAAATCAAGCACGAAAAAATCTACAAGGAAGAATCAAAGTAGATAGAATGTCCAGAGTAGTTTGGACCTAGAAATGTTCGGATGTGATCCGGCCTAAAATTCCTGGAAAAATTCCGGCCTGTGGAAATCCGGTTTTTCGGTGTCGATAGGGTAGGCGCTTAGATAATGGGGCTTTTTTGCCTTGTCGGCGCACTTGTACAGGTTCCCTTTGAGGGTTGCGCCTTTGAAGGTCGTCAGCCCGAACAAACTGGCGGGAATCTTGATGTTCATTCCCCAACTGATAAATTCCCCGATGACGCTGGCCAGTTGCTTGGTGCGTACCACTTTTGCGATTTCGTTTTCGCTGAGGACGGTCCGGTTTTCGCGGCTAGTGCCACGAGCCGCCAAGAGGAAACCTCTGCTGGTGGTTTCGAAATTGAAGTATTCGTTTTCGTTTGCCGGGTTCTGCAGGAATACCTCCACGCAGGAATCTTCCCAATTATGGTCCAGGTCCTGCATGACCTCGGCCCTGAAACAGTCTAGCGGCTCTTCGACAAAAAAATCGACTGTGAAAAATTCATCAGTGACGTTTACCTCGGCCATGACGGTGGGGAGCGTCGCGCCCTGGTTGGCGCTCCAGTTTGTATTGGGTTTTAAAAGCATGCTGTTAATATAGCGAAAAATGTACACACTGCACACTTTTGTACAGTGCAGTGTACAGTTTTGGACACTCGTTGACCAAGATGCTTGGCAAAATTTGTATAAAATCGCCATTTGATTTGTTGGCACGTCTTTTGCATAGTGTTGGCGCCGAAGGTTATAGAATCCAGAGGGGATTCGCCTGGGCAGACACTTAATATAGGAGGCCGTATGGCTGAAAATACAAATGCGCAGAATGGCGCAACCACCGTTACTCAAGCAAATCCGAATCCTGCATCGCAGATGCCGGCGGCATCTACTGCTTTTGACTGCCTTGCTGTAACGCAGGTGAATGTCTGGCCCTTCAAGGAAGGGCCGAATATGGGACACATGAAGGGCGTCGCCCAGATTGTCCTTAACGACCAGATTGTCATCCGTGGTCTCCGCGTCATGGACGGTGCCAATGGACTTTTTGTCGGCTATCCCAACGATCCGTTCTACAAGGGCGAAGATTTCCGCAGTATTTGTCTCCCGCTTACCCGTCAACTCAAGGATCATATCGAAAACTGTGTCCTTGAAAAATACCAGGCCAATGTAGCCTAGCGGGTGAACCTTGTTCAAGCGAATCCGTTCTTACTGCTTGTTTGGTATAAAGGCTGTTCCGGTGAGCGTCGAAGTCGACGCGGCCCAAGGGTTGCCCGGCTTTACCTTGGTTGGGCTCCCCGATAACGCAGTAAGGGAATCCCGGGAGCGGGTTGTCTCCGCTATTCGCTCCATAGGGAAAGTGGTGACAGGTTTTCGTACAACCGTGAACCTGTCGCCGGCGGATTTGCGCAAGGAAGGGAGTGCTTTGGACCTTCCACTGGCGGTAGGATTGCTTGTCTCGACCGGCGAAATAATTGCCCCTTGTTTGGACCGGTATGTTTTTGTAGGGGAATTGTCTTTGGATGGGCTCTTGAAACCCGTTAGGGGGGTCCTGTCCATTGCCATGGATCTTGCAAAAGATAAAGACTGTGTCCTCGTGGTCCCCCGCGGCAACGCACGGGAGGCCTCGCTGGTGGAGGGTCTTCGATTTATCTGCGCCGATTCCTTGGGGGAATGTGTCAAAGCCTTGGAAGACGGTGAAAACGCTCAACTCAACGTGGCGGCGGGCCTTGTTTGGGATGGGGCCCGTTCGCTACTGGATGTTCCCGATTTTAAAAACGTTGTAGGGATGGAAGGGGTTAAAAGGGCTTTAGAAGTGGCGGCTGCCGGCGCCCATAATTTTCTCCTCGTTGGCTCTCCGGGCGCCGGCAAGACGCTCTGTGCTCGATGCCTCCCAGGCATCCTGCCCGAGATGACCGAGATAGAAATTCTCGAGACTACGAGAATCCACTCGTGCGCGAGGAGGGCCGGGGATTCCGATGAGTTCAAGCCTGTTCTTTCCCGGCCCTTCCGCACGCCCCACCATAGCGCCTCCATGGTTTCTCTTGTGGGTGGGGGCGCGCGGCTTGCCCCTGGCGAGGCAAGTCTCGCGCACAACGGCGTTCTCTTTTTGGATGAACTTCCTGAATTCAACAGGAGCGTCCTCGAGGCCCTGCGCGAGCCCATGGAAGACGGCTCCATTTCGGTAAGTCGCGCGAGCGGCACCGTGGTGTGGCCGGCCCGTTTTATGATGGGGGCTGCCATGAACCCCTGCCCATGCGGTTTTTCCATGGACCCCAAGCGCGTGTGCACCTGCTTGCCCGATGCCCGCAAAAGGTATCGCGAAAAAATATCCGGTCCGCTCCTGGACCGTATCGACATCCAGGTCAGTGTGCCGCCGGTAGAGACCAAGAACTTTGCAGGGCACCCGCAGGGCGAATCATCGGCGGAAATCCGAAAGCGGGTCTGCGCGGCACGGAAAATTCAGCACGAGCGTTTTGCCGGCACTTTGCTCAAGTCTAACGCCGAAATGACATCCGAACTAGCGCACCGTTATGCCGCCATGTCCAGTGCCACGGAGCGCTTCGCCTTGTCGTCGGCCGACAAGATGAACTTGAGTGCCCGAGGCTACTACCGTTTGCTCAAGGTCGCGCGTACCATTGCCGACTTGCGTGCCGCCGAATCCGTAGACGTAGGCGACATCGCCGAAGCCCTTCGGTACAGGGCTTTTCGCTGACCGCCAAATTCTTCGGCCGAAAACCGTGACTAAAAAATCCCGCTTGCGGCGGGACTTTTTTACGGATTCCGTAGAAAAGGAAATTAACGCTTGATGCGGATAGTGGATTCCGCACCGGCGCAGTTCGGTATGGCGCAGGGCTTGCGGACGCTGACTTCCACCATCAGGGCCTTGGGGTAGTTGTCCAGGACGCGCTTTGCGGTTTCCAGCACGAGGGTTTCCTCGAGTTGGAAACAAGAAAGGCGGATGAATCCCTGAAGGTCTTCCGCCAGTTGAGCATAGTCTATGGAATGGGCCAGGTCCTCGTTGCGGGCCGCCAATGCAAAATCCAACCAGATGCTCACGTTCAGTACAATCGGTTGCTCGTTTTCCCTTTCGTAGGGGAGCGTGCCGATAATGCAGTCGAACTGCAAGTCCTTGAGGCTGATTTTGCCGGCTTCTATTACCATACGAAGAGAACGATGGCGGCGGTCAGGGTCACGCCTGTTACGCCGAACCAAATGTTACGTGCGGTAGCGTGGGAATCCTGGGTCTTCTTGTTCACGTCCATACGCTCTTCAAGAGTCTTGAGGCTGTAGTTGGAACCCTGGGTCAGGTCGTAGTAACTGACTGCCGCGACACACGAGTTCACGTCGTTGGGCGAGGTTTCGGAGCAAGTCGCCACGATTGTGTCGTAAATCTGGTCGTGGACGTCGTCCAGTTCGTCGTAGGCGTCGCCAGCCTTGTTGGCTTCCATGTGTTCCAGGATGCCGAGAACGGCGCTGGTGGCTGCGATGGCGGAAAGTGCGACTGCGCTCCAGAAGCGGACTTCGTCGGCGATACCGAAACGGTCGGTTGCGTTTTCGCTGGCGTCGTAGGCGGCGTCGTTGGCGGAGTTGTCACGGGCATCGGCTTCTTCGTTGGTCTTGTCCATGTTGCCGGCAACGTCGTAATCGTCTTCATCTTCGTCTTCGCAGTCCGGATCGTATTCGTCACATTCTTCTTGCTGGGAACTGGGAACGGCAGGTGCTGCTGCAACCGGTTCTTCTTCGGCAGGTTCTTCGGCGGCGGGGGTTGCGCTCTTCAGTTCGACTGCGGAACCGGCGATGAACACGATAGCCGTGGACTGGTTCGGAACATAGACGGACTTGCCATCAAAGTAGACCTTTTCAATATCTTCGTCGGGTTGCATGCCGCGGCGTTCGTAGAATTTCGCCTTTACCAGGTCGTCGTAGGAGGTTCCTTCGGGAACTTCGAGAGCGGACAGGGAACTCAGGTCGCCTGCGCCACCCTGGTACAACTGGTAAGTGGAGGCTTCTTCGCCAAACGGGTCCACGAACTTTTGACGGACGACCATGCGGCCGTCTTGGAGGGAACTGACCTCTTCTGGCGGTGCGACTTTGAGTTCGCCACCGAATTCGGCGACAATGTAGTCGTCGGGTGTGCCCACGTCCTGGGCTGTGAATTCGCTAATATCGTAGGGGCCAGCAAAAGCTGTGGCCACAGAAAGGCAGATTGCCGCAAAAATTGAACGCTTCATCGTATTACTCCGAAAGGACTAATTTTTTAGGAAATATATAAAAAAAAAGGTAAATAATAAAAAAAATAAGGTTTTTGACCCTTTTTTGGGGGCTTTATTCGAACAGAACCGGGTTTTGCGCCTAATATATAGTGCGGTATTGCGTTTTTTTAGTAAAAATGCTAACTTTATGCCCGTAATTTTAACTCTAACCAAAGGTGCTATAATGGCAAAGCTTTCTATCGAAGATCTCGAACTCGCCGGCAAGCGCGTGTTCATCCGTGTCGACTTCAACGTTCCGCAGGACAAGGTCACTGGTGAAATCACCAACACCAAGCGTATCGAAGCTGCTCTCCCCACCATCAAGTACGCTCTTGATAAGGGTGCTTCCGTTGTTCTCGCTTCTCACCTGGGCCGCCCCAACGGTGAAGTGAACCCCAAGTTCACTCTCGCTCCGGTTGCTAAGAAGCTGGAAGAACTCATCGGCAAGCCGGTTAAGTTCCTCTCTGACTGCGTTGGTGCAGAAGTTGAAGCTGCTTGCGCCGCTGCAAAGCCGGGTGACATCATCCTCCTCGAAAACCTCCGCTTCCACATCGAAGAAGAAGGCAAGCGCAAGGTCAAGAACGCTGACGGCACCGAAGAAAAGATCAAGGCCGACAAGGAAGCTGTCAAGGCATTCCGCGCTTCTCTC
>JAZLMK010000078.1:0-1798 GCA_045598645.1 Fibrobacter sp.
ATGGTGCGCCAAGCAAAGCTTGGCTGAACTTGTAGAAAGAAAGGAATCTACTCAGTAAAGATAATGGCATACTGATAGGAAGGCTGGCTGTGCGGAGGGCGACCAACGTGCAGAAGCCCAGCCCGACAAAGGGATGAGCCATAACTGAAAGTGAAGTACCGTATGTACGCCTCGAATCGAGTAGCCGAAAGGCATCCTGTGGTCAAGCGAATCATTCGCGCCGAAACCAATACGGACACATCGAAACCATTACGCGATGTGCCCGACAGGACGGGGCATAGGACATGGCGCGTCCCGAAAGTTCAGCAGGGGAACTTGGGAGATCTGCTGGTAGGGAAACCGAGAGCAGAAGTCAGAGAAGATCGTAGTAGCGAGGAAGCGGGGCAATGCCTGTGGAGCGAAGGGTCTTCAGTGGAAAAGGAACGCATGGAATGGGGTATTGGGAAAGATGTGGTTGAAGAAACCCATAAACGGTGCGGCCTCCTCTTTGGTGAGGAGGAGCGCGATTGCCGCCCAAGCACAACCAGGACATGCCGTCGAACCAATCGTGAAACTTTGTCGGAAACGACGAGGGAATCGGGAACGACGATAAAAGAGCCCACGAACAAGGGAAGTTCCACACGGGGAGCCGGATGCGGGAAATCCGCACGTCCGGTTCTGATGGGGGGCGGGCGCACCCTTCGGGGGCGGCCCGCTCTACCAACTAGTTGTATGGCACGGCAACGGTGGGGTCGTATAAGCCGAATAAGCTTGGGCTTTATGATATGCTGGGGAATGTGTGGGAACTGTGTAGGGATGGAGAGAGTAGTCCAAACTCATATCATCCGTATAGGGAGTCAATAATTAGGACAGGGTATGATGATTGTGTTGATCCATTGGCGATTGGATTTTATTACAATGGTGGGAAGTCGGGAAGTTGGTACCATTTTTTGATTCGGGGCGGAACATTTGATTGTCGGGCAAGTGCATGTCGAGTTGCCACTCGAAAAACTATGCAGGTTTATAGAGGTGGTTTTGCTGATAGAGGTGCAGGATTCCGTGTTTGCTCCGAATTGGAGTTTTGATTGGGTGGTGATGTGTTTGGTCAAGTGTGGCCAGGCGAAGAGTCGATGTGGTGTGATGAAAACTCTTAATAGACGGGATTAACATGATTCGCAGGATTCGTGCCGCAAAATCCTGTTAATTCTGTAAATCCTGTCGAAAGAAAGTAATCTTTTATGTTCCTTCGATCTTGTTTGATGATGATTGCGTTGGCGGTTGCGATGTCCGCGTCTGCCGTCGAATTGTTCTGCGTGGGCGAGAGCCAGCCGCAGCGGTTCGATACACGCATGCTTTCCGAAAAGGGATTCGGCGCGGCAGTCGTGCATGACGGCGGGCGACTGACGAGCGACGTGAGTTGGTCTGCAAATGCGGTTCACATCGTGTACGGAACCCTGGTTGTCGAGACCAATGTTACGCTGACGATTCAGGCGGGAGCCGTCGTGCAATTTGCGGGCGGTGGCATTTACGCTCGCGGCGACTGCATCGCTAATGGTGTTTACTTCGCTGATGCCGCATCAGACGAGGTCGTCAGCTATGTGCTCAAGGGGAATGTCGTCACGGATGAAACGACGACATTCCGCGGGCGTGATTATCAAGACGATTTTCAGCGGCATAGCGACTCGTCCAGCTTTGCCTTTGACACGCGCGGATTGCTGGGCGCGGCACCGTCCGGGACGGTGGTGCATGGGGGCGGGCGGTTGCGTGAGAATGAGACGTGGGCCGCCGGGCAGACACACCTTGTCTATGGTTCGGTGAC
>JAZLMK010000079.1:0-4484 GCA_045598645.1 Fibrobacter sp.
GTGGCGTTGATGCTTTCCTTGCTACTTGCAGGCTTTGATGTGTTATTTTTCATTTTTGATTCCTTTTTTTGTTGAATTTAGCATTTGTTTTTTCACTTAAGGAATCAAATTTGTCTGTCTCAAATTTTTAAACCGCTATAAGATTTGAAGGTAATGTAATTTATTCAGATGTAAATAAATCAACTGTAAGTTTTGGAGGAATTGTTGCTCGGGCAAGATATAATTCACAAATAAATAATTGCCAAGCAAAAGTTGACAGTCTAATTCTTACTTATGCCCAAAATTCTTATATTGGTGGTGTTGCAGGAATTGCAACTACATTAGGTAATGCAGAAAATAGGGGCTCAATTTCCAATTCTTTTGCATCCATAAATATAGTACGCATAGAGAATGGCACATACCTTTTTTATCCGAATCGTATTGGTGGTGTTGTTGGAATGAACCAATACTACGATATAGAAAATACACATGCAGTGATAACATTGAAAAAGAGCTTGAATTCGAAAGAAAATGAAAATCAAATAGCTTCTCTTGTTGGTTATATGTATAGGGGCTCCTTAAAAAATTCGTATGGAATTATTGTTTCAAACGTAAAAGACACTTTATACAAATTCGCAGGAGTTGTATCGGCTGTTGAATCATCAAGCAATTTGAGAAATAGCTATTATGACAAAGATCTGTCTACGCCAGATACAATGCATGCTGTGCAGAATCTAGACGGAACATCAACAACTGTAAATGTCCTTGGCAAAACGACCGCGGTTATGCAGTCGCCCGCCTTCGTTGAAACACTTAACACAAATGCCGGTCTTGACGATGACCGTGGCATCTGGCAATATTGCGAAGGGAATTATCCCATTCTTGTAAGCGAGGGAACCTGCGAAGAGTTCTATTCCAAGTATGGGCTTTCTAGCAATTCCCAGTCAAGTAGTTCTAGCGTAGAATCTTCTAGTTCAACTCCTGTTGAATCTAGCAGTTCTGATGTCGAATCCAGTTCGTCGCAGGCTCCGGCTAGCAGTTCCTCTTCTGACGTCATTCTGAGCAGTAGCGAAGAATCCAGTAGCAGTTCTGTGATTGCATCTAGTTCTTCTGAAGAGTCATCTTCAAGCAAGGCCGAGACTTCGTCTTCCGCGAAGTCTTCTTCCTCTGCGAAATCGTCATCTTCGTCGAAGGCAAATAGCAGTTCCTCAAAAGCGAATAGCAGTTCCTCGAAGGGAACGGATATTGTGTGGAATGCTGTTCAGCCTACGTTCAATCTTGCGGTAAACGGCATGACGCTCACGCTTTCTAACACGCAGGGTGGCGTTGTCCGCATCTTTGATGCGCTTGGTCACATGGTTACTGCCAAGCCTCTTGCTAGTGCAACGACGAGCATCACCCTGCAAACTCCGGGCAACTACATCGTCCGAATGAATGGAATAAGCCGTAGCGTGACGCTCAAGTAAGCCTTATTACCTCATAATGTAATTATTGAGGCATTCTTGTATTGCTAAATAATTTAACTACCCAGATTTTCGGATAGTCAAGTCATAGTAAACAAAAAGACGGGTGATTGAATATCACTCGTCTTTTTGTAATAGGAGATCCTTCGACTCCACGCCTCACGGCGTTTCGCTCAGGATGACACTTCCTACGGTCTACTTCCTACTGTCTACTAACTCACGAGCATCATGGAGAACACCATGACGAAGAGTGCGACGGTTTCGCCGACACCCAGCACCATGAGGTAGTTCACGAGGCCCTTGCCCGTTTCGCCGAGGGCGTTGCAGGCGTCCGCAGCGGACTTGCCCACGTACCAGGCGGAAGCCATCATGCCGACGCCGCCGAAGATACCGACGCCGAGGTAGGCGGCCCAGTTCTCGGGAGCGGCCTGACTCTTGTTCAGGATGAACATCATCAAGAGCATGCCGTAAATCGTCTGTGCAATCGGCGCACCCACAAAGATAAGGAGCGTGAAGAGAGCGCTCTTGCCCTGTTCCTTCGCTATTTTGGGCGTTCCGCCGGCTTCGCCGGCGTCGGGCTATATTTTAGCGGCGACCGTCTTCGCTCCGCTCGCCGCCCACCTGCTAAAACGGCGCCACGGCGCCGCCCCAAGGGGTCACCATCCCTAACGCATTTCTAAAGAAAACAATTTCACCATTACTTCAATTCCTTTAATGCGTATTGGGCGATTTTCCGGGCTATTGTATGTTGACATTCTTCTTTACGGAATTCACTGCTTAATTTCTTCAGATTCAATAAAGATGTATAATCTTGCAGAATCTGGTTGATGAAATAACGCAAACATTTTGGCTTTATATATTCTATATGAAATCTATTTTTTATACCACAGTCTTCCAATCGCAAGGCATTATCCATTTGGTCTTTTCCCAGCGGCAGCACAAGGAACGGGACTTCATAGAATATACATTCCTTGATTGTAGCAAGGCCACCATGAATAATTGCACAACTGTTTTTATCACCTTTCGCGGCAATCGCCTGAAGAATTCGTCTCTGTGGTGCCCACCCGCAAACGGTCACATTATCATACTCTTCCCAATGATTTTGGATAAGAGTCGAACCCACGCATAAAATTAAATGATAATCTTTCATATCGGAAGACTGCATTGCGCTAATCATAGACATAAACAAGGACAATGCACTTTCAGCATAGTCCAACACCTGGGAACCGGCCGTAACGTATATAATTTTATCCTTGCTTAGAATGTCATTCCACCGAATTCCCGAGGAATCATATTCTATACCTTCCAACTCTTTGGTAATGCACGGTTCTCCATACGAGACTGTACTTCTATGAGAATAGTGCGCATAATCAAAATTACGCGGACATGGTATAAATTCAGGAAAACTATTTAGTGGCTCGACAAATTTGTCAAGCGTCATCCCAGGATCACCGATATAATCATCCGGATCGCATATATCATTCGCCACCATGTTTATCAATTTTCTTTGCTCGTCTGGCGTAAACGCCATTAAATTTTGTTTAGCGCGAGCGGCAGGGGTTTCGTCGGGATGTCTAAGATATGTTGTGGATATTGCAAACTTGATTTCACTAGTGAAAACATCCGAAGCAAACTGATGATGATAATGGATTATTAACGCTTCCAAAGCAGTAAAATACCCGGAAACCATCAAATCCGGTTTGATTTCGTCCCATCTTTTTCTAAATGCAACTGCATTTTTGTAGATAACAGAATCCTCAGGGGCGCCTGCCAAAACAATATTGTCTTCATTGTCAAAGCCCGCATAAGCTAGAGCCCATATATGGTCTGTTTTCCACCTATTTCCAGGTGTTGTCCGAAATTCATTTGTATAGCCAGGTGGGTAGATGGACTCTTTTGTGTCATCAGGGACAAAGAAAATATTGCTGTATTTAAAATCTGTTCCATTCTTCTTGTTGTAAGAAGTAATCAACTCCTCGCAATCCGCAATACCCATGTATTCAATGTCAAACAGCTTTTCACTATCGGTATTTTTCATTGAATTAAGACAATCAGCCCATGCTAGAGTTGGGAGCCAGTGCCCTTGTTCCTTGTAGACATCGGGCCAGAAGAGGATTTTTTTCGGGTCTGCCATAGTACACCTCTAGAGTTTAATTATCCTTTATGCATCGGACGGAAACTGCAAAATATGCCGGATTTGAAATAAGTAAATAGCCATCAGTTTCATAACACGACAAGCCAACAACATGTCGTGTTGTCGTGGCTGCCCAAAAACGAGCCATATTTAAAGTATAACTTTTTGCATCTCCCTCTTGATATCCTGGAAATGCATCAAAACCATATTTTCCATTTGTTAGGTTCTTTGTACAAGTTTCATCCCACCCTGAAATAGCCTTAAGATTATCTTTTTTCCCTTCAACCGACGATATCAAAGTTTTCCATTCTGTTGTATCTGCCAAATGCCAATTTTTAGGGCAAATTCCCCTAACAGGTTTGACAATGCTGCAAGCCTTGTCAATATCCCCACAACCTTTACTGTTTTTGCTAAAAAGTGCTGCACTATCCATCGCAGATGACCTTATATACAATCTTCCTACCTGTTCACAATTTATTGATTTATTATCATAACAAAAACTCTTTATATTTTTTGTTCCGAATTTCTGCAATTTTAGGTTTTCTGCCATCCATATTTGAGAGCCAATTGTAATTGTTTTGTAAATACGCCCATCACGAAAATCTTTAAGCGTATTCTCCTCTGCATCGTAATAACTCGAATCCAAGACAACATTCTGCTGGGAAGACGAGGATTCTTCGCTGCTTGAAGACTCCGTGAGTGACGAACTTGATTTCGGAACTTCGCTGCTTGAAGACTCCGTGAGTGACGAACTTGATTTCGGAACTTCGCTGCTTGAAGACTCCGTGAGTGACGAACTTGATTTCGGAACTTCGCCGCTTGAAGACTCCGTGAGTGACGAACTTGATTTCGGAACTTCGCCGCTTGAAGACTCCGTGAGTGACGAACTTGATTTCGGAACTTCGCCG
>JAZLMK010000080.1:0-9466 GCA_045598645.1 Fibrobacter sp.
CGCAGCCTTGAAGCCATCCAACAGGTTCGCCACAGTCGCACGAGCCTTTTCGGCCACACGCACCGTCGCAAACTTGGACTTGCTGCTCAAAGCGACGCTTAGGTTCTGTCCATCGGCCATCTCGGTCGTCTTGCCATCAACAGTCACAAACACCTTGAGGCCAAGGTTGCGGAGCGCCTGAGCGCCCATCACATTCAAGAAGCCCATACGGGAACCCGTTGCGCTCAATTCTACGGTCCACTCAAGTTCATCGGCGCTAGCCTTCACGGACTTCGCAAGAGGCTTCTTGCCATCGACAATAGAAAGGTTCACGTGGTCGCCCATGCTTTCGGGGGGTTCCTCGGCCTTTGCAGGCTTGCTGCCAACGCCAAGCACATTCCACGTGTCGGCATTGCCGTTTGCATCGCTGAGTTTAAGCTGGATAGACCAATTTTTCGGATTAACCCATTTTGCAAGGCTCTTCTTGGCGAGAGACTTGCCGAACATCGGCTTTGCCGGCACCTTCCACTGAGTGGCGGACTTCACCTGCACCCACACAGCTTCGTACGGAGCCAACGTTTCTGTGGGCTCGTAACTGTTGTTTTCCGTATTGAACTTCAAGAACGTGATTTCGGCATCCTCGCCATTGACACCCTTTGCAGACGGATTGTCTCCGTAAAGATCAAGGGACCAACCGTGCGGATTCGCAACAAGATTCCAACCGCTGCTTACACTGTCAAGGTTCCATATCACATCAGCCCCGTCGTCGTCAATGTTGCTACGCAACGGAAGCGGACGACCTTCGAGGGTGCTGTACCAATAACCACGGTTGCTAACAATTTCGTCCCTCTGCGTGAGTTGACGATACTGCCAGAACTCACCCGACACAGATGATTCATCCCACCAGTAGAAGCGCGGATCGTCATCCCAAACTAGGGCAGACTTGTCGAGAGTTGCGAGAGAAAGCATCTGCCAACCGTCCTTCACGACAGCCGCAATTTCAGCAACTACACTGAACGAAGTGTCAATGTCTGCGGTATCCTTGGCATCAAACACACGAACATTCAAAGAGTACTTGCCCGGATTAATCGGGAACTTGCTCCATGCCGTGTCAAGCCCTGAAGCCACAGAATCCATCCGCGCAGAGCTTACCACCACACCCATGGCATCCATGAGAGTTATGGAGACATCCGCACCTCGGGTCACTTCAAAGTCGCTCAACTTGAAGTCAATCTCAACAGCATTACCCGTCTGCTTGAATTCAGAGTCCACAATCGAAATCGGGGTACGGTTTTTCTTGTTGAAGTACGCCGTGACGACGGCAAGTTCAAGGCTGTACGAGAGCGGAGACCCTTCCATGTAGATTTCCTGGTCGCCACGGCCATCGCGGCGAGATATGCCAACGGAATCAAGGACAAAGCTCGAATCCGGGTAACTGCGCACGGAGAAGCGGTTGCCATCGGTCACGTCCGGCAATATCATCGCATTGTCACGACTAAACGGATGAACAACTAGTTTCTGCGGCTCCGACTTACGTTCCACAAGTTCCACAGAACCATTGTGCGTCACTAGAGTAACACGGTTGTAATTGACGCAATTTGCGGCTTCCGTCCAAACGGCATACAACTTATAGCGTCCTTGTTCATCCACTTCACCACGGTCCTTCACCGCCGTGACAAGATCCTGCGAGAAGTGCGTATACATGTCAGAACGCTTACCCGCCTTCACAAGCGACCATCCCGCCACGCAGTATTCCGTCGAGTAAACCCAGGCCGGCAAAGACTGGCCAAAACCGTTGTTCGAAAGTTCATACTCGTATTCATCATACCAATCGTCGCCATAGAAAACGTTCTTGAGTTCCGTATTCACGTCAAACGTAAAGCGGATGCCCTCAGGAGCGAGCGGCACGGCAAGCGTCACATTGCGAGTCACGTTCAAGTTGCCATTATCAAGCGTAGAGTCCAAACTGCCATCGGAATCAACCACGTAAAGAGAGTCTTCGACAACCGTGTAGCCACTGTTGAGCGAGTAGCGGGCCTTGAACTTGATGCCACCACGAACCACAGGGACTTCGAGACCTTCGGCAGGAACATCAAACGTCACCAGCGTATCCGGGAGATCCTGCGCAAGCACCAGCTTTCCGATATCGGAGTTTGCGAAGTTCACCATATAAGTTTGGATGAAGTCATCCGAAGTCCATACGGCAAAGAGAGTGTCAACGGCCTGACCGCCAAGACGGCCAACGAGACCAGTTCCAAACGAGTCAAAGACGTCGCCGTTGCCAGTGGGTTTCTTATTCAGAGACCAACCCGTCAAGCGAGCATCCGTACGGTAAAGTTCCGTCGGCAAGCCAAGAGAGTCATCGCCAAGAGCAAACTCGCCGTGGTTAGACCATGAAGCCCCAAAGAACACATTCGAACCACCAGCGTTCACGTTGTACACAAAGCGGTACGGAGCGCCAGTAGCCGCCGGAGTAAACGTCAAGTCGCTAGCGACATTCACGCTTCCATTATTGGTAATGGTATTCGTAGCAGAGCCATCATTCACCAAGATTTCAGAATCCCTTCCAAAGATGTAACCATCGGCAGCGCTGAACGAAACATCAAAGTGCATTCCGTCAACCACCGCAGGGACCACAAGTCCCGAGGCAGGAACGTCGTAAGTCACCGATGTATCGGCAAGCGTCTGCGATACGGTCAACTCACCCACAGAAGCATCGGCCAACTTCAAAACGCACGTATCAATATCGGCGCTCGTCCAAATGGCATAAAGATCCGTTACGGCGGCCGAAGCGTCTAGTTTCTGCACCAAATCAGCATTGAAATCCGTGTAAATTTCGTTGCTTGCCGGTTGCTTGCTCAAGGCCCAACCCGCTAAACGTGCATCCGTGCGGTATACATTCGTCGGAAGTCGCAACGAGGCTCCATCCAAAGAAAATGCCGTTGACTTCTGCCAATCATCACCAAAGAACACCTTTGCGTTCCCCGCATTCACGCCAAAAGAAAGCGTGAACGAAACAGGTTCAACGTCGGCATCCAAGGTCGAAGCTTCCGAGACAACGAACTCATCCCCATTTTTAAGGTTCGCGAGCCCATTGGCACCTTCACTACTAATATTTGCTCCCGCGGCAAACGAATAACCAGGATTCGGGACAAACGAAATCTTGAACGGCACCCCACCCTGAACAAGCGGGATACTCGTTCCTTCGGGGGCAATCAACGTATTATACGGAAGACCGTCAATCATTTGGGTCAACGTAAACACACCCGTATTTGCATTCGCAGGTTTTACAACAACATTTGCCACAGAACAATATTCGTCCCACACGGCATAGAGGGTATCAGAAGCCGCTCCATAAGACAACAACGTAAAGTACTCGTCAACAAAAGTACCATCCATTGAACTATAGAATTTTGTTGTAGCACCCTTCGTTGTAGACCATCCTAGCAAGCACGCATCGCTACGGTAGACCAGCATCGGGAAGGCATCACCTTCAAGGAACTTTCCTTTAGAAGCCCAAGTATTGCCAAAGAACACATTAGCATCGGTATTTACATCAAAGACCAATTGCGGGTCATATTTCAAATTGAAGTTTGCACGCAAGATGAAATCATGGGTAATATCCAGGAGCATGCTGTCTGGGCCCGCAAAGTGGCCCGGATATCCGGCATAATCATAGTCAAACGAGATTTCGTCAAGAACGTAATTCTCGCTAGGTACCGTAACCGCCATGAGTTTGACGCCATAACCGTTAGGCATAGAATTAGTCCAAGTCGTGGGAACATACAAAATGCTATCACCTGTATTGGGGTCCACCGTGAAATCATGCGTGACATATGTATACGTGGTATCATTGGAACCATTAGGATTAACGTTTACGTGAGGAATAAGTTGCACCATTTTCAAGGTTCCATGACCATTGGTGTGCAACGTCAATTTTTGGACCCCAACCCTATCACAGAGGTAGTTCGTCGTATCCAACACCATGGTTTTCGTATTAACGGAATCATGCCCAAAGACCGCAGCGAAATTTTCATTAAGAAAAATATCCCTATAGTCATTTTCAACATCCGCTTGTTTCCATTTCACCAAGCAACTACGAAGCTCTCCACTATAAGAATCTTCATGTACACTAAGAACTACTGGCAAATTTTCTCCCATGTGGAACGCATCACGTTCCCAATCAACCACCATAACATTATTAACGTTATCCGGTCTATTAGAAACAAATAGGTTTTGATTATCTTCAAACGGAGACAAATCAAACGACAACTTGTACGGAGTAAGCGTATAGGAGACAAAGAACGCTGACGTAATGTCCCTCATGTACTTAGAATTTATTTTTAAAGAATCCGTTTCCGAATTATATCCCCACTCAACCTTAGGAACATTGGGAACCTCGCGTAGAGGATTTTTGGAGTCCAAAGCATTCCTGGAGAACTGTTTCACATGCATTTCGTAACCCACATCCGGGTTCACGCCCACCACCATAGACAAGGTATCGTCAGAATTAGGAACCAATAGACCCAATATATACTCACCCCTTCCCGGAATTAATTCCGACTCATGAGAGAACGACAAATCCAAAATATCATCTTTATAAGTTTGCTTTAATACCAGCGCTCCATGATATTCTTCAGGAGCCATATAGGCGTTTTGATTAACATAATACTCTAATTCATCTTGAGAACATGGCAACGACAGTTCGGCAACATCATCATCTACAGCAAATACGTATATATAGAATTCACCAACACGGCCATCATCTGCAACAAGCCAAACAGTATCAGGAGCACCATCAACACCAACTTTATGCATGTCCGGATTTTGAATAGCGCTCTCAAGATCCCATCGACTCGGCGCATATCCAGAAGAACCACGCTTGTATACGTGAACCTCATCTTGCTTAAACGTATTTATATTTCGAACAAGAGTAGAAGTCATACTATTGCCAAGGTACACATCCTCGCTTTCGTCTAACGTAAAGTACACAACGTAATCAATAGTATCAATGTCTACAATCAATCTGTTGGCGGAATCGCTCATAACCCTTGGGTTAATGGTCAGCTTTTGAGTGCTCGCATCATATCCCCAAACAATATTCGGGTCATCCTTCCCAGCATAATTCGAATAAGAAGTTCTAAACTTTGAATTATCAAAGGTTACAGAATTCATTCTATAACCAATG
Source organism: Fibrobacter sp. (assembly GCA_045598645.1). Lineage (GTDB taxonomy): Bacteria > Fibrobacterota > Fibrobacteria > Fibrobacterales > Fibrobacteraceae > Fibrobacter. The sequence goes on from JAZLMK010000080.1 coordinate 5,168, forward strand.
TAGGGTTCAATCTCTACATTGAATTCATACACGGCGTCGTCACCAACAAACGCAAAACGTTTTTTCCGTCCATTCATGTCATATTTAAACGTTGTATCGCCATTAGCACTGCCAATGTCAACCGTCTGCATAAGCGAGCCCGTCAGCGGCAACGTCGCGCATTCACCATCCGCCGATTCCGTAATGCAAACAAAAGCTGTACTTGTACTCGTGTTTGCACCATTATCCCAAACCGGTTCAATTGGCGAATCCACAGATTCTCCGTCGGTACCTAAATTAGCTGAAATAAAGTCCGAACTTGCGATTTTAAGCTTATCATTACTGCCTTGTCCCACGGTTGGAGTAACCTCAGTCCACCCTTCAAAATCATACATCGACGTTTCACTAGATTTAGTGAATGCCGGCAAGGCGGCCCCCACCAAAACAGGTTGCGACAAAGAAAAATCTTTTGAGAAATAATACTCGTAATCAACACTAAAATCAACGCTATAGTCAAAATAATACGCTTTCGGATTACTGCGTACAATCTGCAAATCATAAGCAATACTTTCTTCTCCCAAAAGAACTTGGGCCCTCTTTATAGCAATCTTGAAGTTTTCCAATAGCAACTCTGGATAAACAGACTCCCCGGAAGTTTTCGTCGACACAGAAAGCCCTGTCAAACGCCAATATACATCTCTATTTTCGTTGGAACTCGTTATTTCAGCGAGAATATTGGAATACGAAGCAGGCGTTGTAGCCGTCGAAAAATCCTGATACACACACGACAAAGTATCAGCGATGAAATCATCATTTTCAAAGTCACTTATACGCCGAATATGGAAGTAGACGTCAAACTCATTACTTGCAAACGTCCCTTCATCGTCAAATCCCAAATTTACACTTGAAGCAAAGAATATCGCCTCATCCTTAGAAGTTTCGTGTGTTTCGATTAAAGCGCTTGTTTCTTGATAACCATTCAATTTAACATTCAATTTCGACGTTGAAAAGTTTTTCACCAACAGAGTGTCATATTCCGGCCAACGGGAACGACTAGCATCATACTGAATTTCTACCCTAGAAAATCCCGATACATACGGGACCGCTTTTTGAAGAAGTTCATAGAAAGTCGGCCTATTTTCGTCAAGTAAGTAGGCTACTTCCACTGTTTCATAAGCAAGAGTTTCCGAATTCCATTTTTGGGGTGTAACCTCATCACCCGAAGCATCATAAAATTTTATAGTCAACAAATCACACGCATCCATATACCCATTATACACAAGCGTCGGGATAAGCTGGTATAGCGAAGTAGAATCATTTTTTATCGACTTCACAGGGTCCGAAAGGAAGAAATAGTAACCTCCTTCGTCAACATCACTGCATGCTCCATTTTTACAAACTTGATACGAAACCGTATAACTAGAAGAATAACCCAAATCATATTGATACGAACGATCAAAAGCCATGCTTTCAGGAATTCCAGAATTGCCGGACAGCCATATTTTTGAACTATCCACCGCAATTTCATTTATTTCTGCGATAAATTCATCCGGCAGCTTTTGTTTGGAATTGGTAAAGCCCATTACACCACGTTTATGATGAGTTTCTACAAAACTGATTATACGCGCTCCTGGATATTTGGCTTGCGCAGCAGCCCAAGCCTCATCTTCACCATTTTCACAAGGAGAATTATCATTATCCAAGCATTCCTTATAAATCACAACAAAAGACACTGGCCAGCAAGCCTTGTTTTCGTTTGTTTCAAAACTCGGCAAGCCATCATTAACATCATCCGTCCGAGTCCATTTCACGGCGCCCTCAGTCAAAGCCACATTGAAAATCGCCGCCAAGGCATCGGATTTCATATCGTCCGATGAAATTATGGCATTGGCATAACCGCCTTCAGCTACAATTTGATTAGTATGAAAATGCAATTCAGAAGGTGTAAACTGCAAAGTCTTTGCCTGGAGACTTCCAAAAGCATTGCGCACGTTAGCCCAAATATAGTCCGACGACATTTCACTTTCCCAATAATACCCGTCATAATGCCCTACACCCTTTGCAATTTCATCTTCACCATAATGATAATTCGACAAAATTTTAACAACTGGATATTCCCCTTCTTCTGCCTTTGTTGACAAATCGCCCACCAAATACCCAACGTTCCCATTTGTCGTACTTACCGAGATATCACCCAAGTGGGCATTGCCAAGGATTTTGAAAGTGGCAGCTTCATAAACCTGCCCGACCAAGCCACCGACAAAAATCTCATCCGTCGCCGATGCGTTTACAACGGAAACATCTCCCTTCACAACATTGGACTTCACAATCAAATTCGCCGTCACTGATTTGCCAACAAGTCCACCAAAAGCAAAGCCTTCTCCGTTGTAGGCGAAATCGCTTATAACAGAGTTCTGCGACAAATATGCGGTTCCACTCCGGGTTAAACCAATTAAGCCTCCATAAGAGGCTCCAGATTGCAAAGGCGCATTATCGACAATTCCAATTGACCCTTCGAATTTAGATTCCAGAACTTTAAGAGAATCGTCACCATTTACAGTCAAGCCAAAGAAGCCGCCCATATACAGGCACCCATTGACTGATGTGCTTGCGACGGTCACCCCGTCAACCACCTTTACGGAAACGGCAGTTCCCGCCAAGCCACCATAGCCGACCTGGAAATTCACGCCACTCGACAAACCAGGATTATTATCAACTTTATGTTCAACAACGGCATCCGAAATGCTGATATTCCTTAACGTTCCAACATTCGTCATGTCGCCGGCCAAGCCACCAGCAGCAAGGGAATAGTTTGTATTTCTCTCATTCTGAAAATCTATCCCGTAAATGGTATCACGATCCAATGCTATATAACTCAGTTCATCGACTAGCTCCATTTTGCCCGCAAAGCCACCCACAAAAACGCCCTCTATGCGGGAATCCAAAATCGAATCATTTTTCGCACTAGGTTTCGCAGAAGTCCCATTATTCGGTTCCCAGGAACCATAAACACCACCTGCGTAGTCACCCCTTATGCGAGAATTTTCAACCTTGGCATCCTTAACAGGAGCGTAACCCACGCCAACGATACCACCCGCATAGGCAAGCATATCTTCTCCTAAACGACTGGCAATCACGTCCGTATTCGTTACAACAACAGATTCAAGTGTTTTTATATTGTTCGACAACGTAGCAAATACACCAGCAGCTTTTTCCACACCAGATACATAAGAATTAGACACTTGTATATTGTTCACCATCCTCGTTAGTCTATCATCTATGGCAACAACAGCGGCATAATCGTCATTAGAAACCACATAGGCACTATCAAATTTTATATACCTAAGAACACTCGGTATAGAGGAAAAGAACGACACCGCACCATCACCGATGAAACAGAAATTTCTTATGGTATGGTCATCACCGAAAATCTCGCCTTGGAAACCCAGCGGTTCAAAATTTTCAACACATTTTTTAGTTCCGTCTTCTTCGGTGACATACCCCTTCAAGTCTATATCCGATTCAAAAATCACCTCAGACAAATTATTTGCGGTCTCAATCTCCGATTTCCAAAGATCTGAAAAAATCAGGCCTCGATAGTATATACCACTTTTGTTCGCATCCTTAACCGACCCCTGTCCCACATAGGCATAATTATTTGCAATGCGCACGTAGTAAGTCGTTCCAAAAAACATCAGTTGCATATCGTTGGTAGCATAAGCATCTTCGATTTGATCAGCAGCCACTTCTAAATCATTGACATCGGAAACATCGTAACAATTCAGCGAAGAATGGAGTTTATAATCCTTCGCCACCCACGATATGGAAGGAGAGGCGCCATCACTCAAACAAAGAGAATCAGTACCGTCCGGACCAAGTTCAGGTTGATTTGCCCATAGGTCTAAAAGAGTCTTATGCAAGTCATTCCAGCTTTCAAAACACTCGCCATTCGGTATAATTGGAAGTTCTTCAGTATAGCTGGTCCCAACCACTAGACCATCACCCGAGGACTGATAGCAGTAATGTTGTGTATCGGCATGCGCTGACACGACCATAAAAGTCAGCATGGCAAAAAAAAGGACGGATAATTTTTTCATAATCGCCTCGATATATTTTTCGCGATAAATTTAGATAATGCAAGACAGTTCCACAGAAGGTCCCCTTCGACTCAAAGCACGCAAAAAAAATAATCTACGCAGATTTTGCGTAGATTATTCGTCAATTTTCGTTAAAATTCGCCGTTTTTACCTTACAACGACCTTTCCTGCGCCAGTCTGACTGCCAGCGCGCACACGCACCATGTACAAACCAGGCTTGGGG
>JAZLMK010000081.1:0-12121 GCA_045598645.1 Fibrobacter sp.
CCGTTTTTTTTGGTTTGACAAACGCTCGTAATTCAAAGATTTTATTGATTTTTTCAGCACCAAATCGCTTACGAACCCGCATAAAAAAGGTATTTTACGAAGGACATCTAATAAAGACTATTTTTGAACTCGTGGAAAACCCAAGCGAATTACTTGAACCATAAGCAAGGAATACAGATGCGAAAAATTTTGATAGCCTTGTGTTTTGCCGCTTCGGCCTTGTGGGCTGCAGATGAACAGATCCATAGCATCAGCGCGGGTTATGGCATTTTCAATTTCTATGCGATGAACTCTGCTGCTGTGGGTGGTATTGCGAAATCCCTTGGTTCCGAAGACGATCACGAAAAAGCGGGTAAACTGTCGGCTAGTTCCTTCAATATAGCATATGGATACGACCTATTTTCCTTGCTTGAAGTGGGTGGAATTCTTACCTACTCCTACATTGCAGAAGGACATGATATGCATACCGTTTCTGTAATGCCCAAGGCAAAGTTCAATTGGATTAATAGATCATTTTTCCGTTTCTATTCCCAGTTGGCTTTTGGCGCCATGTTTGTGATGGGAACCGATCAAAAGAAATCTTCGTCTACACACGTCAATAGTGGCGTTTGGCCCATGTTCCAGCTGTCTTTGCTAGGATTTGAGTTCGGTGATGATACTTCGTTCTACTGTGAATTAGGTGTGGGTCAAGCCGGCTTGCTTGGCGCCGGCGTGAAATTTAGATTGTAGAAATCGCAGCCAAGATGCCAAAGCAAGTTTAAGTGGAAATTAATTGGTAGTTGCGAGAGAACGGAATGCACGTTTAACGAGTCGTTTGATTAACGGTTTTGCACAACGAATTGATGATTGAAGTTCGGCGCAGAAACTTTCACAAGATACGCCCCTGCAGGAAGGTCGCGGAGGTTCAGCTCGTCCACACCAAAAGAAGTTTTGACACAACGCCCATACAGGCTAAAGACCTGCGTTTTCACAAAAGCCGCATGGTCAAAACCAACAAACTGCAAAATTCCATTCGCTTCGCGAACCTGCGCCCGAGCCATATTCCAGGGAAGCGCCGTCGTGGAACTTCCCGGATGGACATCTCCCGAAGCCGAGGTTTCCGGCGCAGTCCCCGACGAACTCGAGGTTTCCGGTTCGGGATCCTGCACTGCTGCGCCCCCGTCCGCCTTCACGAGTATCAAGTCGAACTGGTCCAGGTTCGGGCCGTCCGCTCCGCCAACGGTCGAGAATACAATCGTATTCTTGCCCGCCACAAGCGTTAAGTTGGTTGTAATCTTTTCCCAAGTGGTCCAAGCGTTGGTCGTCGCACAGGAAAGTTTCGTCGAAGTCCCGCCCACGCTGACTTCCAGGTCGCGAGCGCTCCCGGAGCCGTTCGTGAAGTCGAGAACCATCTTGTACTCGCCGGCTTTTGCCACATTCACTTCTACGGAGACTTTGCCGCCCTTGTCAAAGTTCACGAAGCCATCGCCATGGAAGCCCGCATTGTTGTTTTCCACGGCACCGCCCTCGACAAGACCCTTGTCCACCTGGTATTCACGCGTGGTATCCGGTGGCGGAGGTGGCGGATCCACAGGTTCCACGTAGTTCGCGTCACAGGAAATCGGAGACGAAAGGGTCGCGCCGGCACCTGCGCGCACTGCGGCTTCAACCTGATTTGCGCTCAGCATAAAACTGTAATCGTAAGGTGGAGTAAAGGAAGTCCCAGTCCCTTTCGTGTTGCCCGAGCAACTCGTAAAAATGTTGTCTATAACTTCGTTACCGCCCGTACCGTCGGTATTGTTGCCGTTGTAAATCGGATTGTTGATGCCGATGAACACGTTCTTTTCGGTGCGCACATGGCACTGCACGCCCGCCGAGACGCCAATCTGGTCCGTACCCGCCGTAACGCTTGCGTCACTCGTGTAAAGGTTGTTCACCACATGGATGTTGCCGAAGCGGCAGCGGGGCATGCGCTGGCTCGCAGAGACCCACCAATTGAACATGAACGTCACGTCCAGTTTGCCCTGGCTTTCGGTTTCGTTGTCGGAACTTGCTATCAGGTTCGATAAATTGTGGGAACTTCTGATTTTGTAGCCGAACTTGCACCAGGTAAACGTTACGTTGTCCGAACCCTTCACCACATCGGCGTTGCCGTCCTGGCCATCCCAGAATTCACAGTGGTCAATCCACACGTTCTGGGCGTTTTCGATGTTCAGGTTGTCCCAGGCCTGGTCCTGGTTGGAGCCGTGGCCCTGGATCACGATATTACGGACGATGATGTTCGAGACCTTCTTGATGTAGAGCACCGCATTGAGTTTCGTGCCCGGCTTCAAGCCGATAATCGTCTTGTTGCTGCCGGAGACATCCACGCGGTCGCCGCTCTTGCCGTTCCAGCCGTTACCGAGGTCGCCATCGATGTAGATGACGCGCGGGTTTTTATCGGCGGCAAGGCTCTTCAAATCGGCAAACGTGCGAACCGTATCGGCGCGCAGGTTTCCACCGCCAGTCACTTCGAAAGGCGTGCTCGTGCGGCCGGAGCGCGTCGCCCAGCCGATAGGCTTGCACTGGTCAACAGCGGCCTCGGCAAACGTCGCAAAAACGAACGTCAAAGCAAACGCCGCAGAAATTCCTGAAAAAAATCGTTTCATACCATACACTCCAAAAGGGGATTCCCCCAAATGCGGCATAGGCCAAGTCTGCGCCGCAACTATCTAAAATCTATAAAGATTTCAGGGCAAGCGCACTATATATAGTGCTTTTCGTATGAACATATTGTCCATAGACAACGCCGCGCAGCAAGGCAAGTACCAATTTTGAACGGCATCCCGGCTCAAATCGGGCGACATTAAAGCGCAGACCGGGCAGAGTCCGAGCCGCAAAAATGCCAAAATTCAGTCGATTAGAGCACAAAAAGCGCAAGGCAGACCGTAAGGGCCGCAAAAACGAGCAGCACCACAAGCAAAAAGCGGGCGCAATACAAGGCGACTTTCAAATCGTAGAAGAAAAGACTCCAGCGACCGCGTTTCGTTTTCGCGATTTCAGCACGGCACTCGGGACAGATATTGCCGATTTTGTTGCGCACGCGAATAGCAAGGTTCCCTTCCAAGGGGCCCATCCCCACCCGCTCGGTGAAGTCCTTATCGCATTTAGAACAGTGAGATTGCATGCCTCAATTATACATCATTTTGAGGTGCGACGAAACGTAATCAGCACGACAGACGCTAAAATCAGCGCAATTCCTGCAGCAAGGCGCAAAGTCATCGCTTCGCCAAACACGAATACGCCGATACAAACGGCAGTCAAGGGTTCCAGGGCACCCGTAATCGCCGTCGGCGTCGAGCCCACAATCTTTATGGCCTTAGCCATGAGCACAAGCGAAAGGTACGTGGGAACAAAACCGAGCATGAGCCCCCAACCCCACTGGCCCGCAGTCGCCGGTACAGGAGGCAATCCGGAGCCAAAAAGAACAGCATACAAAAGCATAAAGAACAGACAGAACGTCACCACGTAGAACGTGATTTTGATAGAACTCGTGAGGAACCGCGCCCTGTTCACCACAACGATGTAGATGGCGTACGAAAGCGACGAAACGAACACCAGCAACAGTCCAACCGTACTGAGGGCGACCCCGCCTTCACCACCGCGATACAGAAGCGCAAGACCCGCAAGCGAAATGACGATGGAAACGGCGGTCTTCACGCTCAGTTTCTCCCTGAAAAAAAGCCCCATGATGACAGCGACTTCAAGCGGGTAAAGGAACAACAGCGTAGAGGCGAGTCCCGCATCCATGAAATTGAACGATGCATACAAAGTCTGTGCGCAGACGGCAAACAGAAAGCCGAGCAGCAAGAGCGTCCCGAATTCGCGCCGCGTAATCTTGAACGGAAGCCTGCAAGCAAGGAGCGTCACTCCAAGGAGAAGAGCCGCAAAGGCGAATCGGTAGCAGAGGACCGTCTCAGGCGAGAAGCCGTAATCGTACAGTTTCAAAGCGCCCAGCGGATTTGTTCCGTAGCAAATGCCGGCCAGACAGCCAAAAATGATTCCCTTGAGAAACATAAGCCTCGCCATTAAATGGCAAACTTGGTGGCGTCGGCGAGCTGGACGCTAGCAATGCGGGAAATACCCTTGATTTCCTGCGTAACACCGTACAGCATGTCGGCTTCGGCCATGGTACGCTTGTTATGCGTCACCACGATGAACAAGGTCTGCTTGCTGAATTCGCGGAGGAGCGCCATGAAGCGGCCCACGTTGGCATCGTCAAGCGGGCCATCGACTTCGTCCAGCACGCAGTACGGCGAGGGCTTTTCCATATAGATGGCAAAGAGCAGGGCCGTTGCAGTAAGCGCATGTTCACCACCCGAAAGAGCCTTGATGCCGCGCATCTTCTTGCCGGTCGGGCGAACGTTGATTTCGATATCCGCGTCGAGGATGTCCATGGGCTTGCCGTTCTCATCAAGTTTTTCGACCAAGTTCATCTTGGTTTCGCCGTTGAGGAACAGCTTACTGAATACAAACTGGAAATTCTTCTGGATGCGTTCAAACGTATCCAAGTAGCGGGTGCGGGCAATGTCATCGAGCTTGGTGATGGTGCGGTCAAGCGAAGCGCGGGCACGGTCCAAATCGTCGAACTGCTTTTCGACTTCTTCCATGCGTTTCTTTTCGTCTTCGTAGTCTTCCATCACGTTGATGTTGATAGGGCCCAAGTCCTTGATTTTTGCGCGGAGTTCGCGAAGTTCGCGGTCGGCTTCGGGCTGGCTGTACTCCACGCGTTCAAAATCCTCGGGATTTGCAAGGTCGAAGGAAAATTCGTTGGTAATGCGTTCGTTTAAGCGGTCCAAATTGGACTGGAGCGCTTCTTGACGACGACCCACCTCGTTCAATTCCTTCATTTTTTCAATCATTTCGTCGCGAAGTCGATCCAGTTCATCGCGCCAAGCGTCCAAGTCGCCGCTCACCACTTCGTAGCGTTCACGAGCAGCATCGCGGCGCTGTTCCAGTTCGCGGAGAGCCGTATCCTTTTCTTGCGCCTGATCCGAAATGCCGTTGATATCTTCTTCGGACTTTTCGATGCTGACAGTATTCTTTTCGATATCCGCCTGACGACTGCAAATGGAATTTTCCAGGAACCCAATCTGGTCGGCAATGTTACGCAAACGATTGGTGTTCTGTTCCAATTTCGCAGTCTTGTTCTGGGCGCTGCGCTCCAGTTCACGAACATCTTCGTCTTTTTCACGGAACATGGTTTCTTGTTCAGCAAGTTCGTCGTTCACCCTGGAGTAACTGCTTTCGGCACGTTCCATTGCAGCTTCGGCTTCAGTCAGTTCGGCATCGCTTTCCTTGGACTGCTGGGCGGCATCGATTCGGCCTTGAGCCACAGTCACTTCGCCTTCCAACTGGCGCAAGCGATTTTCGCAACTCATCACGATATTTTTCTGGATAGCGATACCGGCATCGCCGCCACGCAGGGAATCGTTCTTTTCACGAAGGTCGTCAACAAAGGAAGCAAGCATCTGGGAATCTTCATCTACCATTCCCTGCAAGCGATCCAGTTCAGATTCTTTTTGCCCGATTTCCGCGACAACGCCTTCCAAAAGCGATTTGGCCTCGGCAATTTCGTTCTTGCGGCTAAGGGTCCCGCTAGCCGAAGCGCCACTGCTCACAAGGCCGCTCGTACGCACGATAGCGTTCGGAGCCACAAAGCAAAGATCCTCGTTGCGGAATTCACGCGCAAGGTTCAAGGCTGTCTGCAGGGAATCCACCACAAAGTAGCGAGAAAGAATTCCCGAAACAAAACCGGCGATTTCCACATCGGCGGAAACATACTGGTTCAGGCAACCAACAACACCCGGACGATCCACGGAACCCGAGTAAGCCGGGGCAGCCCCGTCCACCAGAGCCATGACGACCTTCCCCACATTCTCGGTTTCAAGGGCGCTCACAATTTCTCCGGCGGCACCGTCGTTAAGTACAATAGCGGCATCCAGAAGGTCGCCCAGGGCGGACTCTACACGGGATGCGTATTCCGGAGTCGCCTCGATACGTTCCGAAAGCAAGCCGTTCACCAGGTTCGACTTATTTTCCTTGAGCCAGCGACAGGCATCGGAGCCGTCGTTCGCCACGCTCTCGAGCACATCGATTCGCGACTGCAGTCTGGCTTCTTCGTTCTTAAGGTCCTGCAGGGATTTCTGGACGCTAGCCAGGTCCTGCTTCTGCTGTTCAAGGCGTTCTTCGCGAGTGGATTTTTGCTCTTCCAGATTCTCGATTTCGCGCATGGCCTCATCCATTCCATTCTGGATATCGGCAATAGCGGATTCCGCATTGGACTTCTGGACACGCACTGTTTCGATTTCGGCATTCCACTTTTCCAGGTTGCCGCGGAGCATGTCGGATTCGGCATCCATGCGTTCAAAGCGGCCACGAAGGGAGTTCACCTTATTGGCGGCCTGCAGGCGTTCGTTGGAAAGTTCACGAGACCTTGTACGGAGATCGTCCACCTTGTCACGCATCACCTGAAGGGCTTCTCGTTCGCGTTCCAAAAGGGCGTTCATCTCGTCGACTTCGCTGTCGCTCCCGAGAACCGCATTTTCTTCTTCAAGGCGAGCCTTTTCGCCTTCCAGTTCCTGCACCTTGGCCTGGCTACGTTCAATATCGCCACGAGCGGTGTCGTTTGCAGCCTGCAACGCAGAAATGGAATCACGCAAGCGCATGATGTTGTTGTTCAAGTCGTTCAGGGAGAGAGTCGCCTGCTGCACTTCGCGTTCCAAGTCGCGATAATTATTCTCGTCTTCGCTAATGGCGAGTTTCTTCTCGTCAATCTTGGTCTGGAGTTCCATGCCACGGGTCTTGGCCGATTCCACCTCATGGTTCATGCGGCGAATAGTGGTATCAAGAGTGGCAAGGCTTTCCTTGAAATCTTCAAACTTGTCCAGGCTGACCGAAAGGTCCAGTTCACGAAGCCTGGAATTCAGGCGCTTGTACTCGCTCACCTTTTCGGCCTGGGTTTCGTACATGCGAACAGAACGGCGGACACTGCGAAGATTGTCTTCAACGCGTTCCATGTCCTGCTGGACTCGTTCAAGTTGACGAACGGCTTCCTTGCGCTGTTGGCGGTACTTGCTCACGCCGGCGGCTTCTTCGAACAGAATGCGACGGTCGTCGGCCTTGTCGCTAAGAACCGCCTTGATCATATCGGCGTTCATCTGCGAGTAGGTGCTGGACCCAAGGCCCGAGTCAAAAAGCAAAGCATGCACATCGCGGAGGCGGCATTCCTGGTTGTTAATCAAGTATTCACCGGAACCATCGCGATGAACGCGGCGGGTCACAATCACTTCGGAGTATTCCGAAGCCAAGGTGCCATCGCTGTTATCGATTACAATGGAGACTTCGGCAAGACTCATGGCGGCGCGTTCTTCCGTTCCGCTGAAAATCACGTCTTGCATTTTGCCCATACGGAGGGCGGCAGCCTTCTGTTCGCCAAGCACCCAGCGAATGGCGTCCGTAATGTTGGACTTGCCACAGCCGTTAGGCCCCACCACAGCCGTCAGGCCCTTGGTGGGGAAATTGATTTCGGTCCTTTGAGCAAAGGACTTGAAACCGAATATCTTTAGCTTTGTAATCTGCACTTCAACTCAAATTTAGTTAAATAAACAAAAACGTCCGAAAAAAAGCGCTATTTGAACTTGTAAGTCAGGGCTTTAGCCTTGCCGGCAATCTTCAAATACAGGCTTCCCCCCTCCAACTCGAACTCGTGCAGGTCGGTCAGGGTATCGCCCTCGGCATTTGGGGAATCGGTATAGGTGATGCGAAGCGTGAATTCGCCCACCCAGTCCTCCGCAACAACATGGCTACGTTCACCGGGTTCAACAGTTTCGCGAATCCAGTTTTTGAATGTCGAGCCGTCTTCGCTAACCACATCAACGGCAAGCAACGTGCAACCATCGGTGGCGTTTTCCACTTGCAGGCGAGACTCGGATTCCAATACCCAATGACTCAGACAGCCCGAAAGAGCAAAGGCGCAAGCGACAAAAATCAAAAGAGAAACAATTTTACGCATTACTTGCCTCCCTTGGCCGTGCTGGATTCCGTGGACTTTTCAAAGCGGACTCCCGAAGCATCGATGGTCTTGACCCCGGCAGCCTTGTCCAGGTGGATCATGCCGTCATCCTTTTTCCAGTTGTCCTTGTTCTTACGGTCCATAGTCATGGTTTCCATGGGGGCGGACTTTGGAGCACCCCTGCTGAACAGGAATCCATCGATAGTTTCAAGACTGAACTTGAATTCCACAGCCAACGTTCCCTTGGTGTGGTACAGATGCTCGTACTCGTAACTGGAATTGTAAGCCAGGCGGAGGAACAGCAAATCAACAGCACCACCCCACAGCAAATCCGCAGCACCACTGCGTACATTACGGCGAATGCAGGTTGCCTCAAAACCAATCATGCGCGACGGGTCCGGATAGTACTTGAGCGCCGCAGAATGAAATTCCTTGTTCGGAAAATCGAAGGAGACTTCTCCATAAAGGCGTTGGGCAAAAAGGTTCTGTTCCCAAGTCACACGCACGGAATCGTCGTTGTCGTCACCACCATTATAAAGTGCGACTTCCACATTCGGAAGATAGGTCAATGGACCGCTGCGGCGACCACCGAATACGGCTCGGCTTTCCAAATCCATGGAAATGCGGAGGCTGCGCCAGTCCTTGCGATGGAAACTTCCTTGCACGCTGGCGTGTCCCCAGCGCAAGTGCGCCCAACTGTAAAGCAGGGAATCGTTTTCGTCCGGGTAAATATCACCCACGTGTTCGAGGTTCTGGTGCTGCATACCGCCGGCCACGGTAAGGTCCATAGCGGACTGCGTATACACAAGGCCCCAGGTCGTCACCGAGCGAACTGCAGAAAATTCATTGTACTGCGGGAAAAAGAAGAAATCCTCGCCATCCCAACCGGAACGTTCAAACCATAGCAGCATGCCCAGATGGTCGTTCTTGGTAATATCGCCGCTGCCAAAACCGGCCAGGTGATGCCTGAAGGCAAAACCGTCATGCTCACCGAATTCACTCTTGAGAGGCGTCTGCGTCACCGAGGGAAGATAGTTGAATCCGAAATCAATGTAGCCGCCGCGTCCGCCACGAAGCACGTCGCGGATTTCGCTCAACTGGTTATCGCGCATAGTGGCCCCGCCTACAGCAAGGGCTTCGGGCGATACAGCATCGGCCAAGGCCACCCCCGCAAGCAACGGGAGCATACAAGCCATTCTTTTAACAATCCGAATCATTTTCATAATTCACAATCTACTAAAACACGACCAAGTCGTTCTTGTGGATGAGCTCATCGGCCACATTCTTGCCAAGGATTTCGTGCACCTGCGCCGTCTTCTTGCGCATCACGAGCTTGAGCGTTTCGCTATCGAACTTCGCAACGCCACGGGCCACCGGGTTCTTCTGTTCGTCAAAGACTTCGATCAAGTCGCCCTTGTCAAAGTGCTTCTGCACAGAAACAACACCCACCGGCAAAAGGCTCGAATTCTTTTCGCGGAGCGCCTTCACGCCGCCGTTATCGACAATCACGCTTCCGCGGGGCGTCGTAATGAAGCTGAGCCAGCGCTGGCGGCTGTTTAATTTGTTCTTACTAGCAGCAAAGAGCGTTCCGTTTGCGTTTTCGAAAAACACCTGGTGCGGGAGCACCTTCATGCCGTTTGCAAGGAATGCGTTTGCGCCACTCTTCGTCACGTTGCGAATCGCTTCAAGCTTGCTGCGCATGCCACCGGTACTTACGGCAGAACCCGCTTCGCCAGGCTTACCCGCCAAGGCGAGTACTGCAGGCGTAATTTCAGGCACAAAGTTGAGGAGTCGCGCGTTCGGGTTCTTCTTCGGGTTGTCGTCGAAGAGTCCGTCTTCGTCCGTGAAAATCAAAAGCAAGTCCGCATCCAAGAAGAGCGCAACGTCGCTCGAAAGCTTGTCGTTATCGCCCACCTTGATTTCAGCAACGGCAAGGGAGTCGTTCTCGTTAATAATCGGGACAATCTTACGCGCAAGCATCGCCTTGATGACGTTCTGCAAGTTCTTGTAACGGTTGCGGTCGCGGAAGTCGTCAGCCGAAAGGAGAATCTGGCCCACGGAAAGTTCCACCCAGCGGAACATTTCGCGATAAGCGTACATCAAGTCAATCTGGCCCACAGCGGCGCAAGCCTGCTTTTCGGCAATCACCGTCGGCTTTTCCTTGTAGCCAAGTTCAGCCATACCGGTACCCACGGCACCGCTTGTCACAATGACGACTTCCTTACCCACTTCCATCAGGCGAGCGACGGAATCAGCAAGTTTCTGGATATAGCGGGTACGAACACCGCCCTTCTCGGAATCCACCAAAATACGGGACCCGATTTTCACCACGATACGGCGGGACTCATCTAAAATATTCTTACGAAGTTCACTCATACAACTAAAAAATAGAATGTATCAGCGCAACGAAAGAAGTAGGCGAAGAAAAACTAGCGGAAAATAGCGGTTTTACCGTTCTCGAACCGAACAATGCGTGTCGAGCCCGTCGCCTTTAGCGACCCCTGCCAGATGCCACTACGGATAAAGACTCCGTTCACGTCGAACTCGCTGTAACGCAAGCCCAGCAAAGAACCGTTTACCGGTGCCTCGCGCGAAATGAAGAGCGGTTTTTCCGTCGAATCAGGAGTTGTCACATTCGCAGAATCCCCCTCCTGGACGCCAGCGGAATCCTTCGGTTGCTCACCTACCGGATCTTTTGCCGACGTGTCCGCCTGGACGAGAACCGAAGATTCGGCTAGAATTTTTTTTTGAGGGAGGCGCGCAAAGTCCTCTTCTGGAATTCCTCCCGAAGCTCCTCCACCAGCACCCGATTGAAAATAACACGTCAAAGGATTATCTTCACATTTTTTCTTAAAGACTATATCCGTATTTATAATACGGGCATCACCCGAAATAATCTTCTCTATCAATGTTTGGGCGCTATCCTTCGACATATTGAGGACACCCCAACTCTGCCAATTCATGAACTCATAACGCATAACTCTTGCCATCACATAATAAAGGGAATCGGGCAAAGACATGCAATAAATCCGAATTTTGGGAACATGCGGTTCAGAAAAAACCGCACAATTTGTATCTAGCGTTGAATAATATGCAAGACCCTGTTCCGGCGCATAATTGACATACAGAGTGTCAACGGCAAGAACTTTTGATGAGTCAATATTCAAATAGCCTTTTTCGAACTGGAGATTGGCCCACCATACCCCGACAGCACTCCATGCCGAAGCTACAAATAATGCGACAGATATTAATATCAGCCTCATAGAGTCTCCTTTTTTAGACCATATCCGTCAATGGGATAGGACTGAAATGCACCCGATAGATGGTCAATCCATTTCCCAAATAAATTTTTTTGGCAACAAACGAACCATACGCATTTCTTTGTATCCGCTCCAAAGCCAGGTCACACCACCTTGCATGAATCGTTCCCGCCCAGTTTCCCTCAATATGGATATTGCCGGGAGCGTACTCTATTAATTTAAATCCTTTTGCAACAGTTTGCAAGTCTGAATTGACAATTTGCGCACTCCAATTCAGGGATCCATCAGCAATAATCACAGTTTCGCGCCCTGGATTCAAAAATTCAACTTTACTTCCGCTTTCCATGGTAATGTTCCCGACTTTTATAGCACCTGCGCCTAATTTAAGAGTGGCTCCGGCATCCACCTTTAAATTCCGATATGGCAACCTCTAAAATTTGCTTTGGTTAAGAAAATTTGAGTGAGACCGAGCGATGGCAGGAATGAAAAGTGGCGACAATTCCGTAGGCCGAGCGTCGCGAGTAAACTTGTTTACTCATGATTGAGGCCAGGAATTGGCATTTATGCAATACTGGTGGTATTTGCCACTTTGAATGACGAAACCGCGCGAAGTGTCGCAACCAACTAAGCGAAGCGAGGAAAGCGCAGGACCGTTTACGTGCCTGCATTTGTCGAGCAAGTGGAGTGGACTTCGTCCATTTTTTTGAAAATTGAATTTTTAGAGGTTGCCTTTAGTTAGTGACTAGTTTTTGACAGAATGTAAAATTGTCTCTCATGGAAAATAAGAATTGTAAGGTGCTAAAATCTTGACGATTCTATATCATTTTTC
>JAZLMK010000082.1:0-117510 GCA_045598645.1 Fibrobacter sp.
GACCTTTGCATTTTCTTTATAGTTAAACATAAAACCTCTTTTTGAAATGAGCCGCGAAGCGAGGCCGCGCAGCCCTTACTTGTTCAAATTGTTCAAGCGGGCAAGGCCCTTTTTACCGATATCCTTGCGGTAGAACTTGCCTTCGAACTGAACCTTTTCGCAAGCCTCGTAAGCGACATCGAGAGCGGCCTGGAGCGTTGCACCATGCCCCACGACGCCGAACACGCGGCCGCCGTTCGTCACAAGCTTGTCACCGTCCATCTTGGTACCGGCGTGCAGCACCTGGGCGCCATTCTTTTCGGCTTCTTCAATGCCCGTAACCACCTTGCCCTTTTCGTAATGGCCAGGATAGCCCTTGCTTGCGAGCACGACGATGGCGGCAGAACCCTTCGGCGCCTTCGGGGCACCGAGCTTTGCGAGTTCGCCCTTTTCGGCGGCATCGAACAAGGCGAGAACATCGCCGTCGTAAAGCGGGAGCACAATCTGGCATTCCGGATCGCCCAGGCGGCAGTTGTATTCCACGACCTTCGGTCCCTTGGAGGTGACCATGATGCCCACGTAGAGAACGCCCGTGTAAGGCTTGCCTTCGGCGGCCATGCCCTTGAGGGTCGGTTCGATAATCGTCTTCTTCACTTCGTCGAGGAGAGCGTCCGTCACGACCGGAGCCGGAGAGTAGGCGCCCATTCCACCGGTGTTCGGGCCCTTGTCGTCGTCAAACACGCGCTTGTGGTCCTGTGCGGAACTGAGAATGGTGTAATCCTTGCCGTCGGAAACAACGAAGATGGAGGCTTCTTCGCCGTCCATGAATTCTTCAATCACGACCGTCTTGCCGGATTCGCCAAACACGGCCTTGTCGCCGAGCATTTCTTCGACAGCGTCGGCGGCTTCCTTGTCGGTCATGCAGACGATGGCGCCCTTGCCTGCGGCGAGGCCCGACGCCTTCACCACGATCGGAGCCGGATGCGCGGCGAGGAACTTCTTTGCAGATTCAAGATCGGTGAAGGTCTCGAAGGCAGCCGTCGGCACGCCATACTTCTTCATGATTTCCTTGCTGAAAGCCTTGGAGCCTTCGAGAGCAGCGGCAGCTGCCGTCGGGCCGAAAGCACGGAGACCGCGAGCACGGAATTCATCCACGACGCCAGCCACCAAGGGAATTTCCGGTCCAATGATAGCGAGGTCAATCTTTTCTGCCACAGCGAGGTCGGCAATCGCCTTCGGGTCTGCGACATCCACGGGGATGCACTTGCCGAGGTTCGCCATGCCCGGGTTACCCGGAGCACAAATCAACTTGTCGCACATGGGCGACTTCTTTACAGCGAGGGCGATTGCGTTTTCACGTCCGCCGCTACCGACTACGAGAATATTCATTGTAAACCTAGTGGTTAGTGGTTAGTGGTTAGTGGTTAGGTTCGCACTAACGTTTTACACTCACAATGTAGAAAATATCCTCGCGGGAGACCTTGCGGATTTTGCGAAAAACTACTCCAGATGGGTGCTCCAGATGGGCGAACCTAGCAATCCGTGAAGGCGTCGCAATTGGGAAATTCCTTGTTGATGATTTTCCACTTGCCGTCATTGCATTCGTAGGTGTCGATGGCGTCCCCGAAATCTTGTTTCCTTTGTTCGCCCTCGACGCTGCACGGTTCCTGCCACCAGTAGACTTCTTCTTGGCTAGAGGAACTGCCGGGTTCCGTATTGCTGGTGGGAGGCGGCAAATACTCCCATTTTCCATCCCTGCAGAAGAAGTCGCAGCCGACAACGCTCTGGTAGCCTTGGTTTATTTCATCTACAACGCAGGCGGTACCGGCGGTAGCACTTTCGCGGCAGGCTTGCACATGTTGCTCAAACGAGATGCATTTTCCGGCGGAATCCCTGTAGTCGCATACGGCAATCACAGGGCACGTTTCAACAGGGAAGCAACCGCCCGCGAGTTCCCCTGTTTTGGGGACAGTTCCATCAACGCAGAGATAATCGACTTTACAGTTCTCTGCATAAAGCGGATTCTCGTCCCTTTCCTTCAAAACGAATTCGAAAAGCGCATTCACATCGGCAAACACCCGACCATCGTCGCAGCGATATTCATTTCTGTAGCAACGTCCCTCAGCCACATCGCAAGGGACTTCTTCGTTCAGGAATTCGTATTTTTGGCAGTCTACGGACACCGCATTTACGCTGCTTGAGCTCGCGGGAATCACGGACGAGGAGCTGACGTCAAGGCTGAAGCCCGGGCAAAGATTGGCCGCATTGTAGCATTCACTTGACATGGTGAAGTCGCCCGTTGATTTTTCGCTGTTGCGGCAAAGTTCGACCAATTCCTCACAGTTTTCGGCGAGTTCGATTTTTTGCGGGCAGGAAATGTTGTAATCGCAGCCGCCGACTCGACGGCCATCTACAACAGGGCCGTCAAAGCACAGCATTTCTACCTCGCCGCAGTTCTTGGCAAAGTTGGGATTTTCTTCGCGCAACCTTTCTACCGAAAGGGCAAACGACACTTTAGACTCAAAGTATTGGCCATCGTCGCAGCGTACTGCCGAGACCAAATTGAAGCCCTGCGTTTCAAAGCAGTTGACGACGGAACTTGTATCGGGCTTGATCGAGGATGAACTTTCGGCGTTAATGCTGCTGGACGATTCGCTCTTACCACTATCCGATGATTTGACCTCGACGCTACTGGACGATTCACCGACAACATCGCCGGAAGAAGCGGGAACTTCCGAGTCAGAGCTCGAGACGTAACTTTCCTGGTCGGGAGAAACTCCGCTGGAACTGTCGTCGCCACAAGCGACGAGGCCAAACGCCACAGCGGCAAAAGAAATTGCGAAAACGGATTTTGCTTTATTCATTTTATCTTCCTCTTTTTCGTGCACCCAAACGCACACGGCAAACTGTTTCTTGTTGAAGAATATAGTACATTATTCAGTCAAAGTCAACACTTTTATGCAACAAAATGTCTATTTTTCTAGCAAATTTTACATTTTTCAACACATCTTTTAATCAAAATAACGTATATGCAACGCATTAGCAAAAAACGTTGCATATGCAGAATGCATTCTGTGAGTTTCAACGCAACAGCCCTGTCAAATAGCAACTTCGCTCAAAAAAGGTCACTAAACTCCAAATAAATCCCGTTTAGTGACCCATTTTGTTAACTTGTTTGTACAAAACAGGCGATTTCCAAAGACCTTTTTCCAAAAAGAGGTCACTAAAACTAAAAAACGCAACTTTAGTGACCCAATTTTTCTGAAATCGCCGCGGTTCAAGGACAATTTTTCAAAAATTCAGTTACTTTATACGTAAAAAAGGTCACTAAATCAGAAAAAATATCTGTTTAGTGACCCAATTTCACTATTTTGCACCTAGAAAACCGTTTTTTATTTCAAGAACAGGCTCAGCTTGCCGAAATCCATAATCGTAATGAACACGAAGAAGCTGATGAAGAATGCCGCCGCGACGTTCTGGATAATCGATTGCGTCTTGAGGCTGAGGGGTTTCCCGCGAAGTTTTTCGATGCCGAGGAACATGAGGAGGCCGCCGTCGGTAATGGCAAGCGGAAGCAGGTTCATTACACCCAAGTTAATGCTGATGAGGGCGAGAAGCATGAGGAAATCCTGGAAGCCGCTCATCCACACGTTTCCCATCACGGCGACGATGGACACGGGACCAGAGAACGCATCTACCTTCACATGTCCCTGGAACATGCGCTTGAAGTAGCGGAAAATGCTCGTCGTCATTTTCCAACTGGTGGCGCACGTCTTGGAAAGCGCCTCTACGGGACCACGACGAACCACGTGCGTTTCGCGAAACACCACGTAGCCCATCTGGATTCCTACCATGTAGCGTTTGTATTCTTCATTGTAAGAAGCTGTCAACGGAACATTAAGTGTATCGGCGTTGCGGATAAGGGTCACCGTCACCGGTTCACCCTTGCTTCCGTCGACAATGCGCACCACTTCTTCGTAACGCGAGATATGCTCCCCGTTAATTTCAAAAATCGTATCGCCGGCAAGAATTCCTGCCTTTTCGGCGGCCGAACCTGCCACCGGAGGTTGACGCACGATTACTCGGTTCCGAGGATAAACGCCAATATCGCCAATGCCCATCTTGATGTCGCTGCCGCTGGAATCCTGAGCGGGAATTACAAGTTCACGCGGAACAACAATTATCGGCAAAATTTCGCCATTGCGGTGAACTTCAAGCACTACCTCGGCTCCAAGACTAACGCCAATCTGTTCGCGGAAATCGTCCCAACCCTGGGAAGCCTTTCCGTTCATGGCCGTAATGGTGTCGCCCGGCAAAAGTCCGGCCTCCTGGGCAGCGGAGTCGTCGGCAACAAAGCCCACAATCAAGTTCTTGGTATAGGGTTCCTCGACACCCACCATGTACAAAATCATCAAGAGTACAAAGGCAAACACGATGTTCACGAACGGACCGGCAAACGCGATGGCCGCCCGCGCACCAATGGACTTTCCCATAAAATCGCGGTCGGAGGGTTTCTCACCTTCTTCTATACTATCCGGGTTTTCACCGGACATAGCCACATAGCCACCAAATGGAATTGCCGAAAGGCAATATTCCGTTTCGCCCAGTTTATAGCGGAAAAGTTTCTTGCCAAACCCAATGCTAAAGGTATTGACCTTTACGTTATTCCACTTTGCAACGGCAAAATGGCCAAGTTCGTGGATGGTCACCAAAAAACTCAAGGCGATAAGCCCGAGTACAAACATCAACACATTATCCAGAATACTCTCCATCTGTCAATCCAATATAGCAAATAGATTTGTACAAAACAAAAAAACCGGCGGGATTCCGTGGAAACCGCCGGCTTTTCATGAAGAGAGAGGTTTAGCGAATTCGTTGGCCATTTAAACCGTAATGCTTTCCATTTTGTTCGACAAGGAGTCTATAGTCCTCCAAGCGAAAACGGGCGACAATCCCGGTTCGGGGGTTGGCTGCAGTCGGAACCGCACCTATAGAGATCGTCCCCTGCGAACTGCTGGATTGCGCAGGAATCGTCGAACTGGAGGAAACCGCAACAGACGCACTGGAATTTATTTGCGCAGACTGGCTGGAACTCGACGAAGTTTGAACCTCCTTGGCCACACCAGCCACAGCGAACTTCGGCGCATAACCGGCGTTGATAGCCTCGATTGCACCCGCCAAGTAAGCCAGCGGCGCATTCCAGTTGATGGCAACCTCGTTCGTCGCATAACTGCAGCGCTGGTCCGTGTAGGCCGTAGCCGCATGGCCAGTGCGATAGTCCGCGCACTTCCATTCGGCAGCGGAGCCAACATCCTCGCCGCCCGGCTGCGGGCCGCCCACAAGCATTCCCGGTACAGGGGCCTCTATGCCATCGGCGGTGCTGGGTCGATGGTGCGGCATCTTCGGGGACTTTGTCCCGAATCCTGTCACGAAGGACATATCGAGCGGATTCTTCCCGAGCAGATAATCAAGGACCTTGACTGCGGTTTTGTAATACTTGTCATCGCCAGTGAGGTAGTACGCATGCAAGAGCCACACGCCCTGATTGGCGGCAACCGCATTGGAACCCCATACAAAGTCATCCATCGCCATCACCACCCCGAATCCGGACTCCGCGCGATTCACAAACGTATTCGCAGTGCCTAGAATTTTCTGCTTGGCATCCGACGCCTCACCGCCGAATTCGTTCGCATGGGTCGCCTTGCCGTATGTCGCAACCCCGGCCATGTCCCCCCAGTAGGATACATACTCCGAAGAGCCCGAAACCTTGTAACCGGCATCGCCTGTAGAAATGAACAACTCGGTTCCTGCGAAAAGTTTTTCGTCGCCCAGCTGATTATCGGCGTAATCGCCCGTGCTCACATCGGAGGGATTGCTGAACGCCCGATTCGGATTCTGGGAACCCCAGGAGAAAGCCTTCTTGGCGGCCTCGAGACACTTGGAGGCAAACGACGCATCGAACGGCTTGTAGACTCGCGAAGCGACAGCCATCACGGCGGCGAAATCAAACGTGGCGGCAGTCCCCTTGCCAATCACGTAGCGAGTGTCGGTATCCTGCGCAGGCATGATGTCGCCGGGAAAGCCGAGCGCGGTCAGTTTATGGTAGACGCCGCCATCGTTCGCCTGCATAGTGAGCATCCAGTCCAGGTTGTACTTGATTTCGGCAAGCAGGTCCGGAAGGGAGCCGTCCGCCGGGATATTCCACTTGAGCGACTTGAAATAGTCGGGGAAATGCTCGTACAGGGAAAGCAACGTGTATGTCGTGATGCCAGAATTCACGATGTACTTTCCGAAGTCGCCCGCATCGTACCAGCCCTTGGGGCTGTTGATACTGCCGGAGGCCCCCGTAGAATTGTGCAGTTGCACGTTCTGGTCCATGTGCCCCGCGGCACGTTTCCACTGGCCGGCATACTGTTCTTCCAGCGCCATGGACGCACGCTGGTAGTAGAACCACTTGATGGCCGCCTTCACGACGTCTTCGTAGGTTTTATCCTTGATGACCAGGTCCGAGCGCAGGACCTGTCCGCCGACCTTGACCGTATACTTGCCCGCCGTTTTCAAATCCGAGAAATCTACGCGAGCCACGTTCTGGCCGCTGGCATCCCAAAAGGAGGCCGATTTCGGCGTCACGGAAAGTACAGTCTTGCCGGACGCATCCACAAAGTCCACATTGCCGTTCGCATCGACAAGCGAAAGTTCCTTGTAATCGGCGGTTCTATAGCCTACCTGGTTGATGTAAGCCGTGGCGGCAAACGCCGACATCGAAAAGACGGCCACAACAGCCGAC
This sequence comes from Fibrobacter sp., assembly GCA_045598645.1. Taxonomy (GTDB): domain Bacteria; phylum Fibrobacterota; class Fibrobacteria; order Fibrobacterales; family Fibrobacteraceae; genus Fibrobacter. The sequence continues at coordinate 6,767 of JAZLMK010000082.1, forward strand.
AACCTTACTACTGCTTTTTTCAAAACATCCTCGCTTTAGTTTGCTACACCACCCGAAAAAAATATAGGGTTTTTCGTTTCCTCGAACCATTTAACAATTAATCAAAACCTTCAAAACTGTACTAACTGTACCAAGCATTGTTTATCACAGTACGATTCCATACCAAGCAAAAAACCGCATTCTCCACGAATGCGGTCCATTACACAGAATCAAACCTTTTCTATTTCTTTACAAATCGAACCACGCGACGTTCGCCATTCTTGGCGGTCACCAAGACGCAATAGACGCCGGCATCCAGGCTGGAAAGTTCCAAGGACTGGATAACATTGCCCATTTCGGTATAACCCCCGTTCACCGAAACAATCCTGTATGCAAACGGGCCCATATTCGCATTCTGAATTTTTATTGTATTCCCGTGCAGCAGCAAGCCAAATGAAGGAGCCTTGGAGTTCAGTAAAATGCCTTGCGGGATTACCTTCGACGAATCGAAAACAGACGGCTTTACTTCGAAAGAATCTCCAGAGACAGGCTTTACATCAATGGTTACTACGGTATCTTGCCGGTCAACCTCGGCTTGTGCCGACTTCGCATCCATCGCCTTGTTGAAGAAATCGATAGCCTTGTCAAGATTTGCGGCCACATACATTTCGTTACCACCGTGAGTGCCACCGGAAACCTTCACGAACTCGCTCACGACCTTGTGATTCTGCAGGGAATCGTACAGCTCCTGGCTCTGCTCAATGTTGACAACCTGATCGGAAGTCCCGTGGAACATGATTATCGGGGGATCGTCTTCGGATGCATAGTACGGGGAACTTGCCACCATCCACTTGTCCTTATTCCCTTCGCGTTCGGCTCCGATAAAGGCGCCTTCATAAGTTCCCGAACCCATGAAGTTGTTGATTGGGTTCATGGTGTAAATGTCTGTCGGAGGAGACCAGAGGCAGGCGGCATCGACGCAGCTACTGAACGAGGTGAACTCGCCGACATTGCCTTCGAGATCAACCGTCACGGACCCGGACTTGCCTTCCTTCATGCCGCAAGTTGTTGCGGTGAGGCTCGAAAGATGGCCACCCGACGAAAAGCCCGACACAGCGACAAAGTTCGTATCGAACTTGTACTTTGCTGCGTTCCCACGGACAAAACGGACTACAGCCTTGATATCGTGAAGCGCCGCCGGATAAATGGCGTCACTGGCCGAACGGTGATTCGGAGTCACCACGGCAAAACCGGCCTTCAAAAAACCTGCGCAAATGGTGTTGATGTCGGCGGAACCCTTGGAATTGTTCATGCTCCAGGCGCTGCCGTAAGTATGAATCACAACAGGATAAGAATCCTTGGTTTCTTTCGGAAGATAGATGTCAAGATTGTGAAATTCCTTCCCATCGCCGGCATAATTCACATCGGCAAACTTTTCGGAATACTCGGCAGACCCACCACCGTTTTGGTCTCCACCAAAACCGCCGAAGCCACCGCCACCAAAGCCACCGAAATCGCCCCACTGTGCAAAAGCCACGAACGGCAACAAAACTGTAAAAACGGACAATCTTTTTACGATTTTCCAACTCATATCGTTTCTCCATTTTTCGGGGATAAACCCCAACCAAAACCTACATAAGATAAAATAAACTAAACGAACAAGTTCACCCCGATAAAAAACAAATTCTGTTGTACACACAAACAACAAAAAAGCGCAGCCTGCAAAAGAAGCAGACTACGCAAAAAAATCTAGAAGTTCGGACTAGGAACCGGTTGCCCGTTTATTTTCCTAAAAAGCCTTCCGTCATGCGGCGGGCTTCGGCATCGGCCTCAAGCACCTGATCAAGCGTCAGGTGACCCGTGACAGTCGGAGCCTTTTCCATCACCATTTCCACATACTTCGGGATATCCGTAAACTTGAGATTTCCCTTGAGGAAGCGGTCGACAAGAACCTCGTTCGCAGCATTCATCATAGCGGGCACAATGCCACCACGGCGGCCGGCTTCAAAGGCGAGGGCTAGGCAGCGGAACTTGTTGAAGTCCGGTTCGAAGAACGTGAGTTTTGCAAGCGTCGGCAAATCAAGGCGTTTCGTTTCGAGCGGCAGGCGATCGGGCCACGTGAGGGCGACTTGAATCGGAATGCGCATGTCGGGAGCACCGAGTTGCGCCATGAGCGAACCGTCGCGGAACTGCACCAGGGAATGTACCATGGACTGCGGGTGCACCACGACCTTAATTTGTTCATACGGAATATGGAACAGGAAGTGCGCTTCGAGAACTTCGAGGCCCTTGTTCATCATAGAAGCGGAGTCGATGGTAATCTTCTTGCCCATGCTCCACACCGGATGATTGAGGGCGTCGGCCACGGTGATGTTTTCGAACTTTTCGATGGGCCATTCGCGGAACGGGCCACCGGAAGCCGTGATTTCGAGGAACTCGACTTCTTTTTCGCGGTGGCCGCCTTCAAGGCACTGGAAAATGGCGCTGTGTTCGGAATCGATCGGCGTAATGAAGGACTTCGGATTTTCGGCCAACTTGTCCCAAATGACGGGGCCAGCCATGACCATCGTTTCCTTGTTGGCGAGAGCCACGTGCTTGCCGCACTCGATGGCGGTAATCGTCGGGAGGCAACCCACGGCACCCATCAGGGAGTTGATGACGATGTCCACTTCGGGGTCGGCGGCGAGTTCGCGGAGGCCTTCCATGCCCACGAGCACATCCATGCCGAGTTCATTCTTCAAGGCCTTGGCGGCATCTTCATTGAACATGCAGACACGCTTCACCTTGTACTTGCGAACGACTTCGGCCACCTTCTGCCAACTGGAATTAGCAGCAAGGGAATGGAGTGTGAAAATGTCGGAGTGCTGCAGAAGCACATCCAATGTAGAAGTACCGATAGAACCGGTTGCACCGAGTAAGCAGACTTTTTTCATTTTATAAACCTCTGACTCAAATGTACAAAATATGGACTGCGAATTATGCCAAATACTTGGCAATGGTCGCTTTCAACGTCGCAACATCCAGAGGCTTGTACGCATGGTCGTTCATACCAGCCTCCAGTGCAGTTTTGCGGTCCTCATCAAATACATTTGCCGTCATCGCTATAATGGGAATGTCCTGAACACCGTTCTTCAGCGCTCGTATCTGGCGAGTCGCATCGTAGCCGTTCATGACCGGCATTTGTACATCCATCAAAATCAAGTCGTAATCACCCGGTTTTGCACGTTCCATTTCGGCCACTGCTACAATCCCGTCTTCCACAGGCTTAACAACAAAGCCATCTTCAATCAAGAGTTCCGTTGCAATTTCCCGGTTCATTTCATTGTCTTCGACCAACATTATTTTTCTGCCGGTAAAGTCATAATGCATTTCGGTTTCGGCAACCAAATTTTGTTCCAGTCCGAAGCATTTCGAGAGCACTCGATACATGTCAGACGGGAACAACGGCTTGCAGACAAAGTCAGAAACACCCGCTTCGCGTGCAACATCTTCGTACTCGCTGAAATCGCAATCCGCAAGAATAATGATGGAAGCCTCCTTCCCCACAATTTCACGAATACGGCGAGCCATCTCGATACCATCCATATCGGAAACAAGTCTATCCAGGATATACACCTGGTACATATCTTCCGAAGACTTGGCCTCCTCGACACAAGCAAGAGCCTCTTTGCCAGAAGCGCACCATTCCGAACGCATGCCGACATCCTGGAGCATTTTCGAAACGTTCGTGCATGTACGGGAATCGTCATCCACCACAAGGCAACGAATGTTTTCAAGTTTTGCCATGCGCGCAGGTTCTTTATGGCCTTCGGCAAGTTTGAAGTTGAAGACAATGGCAACTTCGGTACCTTCATTGATTTTAGACGAAATATCGATAGTCCCACCCATCATATCAATGATGGACTTTGTAATGGACATTCCAAGGCCGGTCCCCTGGATTCCTGAAATGGTAGAAGAATTGACGCGAGCAAACGGATCGTAAATGTTCTTGAGGAAGTCCTCACCCATGCCCATGCCATTATCCTTGACACGGAATTCATAGCAGCCATAACCCGTCTGCGTAACAGCAAGTTCCCTAACGAAGAACGAAATGGAACCGCCCTCCGGAGTATATTTGATTGCGTTGGAAACCACATTCAAAAAGACCTGGTTCAATCGCAACTTGTCGCATATCACGTTTTCGTCGGTGACATCTGCAATTTCAACACTGAAATTCAACTGCTTCGACAAAATATCCGCATTCACGATGTCGCATAACGTATGGATTATGACAGACAAACTTTCCTTCTTTTCATTCAAGTTCATCTTGCCCGATTCAATGCGGCTCATATCCAGCACATCGTTAATCAACGAAAGCAGGTGCCCCGAAGACTCCCCAATTTTCGCCAAATATTCCTTGACCAGTTCAACATTACCTACATGGCTGGAGGCAAGACCCGTGTAACCGATAATGGCGTTCATAGGCGTACGGATGTCATGGCTCATGTTATTCAAAAAAGTGGTCTTGGCCCGGTTCGCCGCCTGTGCCATTTGCAAAGCCTGTTGCAAATCACCCTGTCTCTTATTTTCTTCCTGGACGTCCTTTTCTATGTTGCGGAAGCCAATCGTTGCCGCGGAGGGGTTCCCGTCCACCGAGCCACCCTTCATCAAGACCAGTTCCATCCATTCGTAATGGTCAGCGACCTTGTAGAGGAATCGTTTTTCCCAACGCGTCCTTGTCTTCAAGGCATCTACGACAAATTCCACCGAGCACCACTCTTCCACACCTTTTTGGTAATCCGGATGAACCCGTTTTTCGGCAAAAGCAGCAATAGCCGACTTGATGTCCTTTTCCGACGGAATATCATGATTTTCGGCTACATCGAGAAGATTTTCCGAAATGACATACGGACGGAACGTTCCCGTAGCAAGGTCCAAGTGATAAATGGATTCGTATTCTGCAGCCGTACCCGCAATCACTTCGTAGTTGCGTTCAAGAGCCGTCTTTTGCAGTGTAATGGTTTCGTTATACTTGATTTGTTCCACCTGTTCCGAATCCAGTTCAGCAAATCCAATAGCGACGGCACAGGGCGAAGAGTTCCTGCGTTCAAGCACAAAGAATGTAGCACGAATCCACTTGACATGGGAATCCGGCCGTAAAGTCTCGTACACATACTCGCGACGATCTTCCTCGCTCAAGTAACGCTTGAGCAATTCCACAGTCGACACATTCTGCCAAAAATCCTTGACAGCACCGGAGAACCGCTTTTTATAATGAGCGATGGTCATGCTGTACGGTTGCGCATTATCCTTTTCGCGGAAAAGGATTTCGGAACGCTTTACAGCAGTGGCCATATCGGCATCCAAATCCACCACCATAAGCGCATTGAAATCGCTCAGGATTCTTTCGCTCACGAAACCGCGCACAATCTGCTCATGCTTGTCGGCAAAGCCCAAAAGGACTTCGTCGGAATCGTTCAACTTGGACACTCGCATTTGATGCCAGCGAACCTGCCCTGCAGAAACATCGCGGAAATCTACCGAATAACTTTCTTCTTTTTCCAGCCGTTTCCTGAAGTTCTTACGACTTGTCGCCAGAAGCATCATCTCGCGGTCCGCCTCAAGAACCTCGCTCTTTATATAACGTTCAATGGAATCATCGTAATCTTCGGAGTCGCCGTATTTCTTTTCGAGTACGTTGCTTCGCTTGAGACTCTTATAACGGTTCTGTCCGAGCCAAACGACATACACAGACGCAAAATCGTTCGAAAACTGCGTCACGATTTCTTCGGCTTCCTTGGCGGACTCTTCCATTTCACGGGACGCCAATTCCAAGCGAATTTCATCGTTAATGTTTCGGATGACGCAGACCATTGCGGTCATGCGATTTTCCTTATCACGAATAGGCGAGAACTTTATTTGCATAAAGTGATCTTCGCCATTCCAGTCCACCTTGAAATTCACAAAATAAGGAACGCCATTCACCATTTTCTGGAAAATGACTTCACGGCGAGTCTGGGCGATAAATGCATTCCTGTCGACAACGTTCCTGATGGTAAAACTGATTAGATTAAGCCTATTCGCAAACGTTCTGCAAGAATACCAGCCTTCGAAAAGATTCGAGACCGATTCTTTTTCAAGAATGGAAACGGAAAAGTCCTTGGACTTGTCTTCATTGAAACGCACATAACTGATATGTTCAAAATCTTCAGAAACCGTTTTGATAACGGCGTCGGAAATCGTCTTCTCGTGTTCCGCAGTGGTATCCAAGTGAATGCCGAGGAACTCGCCCTTTTGATTTTTTCTATTCCAGATTAGGCGCCCCGCAGAACGGAACCAACGATATTCCCCAAACTTGGTCCTCATGCGGAAATCGACGTCAAAACCGGTATCGCCACTGTGATCCCTATACGCTTTGCGCGCAGAATCCACGACATTCTGGAGATCTTCCGGATGCGTGACATCGTAGAAGGTCTTTACGGTCGACGGGAAGTCTTTTTCGGAATCATAGCCAAGCATCTTACGAACTTCATCTGAGAAATATGTACCAACAATTCTGCTATCCGAATCGATATCGAAATGCCACATGCCGGAATGGATAAGTTCGTGAATCACGCGAAAACGTTCATGTTCCTTGTTCAGCGCATCGCGGGCCTTGATATTTTCTTCGAACATGGCCCTTTGACGGTCCATTTCACGGGCGGCCATCTGGCTACGAACTTCACGATCGACATTGTACAGGCCCATGATAAAGCCGTTGTTGTTTTTTCCATCGGCAACAATTTTCAAGGAATAGTAACAAGGCTTGCCTTCTATTGCAATACGGAATTGCTGTTCCTTGGATTCTCCCGGCGCAAGAGGTACAACAACCTTACCGCGGTTAAATACGTTTCTAAGCAAGGAAGCATCTTCGGGCCAGACAATTTCATTAAAGAACGCATCCAGTTTTTGACACCCGGTCATCGCAGAATCGAATCTATTTTCAATGTCCAGGAAATTTCGCAAAGCATGGTAGCGGACAACCTCATTTTTTTGCACATCCAAATAGCAGACATAGGCGAACGTCCCAGACAAGGCATTGATAATAGCCCTGCTTTCGTTCTTCTTTTTCAAATCAATATTCGCAGCCTCAAGCCTACGATTCGTCAGTTTCGTAAACAGGAATATCATGGCAAGAAGCAGAATAGAACCGAGAATGACAACGACGAGAACCGGATGTTCCATGATGAAGTTCTTCACGGTCATTTCTTCGTGCTTTGTATAGACTGTCATGAGCCGATTTTTTTCTTCGTTAGAAACCATGCTCAGACTTTTATTTATCACGCGTACAAATTGTGCATTTTCCGGAATGCTGTAAAAACATATGGAAGCATCATTATGAAGGGGGGCTATCTTATAACGGCTTCCCAAGTCCCGCTGAAGTAAATTAAGCCCGTCCAATCTGGCAATAAGTCCCTTGGCTTCGTTACGTTCAAGTTTTTCCGCGCAGTCTGCCAAATCCAAGCACGAAACTAGTTTTGCCTCCGGATAATTTTCCTTGGCATAACTCGTCCCCAAATGGTATTCCGGAGCCGCCAGCACATCCATTTCTGTTATATCGACATCGGACCTGTAGAGCACGCCCATGGGCGTCGTAAGAATCTCGCTCGTGACAAGGAATCCACTCTGCTCCGACTCGTAGTAACTATGGTACTCCGGCGTCGAAAAGTCTATTCGACGTTCCTTGAGAGCCTCATGCATCTCTTGCCGGGTCGAGAACGGAATCCATTCGACTTCGTTCTTCAACTGCATCCGGTTGAACATTTTGTTCACGACATCGGGAATGAACCCCTCGACCACTCCCCCGTCACCGATGAACGCATATGGAGGAATTTCCGCCAAGATGCCAAAGCGAATTTTCGGATGACGTTCAAGCCATTTTTCTTCGAGATTATCCAATCCGCGTCTAGCCGGACTGTCAAAAAAATATTTCTCTTCCAGGTTCCTTGTAAAATCAGGCTTTGTGTCTTTAATAAAATCCAAAGCCTTGTTCAGCGTCATGAGCAAATCCGCACGATACCGAGAAACGCCGATATACGTGCTAACAGTCTCCAATGCGCTCACAATTTTCCAGTCCTTCTCCGGATACGCCAAACTCGAGAACAAACAGGCATCGGCTTCCATGTTCCCTACAGCATCCCATGATTCCTCGAAGGACAGGTAATCAATGAACGATGCAGGCACTTTATTCGCTTTAAAATGTTTTTTAACAAGACTCATCCAATTGGAACCCGCAAGGCCCGCAATTTTCGCATGGTTCAGTCCCTTAATATCTTCGCTGTAAAATTTTTTGTCAGCCGGGTCCACGCCGATATAAATGGTTTCATCGGCCAGGGCTTGCGCAGGGTACAGAATCTGCGTTTCGCGTTCATCACTTTTTTCCAAATACGGAAGAAGATCAATTTCGCCAGCCAAAAGCTTTTTATACAGTTCCGCGAAATCACCATAGACATAATCCAACTTCCAGCCAGTCTGGTTGATGACTTCTCGCATATAGTCGTAGATATAGCCCGAATGCACAGAATCCTGATGGGCACCCTTGAACATTTTGCCCGCTTCAAAAATCCCCATCCTAACACGGGTGACATATCCTTTGCTTTGTCCAGACGCAAACGAGGGAACTACGCAACAAGCCACCAACAGGGCTACAAATAACATTCTAAACAGTTTGGCACAACTAAGCATACCACTCCAGCACGATTCCACACTTTTCCCAAAAAATACTAATCCAGTTTCCTTGCAGCCCCAACAACGGCTTCATACTGGATTTTCAAAGTTTCGAGCAAAGCCCCGGACTGTTCTGTAAAAGAACCCGGCCGCAAGTCCTCGGTCAAATCACTTGCCAACTGAGCCAACTTCTTGAAGCCCATATTTCCGGCAATTCCCTTTAATGTATGAACCCCACGGAACGCCTTGGCACAGTCCGACTTTTCGAACCCCGAAACGATTTCTCCAAAACTAGGATCATCGATAAACATGCGGATATACTTTACAACGCACTCTTCATAGCGAAGACGCGTCACCACATCGTCGTAAGATTCTCCAATCAATGCGTAAAAAGCCTTGACATCCATGTTTTTTCCTCCATGACTTTTCCGATAATGGCGTAAGCACTCTTTTTACCCGAGGCCAGCATTTGCCAGTCCTTTTGGCAAACAAGTTTAAACTTGGCCAACTTTCCCCTAGCGAACAACGGGATAACGCATTCCATTCGCGGATTCTCTTCGTTCAAGTTAGCGAGGGCCTTTTTCAACTTTTCAAATTCTCCCGCAGGGAAAATGGAAAGGAACGGTTCGTCGTTTTCGGGGAACGGCACATTCCCAGGCATTCCAAAAAGATCCTTGGCCGCAGTCGAGAAAGTCAAATGCGAAGATGCGTAAATGTATTCAAACAGCACATTCTTCGATGTGTCCGCAAAGAACTTCGTCTTGTTCTGTTCATAGCGCAACTTGCGAAACGCGTTAGCGAATACCGCATGGTCAGAATCAGTGGACATCAATTCTGCAACGTTGTAAAATTCTTGCTCCACCTGGCTACCGAAGGTACTGTTTTTCATTTCTACTTTCAACGTATCGGCAACGGACTTTAGGCAATCCAACAACTTCGGATTGAAGGCGCCACACTCGCCGTTTACAATCATGTTGATGGCCGTGTCGTGGTCAAACGCCTTCTTGTAACAGCGTTCACTAGTCAAAGCGTCGTACACATCGGCAATGGCCACTACCTGTGCCGAAAGGGGAATGTCGTTTCCCTGCAGACCATCCGGGTACCCTTTGCCGTCCCAACGTTCATGATGCCACCTGCAAATTTCATAGGCGTATTTCATCAAGAGTTCATCCTTGGCAAACGGGACCTTGTCCAGCATGTTGGCACCTTCCATGGGGTGCGTTTTCATTACGGCAAACTCTTCGGGCGTATAGCGGCCGGGCTTGTTCAAGATGGCATCGGGAATGGCAATTTTTCCAATATCGTGCAAAGAGGAGGCTGTGCAAATCAAGTTTATTTCTTCGTCCTTGATTTTTACACTTTCAGGATCCGTCATCAACTTGCGCAACAGGATTCCCGTGATGGTATTGATGTTCAAAATATGGGAGCCACTTTCCCCGTTACGGAATTCCACAATGTGGCTAAGAACAGAAATCAGCATATTGCTATGTTTCATGTTCTCGTAAATTTGCGAGGCGACCATTTCCGATAGTCTGTGCTGTTTTTCGTAAAGGGCAATAACGTTCTTGACTCGCGCCTGGACGACCGTTTCGTTAAAAGGCCTGAATATAAAGTCCGAGGCGCCATATTTGTAAGTGGTTTCTACAATCTTGGCGTTCGTTTCCGAAGAAATTATAATGACAGGAATTTCCTCGAGCCAACCATTTTTGCGCATGGAGTCCAAAACATCGATGCCATTCATTTTCGGCATCATAAAATCCAAAAGCATCAGCGAGTACGACGCACTGTTCTTCTGAATCATCAACAGGGCCTCATCGCCATCGGAGGCCTCGTCCACCTCGTAGGTATCGCTAAGCATGTCGCTCAGCAGTTCCCTGTTTATTTCCGAATCATCAACAACAAGAATTCTATGTTTTAGACTATTCATCGTCCCCTCTGATTCTAAAGAGTCAAAAACTTACATTCCCCTTACATCGTACATTGTAATTTACTTTATTCTATCCCCCCTGTAATGGGACATAAAAAAAATCCCCCGTTTTTCGGGAGATTTTGAAAAGCACTGCGCTTTTCCTGGCTTTTAAAGGAATTTCAGGATTCTACGCCAAGTTTTTAAGAAAATCCAGCAGCAGGACCAAGAACGGAGCCGTCAAATAGAAGGAATCGCAACGATCCAGGACTCCACCATGGCCAACAAAGAGGTTGCCGGAATCCTTGGTGCCGCTCCAACGCTTGAGGGCGCTCATCAAAAGGTCGCCCGCCTGGCCGGAAACCGCAAACAAAAGGCCCAGAACAAGACCCATGGCCAAGTTGAATTCCACACCAAAACCGGAGAGGAACTTAGGAGCAAGCCAGGTCACCCAGCCCATCGTAAACAAGGTACCGGCCACAGCGCCTTCCCACGTTTTCTTGGGACTGATGCTCGGTGCGAACAGGTGACGGCCGAACGGCCCCTTGCCTGCAGCAAACTTTCCAAAGAAGTAGGCAACCGTATCGCAGCCCCACATGGAAGTCATCACAAGAATGAACGGCAAGCATTGATCAAGACCCTGGCCATTGCCCATGATGAGAACGTTCAAACCGCCCCACAGGCCTACATACAAAGGAGCACCCAAGTGCATCACAAGCCACGGAAACAGATTTTCAATAGGCACCTTGGCATAGGCCACGGCGATATACAAGGCGAAAATGACGACAACCGTCATGCCCACAACAAAGGGAACTGCGGGGAGTCCAAAGAAACTTCCCTTGGAGAGAGCCCATGCAAGTGTAAGAGCGAAGGACGACGCAAACGAAAGGTAGCGCATATCCGGACCCTGGTACATCTTGCGCACCATGCCCGCCCATTCCCAGGCGCCAACACCCGCCAAGAAGCACATCAACCCAATTCGGCTATAATCGCAGAACCAGAGCAAGAAGAATACGAGCGGAATCGCAATAACGGCAGTAAGCAAACGCTGGGCCAAATTACTCATGACAGCACCTTCCCGAAGCGGCGTTCGCGAGTATTGAAAAACTCCACCGCCTTCATGAATTCCTCTTTAGTAAAGTCCGGCCATAACGTATCGGTTACGTAGAATTCGCTATAGGCGGCCTGCCAAAGAAGATAGTTGGAAAGCCTGAATTCGCCACCGGTACGAATAATCAAATCCGGATCGGGAGCACCTTTCAGGTAAAGGTTTTTTGCGAACAAAGTTTCATCAATATCGTCGATGGAAATCTTGCCGGCAGCGACATCTTTCGCAATGGACTTCACGGCGTCCACGATTTCCAAGCGGCCACCATAAGATATCGCCAAGTTCAATTGCATTCCGGTGTTGTTCGCCGTAATATCGATTGCGGACTGGAGGCTCGCCCTCGGCTTTTCCGGGAGTCGGCTCATGTCGCCAATGACAATCAACTTCACGTTCTTTTCCATGAGGTCCGGAATTTCCTTCACGACCATCTCAATAAGAAGGTTCATCAAGTAATCCACTTCCTTGGACGGGCGGCCCCAGTTCTCGCTGCTGAAAACATAGAGCGTCATATGTTCCAACTTCAGGTTCACGCCCACTTCCACGGCATCGATGGTAGATTCGGTCCCCTTGCGGTGACCGAGAAAACGTTCCATACCGCGACTGCGGGCCCAGCGCCCGTTGCCGTCCATGATGATTGCAACGTGTCTAAGTTGATTCGCCACGTATACTCCGATTAGACCTTCAGCAGGTCGGCTTCCTTCTCGGCGAGAATGGCGTCGACCTTCGCAATGTACTTGTCGGTAGCCTTCTGGATTTCGTCCTGCATCTTCTTGACCTGGTCCTCGGGCATTTCCTTATCCTTCTTGAGGGCGTCGTTTGCATCGCGGCGAATGTTGCGAATAGCGACACGGCCTTCTTCGGCATGCTTACGAGCCACCTTGGCCAGTTCCTGACGACGTTCCTGCGTAAGGATCGGAAGCGTCACGCGGATGCAGTTGCCGTCCTTCATCGGAGTCACGCCAATGTTTGCAGCAAGAATAGCCTTGTCGATAAGGTCGACCAAAGTCTTTTCCCACGGAGTCACCAGAAGCATACGCGGTTCCGGCACAGAAATCTTCGCCACCTGGGAAATGGGAGTCGGCGTGCCGTAGTAATCAACGCGCACATCGTTCAAGATGGCAGGTGTTGCAAGACCCGCGCGGATCTTCGAAAATTCACGTTCGGTGGCCTCGATGGCCTTTTCCATTTTTTGTTCGTAATCAGACATGTTAGTGGTTGGTGGTTAGTGGTTGGTGGTTAGTGATTAGTGGGCGGCTGCGCCGCCATTATAAATCCTGTTTACTGCTTACTAATTGGTGGCTTGTGGTTGATGGTTGGTATAAATATTAGTAACTAACAATGCACCAGCGTGCCGAGGTTCCCTTCGAGAACGGCCTTCTTGAGGTTCCCCTTGACCATCTGGAACACGAAAATCGGCATGTTGTTCTCCATGCAGAGTGCGACGGCGGCTGTATCCATCACCTTGAGACCGCGGGAAATGACTTCCTGGTAGGTAATGTCGTCGAAGCGCGTCGCGGTCGGGTCCTTCACGGGGTCTGCCGTGTAGATGCCGTCGACCTTTGTCGCCTTCATGATGACTTCGCACTCGCTTTCGATGGCACGGAGGGCGGCACAGCTGTCCGTCGTAAAGAACGGGTTGCCGGTACCGGCGGAGAATATCACCACGGAGCCCTTGGAGAGAAGTTCAATGGCGCGGCGGCGGTTGAAGAACTCGCAAACCGGCTCCATGCGGATGGCGCTCATCACGACGCTTTCGACACCCTGCTTGTCGAGGGCGTCTTGCATAGCAAGTCCGTTCATCACTGTGCCGAGCATACCCATCGCATCGCCCTGGGCGCGGTTCATGCCGCCCGCACTTGCAGACACGCCGCGAATGAGGTTGCCGCCGCCAATGACCAGCGCGACACCCACGCCGCTCTTGGAAAGTTCGGCAATTTCGGAGGCCATATCCGTCAAAATCTGAGAATCGATGCCGTGGCCCATTTCGCCAGCAAGGGCTTCGCCACTGAGTTTCAAAAGAACGCGTTTAAACTTTGCCATAGTAAACTCCAATTGTTCAATCAAGAATAATGTAGTAAAATAGTGACTAGTGGTTAGTGATCGAGGTTTGAGGGTTGGGGGTAGAAATCGCAACAAAAAAAATGGCGAGCCGAAGCCCGCCATCTCTAGTTCTTTTAAAACTAATTTAGTTGCCGCGTTCGAAGCGGATGAAGTTCACGACCTTCAAAGAAGAGAGACCGAGTTCCTTCGCCACGACCTGCTGGAGGTAATCCTTGACGGAGAGTTTCTTCGGGTTCTTTTCAGCCATGAAGAATTCCTGGTCTTCGAGAACGATTTCCTTGAGGACCTTGGCAACACGGCCGTCGAGCTGACGTTCGACGAATTCGGGCTTGGTAGCCTTACCGGTCTGCTGGGCCTGGAGTTCGATCTGGGCGCGAGCAATTTCGCGTTCCTTTTCGATGGTTTCGGCGGGAACAGCGGCATCGTTCAGGGCGACCGGAGCAAATGCGGCTGCCTGCATAGCGATGTCCTTGGCAGCCTGCTTGAGGGCTGCTTCGTCGGCGGAACCTTCGAAAGCGAGTTGGGTGATCACACCGATCTTGCCTTTCATGTGGCTGTAAACGCCAAACACGGAGTTGTCGATCTTCTTGATTTCACCAAACTTGCGGAAGTCGATGTTTTCCTGGATCTTGACGAGAACGTCAGAGAGACGGTCAGCAATCTTCACGCCATCGACAACGGCGTTCTTCAAGTCTTCGACAGAAGCGATAGACTGAGTTTCGCAAGCCTTCACAGCCATGGCAGCGAGGGCGACGAAGTCGTCGTTGTTGGAAACCGGTTCGGTTTCGCAAGAAAGTTCGAAGGCGCAAGCCTTGTCAGCAGACTCGATGAGGTAGATGCGGCCTTCCTTGGCGGCCTTGTCGGCACGCTTGGCGGCAACGGCAGCACCCTGCTTACGGAGCAGTTCAACAGCCTTGTCCATGTCACCATCAGTTTCGACGAGAGCCTTCTTGCACTGCATCATGCCCACGCCGGTCTTCTGGCGGAGTTCGTTTACGAGGGAAGCGGTAATCTGCATATTACTTTTCTTCCTCGCCGTTGTCGAACTTCTTCACTTCTTCCTTGGCTTCCTTCTTGTCGGAAGCAACGCGAGCCTTGACGTTGGCGGCGATGTAGTCCACAATGAGCTTGAGGGACTTCACGGCGTCGTCGTTGGCCGGAATCGGGTAGTCCACGAGAGTCGGGTCGACGTTCGTGTCGCAGATGCCGATGATAGGAATGTGGAGGCGACGGGCTTCGGCCACGGCAATCTTTTCGTGGGCGAGGTCGGTCACGACCATGAGACCCGGAAGGTTCACCATTTCGCGGATGCCACCGAACACGTCGAGAAGCTTGGCGCGTTCACGGTTCTTGTCCAGAACTTCCTTCTTGGAAAGAGCCTGGAAAGTACCATCCTGTTCCATAGCGTCGATCTTGTCGATCTTCTTGATGGACTTGCGGACGGTCTGGAAGTTGGTGAGCATACCACCGAGCCAGCGGTTAGTCACGGAGAACTGGTTGCAAGCAGCAGCTGCATCCAGCACGCACTGACGAGCAGTCGGCTTGGTACCGACGAAGAGCACGGTCTTGCCAGATTCAGAAATCTTGGCAGCGGCCTTGGCGGCTTCTTCGAGGAGGTCACGAGTCTTGGACAGGTTGAGAACGTAGATGCCGTTCTTTTCAGCCAAGATGTAGGGTTTCATTTTCGGGTTCCAGCGCTGAGTCTGGTGACCAAAGTGGGAGCCTGCAGCAAGCAGGTCTTCAACAGAAGGCAAATTAGCCATAGTATGTATCCTTTCGGTTGTGCTACCCGGATTGCAATTAAGTCGCAAAGCACAGAACGAACCAAGGGGTCAGGACCGCGCCACCGAAGCGACTCTCGCAAGCCGGTGATTGTTTATGCCCGAGTTATTTCGAGCGCGCAGAAATATAGGAATTTAGACGAGAGACGAGAGACGAGAGACGAGAGAATTGATGGAATAAGCCCGCATTCCGGCGAGAGACGAGAGATTTAGACATCCCCCGTAATTTTTTCTAGATTTGGGCCATGGCAAAAAAACTCCTCATCATGGTCTGCAGCCCCAAGAACGAACGCAGCGGGACCCTCATCCCCACCAAGGCGTTCGTTGAAGGCATGGAACAGAATGGCGATTTCGACACGGAATACATCTTCATCGACAAGATGAACATCAAGCCGTGCCGCGGATGCCTCAGTTGCTGGGGCCGCGAGGACGGCAGTTGCTGGATGAAGGACGACGACGTCCCGATGATCCGCGAGAAGCTCATCAACGCGGACTTCGTGATATGGAGTTTCCCGCTGTACCTGTTCAGCATCCCCGGCCAGATGAAATGCCTGATGGACAGAATCGTCGGCATGGTGCACCCCTACATGGGTCAGCGTCTGGAAAACGGTGCCACCGCCATGAACAGCCACCTGCACGGGCTGCAGCACCAGAAACCGGGGCAAAAAATTCTCCTGCTTTCGAGTTGCGCCTGGATGGACCTTGACGTCGTGTACGAGCCCATCCGCAAGCAGTTCAACATCATCCTGGGCGCCGACGGCTACCAGCTGGTGGCATGCCCGCAGATGCGCGCACTCGACCACCGCGGAGGCAAGCGCCGTCTGGAGATGCTCCGCGAAAAGTACAGAATCGGCGGCGCGGAATACGCAAAGAATGGCGGAGTTCTTTCTCAAGAAACGATAGACCTGTTGCAAAAGCCGATATTCAGCGATGCTGCCTACGAGACGCTCGTCGTCGAGTTCGTGACGCACATGTTCGACAGGCCGGACAACTTCTAGCCCGTACCCGGCATTTCAAAAAAGTAAAACTCCCGTCCATGGCGGGAGTTTTTGATTCATTGAGAGAAACGCCTAAACAAAAAAAAGAAGCCCCCGTACCCGGGAGCTTCCTGAAAAGCTTTCGTCTGTCTCATTATCGGCCAAGTGTTTCACGTTTTCCGATTTTTTCCGCAAATCACACAAATAATTGCCTTTTTTCGCAAATTTTACATTTTTCGTTTCATAAAACTATTGACTTTTTCAAAAAACGATATTACATTTACTGCCATGAAACCAATTTTCCAATATCAAGACTATCGCCTATACATCCTAGAGTTCTATACTGAACAGAAAGAAAAAACCGGTTTTTCTTGGCGTATTTTCGCTAAAGAAGCTGGTTACTCCTCCAGTGCCTATCTTAAATTGGTTTGCGATGGAAAAACCCGACTTACCGCAAAAGGTGCAGAGAAAACCGCAGCAGCAATGAAACTCGGGAATTTTGAAAAGCAATACTTTATGTTAATGGTCGAATATGGGAACGCAAAAATCTTTGAAAAGCGAAAAAAAGCCTTTGAAGAAATGATTGCACTAGGAAAAGCCCAAAAGACAAGCATCATGGGAGGCGATTTCTATACCTACTTTGAATCCTGGAAAAATCCGGTAATCAGAGAACTGGCACCCGCTTTGCCACACGCAAAGCCCTCAGAAATCGCCGACCTTTGCCTACCGGAAATAAGCGCCGCTCAAGTATCAGAAACCCTAGATTTTCTGACAAAACGAGGTTTACTTGATAAGGACAAAGACGGTCTGTACCACCAAACCGACAAATCCGTTTCCACAGGCCCCATGGACGTCGTCCCCGAAGCAGTTTGCGCCATGCACAGGCAAATGGGAGACTTCGCCATGAAAGCTCTAGAGGAACTGCCCATATCTGAGCGGAACTTCAGTGGAATGACTATGGGCATCTCCAAAAAAAATTATGCTCGATACCTAGCCGAGATCACAAACTTTAGGCGCCGCATCGCAGCAATTATTGCGGAAGACTCGGAAACCGAGCAAGTTTATCGATTAAACTTGCAATTTTTCCCGCTGACAAAGAATATCAAAGAAACATTCAAAAAATAAAGCAACATAAGGAGGATGGATGAAGACATCTACCAAGGCATCAATCTTTGCAACCTTTATACTATTGCTAAGTGCATGCTCATCAGACAAAACAAGCGTAGACATCGCTGACAACGGCTATACCGAAGAACAAGGTTTCGCATTCAACGATTTGCAGGGCGTTTGCGAAAAGGGGCCTTTCCTAAAGGGATCCGAAGTCATCATGTACGAACTTGATTCCGCCACTTTCCAAAAAACAGGCAAAACCTTTGAAACCGAAGTCTACGATAACAGAGGTCGATTCACCTTCTCGGGAGATACCGTAAAATACCCCATAGTACTTCTGGAAGCCTCGGGATACTACACGGACGATATCACAGGAGAAAAGTCCAAGCATTCCGCAACCCTGTACGCCCTAGTCAATCTGGCAAAAACAGATACCGTGTACATGAACGTTCTTACCCTTGTGGAATACAACCGCATCAATTATTTGATGGAAGCCGATTCTATAAGTTATGCCGAAGCTAGGAAACAGGCAAGCAAAGAAATCAGCACCGCTTTCAGCAGCGAGGACGCTCCCCAAATCATTGAAAACAAATCCATGTTCGGAAGTTCCGATGAAAACGCCTACATATTCGCCACAAATGTCATAATTCAAACAGCCGCCAAGGACGGCGATATCAACAAAGTTCTTCAAAAGATTAGCGAAGACATAGAAGAAGATGGCTCTCTGGAAAACATTGATTTACAAAAAATATTCCAAGACCAAGCCGATTCCATGGATCTCGAAGTCATCCGAAAGAATTTTGAAAAACTGGATGTGGACACTATCCCCGAATTTGAAAAATATCTGTGCACCTTTGCCGGTGACCGAGCTACGGAAATCAATGGTTGCAAAGACGTTGATGAAGATGATAGAAATAAGGATTCTCTAGACACTAATCCAGGTTCCAAGGACAGCGCAGATGTGGACAAAGACACTCTAGATAAGGACGTCCCTCAAAAAGACATCTCCAGTAGCAGCGGCTCTCTAACAACTACAGAAATCGACTGCAATAAGTACAACAAAGCCAGTTGGGCCTACCTAAATCCCTCGATTAAATACGGTTGCATTCTAGATAATCGTGACGGACAGGTATACAAAACTGTAGTCATCGGAAAACAGACCTGGATGGCCGAAAATTTGAACTTCGACCCTGGCCAAGGGGGTTCAAAAGACAACCCCTATGATTGGTCCTGGTGCTACGACGACAAAACCGAGAATTGCGAAACCTACGGACGTCTTTACACCAGGGGTGCCGCCATGGATTCCATTAACCAAGGTGGTTACGGATACGCACACGCCATTGATTTGGAAAACAATCATCGCGGAGCATGTCCTGCAGGCTGGCACATTCCCACTTCAACTGAAGTTTCCACCCTAAAAACCTATGTTACAGAATTGGCAGAAGATGTTGATGCGGGCGTCTCGCTGAAAAGCAAGAAGGGGTGGGACGACGACGCAAATGGATCCGACATAGTAGGATTCTCTGCGCTCCCGGCTGGCTACAAAACAAAAGACGGCTTCTCAAGTAAGGGTAACTTTACCGTCTGGAGATATCACACCTCCAATACCACCAATATTTATCGCATAGATAACCGACTAACCACAGATGCTGACAGAGGAGACGTTTCACACGCCTACTCCATCCGCTGCATCAAGAACGACACCACCCAAACAGCAGAAAGTTATTCCAGCATAGAAGAAAAAACAGAAGTCAACTCCTCTTCCAGTTCTTTTGAAACCGAAAGTTCTTCAAATTCAACGGCATCCCAATCCACCGCGGAAGTAGACTGCTCCAAATATGAAAAATCCAATTGGGACTACTTGAATCCCGACATTGAGTACGGCTGCATTCTAGACAGTCGAGACGGCCAAGTATACAAGACAGTGGTTATTGGCGAACAGACCTGGATGGCAGAAAACATGAACTATAACCCCGGTTACGGCGGTCCTGAATTTGAGCCCTATGTTTGGTCTTGGTGCTACGACAACGATCCGAAGAACTGCGAAACCTACGGTCGACTCTACACCAGGGGTGCCGCCATGGATTCCATTAACCAAGGTGGTTACGGATACGCACACGCCATTGATTTGGAAAACAATCATCGCGGTGTTTGCCCCGAAGGCTGGCACATTCCCACTTCAACTGAAGTTTCCACCCTAACAACTTATGTTAAAGAATTGGCAGAAGATGTTGATGCAGGCGTCTCGCTGAAAAGCAAGAAGGGGTGGGACGACGACGCAAACGGATCCGATATAGCAGGATTCGCAGCACTCCCGGCCGGCTTTAAAACAAAAGACGGCTTCTTAAGCAAAGGTAATTTTACCGTCTGGAGATATCACACCTCCAATATCACCAACATTTATCGCATAGATAACCGACTAACCACAGATGCTGACAGAGGAGACGCTTCCCACGCCTACTCCATCCGCTGCATCAAGAACAAAAATTAATTCAAAAGCATCCCGAACAACAAGTCGCTGATTTCAATACGAACCAGCGACTTTTCTGTGTATCAAAGGGATTGTTTCGAATCCATAAAACACCTGCAGGTGACCTATATTTACGTGAGATGAAGCCAAAATAATTTATGAAAAAGTTTTCTTGTTCAAGAAATCATTGCCCAAATAGAGCGAAAAGTTTGTTTTAGGCCATAAAGTACCGTTTTTATGGCCAGTTGGGTCAAAATCAATTTTAATTTTGAGCAAACAAACTAATTTTTTATGGTCTAATTAAGCGAATAAAGGCTGTTTAAGCTATAATATGCTTCAAAACAATCGATTTCATGACCGCCACAAAGCTTTTACGAAGTCTGTCCGAACCAATATGTCATGTAGAATCGGAAGCGCAGTTCGTTAATGTCCGAAGCCACGTATTCATCGGTTTCCTTGAACATCCCCAAGAACTCGTAGCCGACACGCATGCCAAATTCAATCATATCAAACTTCCAGCCAAAGGCAGCCACAGCATCCAGCCAAAGGTCGTTTGCGTAGTCTATTTCGTCTGAATGGTAGATTTCTTCGTCGTCTAGTTCGACCTTTTCTTCGACAAATGGGAAGCGGATACTCGGACCGACCGACACAAAAAAGTAATCCATCAAGAAATTGTTCCACAACACGGTAATTTCCCAGGCATTCAACATGACTGAATCCCTAACCGTACGATGCCGGTACTCATATTCGCTAGAAAAACCGAAAGCACCATCGACACCTATATCGGCAAGTACCGACATCTTGCTTGTTACGGGGAAAGCCATTCGGAACGCAAGACCTCCCCCAACCACCCCGTTTTCACCGTAAATGCCCGCATCCTCCCCGGTCATACAAGATGGTCCAAAGCCCAACATGACACCCATGCTGAATTCCCGGAAAGCCCCGACACTAGCCAAAGCGGGAGTTGCAAGAGCCAAAAATAAAAGGACAATGGCTAATCTATTTCGCATAGTTCTCCACTAGGATTTCAACGGCTTTACCATTCACTCCGCCAAACAGAATAAGCGAATCGGGAAGTGGATTTACACTCAAGTACGATTTTTTTTGAGAGGGTCGATTCAAGTTCGACGCCTTCATGTCAAAATTAATGTCCAAAGGATCCACGGCAATCATCCCCGGTTCTGCCGTCCAGTAATATTCGGTATACGAAGTATCAAACAAAGTCACATTTCTCTGCAAAACAGTATTCGCATCATTTTTTTCGAGGACGGCACTCAGGTCTATAGAAACTGCGGCACGGTTATTCTTGGCATCCAAAACAGAGAAGCTGATTTTTCCGCTTTCGTCGGCATAAAAGGTGTCTTTAATGACGATGGTCGTGTCATGCTCAACCCACTCGTCTCCAACAAAATAACCCGTCAGCGTAACTGCGTTGACAGGGGCCTTAGACATGTTCAGGTTCATTACGGACGGCACATAGGCATCTCCCTTCATGTAAGGAATATCATTCTGAAAATACGATATCAGGGATTTCGCTTCTCCTGTATTTTCGTTCTTGACTTGCAATGTAAGGAGCGAAGCTTCTTTAAACCCATAGTAAGTATCATAATAGTCACATCCCGTATTAGGGCTACAGCCACTCATACGGGAGTCCTCTAATAAAAAATCGCCAAGTATGATTCCGCAATTTTTAGACTTGGAATCAATACGGCAACGCAATGCAAAGTGAAGAGAGGAAAAGTCCGTAAGGAACACCTCGTTCAACTTTTCATCAAATACGACGATGTGGGAGTCACCACCGTAATCACAGGCACCCAGGAAAAACAAAGCCATAAACAGCATTATCAAAATCTTCATAAAAAGGAATATAACTATATTTCAAAAAAAAATCGCCCCCCCAAAAAAATAACACGATAATGCCGAACGATCTGTAAAAAAAAGGCCTCCGCGGAGCGGGAGCCCAAATTGAACTATACGACAAAATGCCCCGCCGAAGCAGGGCATTTTGCATAAACTGCTGTTTTGCAGATTAGCGCTTGGAGAACTGGAAGTGCTTACGAGCCTTCTTGCGGCCGAACTTCTTACGTTCAACAGCACGAGAGTCGCGAGTCATCAAGCCTTCCTTCTTAAGGGCCGGCTTGACTTCGGCGTCGTTAGCAACCAGTGCGCGGGAAATGCCAAGACGGACAGCGCCCATCTGGCCGGCGATGCCACCGCCACGAGCGGTAACTTCGACGTCCCATTCTTCCGCGTTGCCGAGGATGGCGAACGGGAGGTTAGCAATCATGTTCTGCACTTCAGAGTGGAAGTAATCCTTGAAATCACGACCATTGATAGTGCGCTTGCCGGAACCCGGCTTCAGGATCACAGCGGCGATAGCGTTCTTACGGCGGCCAGTGCCACGGTAGATCTTCTTATTCTTTGCGGTAGCGATAGATTTATCCTCCGTTCTAAATTACAAGTCTACGACTTCGGGATTCTGTGCTGCGAACGGATGTTCCGCACCAGCAAAGATTTTGAGTTTCTTAACCATCTTGTGGCCAAGAGCGCTGTGAGGGAGCATACCCCAGATAGCAGCGGTCAACGGGGCGGTCGGGTCCTTTGCCATGAGATCGGCAAAGTTGATCCAGCGTTCGCCGGCAATGTGACCGGTGTGGTGGAAGTATTCCTTCTTCAAGTTCTTGTTGCCAGAAACAGCAACCTTGCCAGCATTGATAACAACGACGAAGTCGCCGGTGTCAACGTTGGGGGAGAAGATGGCCTTATGCTTACCCATGAGGAGGCGAGCAACTTCACTTGCAACGCGACCCATCGGCTTATCGGCTGCGTCCACAAGCTTCCACTTGCGGGAGACAGTCTTCGGGTTTACCGTAATGGTCTTCATGTAAATCCTCTAGTAGTTTATTCCGGAACAACCTTTGTCCCGTGAAATCGGCACTAAATATAGATGGATTTTCGAGGGCTTGCAAGGGTACGAAAAGTCATTTTTGTTAAAAAAGTCCGTACTTTAGGGCTTTTTTATTCTATCAATTGATATAATTGATTTAATTATATTATTAAAAAGCAATTTTTCAAGTAAACCAACCGGGGAGGACTATTTCCCTTTCAGGCGATTCTTGCGCATGAACGCAAGCGCCTTTGAGCGACGGCGCGCAGTTTCCTGTAAATCCACAGCCACATCGAACTCGTCGACAATTTCACGTCCGAGAATTTCCTCCAGGACATCTTCGAGGCTCACGATGCCAGCAATGGCCCCGAACTCATCCACCACGCCCACCATGTGACCGCGCTGTTTTAAAAACCGCATCAGCAACTTATCCAGCGTGACGCTGTCGGGAATCAACTGAAGCGGGCGCATCAACTGGCGCAACTTTACATCGCGCTTGCCTTCGGCCAGGTTATTGTAGGCATCTTGACGAAGAACAATGCCAATCCAGTTATCCCTATTTTCACCATAGAGAGGAATTCGAGAAAAGGGCCAGTTGCCATGCTCATCCAGAGTTTCACCGATGGTGCTGTCGGCAGGAAGGCAGAATGCAACCTGGCGTGGCGTCATCACCTTGCGCGCAGTCACCTTCTTAAGTGCAAGGATGTTCTTGATGACGGATGCCTGCTGGCGGTCAATGACATCTTCGCGAAGCCCGAGGCTCACGAGGCTGTTGATATCATCGACGCTTACGTCCTTTTTCTCTTCGTCCTCGCGAGTCCAATGCTTAGTAAGAGTGAGGCAAAGCCAGATTAGCCCAGTCCACGAAAGAACGATGGTAATATAATAAAACGGTACGGCCACGAGCGGGGCAACCGTTTTCGCCTGCTTGACGCCCAGTGTTTTCGGGGTGATTTCGCCAAACAGCAAAATGAGAACCGTAAGGATAATCGGGAGTGCCACCGCCGCCGAGGGCGCAAGTCGCTTAACCGCGAGGGCCGTCGCCAAGGAGGCGCCCACCGTATTCGCAACCGTATTCACCACGAGCACCGAGGCTATGTAGCGGTCAATGTTTTCCTTGACATGCGTCAGGTACTTCGCCGTAAATTTTTTGTTTTTCTGTAAAAATTCAACGGTAGCAGGAGGCACGCTGTAAAAGGAGGCTTCCGTCACAGAACAGAAAGCAGAAATCGCAAGGCAGCCCAAGACCGTAATGACAATTTCAAGCATGTTCTACTCCATCCCTATCAACGAAGGCTCCAAGGCCCAGAATTTAGTTTGTTCAAAATCAACCACGTAATTCATCAGAGCCTTGGGAGAGGGCACCAGGAAATCATCGTCCGTATTCAACTGCACCAGTTCGACCTCGGACGATTCACCAATTTCAGCCATCTTCCTGACAAGCGCAATGGCATCGTCCAATCCGCCAAGGGCATGTACAAGGCCAGCCTCAAACGCCTTGTAGCCAATGAACACGCGGCCACCGCCGTATGCCGTGTCCACCGTGGCCTGCGGAATCTTTGTCGCCTGCGAGACAATTCCTGTAAAGCGGTTGTAGAAATCGTCCATGTAGTTCTGCAAGGCAGCCTTTTCTTCGTCGGTCCAAGGCCTTGCAAAAGTTTCCGCGTCGGAGTGGTCATGAGTCTTTACGAATTCAGTCTTGAGCCCAACTTTCTGCATGAGCCCGCTCAAGTCCACCTTGCCGCCGTAAATTCCAATACTTCCCACTAGGGAGTAGTTTTCTGCCAAAATCATATCGGCACCGCAAGCGATGTAATACGCTCCCGAAGCCCCCATACTACCAATGCTCGCTACCACGGGAATTCCATCTTCGCTCACCTCCCGCAAAGCATGCCAAATCTTGTCGGACGCAAGGGCGCTTCCACCAGGCGAGGAAATCCTCACAATCAGCCCACGGGCGTCACTCCCAGGTAATTTGCGCAAGGCCTCGGATACAGAACGTTCCGTACGGGAATCGATGGTTCCATCGATATTCAGCAAAGCGACCTGGGCACGATGAGCCCAACTTTCGTCAAATATACGACGATCGGTAGGATACCACGTTCTAAACTTGGCGCGGGGCGCATCCAAATCAAAGAACGTCTTGAGGGCATAAGACGGCACCTGATCCAAGTAGAGCATGGTATCAACAAGGCCAGCATCCTTGGCATACCTGGCCGTCACAAGAGGGACGTTCGCCAAGGAATCCAACTGCGCAACTCGCTGTTCGGCAGAAGAGGCCTTGCCATGGCGATTCAAGGCGACGAACGAACTCAGCACCTTCCACAAATCCGTGTAAACCGTCTGCATGTTTTCGCGGGCCTCCACCGACATGGAATCGGCAATGTAAGGTTCCACGGCCGACTTGTAGGCCCCATGACGCAGGAATTCCACCTTCACGCCCAACTTGTCGAACAAGCCTTTATAGTAAGTGATGCCGCCGCCAAGGCCTCGCCAAGTAAAATGTGCCGAAGGTTCCACCACAATACGGTCAGCCGCAGAGGCTGCCACCAAGACCGCCGGGCGAACATCATCCAAATAAGCGACGACCTTGCCGCCACGGGCCTTGTGCCGCATAATAAGACGACTGATTTCGCCAGACACGCCCATGTTCCCCTTGTATCCGGAAAAATCCAGAATCAACAATCCGCAGGACGGGTCTCGCAGCAAATGTTCGAACAAATTACGAACCTTGAGGATGCCAATGGAATTCTTGCGGAAAAAGACAAATTCATCTTCAACCTCGGAAACCTGCATATTCAAAGGCACGCGAACAATCTGCGCTGCAAGCGTGGCACGAGGATTGCGCGACCGATGGAAACCAATGGCTCCGCGCTTGGGAACGTAATCGTCAAAAATGGTGAGCGAAGCATCGGTATGGCCGCCAATGGACGTAGAAAGAGTCAACGTATATTCGTCATCGTCGCCATACACAGGCATCTTGAAGCCAAGACGCGTACCGTACAAATCCAATTCGAACAGCAGCCGATGCTCTTCCCAGTCTTCCACATCGTAACTGACCCCAAAAAAGCGACCGACTCTAAATGTCACACCGGCGTTATGTAGTCGGTGCATGGATTCGGGCCCCGCATACAAGAGATTATCGCAAGAATAGCCGAGCGAAAGGAAATTGAACGGACGCACCAAAACGCCCGGAGCGTAACTCCACTCCGTACCACCGAATTCCGCACTGCGAAATGCAGTAACCCTGCTTCCCAGGAACATGAACCTGCCAAAAATATCCGTAGAATGGGTTAAGCGCCAACGCGACTCGTCAAAGCCCTCGCCATCTTGACGATAATCAAAAGATGCACCCCAACGCCCAAGGTTGCCGCCTGCACGGACCACCGAAATACCGTCGTCGTACTGATAATCCGCCAAAGCCCCCCACGAATCAAAAGCGGTAAGGCCCGCCGGGTTTCCGAACAAGCCGTGGTCCCCTTCCAGCGAAACAAAACGGGATTCGCCAGGGAGGTAGGCAAAAGCGAGCACCGCCCCCAAAAAGACTAAAGTCAAAAATTTTTTCATCTGGTCAAAACATGCAAAAACGTTATTTTCCAACAATATACATCTTTTTCGCAGCCTATACAAAATACGCTTTTCACCACATCCCCCCCTTTTGTTATCTTTTACTTGAAGATGTCCCCTAAATTCATAGGGGGTTTTAGGAGTAATATTTTCAAACGGTAATGCTATGGCCTCTTCCAAGAGAAAAGAAGAAACTGATTTTTTTGATTTCCTAAAAGATCTTGCCAAGAATTGGCATATCATGCTTCCATGCATAATTGTCGCGAGTATTGTCGGAGTCTTTATTGCACAATGGATTCGCCCAGTATACCAAGTTGACGCACTGCTTCAAATAGAAACCAAAAGCAACAAAAGCGTGGGAATGATGGGGGGGCTAGGAAACCTTTTTGCCTCCTCAAGTCCGGCCGAAACCGAAATTGAGTTAATCAAAAGCAGGCAAATCATCGGTGATGCCGTCGAAAAAATGCATTTGCAATATTCCGCAACACCGACAAACTTCACGGACAGGCTTCTACACAAGGAAGGGCGCGTCAATGTCGACCTGTTCGAAATCCCGTGGGAAAAAATTCCCGAAGAAGAACTTGAAAAAAATCCTTGGACAATTGAGATCATCGACAGCTTGAGTTTCAACTTGTTCGACCATAATAAGAAGATGGTGCTCTCCGGCTGCACGACAAGTCAAACATACAGATTCCCCTATGGCGGCGATTCAGCCGCTTTGGCCATACACAGTATGAAGGTTAGGCCTGGTCAGAAGTTCATCCTCGAGAAAAAAGAACGTTTGGAAGCCATCTCATCTTTCAAGAAATCCTTTGCCGTGAAGGAAAAAGGAAAAAAGACCGGCGTTCTCGAATTCACGTACCAGGACATCTACCCAGACCGCGCCACAAAAATACTGAACGAAATTGCGACCAAGTACCTGCGCCAAAACGTCGAGGAACGAAACGCAGAAGCACAGAAGACTCTGGAGTTCCTAGAAAAACAACTCCCGGACGTCAAAGCGCAAATGGACAGTTCCCTCCTCAAATACAATGCCTACCGCAACAGAATCGGATCTGTCGACATTAATGCAGAAACGCAAATCATTCTGGAAAGAAGGACAAAACTCCAGCAAGAACTTCTTAGTCTTCAGCAAAAGAAGCAAAGTGCAATCCGTTTATTCCAGCCAGAACACCCGACAATCAAGACTCTTGAAGACCAGGAGGCAACCCTAAGACGAGAACTTGAGCGGAATTCAAACGAAACAAAGAAACTTCCATCAACGCAACAGGAAGTCCTGAAACTCACGAACGAAGTGGACATGAGCAAGATTCTGTACACATCCATGCTCAACAATATCCAGCAGTTAAAACTTGTTTCGGCTGGCGAAGTCGGTTCCGTCCGCATCATCGATTTCGCCGAAGAAGTTACAAAACCGGCAAAACCCAAAAAGAGAATCATCCTCTGCCTAGCGCTATTCATTGGATTTCTCCTTGGAGCTGCAATTATTTCCATCAAGAGCAAGTTCAGCAACGGAGTCAAGGATGCACACTTCATCGAACGCGAAACCGGCTTCAGCGTGTATGCAAAAGTCCCGAAGGGAAACCCGAAGGGCACCAAGGGTACCCGTCCTCTTGCCGTGGTCGAACCCGACGACGTTGCCGTGGAATCGCTCCGCGCCCTCCGCAGTTCCCTGGAATTCAGCATGGACGAAGGCTGCCGACCGATTATTGGCGTAAGCGGCCTTATCCCTGGCGTCGGAAAGAGTTTCATTTCCGTAAACCTCGCGGCCCTCTGCGCAGGGCTCGGCAAGAAAGTCTTGCTTATTGATGCAGACCTCCGTAAAGGCCGTTTACACAAGGAATTCGGCATCAAACGTGGCGACGGCCTTTCTCAATATCTGCTCCGCAAAGTTGGCCTGGACGAAATCATCCACACAACCGAAGTGGAAAACCTGTTCGTCATGCCCTGTGGCAACGTACCGAGCAACCCCTCCGAAATTCTCGGTTCCAAGCACTACTCCGACATGATTGACGAACTTGAAAAGAAGTTTGATCTTATCATTGTCGATACGCCGCCTATCATGCTCGTAACCGACGCAGCCCTAGCCTGTCGCCAGGCCTCCCAGATCGTGATGGTCATCGAGTACAACAAGCACAGCATCGAAGCCATCCAGGACGGCATGAAACAGTTGCTCAAGGGCAACACGACCGCCCACGCAAGTTTCGTCATCAACAAGTACGAGCACGGACACAGCGATGGTTACGGGTACAAGTACGGGAAGTACTAGTAGTTTACGCGAACAACGATAGCAGTTTTTACACTTCATTCAAAAGGTATTTTTTTACACAAAATCATGAAAAAAGTTATTACATACGGCACCTTCGACCTGTTGCACTACGGTCATATCAACCTTCTCAAACGAGCCAAGGCTTTGGGAGACTACCTTATTGTAGCGCTTTCTACAGACGAATTCAACTGGAACCAGAAACAAAAAAAATGCTATTTCAGCTATGAAAAGCGCAAGCAGCTTTTAGAGGCCGTACGCTACGTAGACTTGGTCATTCCCGAAGAGACATGGGACCAAAAAAAGAACGATGTCAAAGAATACCACGTGGACACCTTTGTAATGGGCGATGACTGGAAAGGCAAATTCGATTTTCTAAAAGAAGACTGCGAAGTCGTTTATTTGCCGCGCACTCCCGAAATCAGCACCACCCAAATTAAGAAAGATTTGGAAAAACAAAAAAAGTAATGGATAAGTTGTCCTTTTGGGCCCTCTTTTTCTTACTTCTCTTTTGCTCCTCCTGTAGCGTTTGGAGCGACAGCGCCCCTACGGATGGCGATTCCGCTTATTTACCTATAGATGATTCCCGTTACCCGTACGCAGGCCTGCCTCGCGTGGTTATAGAAACCGAGAATTTTAGACA
Source organism: Fibrobacter sp. (assembly GCA_045598645.1). Lineage (GTDB taxonomy): Bacteria > Fibrobacterota > Fibrobacteria > Fibrobacterales > Fibrobacteraceae > Fibrobacter. Next base: position 36,207 of record JAZLMK010000082.1, read on the forward strand.
AATTAATAACAAGGAAACGAAGATTCCCGCCCGTTTACAATTTTACGGGGACAAGGAACCTTCCAGCCCTATTTTTTACCTCACGATAAAAGGCCGGGGCAACTCCAGCTTTATAATGGCAAAGCGAGGTTACAAAATCAAGTTTGACGAAAAAATTTCGCTTCTCGGAATGCCAAAAGACAAGGAATGGGATTTAATATCCAACTTCCGAGACAAATCCATGTTGCAAAACTACATCACCTACCAACTCGCAGGCATTCTCGGAGATGATTACAACCCCAAATGTAAATTCGTAGAACTTTACTTGAACCGGGATTACCGCGGAGTATATCTCTTAGTAGAACACATCAAAATTTCCAAGAACCGAGTCAACATTCCAAAGACAGACTCCAGTTTTCTATTTGAAAAGACCTCCGAAACATCTACAGACGGGATCATGTTCACGTCTAGCCTAGGTTACATTTTTAAGTTCTGCCAGCCAAAGGAACCTAGTGGAAAGTCCCAACAACTGCTCAAGAACCATGTCGATGATTTTGAAGAATTTCTACAATCCAAAGACATCTACAAGCTTGACAACATTGCCAAGTGGATTGATCTAGAAGAATTTATAAGATTCTACTGGATACAGGAATTCACGAAGAACCTCGACGGGTACAGGCGAAGCATCTTCATAACATGGGAGAAGAACGAAGAGAATAACGCCCCCATAAAAATGGGCCCCGTATGGGATTTTGACCTAGGGTACGGAAACTCGGGAAGCGAAAAAAACATTCCCGAGGAGTGGCTCATTCGCAAATACGGGTGGGACCGATTCCTATTCAAAAACAAGGATTACAAAAAACATGTAAAAGAGTATTGGGAAAAAAATCGTTCTGCCTTTGTCGCAACCCTAGATTCCATTGACGTCATGTCTCAAATGCTCTCAAATGTTTCAAAGAACGAATTCAATAGGTGGCCCGTTCTCCAAAATGACTTCGATTGGCCGTTCCATGAAAGCTACAAAAATTACCAGGAAGTCATAGATTCCCTAAAAAATTGGATAGCGGCGAGAATTCACTGGATTGACAACAATCTATAATTCTATATTTGTGCCGAAAATGTCGCTAAAGCAAAAAACATTCAAGGGGGTCATTTGGAGCGCCGTTGAAAGGTTCTCCACACAGGGAGTGCAGTTCCTATTCGGCATTCTCCTTGCTCGACTGTTAACGCCTAATGATTACGGCATGATTGCCATGCTCGCCATATTTATGGCGGTGAGCCAGACGTTCATCGACAGCGGATTTGGAAACGCGCTTATACGCAAACCCGACCGTAACGAAAGCGACAAAGCCACAGTATTTTTCTTCAATATTTTTATGGCAGCCGCCTGCTACGGCATCTTGTTCTTCGCGGCCCCCTTTGTCGCGCGATTCTACAACATGCCAGAGCTCTCGGACATTCTCCGCGTTCTTGGACTAAATCTAATCATCCAGTCTTTCGGTTCCATCCAGCGACTAAATCTCACCATAGACTTGAACTTCAAAGTTCTCGCCAAGATTTCCTTTTCTGGCGCCGTTGTTGGCGGGACGGCGGGTCTTATATGTGCCTACAAGGGTTTTGGTGTATGGTCTCTCGTAGTCCAGCAAATGACAACCATATCCTTTAGAGTCATCCTTTTTTGGACTTTGGTGCATTGGAGACCCAAGACATTCTTCTGCAAGAAGTCTTTCAAGAATATGTTTGGCTTTGGTTCCAAACTCTTGGCGTCAGGCCTGTTGAACACGCTATACGACAACATCTACGACTTAATTATCGGCAAAGTCTTTGCTGCCGCCACCCTCGGAAACTACACGCGCGCCTCCCACTTCGCGAACTTTCCGTCTTCCAACGTCACGGGTATTTTCCAAAGAGTCACCTTCCCTGTTTTAAGCAAGATTCAGAACGACCACGAAAAACTGCGACGAGGGTATTTGAAATTCCTCAACATGTCCACTTTAATCATTTTTCCATTGATGATCGGGCTCGCATCCGTAGCGAAGCCGTTCATCCTTTTGGTTCTTACAGACAAGTGGATAGAAGTGGTATTGCTTTTGCAGATTATCTGCTTCGCACAAATGTGGTACCCCGTACACTCTATTAACTTAAATATACTACAGGTGATGGGTCGTTCCGACCTGTTCCTAAAACTGGAAATCATCAAGAAAATTGTCGGCATCACGATCCTATGCATTACACTCCCCCACGGAATCATTGCCATGTGTTTTGGCCAGTGGGCAAGTGCCGCCATCAGTCTAGTGATAAACACGTACTATTCTGGAAAATTGCTGGACGCAGGACTAAGCAAACAACTGAGGTTCTACATTCCAACTCTACTAAATTCACTTGTGATGGGCGGCATCTGTTTAGTCGTCACCAAGATTCTCCCCGAAAAAGAATACGCCCTACAACTCACGCTCGGAATTTTAGCGGGAATCACCTACTACGCCTTGAGCAACTGGATTTTCAATAGGTCCGTTATTTATGAAATTATCAATCTTGTCAAGAAGAGAAGAAATGACCGCTGAAATAATCTTCCGATTACATCACAAAAGAAAATATCATCGCCTACATGCCGGCCATGATCTTTGCCAGTCTATTCAAAGAAGAGAACATTGAACTTACAAGCAACGACATTAACGGCCCGTATTTTCAATCGGCATTCAACAGGAATTCTACACCTGCAAAAACGACCAAGAATTTGGTTATTATAATGATGGAACGTTTCGAAAGCTGGGTCATTGACAACAGCCATAAGTTCGGAAACTCCATGCCAAACTTCACCAAATTCACCCAAGGCGAGCACATTCTCTACGCATCAAAAGTCAAGTCACAGGCCAAATTCGGTGTCTCCGGTGATGGTCAGATGCTTGTAAACTCTGGGCTTTTGCCCATTTCCGAAAAAGCGGCTTGCATAGCGTATGGCAGCAATAAATATCCTGGGCTTGGTGAACTTTATGAGAATTCCACCCTCATTAATCCCTGTCCAACCAACGTTTGGAACCAAAGGCAAATGACTCGCAACTACGGGTACAAAAAACAAATTCAAACCGACGACCAAGAAGACCGATCCGTTTTTAAATTTCTCGTGAACCACATTGATACAGCCAAGTCCCCTTTCATCACTATGGGCATATCCATCGACACCCATCTACCATTTGAAAAATACAGCAACACCCAGGTAGATCTTCCGAATGGCACAACGACCTCCGCAAATTCGCTTCAGAAAACCAGCTGATTTTTGACGGAAACAACTACGTCCCGCTCATCATTTACGATCCAGACATTCAAGGAAACCAGCACATTAGCGAGTTGGTTTACCAAATGGACGTTTTTCCAACCATTTTACACCTATTGAGGTCCGAAAACTACTATTTCAAAGGATTCGGCGTAAATATATTGGACAGCAACGCAAGGTTTTCCAGGTATTACACCGAAAGCAAAACTTTTGAAATATCTGAAAAAATTATCACCAACAATTACCTTTCCCAAATGGCTGAATAAATCATCTAAAGTGCCGTGGTAAATCCACAAAAGGCAACTATCTCTCTATCGGGCTTTTACTAAATTTACGTTTAAGTAACTGCAGGAATGCCCATTATGAGTGAAAATAAAAAGATTACCGTCACCTCGCCCCTTCTCCCGGACTTGAACGAATTCAAGACCATGCTGGATGATATCTGGAACCGCAAGTGGCTCACCAATAACGGGTACTACCACAAAGAACTAGAGAGGGCTCTAGCAGAGTACCTAGGTGTAGAGTATATCAGCCTGTTCACCAACGGAACTCTTCCCCTTATCACAGCTCTGCAGGCAATGAAGATTACCGGCGAAGTCATCACGACTCCGTACAGTTTCGTCGCAACGACACACTCCATCTGGTGGAACGGCCTCAAGCCGGTCTTCGTCGATGTTGATGAAGCGACAGGCAACATTGATCCCGAGAAAATCGAAGCCGCAATTACGCCGCACACAACAGCCATCATGCCTGTGCATGTGTACGGAACTCCATGCAACACGAAGCGCATTCAGGAAATCGCAGATATCTACGGACTCAAGATTATTTACGACGCGGCCCACGCCTTTGGCGTAAAGAAGGATGGAGAATCCGTCTTAAAAGCTGGCGATATGAGCACACTGAGTTTCCACGCCACCAAGGTTTACAACACTGTTGAAGGTGGAGCCCTTGTTTGTCATGACGAAGCTACCAAGAAGCGTATTGACTTCCTAAAAAACTTCGGCTTTAACGGAGAGACCACAGTAGTTGCACCCGGCATCAACAGCAAGATGGATGAAATCCGATCTGCCTACGGTCTTTTGAATCTAAAGCAGGTAGACGACGCAATCGCCAAACGCAAGGCAGTCGCGGAAAAATATCGCGAAGCATTGAAGAACATTGCAGGCATCCGCTGTCTCCAGGATATCAAAGGTGTCCACCATAACTACGCCTACTTCCCAATTTTCATAAGCGAGGAATACGGCGTAAGCCGCGACGATCTTTACGCCAAATTGCAGGAACACAATATCTTTGGCCGTCGTTACTTCTATCCTCTAATCAGCACATTCTCCGCATACAAGGGTCTTGAATCAGCAAATCCTAAAAATCTTCCTGTTGCACATAAGTTGGCAGACCAAGTGCTATGTCTCCCCATGTTTGCAGGGCTTGACGATGAAGGTGTAAACCGCGTTATCGACGTTGTTGTCAACAAGAAATAAGGTATCGATATGCCCACCAAAAAGCTGATGTTACTTGGCGGTCTCCGCTACCTCATTCCCGTCATTGAGGAAGCCCACAAACTGGGTATTTATGTCATTACAGCAGACTACCTGCCAAACAACATTGCGCATAAATACTCTGACGAGTATTGCAACGTCAGCATCATCGACAAGGAAGCTGTTCTTGCAACGGCCAGGGAACTAAAAATTGACGGAATTCTATCTCATGCGGTAGACCCTGGAGTCACCACTGCAGCCTATGTTGCGGAACAGATGGGATTACCCTTCCAATGCTCCTACGAAGCAGCCTGCATTTTCCAGGACAAGTCTAAGTTCCGAGCATTCCTTGCGGCCAATGGATTCAACTGTCCCAAGGCCAAAGGTTACGACAACACAGAAGACGCCCTTAAGGACATTGATTATTTCAACTGGCCTGTCATCGTAAAACCGGTTGACTCCGCCGGCAGTAAAGGCGTTACCAAGGTTGAAAGCAAGACCGACTTGCCTGCAGCAATTTCTACAGCACTTTCTGCATCCATTAGCAAGAGTTTCGTTATTGAAGACTTTCTGGACAAGGTGGGGGCGCAATCTAGCGCAGACATCTTTACCGTAAACGGTCAATTGGTCTATCCGGCATATTCCGATCAACTGTTTGACAAGAATGCAGCCAACCCGTACACACCAGCTATTGAAATCTGGCCCGCCTCCATGGAACAAAAATTCCAGGATGATCTAACGGAGCAACTTCAGAGATTATTCACCTTGCTAAAGGTGAAATCTGGCATCTACAATGTGGAAAGCCGAGTATGCTCCAACGGCAAGGCTTACATCATGGAAGTGAGCCCAAGAGGCGGTGGCAACCGCATCGCAGAACTTCAAGACATGGCTACGGGCCAAAGCCTAATCCAGAATGAAGTCAAGAAAGCCTTAGGCATGCAAATGGACAACATTACGCCCCCCGTTTACGATGGGGTCTGGTGCAATTACATTTTGCACTCCTCCAAGGAGGGAACTCTGGTTTCAATAAACATCGATCCCAAATTCCAGCAGAAGTTTGTCCGCGACATCGGATTGATCGTGAATCCAGGCGACCACATTGTGCCCTTTTCAGGAGCAAATACTTCGCTGGGAACACTATTCATCCGTTGCCAAAGCCACGAAGAATTAAACTCTGTGCTAAGCAACATCAGCCAGTACGTAAATATCGTTCTGAACTAAAGGGAATTCAATAATGAAACCCATCGGAGGCTATTTTGAATGGGAGTTCCCATCCGCAGAGAAATACACCCTGCATGAAAATGCTGTTTTTTTGAATAGCGGACGTCACTCCTTTGAATATATCTTACGAGGTTTACCCAACGTAAGAACAGTCTGGATTCCATATTTCACATGTGATGTTGTGTTACAGCCTCTTCAAAAGATGGGGCTATCCTGGAAATTTTATCACATCAATGAAAAATTTGAAATAGCTGATAAAATCAAATTAAGCCAGGACGAAATTCTTGTTTACACAAACTACTACGGGATCATGGATAGTTATTGCAAACATATCGTAGAAGTTTTTAAAGATCGAGTGATTCTAGACAATGCACAAGCCCTTTTTTGCAAAGCATTCCCCAACGGAAATCAATTTTACAGCCCCCGCAAATTCATGGGATTGCCTGACGGAGGCATCGTCGTAGCAACAATTCCTGACACTTCTACGGATTTGCCCATAGACCATTCATTCGACCGATGTTCCCACCTTTTAAAGCGCTTAGAGCTTGTCCCCTCAGATGGATACGGCGATTTCAAAGCGAATAGCAGGAAAATTGCGGAATCTGCTCTTTGCAGAATGAGCAACATTTCTAAATCTATTCTTTTTTCGGCAAACCTCGATAGAATCAAACAAAGACGACGTGAAAATTTTTCTACACTTCACAAAGTATTGGCTAAAACAAACAGGTTGGTTATTCCGTCAATAGATTCTTTTGAATGTCCTTTGATCTATCCTTATTGGTCAAGCAATGGAAACGTTCTCAAGAAAAAATTGATTGAGCAGGACATCTTTGTTGCAACGTACTGGCCCAATGTATTTGACTGGGCTGCAGAAAAAGATTTAGAATACTGCATTGCAAACAATGTAGTATGTCTACCAATCGACCAAAGATACGACAGTGCAGACATGGAAAGAATTACAAAGGTAATCCAAGAGGAAATGAAATGAGCGATCTAAAGGGAAAAAAACTTCTCATTATCGGCGCCACAAAAACCGAGAGTGATATTGTACGTTACGCAAAGGCTGCAGGTATATACACAATCGTCGCTGATTACCACCCAGATTCTCCGGCAAAAAAAGACGCTGACAAAGCCGTTTTAGTAGATGCACTGAATGTTGATGATCTTGTTGAGCTCTGCAAAAAAGAAAAAGTTGACGGCGTAATCACAGGCTTTGTTGACATTTTGCTTAGGCCCTACATGGAAGTTTGCAAACGACTTGGCTTGCCTTGCTATATCACTGAAAAAATGCTAAGCATGTCCACCAACAAGGTTGATTTCAAGGAAACATGTGATAAATATGGCGTTCCTGTTCCACAGACTTACCTCATGGGTAATAAAATTGACAGGAAAATTCTCGATTGCATTTCCTACCCCGTATTTGTAAAGCCTCTTGATGGCAGCGGATCTCGCGGCGCAGGAGTTTGTCATAACGAGAAAGAACTCAAGGACCGATTCGAAGAAGCAGTAAGTTATTCTGCTAGTGGAAACGCAATCATTGAAGATTATATCAGTGGACGAGAATTCCTTTTAGACTATATTGCTGTCAACGGAGAATTTAGACTTCTATCAATCTTTGATCGCTTTATGGCATCAGACCGTGGTAGCGCAATCAATTACTCCACCATCAGCATGTCGCCCTCTAAAGCCGTTGATTTCTACCTTGACAACATAAATCAGACCGTCATCAACATGTTCAAAAGCGAAGGTTTCACGGATGGAGTATTGTTCATGCAAGGATACTTCGACGGAACTAGAATTAAATTCTTTGAAATGGGTTGTCGTCTCGGAGGCTCCTATTTCAACCATGAGCAAGCTTGTCTTGGCTACAACGCCATGGACATGATTATTCAATTCGCTTTGACAGGAAAAATGGTCGAGGACATTAATACCATTAGTGAAGAATCTGCAAGGTACAAAAAATACGCATTGGACTGCAACTATCTTCTAAAGGGATTCGACGAAACCGTAACAACCATCAAGGGAATGGAAAAAATAGAATCTCTTCCTGAATGTATTGAAATCCAAAAGTATCATGATGTCGGATACCACTACAGCAAAGACCGAACTGTTGATAGACCAATGATGGTTGCTGAAATCGTCGCCGAAAGCAAGGACGACGTATTCAGACTGGTAAACTTTATCAACAAGGAATATGATGTTCTTAATGAACACGGAGACTCTTTGCTGATGGAAAAACTTGATCCAGACGCTCTATTTCAGTAAGATTCGCGAATTCTCATCGTCAAGTAAATCCAATCCTGGCTGAAAACAAAAAAATCCCTAGGAAATGAAGCCTAGGGATGGTTAGGTTTCTAACTTGTATTTTGACGCCAATGGCGTCTGGTCACCAGACGAGATTGTCGGTCGCAGAACAAATGATGGACTGACTATCCCAAGTGTCCCTACAATCTACCGCCGTATCAAAGGCGTGGACAAATTCAAGCCGCACCTCAGACATGGCGGCAAGAAATATCGTAGACGGGGTCCGGTCAAGGACCGGAGAGGCTCCATTACAGGGCAAGTATCCATCGACTTGCGACCTGCGATAGTCGACAAGAAGTGCCGTTTCGGGGATTTCGAGATAGACCTGATCAACAGAGCTCACCACAAAAAGAATCTGTTTACGGCTAACGACAGAATGTCCGGATTCTGCATCCTGAAACCGCTAGCTACAAAGGATGCGACGGATTTGGCGAACACATCCACCCGTACCATTCCTGGGAGCGAGGCGCGAACGAGAACATGAACGTGCTCATACGGCAATACCTGCCGAAGGGAACCTCGTTTGAGGATTTGACAAGGGAAGAAGTTAAGTGGATTGAACGGAAATTAAACCATCGACCAAGAAAAAGACTTGGATATTTGACTCCGTTAGAGTATATTTCTAGTCAAGTTAAACAAATTTACTTGGCGACTTAAATCCGCCATTCAATTTTTATCAACCTATATACCTTTAGAACAAAAGGAGACCATTCCATGAAGATTGCAATTATTGGCGCAGGTAATTCCGGTTGCGCACAATCGATAAAATTAATGCAAAATGGCCATCAGGTAAATTTGATCAAGACGTCTCACAGTCTGCACGACGATAATTTCGATTACCTTGTAAAAACAGGAAAAATCAGTTGTCTCGATACAACCGACAACAATAGAGAATTCTCCCTTGAGCCAAGCCTAATCACAAGAGATTTAGAAAAAGGTCTTGAAGGCACCGAAGTCGTCATGATTTTAACACAGAGTCTGCAACATCGTGATTTGGCTTCCAAGATCGGGCCCTTACTTAAGGACGGTCAGATAGTATTCCTTATTCCCGGCAACATGGGGTCAACCCAATTCGCCAAATACACCAAAGGCAAGCACATCATTTACGTAGAAGGCGAATCAACGCCCTACGACGCCCGAATCATAGCCCCCGGCAAGGTTGAAATCCTTTTCAAGAACGTCCGAAACGCAGTTTCTTTCCTCCACAAGGAAGACGAGAAATATTTGCCCGTCGTGACATCCCTGTTCGGTACACACAAGTTCCTGAGAACAAACATCATCGAATCCACACTGCACAACCCCAACATGGTAGTCCATACTATTGGCGCAATCATGTCTGCAAGCCGTATTGAGTACGCCAAGGGTGAATTCTGGATGTACCGTGAATCATTTTCACCTTCCATCTGGAACATGATTGAAAAGCTGGATGAAGAAAAGAAGCAAGTTATTCGAGCCTATGGCGGTGAAAACGCAATCAACTATCTTGACGCATGCAAATGGAGAAACGAAGAAGACCTTTCCATAGACAGCCTTCAAGTATTTAGGAACTATGCGGCAACAGGAGGTCCCAAGGGCCCGGACAGTCTGAACACACGCTACATCTACGAAGATGTTCCAATGGAATTGTGCATGTTGGAAAAACTTGCAGCCTACAAGGGTATCGCCACACCAATTGCGTCAGCATTAATCACCATAGCCTCCGCCTTGAAATCCACCGACTACAGGAAGACCAGCTACGACATTTCCGACATAAAGGATTACATTTAGGTTTTTTAGCACCATGAATGATCAACCACTCGTTAGCATTCTTTGCGCGGCATTTAATCAAGAAAAATACATAGCTCAAACGATTGAAGGCTTTCTCATGCAGAAGGTCGACTTTCCCGTTGAAATCATCATACACGATGATGCGTCAACAGACAGGACAGCCGACATCATCCGCAAGTACGAGAAAGAGTACCCGAACAAGATAAAAGGCATTTACCAAACAGAAAACCAATATTCAAAAAAGGTTCCAATTTGGGATACGTTCATCTACCCTAAGGCAACGGGAAAATACTTCGCCGAGTGTGAAGGCGACGATTACTGGACAGACCCCAACAAGCTGAAAATGCAAGTTGACTTTCTAGAAAGTCACGAAGACTATGTCGCAATTGGCCACAACGTACACATCGTTGACGACAGCGGTGCTCCCATGACCCAGGACAATCCCATCTGGAGAAAGTGGTTCACCACCTATACCTGCATGGAAGACAGGGACTACACCCTTCAGGATTTTGAAAAAGGAATCATGTTCGGTCATAGCTGCACTCGCATATTCAGAAGTTCCATCCAAAAACGGCAAGCGGATCCGAATCGAAAGGAAATCAAAATGAGCCACACAAATGGCGACGTGGCCTTATCACTCCGCTGCTTTTGCACTGGAAAAGTTCGCTGTTGTTCATTAGTAGCTGCAGACCACAGAAAGTCCATATCCAATGACAGCTGGACATCCAAGACCTACAAAAAGAACATGACCCGTCGCGACATTCTCTCCCTTTTTGAACAGGAGGAATTCGCCAACAGCTATGGAATTTTTCCGGACTTTACAGACCAGCAATATCGTCATGTTCGTGCATCCTTCAAGCTTTTCCTTCATACCAAGAGTTGGAAGGATTTTTCCATATTCATAGGCAATCTACGGATTATAAAACACAAACTGAAATTTCTCAAAAGACTTTTCAGGTTGGGCAAGTAACCCGCAAAAGAGGTTTCCATGACATTCGTCTACGTTCTCGTCAGCAATGAAAAAGACACTTATTATGAACAGACCATGATAAGCGCCCAAAGCCTTTTGCAGCACAACGAAGGCGCCAAAGTTGTCATTCTTGTCGACCAGGGAACCGCGGCAACATTTACAGGCAAGAGAACCTTCCACAAAAAACTTGGTGTAGACATCCGCGAAATCCAGGTTCCCGAGCGATACAATAACCGCGACCGTTCTCGTTTCCTAAAGACCACCATGTACAACTACATCGATGAAAATTTTCTCTTTATCGATGGCGACACCTTGGTCTGCGACAGGCTGGATCGTGACGAAATCACAAGCGGAGCCAATGCGCAAGACATCTGTATCGGCATGGTGCTGGACCGCCACCTAAAAATTTCCGACAGCAGCTACAAGAACTTTTACGAAAAAAGAGCCAATCCACTACATTGGAGTTCCGGATTCCAGGACAAGCATTTCAACAGCGGCGTTATCTGGGTCAAGAAATCACCTGACGCCCAGAAATTCTTCGAAGAATGGCATAGACTGTGGAAAGAGACTCTTGAAAAGTATTCCGTCGTTTATGACCAGACCGCGCTAAACGAGGTCAACGCTCGCCTAGGCGGCATCGTAAAGGAAATCGACGGCACCTGGAACTGCCAAGCGACCCGCAGGTCATCTTTCCTTAAATATCTGCAAGACGCCAAGATTATGCACTACTACGCAAGTTTCGGTCTCACCTGTTTTGACTTGGCCCACAAGGAAATTCAAAGAACCATCCTTGAAGATGTCCACGACGAACTGGACGCCATCACGGCAAATCCCAAGGCTGCCTTTAGCGCCGTGCAAGACGTAAATGCGGATTCAACTTCCGTAAAAATTCAAAGAACCTGCTTCTACAGAGCAATCACTTTCTTATACAAGCATTTGAACTTTGTTTACCGCATAATAGACAAACTCTGTGGACTGTTCATTCACAAATGACCAGAATTTTCTTTTCCTTTTTAACGGCAATCTTATGTATCGGAACCCTCTCCTTTAGCGAGGAATTTCGTTACGCAACCTGGAACATCCGCTGGGAAGATCCGAAGGACGTAGAAAAAGGGGACAGCTGGGAAAAGCGCAAGGAACCAATCGCGAACGTCATCAAGTTCCACGACTTCGACATCATAAGCCTTCAGGAAGGAAGCCCCTATCGTCTAAAGCAATTGATGGAACTTCTGCCCGAATATGACATCATCCTGTCCGACTCCATGGAATACAATCCCATTGTCGTTCGCAAGGGAATGTTCGACATCGCCGACGTCGGGCGATTCTACCTTTCCAAGACTCCTGAAAAGAAGAGCAAGAGCTGGGATTCCAAGCACGCCCGATATTGCACCTGGACGAAGCTGAAATTCAACCAAGATTCACTCTACATCTTTAACGTTCATTTCGACTACCATGGAAAGGAAGCGCAAGCGGAGAGCGCTTTGCTTATGAACAGGAAGATTCTCGCCATCGCGGGCGATGCCCCGTTCATCTTCGCCGGAGACCTGAATTTCACCGACGAATCGAAATCATACAAGAACATCGGCACATGTATCAAGATGAACGACGCAAAAAAAATCGCCGAATTTTCAAACGCTCCAAACGGGAGCTACAACCACTTTGATCCAACGCGTCAAGGAATCTGGCAAATTGATCATATATTTGTCGCGCCGGGAATAAAGGTTAAACGGTTTGGCATACTAAACGAGACATACTACGACGGAGAAAAATTCCGCTATCCCTCAGACCACTCCCCCGTCACCATCCGCTTTGAATTAGACTAGAATATTATTACTATATTTGAAAAATGAGCTTCATTGTTCTTCTAATTTTCTTTGGGTTGCTCCTAGCAATAATCTACGGCAATGCCGAAAGAAGATTTCTTTCTCTTGTCATCGGAACAATACTATTTCCTAACGTAGCTCTATTTATTTCCAGCCCATCTGTATCGCCTCAGCACATCATTTTGTATGTGTTCTTTTTCGTTGAATTTTTTAAGGATCGGGAAAACCTTAGCCGAAGCATTTTTTTCAGTCCACTAACCTTCCCCATCTTTCTAAACATTATCAGCTATTTCTTTACGGCAATTTACAATGGCGGCATAGCGTCGATGGACATGTACTATGGCGTTCGCGATTCTATTGACTGCCTGGGCTACATTTATGCAGCATACCTATATGCGCGACAAAATGATATCAAACAATTCGCGAAAAGATTTATCCCGTTCATTTATGTCATCTGTTTCTGTGGCATCGTAGAAATCTTGCTCAACGACAACATTCCCTATAGATTGGTTTGTGCAGCATTTCCCCAGTACAACGGATCCTTTGATTTAAATACCAGCGTCAGCCTCATAGAAAACTGGCGTCTAAGAACATTCTTTACAACAAAGCATCCCACTGCATTTGGGATGCTTCTAATGACCCTTTTCCTTTTCTACCTGCCCCTTTTAAAAACAAACATTATTGAACGGAAAAAATTGCTACTTGTCCTCTCGCTTCTTTTTGTGAACATCTTACTTTGCGGTTCAAGAACAGCTCTCGTATGCGCATTCTTTGGCATTGGCCTTATGATTTTTGACAGAGTAGGACCATTCTTGAAGATTGTCACCATGGGGCTGATTATCTTTGGCTTCTCGGCTCTGCTTACATTCATGTTGGACAGTTTCCAGAGCAGTCACGCAGGAAAAGGATCCTCTCTAGAATTCCGAGAAAGACAACTTCTATTCACTTTCGTTTCTATAAGCAACTCGCCTATTTTGGGCAACGGCAACAAATACACTTCCCATGTTGTATTTGCTGACGACACGCGAGCACAAGACAGCTATGGCGACGATCTAGGCGGCCTTGAATCCGTAGTGTTTTCCCTTCTTATAGACCGTGGATTTTTCGGACTGTCCACCTACTATCTGCTATTACTGTGGATGTTCATCCTTCTGTTCAAGCACAGAAAGAATCCCGAAATATCCGGAGGCTTTGCGCTGGTAGCTGCAGGCACAGCCTTCGTCACATTATCAGGAACTATCGGTAACTGTTCCCAATTCCTGTTTTTATTGGCAGGATGTCAATTGGGGGAAATACAACGACAAAAACTTCTTGAAGAAGAAAATGCCCCTCAATTACCAACAAGTCCACAGTCATCCGCGACGGATTTGCATCAAGAGGGATAGCAAGAAGAACATCTTGCAAGAGACCAACCGACCGAAGGTCTTTTCGTTCTTAACAAGATTCATGGTCGGAATTTTCCTTAGGAAACCATCATAAAAATCGCAAGTCAGCAAACGGCGACATTCCCTGTATTTTGCAAAGAAACTGAGATTGCTTGAAAACAGTTGACCAATCTGTTTTTTTGCGTAATAAACAAAGCGGGTCTCGTAAGCGTTCTCAAAGGCCGTCGTTTTTTTTCTGCTTTTTAGGAAACGCAAAATCTCTTCAGAAATTCTTTTGTATAAATCAAGGCTATTGTATTTATAAGAGTGACAAAGGGAGCTGTTTAAAATTCGATAGTTATACAATGGTTTCTGGACGTAGGCAACCGTTTTTACGAATTCAAAAGCATACAAATCAAACATGCCATCTTCGTACAAGCTTATGTTCGTCGAAAATTCAACATGGTTTTCTATAAGGATCTCCCTACGAAACAGCTTTGTCCATAAAGCGGCAAACAGATAGCCACAATTTTCCGAATAGTAGGGGGAAAAACTTCCGTAGAGCATGGTCTGCTGAAGCTTATCAATCATATCCCTATCACTGGTCACAAAATTTTGAGAAAAGAACTTGTATCGTTTAACCAAACCACTTTCATATATGGAGTTGTGGTCTGCGATAACGACATCCGCATTGACTCGGCAGGCCTCATCCCAGTATATCAGTAAGGCCTCTGCTTCAAGCCAGTCATCGGAATCCACAAACAGAACATACTCACCGATCGCTGCAGACAAGCCATCATTGCGGGCTGCAGAAACACCGCCATTTGCTTTATGAATCACGCGAATACGTTTATCGTGGTCAGCGTACTCATCCAAAATCGCAGCGGATTCATCACGGCAACCATCATCAATGGCAATAATCTCCCAATCTTCAAAAGACTGGTTACAAATGCTATCCAAGCACTCCCGCAAGTATTTTGCAGAATTATAAACAGGTATGACAATGCTGATTTTGGGAGCCATAAAATAGACTCCTACTTTCCTGATTCGCCCACGGTCTGCAAGTTATGATGATTACGTTCATCCGTTTTCGGCGGAGTCATGTAATCGCCATAGAGTTGAGTGCAGACAAAGTCATAATCGACGGGACCGCGAATTTCCGTATTCTCAAAAGGATACATCCGGCCTTCGCCATAATGCTTCTTATGGAACATTTCCCTAAACTTGTAGGCACCCATGGCATTGACCAAGTAATCCGACCGTTCATAGGAAATACCCGTAAGAGCCTTTTCAAGGCGACGCAAGCATTTTTTCGTATCAAAAACTTTCTGTATCGGAGTATGAAGACCAACCCACACAAGAATCCGTTCATGTAATGGGCGACCCTTCTTGTTGACGTCAACCAGTTGGTCGAAACAGGAGAACCTGTATATCGCACGCAGAGCAAGAACCTGGAAGACTTTCAACTTACGGAAAATGAAATTGTTCGGCATGGGATCCAACGGGAAGATGTCAATCCACGCAAAAGCCTGTTCTTCCTGGATTTTGTCCCTACGAACCACCTTGAAGCTTGTATCTTCGATATGGCTAAAGTATCGAATGCAATTTTCCGTATTCTTGTACGAATGAAAACGTATATTCTCGCCAAGATTTTCTTTTTCAAGAATTTCGCACAAGCGATCGTAATCCGGACGTGGAACACCAACATCAATGTCGTCATCCCAAGGGATAAAGCCCTTGTGGCGGACGGCACCTAGCAGAGTTCCACCCAGCGCAAAATAAGAAATGTCATTTTCTTTGCAGACCTTTTGAAACAGCTTGAGCAGTTCAAGTTCTTTCAATTGCAATTGGCGCAAAGAATCCGCCATTACTTTTCGTCCTTAATTAAATGAGCATCGTGGACGTTCTTGTCGGCATCGGCAGGTTCCTTCATGTAGTCACCATACATCTGTGTCAGAACCTTGTCAGCATGTTCAGGTCCTGGCAGCTGTTCGCCTTCGAATTCATACATTTTTCCGTTGCCATAGTATGCCTTCGGGAACATTTCCTTGAACTTGTATTGGCCCATAAAGTTCACGACCCAATTGCTCTGTTCAATAGGATACTTCTTCAGCAACATGTCCAACTTTTCTAACCAGAACTTAAAAGGCTTGCTACCCTTGAAGCCCGTAAGCTGAATAAACTTTATCACGATGCGTTCAGAAAGGGGTCGATGAGGACGCTTCAGATTCACCTTTTCAAAGCACGCGATATGATAGCGAGCGCGAACTAAAAGCAAGCGCATCATGTGAATTTTACGCGCAAAAAAGTTGTTCGGCATACCGTCTAACGGGAAAATATCGACCCAAACGTTTTCCTTGCGGGTAACCAAACTACCGCTACGTTCCATAAAGAAACGCGTATCAACGATGCGTGAGAAATAATAGTGGTGGTCAGTGTTATCCCCATAGTGGCGAAGTTGCAAATGCTTTGGCAAGTTGTCCACAATGTCTTTAACAACCTTTTCGTACTCACTACGTTCAATGCCAATATCAATGTCATCGTCCCACGGAATAAATCCGCGATGACGAACAGCTCCCAATAGAGAGCCGCCCAACAAATAGAACTTTACAGAGCGTTCGTCCAAATAGTCCTTAAGCACCTTGAAGACATTCCAAATTTGGACCTGCGCTTCGGACAAGGGAACCGGAATTCCCGTTTTAGTCGCAAAACCCATTTTTTACTCTGCCTTTCCCTTGCCGATGCTCGTCACTTCGAAGCCAATCTTTCTCAAAGCGTCGGCGTCGAGGATGTTGCGACCGTCAAACACAAACGCAGGTTTCGCCATACCCTTGTAAATGCGATTCCAGTCCAGTTCGGCGAAGCACTTCCATTCGGTGCAGACGACCACGGCGTGAGCGCCTTCGGCTGCCTTGTAAGGGTCTTCCTCGAACACCACCTGATCCAGCACGTCCTTCAGGTCGCGCTTAGCATCGGGGATGGCCTTCGGGTCGGTGACGACCGGCAGTGCATGTTCGGCGAGCAAATCGCGCACGACGAGGTTCGCGGGGCTTTCGCGGGTGTCGCCGGTATTCGCCTTGAACGCAAAACCGAACACGGCTATCTTCTTACTTGCGATGGTGTTGAACATCGTCTCGAGCATGCGGTCCACCACGCGGTGGGTCTGCCACTCGTTGATCTTCACGACGCTTTCCCAGTAGGCGGCGACTTCGGGCAATCCATAGTAACCGCACAGGTAAGCGAGGTTCAGAATATCCTTCTTGAAGCAGGAGCCGCCAAAGCCGATGGAAGCCTTGAGGAACTTAGGGCCAATGCGCTTGTCCTTGCCCATCACAAAGGCGACTTCGTCCACGTCGGCGCCGGTGCGTTCGCAGAGGGCGCTGATGGAGTTGATGGAACTGATGCGCTGCGCGAGGAAGGCGTTAGCGGTAAGTTTCGTAAGTTCGGAACTCCAGAGGTTCGTCGTCAAGATGCGATCGCGCGGAACCCAGTGGGCATAGACGTCCACGAGTTTCTGGCAAGCGGCGAGGCCAGATTCAGTCTGGTGGCTTCCAATGAGCACGCGGTCCGGTTCGAACAGATCGTTGATGGCGGTTCCTTCGGCGAGGAATTCCGGGTTCGAAAGCACTTCGAAATGGATGCCCTTGTCGTTGCTGTTCAAGATGCGTTCCATGGCGGCAGCCGTACGCACCGGAAGCGTAGACTTTTCGACGATAATCTTGCCTTCGTCGGCGATTTCCAGAATGTTGCGGGCGGTCTTTTCCCAGTACTGGAGGTCACTTGCCTTGCCGGCACCGTGGCCGAAAGTCTTGGTCGGCGTATTCACCGAAACGAAGATGATGTCCGCTTCCTTGATGGCTGCCGGGATATCGGTGCTGAAGAACAAGTTGCGACCGCGAGCGCGGTTCACCACATCGTCGAGCCCCGGTTCAAAAATCGGAAGGTTCGGGCTATTCCAGGCATCAATACGGGACTGGTTGATATCAACAACGGTCACTTTAACATCGGGGCACTTGTCGGCAATAACAGTCATAGTGGGGCCACCGACGTAGCCCGCACCGATACAGACGATATTTGTTTTGAAACTCATAATATCGTAAATTTAGCAATTACAATTCCAATCAAAAAATCTACTTGAATACAGCCTTCAAAATAAGGGCTTTTTCAGGGAGAACAACACGCGTAGTTGCGGTTTCCCCGTCACTCCATCCTACAAAGGAACTGCCTGCGATAGGAACTGCCGTCAACGTCACTCCAAAACCTTTAAAAAAGTTTACCGTCATCGAATTGCGATCCAGCGGCAATCCATGAACGTTAATTTGCCCGTAGCCCTCCGTAGCAAGAGTCACTTCGACAGTCTCGTCCAAGGCAAAAAATTCCCTCATTTCCTGTACGATGATTCCTTGACGGTTCCTGGCGAAATTCCTTATGGTGTTCAATGTGTTATTCATTCGTGTCGCATTTAAATTCCATCGTTTCTGGTCTCGCGCAATTTCACTGTTTATGGCATACATCAAAACGTCTATTCGCGAAAGAATTCTGCCGGCTTCAAAGTTCATCGACAAAAGGGTCGCCATGCGATTCACGAACGCCGTGCGGAAGCCTTCATTCCCAAGCAGTCTACGCAACAGCAGGGTGTGTTCCGGTCCGCTAGGCCATCCGGTTCCCGTAGAATCCGTAGCAAATTCGAATATGTTGTTTGTAAAGGAGCTATAGCCGTTATCCAAGCCAAAATCCATATCGTATATAAACCATTTCCACAAAGTCCTGGGGTTGTCGCAACGCCACTTTTTAAGGTTATTCCCGGGCCAGTCCCTGTTATCGATGAATATCTCCGAAAGCACGTAGTTCATAAAGTTGCCCACGTCTATTTGCGATTCCAGGTACGAGTAATTTTCCGGTGTTTCCAACGTATGGGATTCAAGCCAGTCCATAAGCGCAACGTAATCTATCGACGAGCCGTTTGTCGCAGAATTGTCAGCCTTGAGCAGGTCAATAGCCTCGGGGTCATATCCGTAATGCGTCTCAAAGTAGTACTCCGTCGACCTTTCGCGAATGTTATGTATGCCATAGTACTCGCCATTGTAGAACACCACGGACGCACGCCCTCGTTGGTAATCTACGTCGAGTCCCTCCGTAATGGAACTCGCGAGCATATCGTGGATATAATCGTTACCGAAATTCCCGCCATTGTTCCGCAGCAAGAACACCTTGAATTTCTTGAGTTCCGGGAACTCAGGGAAAAGCGGATAATCCAGGCGGTTCTTTCCGTACTTCTCGCGAAACACGATAGCCGCAGACTTTTTAGGCTGCATGCGGCTGTAATTGCCAAATATCTGGTAGCCCACATTTTCCGAGAAGGCGGGGCTGTTCACGCCAGGTTCAAAGAGTTCCACAAAAACAGGAAGTTCTTTATCGAGCCAATAATTGGCGCCATAATGAGGATCCTTGGCCTGCGCATTCGGACCTTCCATATAAATTCCTGTATCGGGGTCAAAGAACGAATTCGGGTCGCCCACAATAAAAACAGAGGCGACCGTTGGTTGATTTTCAAACACATACGTTCTGGTTTCTACCTTACCGGGATTCGCATTTGGCATAAACGAAGCACAGCGCACCACCGTCGTTGCACTCACCGACATGGAAACCGTAAGGGGGCTCGTGATTGTCGGGAGTTTTCCGCCCAGTTCACACCGCACCTGCTTCGTCGAGTCAAAAGTAACCTGAAACGCATTCTTGTAAAAACCGGAAGGAGGCAATTCCCCGGCAACATCCGGAGAAGCCTCGCTGTAAAATTCGCCCGAAGTAAAACCATAGGGTGTAGGAATTCCGTACCCCCAATAGCGTTTTCCCTCAGCAGACACCCCAACAGACCAGGATTTTCCTCGCGGAAGTTCCGGATACGCCACAGAATCCAAAATCTGATTTTGAGCATCGGTCAAGTAAAGCGAGCCAGACTTTCGACCAATCTTGAAATTCGTATGCGGCTCGTGGCCTCGATTGCGCACGATGTACGAAGAAATATCAATCGTCATCTCTTGTATCTCATTCGCTTCGGGACTCAACCGCGTTCCATAAATATTCTTGAGATCAGGAAAGTTCTTCCCCGTGGGAAGCGTCACTCGATAAGTCGTCGAGGAATCCCCTGTACCCGTAAGCGTGATTTCGTAGCCTTTCCAGTCGTCAAGATCCGGTTGCGTCAAACGCAAAGAGAGAACTCGGTCCTTGGAAATGAATCCCGTAAGAAGCATTTCATTTGCGCTCCCCAAATCAACAACATCCATTTTACCGCCGCCATTGGTCCCCACAAAAACAGAAATCGACGACCAGCCAAGTTCTTCATTTTCTCCGAACTTCATCACGGCGCCAATATGCCTTGTACCATCGACATCGAAACAATTGCGAGTATTTCCATACAATGGATTCGCGTAACTATAGCCAGCCACAGGATCATTCTGTGCATCTGTCCATGTCCAGCACCCAGACCCAATCATATCGATTGAATCATGCGGTGCTTCAAAACTCGGCAAATTCTTCCCCGACAAGAAAACCAGTACAAAGGATTGAGGAAGTACGGTCACATCGCCAAATACCCACTTGCGAGGCTCTCCACGCGAATCGCTCAAGGCGAGTCCCTGCAAATTAACCGCCGTATCGGCCGGATTGTAAAGTTCCACCCATCCGGCATCGCCACCTTCGTGATCCGGGTAAACCAAATTGACGGGGTCGACTTCACTAAAAAAGACCGGCGAATTCCAGCCAAATTCAACAGCATCGGAAGAAGGCTCTAAAAGAGTCTCCGATTGTTCGTAAGTATACTCCCCAGAGCAGGCTAGCAAAAAAAAAGTGCAAAAAACAAGCGCGCACAAGTATATATTCCGACACACCATATCTAAAATATATACTCAAAAACAAAAAAAATCGCATAGATAAGGGCTTCACACATTATGCAGAGCCCTAAAAGCATTCCATCAATTTTTAAAGTCGATATTCAGAGTACGAATGAGGGAATCTAAACGACGAGTGAGTTGTTCCGCACCGAGGTAGGAAAGATGGTCGGGATTATTCGCCATTTCGTCGGTATAGTCGTGGTAGCCCATTTTATTTTCGTCCATTAAAATGAAGTTGGGATATTCCTTGCTTATATCGGCAACTTCCTGGATAAGCGCAGGAGCTTCGCTACGCAACAATCCGTATCTTCCAAAAGCACCAGTTTCCTTGTATTTAGGATTTTGAGGAACTATGACTCCAATAAGGATTATGTTTCGCTCATGGCATTTTTCAGCCATTTCCTTAATTATGTTCAAGTTGCTGTAATAGACGCTAGATTTATTTTTCATCCAGACACTGTCTTTTCTGAATGTTGGCGTAGACCAAGAATTAGGTGACAGTCCAGTAAATCCTCGAGTCTTTCTAAGATTATTTCCAGCAGCAGTCCCTGGCGAGTTATAAGTGAACCTTGCCAAATTTGATGGAACTTTATCTTTCCAAAAATCATGATGGGCGTCATAAACGTAGCCTACATATGAATCATAAGAGAATATTCCCAAATCTTCTCTATACCATATATCATTATCAATTGAAGTTATAATTACTTTCAATTTTTTCATGTGAGGAATCACGTAATTATTAAAAAAATATTCTGTCCCCTTTATTGGATTCGAAGTCGCCGCCAGATTGACTGCAAATATTGGTTGAGAAAAATTTAAGGGAATAACTCCAAAATATGTACGGGAAGAACCTAGTATAGCAACATTTGCGCTGTCTTTGTAACACCAGAGAAATTCCATATTATAACGCCAGACATGGGCCCACTCGTAAGCCCCCGAATTATTGTAATACATACCTGCGCTATCAGGGTCGAGTTTAAAAATAATACCATCTGCCGGGGAGGTTTCACTGTCGCTAGACACCGCCTCGATCCAGAGGCTCGGATGCCAAAGTTCGTCGCCTTCGGCGAGGTCCGCGGTTATGCCTTCGGCGAGGTTCACGAGCGTTACCCTCTTGTGCGCCCCGTTTATGTTGGCAAGCGTCGCAACCAGGTTCTCGTTGGAGGAGCCCACCGCCCATTCGGTGTGGTCGAACGTGTAACCCTCAGGCGCTGCGACGTACTGAGTCAAGGTTCCCGTGCTATCTGCTATAAGCAGGTACTGGTGCGTGTCATACTTCTCGCCAATATATTCACTTCCGGTTTTGCCGCCGAAATCGAGGAATGCAGTACGCTTGCTGCCATCCTGCGCCATGGATGCGTTGCAGGCCTGCTCGCCGTTGTACCAAACCGTATCCATTCCTTTATCTGTAATATTTTCGTTTTCACCTGCAATGCGGGCGCGGAGAAGTCTCGCACCCGTTACTGCAAGCCGGTTATCTTTGCTAATGCCTCCGTGGAACGAACCGTCCAGTATTTTTTGCGGTGTGCCAAATTTTCCACCGGCAAAGGATACCTGCCAGGTGCTGTAACCTTTCCACTCGGACTCCGTCTTGTTCGAGCCCGCGTCCGTTACGTAGGTGATGACCGTGTCGCCGTCGGCGAGTACGCGCCAGCGCGGGATGGCGGCGCTTTCCACGTCAAGCTTTACGAGGCCGGAGCCTGCTTCGTCCAGGTTGCGCACGTAGAGTGCGGACTTTCCCGAGACGCCTTCCGGCTTCGTGCAGAAGGCGACGCGTTCGCCGTCGGGGGAGATTTCCGGATGGTAGACTTCGATGGAGTCACTAATTTCGGTGACGGCGGACATTCCGCTCGTGTAGTCGATGAAGGCGAGATTCCCGGTGACGTCGTTGCGGAAAGCGAGTTTTACGTTGTACGATTTCGTGTACTGGTAGATATCATAGGACGATGCTAGTGCAGTGACGATGCTTTCCGAGGCCTTGCCGTCGCTATTCATCCACAGGGGATTCGCGATGGCGCCGTACGCAAGACGGAATCCGACGTAGTCCGCCCTGGTGGACGATGTCACCGTATAGACGTCGCTGCGGCTGTAGGTGTTGATGACGCTTGCGTCGGTATTGAAAGCGCCTCCCTTCAGAATGCGCTCGTTCAGTTCGCCGCCGTCGGGAGCCCCGACATAATCCGTGACGGTAGTGTCCCTAAATTCACCAAGCCAGTCGTACACCCATTCCATCACGTTTCCGGCGAGGTCGCAGAAGGCTAGGTCGCTAGATTCCTTGGTGCATACTTCGTGGGCGACAAAGCCGGAGTTGCCGTTGTTCCAGCTCTTGCTTACATCCCAGCCCACGGCGGTGACCTTCACCCATTCCGCCTCGGTCGGCAAACGAAAACCATTCCGTTCAGGATGGAACATGAAGCCAGAGAGATTCGTGCAATGCCCTTCTTCGTCAAAGACAATCTGCGCGTAGTCGTAAACCGTATCGATCTCGATTTTCGGAAGCGAGGAATCCTTGGCCAGAGCCTCCGCGAAATTCCTGCTTCTGGCGTTCGCGAAGAGAACTGCGTCGTAATAGGTGACGTCCGCGATGGGGAGAGAATCGTTTTCGCACTTGAGGCTGTTCGCAAAGTTTTTTTTGGGGCCGTACTTTTCCATAGTGCTTACGAATTCACCGCAGGTGGTCTCGTGCCTGTCCATCCAGTAATCGTAATCAAGAATGACCTTCATTTGCGGGGTTTCGCTTTCAAGGGCGCCCTTGTCATTTGTTCCAAGAAGGACGACCTTGTCGGAACCTTTGACCAAAAGCATCCCCTCTATGGTGGCATGCGCTGTTTCGGAGATTTCCTCTGGAGCCATATCATCATTTTCGCTTGTGGAATTGGAGCAATTCCAAAAGAAAAAAGGAAAAAATGCAAAAAGAATTATTTTATTCAGCGCTTTTTCACTAGAAAACAAATGCATACACATAAGCAAAACACCTTCTATTTTTTTGCTGAACAATTCCATCACCTTCTTTTTCTTGGTCGACGCACCACAAAAAGGGCGGCACCAACCAACACCAAAACGACCGAGATGATTTTTCCTAAGGGGAAAGCCTCGGCGAATACCACTGCGCCAGCCAAAGTCGGCACGGCGGCACCGACAGCCGCGCTAAAAGGCACAATGAACAAGGCCCTTCCGCGAGAGAATGAAATCTGCGAATACAGGAACGCAATCCCGTAAGTCACAATGTAGCCCCAGACTCTCGGGTCCAGGAGCAAGCCAAACACAGTCGCAGCGCTCACGGCATCCAAGTCGAAATCCATGGCTACACTCTTGTAGAAAGCAGCCGATATGCCAAAGCCCACGCCCATAATCAAGGAATCCACCATTTCGCGATTCTTGCACCACAGGTGCGCCACCAAGGTTATTCCGCAAACGGCGCCGGCATACGTCCAGAGCATTCCCACATCTTGGACACTAGTGGATTCCCCCAGGTTTTCAACCGAGTACAAAAGGCCGGCCACCACAAAACAAATCGCTACCACAATGCGCTTGGTGAGCGCCTCTTTCAAAATGCAGAATCCCATCAGCGCTGTCAGCACGGGATTCAACACCATCATGGGTTGCACCTGGCTCAAATCATAGCGTGCCATGGCAATATAGTACCCCACCGTCGCAAGTCCCGAGCAACTGATTCCAAGCCACCAGAACTTGTTCGTGACGACACCCTTGAAAAACAGCCACGGTTTGGAAACCCCGCCGGTACGTTTTCCGACAGTCGACACCCCGGATTTTTCCAGGATGTTTCCGCAAGCAAACAAGAACGCGGGACCTATGGTGAGTAGCAGGAACAGCATACGTTCTTTTGTCTATAGTTTATCGTAAATTTCCTGGTAAATCCAGTAATTGCCCATGACGCGTTTCACGTAGTCGCGGGTTTCCCAGTAACTGATTTCTTCGGCACGAACATCCCACGGGAGCCCTTCACCGGCCGCCTGCCAGCGCTTCGTAGGCTTGGGACCCGCATTGTAGTTGCCAAGGACGTACATATAATCATCGCTGTATTCGGCTTTCAAGTCCACCAGGTAGCGCACGCCAAGACGAATATTCATGTATGGGTTGAACAAAAGTTTCGGATCAAACCAATCGGCAATCGATTCTTTTTCGGCAAGCATCTTGCCCGTCGCAGGCATAATCTGCAAAAGCCCGCAGGCGCCCACCGGCGAAGCGATTTCAAAATTGAAGATGGATTCCTGGCGCATCACGCTATACACGAAAAACGGGTCGATACGGCTTCCGGAATGGAATTTGACCTGTTCGGTGAAAGGAATCGGGTAAAGGTAGTGCAGTACGTCGATGGGCGGCGTCATCAGGCGGCGACGATCGATGTTGTTCTGGAACTGGCGAGCCAAGCGGTACCCCGATGCAGTCTCCCCCACCTCGTAGAACAGTTTGCCGTACTCGTACAAAAAGTCCAAGCGTTTGTAGTTCTTTTTGCGAGCCTCGTCGTACATGGCGAAAGCCTGGTCGCTAAAGCCATAGAAGAACAGTTCCTTGATGCGCTTGTAACGTTCCTGATTGTATGTGGATGTATCGGCCTTCACTCCTTTTTGCGAAGCGCGAATCCAGGCAAGTGTTTCTTCGGGCGACATGGCGACACCATGAGCGAAGGGCACCTGCTCGGCCTTCATCAACTTATATTCCACCAACTTCGTACGAGCCCTGTGCGCGTAATAGGCCAGCGGAAAATCCTTGATGCAATCCAGGTAGGCTTCACGAGCCAAGGAATCCTTGCCAAGTTTCATATAGGCATCGCCCAGGAACATGCGAGCACCGCTGCCACTCCACAGGAACGGATCCTTGGTAGCGTCGATAAAGGCGGCGACCGCCTCGTTCCACTTTTCTTGCTTGAAATAAATGAAACCTATACGGAACTTGGCCCACTGGCGTTTAACGTTATTCTTGAAACGCTTGTTGGAAAGTTGCTTAAAACAAACCAGGGCGCTGTCGAATTCCTGCTTTTGTTCGTACTCAAAACCGCGCACCCATAGATTGTTCGCATTTTCCTTACTGAACTGGTTTACGTCTTGCAGCAAGGAATCCATGGTCTTGATTTCTTTCGCGTACTTCTTTGCATCGTTGCGGTACAAGCGCAGCGTAGACTGCATCCACAAGGGACGTGCCTCCACAGAATCCAAAAGGAACTTGAATTGGGCAATGGATTCATTTTCCCGCTTGAGCGTGCGGAGCACCACGGCGCGTTTTTCCCAAAGGGCGATGCGCGTATCCATGTCGAAAGTACTTGCCGGCAAAAGTTTTTGCAGGGAATCTTCCGGGAGCGGCTGCGCCAGTTCCGGCTTAGCCACCAACTGCAAAGAATCC
Source organism: Fibrobacter sp. (assembly GCA_045598645.1). Lineage (GTDB taxonomy): Bacteria > Fibrobacterota > Fibrobacteria > Fibrobacterales > Fibrobacteraceae > Fibrobacter. The sequence continues at coordinate 62,635 of JAZLMK010000082.1, forward strand.
AGGATATGAATGGAATCCAGCAAAGTGAGGCAACTGGACGCTTCGTCCTTAGCACAAGCCATCTTGGCGTAAGCCACCTTCTCGGTCAAGGTTTCTGGAGTCCCCTGCACTTTGCGGAGCCTGCGAATCGCAGAAAACGCGGAATCCCTGTAAACCGAGGAACTCGTCAGCAACTGCATGTAAAGGCGCTTGGCCTGTTTCAGCTGTTTGAATTCTTCCAGGTACATAGCGTAGCGGTACCTGAGAGCCGCGGCATCGTCACCCTTCGGGTACTTTTCAAAAAAAGCCTTCAGGGAGTCGGCATGAGCCTTATCCGTAAGGGTCGTGTCGGCCATGGCGGCTTCTATGCGCATGCGCGATGCGGACTTGTCAAAGGAGGCGTCTTTCGCAAACTTGTCGCCAAGAGCAAGGGCCGCGCGCATTTTCGGGTAATCCCCCTGCATAAAGCGAGCCTTCGCCATGCGCAGGACAACGTTTTTTTCAAGGACGGTATCCCTGGCACGCAGGCTGTCGTAAGCGGCATAGGCGCTGTCCCAGGCTTCGGTATAAAAGAAGTAGGCCGCCTTTGCAAAGTCACGGACGTTTTTGGAAAGCGAGGAATCCTCGCTAGCCTTTTTAGAGCGTTCCGCACGGACCACCAAATTCTGGAAATGGACCGACGGGATTTTTTCGATATCCTCGTAAGGGTCCGCAGGTGCCACAGGAACGGAGGCAATCAGGCTATCGGAGGCAACTGTCGGAGCAGGAACGGGCGCTTGAGCCCAAGAAACACTAGCAACAATTAAACACGCAACACAAATTGAAAATCGCATAATCCTAATTCTGTTTTTCGCCATCGGAAACCAACAAGCTAGAAATGCCCAAGTCCTTGATTGTCTGTGCATACTTTTGTCGCAAGTACGCATTGACACTTTCGGCATCGTCCATATGGAGCACCGTCAACGCAGTTTCACGTACATCTTCAAAGTTCATCGACCTAATGATCTTCTTGGTCGCCATCACGCTCCAAGGAGTCATGGAAAGTTCGTCCACGCCAAGGCCCACCAGCAAAAGAACGCTGAAAGGATCGGAGCCCATTTCGCCACAGACGGCAACGGGAATCCCCTGCCTGTGGGCAGCCATCACAGTCTGGTAAATCATGGAAAGCACCGCCGGATGGTGTGGCTGGAACATATCGGTAATAAGTTCGTTGGTACGGTCCACGGCCAGCGTGAATTGAATCAGGTCGTTCGTACCGATACTAAAGAAATCGACTTCCTTCGCGAGCCTGTCCACAAGCATCACCGCGGCAGGGACTTCGATCATCACGCCCACTTTTACAGGTGGAACACTAATTCCCTGATCTTCAAGTTCCTTACGGCTACGTTCAATGCAGGCCTTCGCCTTGCGCAGTTCAGCAAGTCCCGAAATCATCGGGAGCAAAATTCTCAAATTGCCTTTTGTATTCGCGCGCAACAAAGCCCGCAATTGCATACAAAATACATCTTCGCGGTCAAGACAAACTCGAATACTGCGCCAGCCCATGAAGGGGTTCGCTTCGTTCACGGCGGTAATTCCAGAAACAAGTTTGTCGCCTCCGGCATCGAGCGTGCGGATTGTCACCGGACAGGGAGCCATGGTTTCGAGAATCTGGCGATAAGCCTCTTCTTGTTCCTGTTCCGAAGGAGCATCCTTGCGGAAGAACAAAAATTCGGAACGATACAGGCCTATACCTGTAGCACCAAAGTCCATCACCTTCTCGGACTCGGTCGGAAGTTCGATGTTCGCGTGCAAGGTGATGTACTTGCCATCGCGAGTCATGGGCTCCAGACGGCGCATGGTGAACAACTCACGGCGTTGGCGTTCGAACACTTCCTGGCGTTCGTGGAACCTGCGAATATCCTCTTCGTTGGGGTTCACAATGACCATGCCACCCGAGCCGTCTACGATGATGGTATCGTCGGGCTTGATGACAGCCGAAATATTTCGAAGGCCCGACACGGCGGGAATCTGGAGCGAACGGGCGAGAATGGCCACATGGCTAGTCCTACCACCCGTATCCATAGCAAGCGCACTCGCCTGGCCCGGCGTCATCGACATCAAGAAACTGGGCAGGAATTCGTGAGCGACGAGCACGACGCCCTCGCTTGCAGCCACATCCTCTATCACCGGTCCAGAATCTTCCATGGCCCCCATAAGGCGGTTATACAGGTCACGAAGGTCGGCGGCCTTGTCGCGCATGGCCGGTGAATCGATTTTTTCAAACTTGTCAATGTAGCCGCCAAGAACCACATGGACAGCCCAACGAGCGTTCTTGTGTTCATTCTTGATTTGGTCGAGGATTCCGTTCATGAGTCCCGGATCCTGCAGAATCATCAAGTGGGCGGCAAAAATCAAACTATCGTGAATACCCGTACGGGTCTCGGAGATTTCCTTGATTTTGTTGATTTCGGCAACAGTCTTGCTGACAGCCTTCAGGAACAACTGCTCTTCGGCGGCAATGCGACTTTCGGGCAGAGTTTCTTCGACAACCGACACTTCCCGATTAACTATCGGGAACGCCTTTCCCATGGCAAAGCCAGGGGACGCAGGCACACCTACCAGAACAGTCCGTTCAGTTTGTGTCTTCGTTGAATTTGTCATTAAAAAGCTTTTCCAACTTTTGCACGACTTCTTCTTCGTCTTCGCCGTCTACTTCGAACTTGACCTCGGATCCCATAGGAATGGCGAGCATCATCACATTCAAAATGCTTTTAGCGTTGGCCTTGGAGCCTTCGAAAACGATGGAAACATCGCTCTGCGCAGGGCCCGTAATGTCTACAATCATCCCGGCCGGCCTAGCGTGAACGCCCAGCTTATTGGTGACTGTAAGAGTTTTAACTATCATTTTTTCCTCAGAAGAAATCTACGTTCACGTCGAGACCGTCTTGCAGGATAACCCTGAACAGACTATCGGCGGAATGGACGGTCTTTACGAGATCGTCATGCAAAGTTTTGTCTTTAAGCAGAGTTCCAACGGTATTGTCGGGAGACTGGACCTTGGCAATAAGATCGTCCAGATGCTTGGTCACACCTTCCAAATCGCCAATCAAGTTGTTGGCGTTCGCCATGACCTTGTCGGTACCGGCAAAAAGATTGTCTATAGGCGGCTTCACCCCGTCTACAAGGTCGTTCACCTTGACGGTCACTTCGTTCAAGCCAGCAAGGCTCTTTTTTAGTTGCGGGTCGGTGGAGTTCACAAGTCCCATCAAACGGTCTTCCAGCCCCTCGGCCTTGGTAAGGATAGTCTTGAAGCGGTCCTGGAATTCAGGATTTGCGATGGTACCGTTCAAAGCGGACTTCACCGATTCCAGAAGGACCTTGGTACTGTCGCAGACTTCGCCGGCAAGTCCAAGGGCTTCGGCGATACCGGCATCAAACTGGCCGTCAATGGTATCGCCCGGGGCAAAGTAATTGGTGGAATCGCCAAGAATCATACCAATCTGGCGTTCGCCCATGATACCGATATTCTGCACACGGATTTCAGAATCCTTCGGGATTTTCACGTCGGTACGGAGACGAACCGTCACCACCACGCGGTGGCCAGCCAATTCGATATTTTCGACCTTGCCCAGTTTTACACCGTTCACCTTGACCGGGTCATCAAGCACCAACGTGCTCACCTGGGTAAAGCGCAAATAAAAATGGTTGAAAGTTTCGCGAGGGTCCTTTTCATTCAGAAAAAAAACGCCAAAAACCAAAATAACCAGGGCCAGAAGTACAACCAAGCCCACAGACAAGTAGAGTGCAGAATTCTTTTTCATTCTAATCCTAAATTAGCATATTCCGTAGAAATTTCAGGAATCGTATACAAAAAAAGCCCCTTTTTCAGGGACTTTTTTCAATTTCAACCTTCAATTCGAGTTATGGGACTGTTGTTCTCAATGCCATTCACGTGTCGATCCAGGAAATCCCTCAAAAGGGCGTCGCGATCCGCCCGGGGCAAAAGGAACTTTTCGCGGCCTTCCTTCTGCATGAACACATCGAGATACGTCATGAGCACGCCGCCGGCGACGGAAACGTTCATGGATTCGGTAATCCCGTACTGGGGCAACTTGAACTCGTAATCGGCATGGGCCAATGTGTCGGGATGGTTTCCGTGGAATTCGCTTCCCAGGTAAAAAGCGGTAGGCTGGCTCAAATCAAGGTCCAGAACGGAATTCGTGGTGTTCGTGCTCGCGACGGCGATTTTGTAGCCCTTGGCGCGCAACTTTTCCATGCAGAGCATGCGCTTTTTATAAAGGTAAAGGTTCATCCACTTGTAGGAGCCCTTCAAAATGGACTTGTTCACGCTGTAGGCGTTGTCCTCTTCGATAATGTGCACGTCCTGGAGGCCGAAGCATTCGGCAGTACGAATCACGGCAGAGATATTGTGGGGGTCGAACAAATCTTCCAGCACCATGCAAAAATGCCTGGTACGGCGGTTCACGACGCCCGTCAAGAGATCCTTGCGACGGTCCGTCACGCGTTCCAAAAGGGATTCCAAAGTATCTTCTGTGCTCATTTTAGCATCCTCGGTTCTTCGACTTTCAATGGAGCTGGTGCTGTACGTTCCTTTTCGCGTTGCTTTCGGCGTTTTTCAAAATCGCCCAACTGCCACGGTTCGCCATTCACCACCCTTTCAAAATCGATAACGTATTGAATATTTTCCTGGGACTTGAGAGCGGCGGTCTTGACCAGGGGTTCCTTGTCACCACCAAAGTAACGTCCCGATGCGCGTTTAATATCATCCACGATGTGGTCAATTTTATCGTTCACCACGCTCTTGAACACCCGCATTTGCATAATGGAATTGAGTACCGAATTGCCAGGGAAAACGATAGCCGTTAGTTTATACTTAAGTTGATTCCTGGAAATTTCGTCCATATCGAGATAGGCAATGGCAGAACCGTGCAGCGACCAGCGAAGCACCTGGGCATGGCCATACCCGAAAAACAAATTGCGAAGCCCCAACTTGTAGCCGGCGCTGTCCTGCAATGCCCAGTAGAATTCACCCGAAAGGCTACGGCCATTGCTGCCATTGAAGAACTTATGGTTGCGGCTCATATACTCCAGCGAATAGTTGGAGCCCAGGTAGGCGTTGATGAGTTGAGCAGTGAACGGCATATTGTCAAACAAGTAACTGATGACGGACGCTCCTAGCGGGAGCGTTCCCTCGTTCACGTAAATGGCACGGTACTGGCGACCCAGTCGAGCGTATATTTCCGTAGCCATGGGGAGTTTGAGGTCGGCCGGATAACCACGCTTGGTAATTTCGTAATATGGCGCGCAGAAGTCCCCATCGTACTTGGTCTTGGGCCACAGTTTTAAATCGTCCTCGGTGCAAAAGTCGAACCGCTTGCCCAAGCACTTGTTCACGCCAGAGCAAAGACTACGCACGTCGTCGTCCTTGCCGCCCAGTTGGTTCAGCACAGCGCTCCTGGAAACAGCGAATGCGGAACAGGCAAAGACGAGCGCAAACAGCACCGTCAACTTGCAAGTCATGTTCATGCCTGTCGTACGCATCATCGATTACCGGAATTCCAGGCTGTCCAGAGGAACAACCGTAAAAGGTTTCAGGGCATCCAACTTGGCGATAGGCGCCACAATGGAAATAGTCATTTTGCTCTTGTCGAAGTATTTGGCCACCATGGCCTTCACCTGTTCGGCGGTCACGGCGTTCACTTCGTTCACGAAATCAACATAGTGCGTTTGCGCCTTTCCCAAAAGTTCATCCCTCGCAAAAATGGACGCGGTGGATTGCGGGGAATCGAACAGACTCGGAAGGCTTTCGACAATGGCCTTCTTGGCCTGGTCCAGTTCTTCGGCCGTCGGGCCATCCTTCGCCAGTTTATCGATTTCCTCGAAAATCAATTTCAAGGCAAAATCCACCGACTCCACCTTGGTCTGCAAAGCGATTGTCGTCATAGCGGTATCGCGGTAATCGTTTCCCGCCGCACTGTAAATACTGTATGCGAGGCCCTCATCACTGCGCACGCGATTCATGAGCCTGCTCGTAAAACTGCCACCGCCTAAAATGAAACTCGCCACCGCGGTCGGATAGTAGTCCGGATGCGGTCTGCGAACAAAAGGCTGGCTCATGGAAATGTTCGCCTGCGAAATGTCCTTGTCCACCACATAGGTTCCAGGCTTACGCACAAAGGAAAGAGGCTCCGGCTTCGGCTTTTCACCCTTTGCAGGCGCCACTTTCCAATCGGCAAAGAACTCCTTAAGAAGCGTCACTGCGGAATCCTTCTGGACATCGCCCGAAAGCGCAAACACGACTCGCTTGGAGGAATAGACTCCAGCAGCAAGCCGCTTGACATCGTCCACCGAGACCTTTTTGTATTCCTCGGCATTGGCATCCCAAAGGCGCACGCTCGGAGCGTAGTTCACTTTCGCCTTAAGGGCCGAAAGCACCTTGGCCGGAGTGTCGTAGCGACGCTCGTAGGCCGTCACATAATTCGCCTTCAGGATTTCAAGTTGCTCCTTGTCGAAGGCAGGAGCCGTAAGAACCTTTTTCGAAAGTCCAAGAACAGAGACAAAATCCTTGGAAAGGCAGTCAATATCGAAGTACGAAAGGAACGTCCCAGCACTTGTAGAAATTCCAGCACTGACGAACTCCAGGGAATCGTCGAGTACCGCAGGCGCAATTCCGCCGCCCGCACCGCGACGCAGCATGGAGCCCACCATTTCGGAAGCAGCCTCGTCCTTAATCGTAGCGGGCAAATTGGACTCCTCGAAATAGACAGTCAAGTTCACCAAAGGCAGACGGCGGTCGCTCACAATGTAACCCGCGATTCCATCGGCAATCTGCACACGGTAATCGGAAGGGAACGGAGCCACGTACTTGTACTCGGGGAACTTGATATCCTTGTAACTTGCGGGTGTGTTCGAAGGCTCGGATACCGGGCCCGCGGATTCCGGAATCGTCTGGGGTTCAGACACGGCAGCCGCAGCCGGGGCTTTTGAAGATTCCACCAAGGCAACATCCGTCTGGGGTTCCGGATTCGAAGAACATGCAACAAGCGAAAGAACGCCTGCGCAAACAACAGCAAGGGAGTCGTAAACTTTACGCATTTGGCATAAATATAAATATTTGACGCACGGAATGGAGGGCGTTCCAAATTGGAGTAAGGTTTTTAAAAAAGATTTGTTACAAAGAAGTGTTTTGACGTATATTAATCATTGAGCCCTTCCGGTGGATTTCTCCGCGGCCTCGCCTGGCGAGCCGATCGTCTCCAAGAGAGACACACCCACCCGAAAGGCTCTTTTTTTTACTCTTACAAAAGCGGGCCCAACGGCCCGCTTTTTTTTGTGGATTGTCTTTCCGCTGACCGCCCGCTGGACTGTCATTCCGGCTTGCCGGAATCCATACGTCTCCGTATCGCGGTTTTGGGAACATTTATACAGATTGTCATTCCGCCGGAGGCGGAATCCATACGTCATGTTTCGCCACTCGAGGATGTATGGGCCCTGCTCGTGCTGCGCTCTCCCAGGGTGACGCGGTTTGCGGGATGTATGGGCCCTGCTCGTGCTGCGCACCTCCCAGGGTGACGCAGTTTGCGGGATGTATGGGCCCTGCTCGTGCTGCGCTCTCCCAGGGTGACGCGGTTTACGGGATGTATGGGCCCTGCTCGTGCTGCGCTCTCCCAGGGTGACGCGGTTTGCGGGATGTATGGGCCCTGCTCGTGCTGCGCTCTCCCAGGGTGACGCGGTTTACGGGATGTATGGGCCCTGCTCGTGCTGCGCTCTCCCAGGGTGACGCGGTTTACGGGATGTATGGGCCCTGCTCGTGCTGCGCACCTCCCAGGGTGACGCGATTTGCGGGATGTATGGGCCCTGCTCGTGCTGCGCACCTCCCAGGGTGACGCGGTTTGCGGGATGTATGGGCCCTGCTCGTGCTGCGCTCTCCCAGGGTGACGCAGTTTGCGGGATGTATGGGCCCTGCTCGTGCTGCGCTCTCCCAGGGTGACGCGTCTTTCGTGATGTATGGGCCCTGCTCGTGCTGCGCACCTCCCAGGGTGACGCGGTTTACGGGATGTATGGGCCCTGCTCGTGCTGCGCACCTCCCAGGGTGACGTAATTAACTGAATCGGCCGGAGAGTTGCTTGCGGCGGCGTCCTCGTTCCGAAACCATCGCTTCGACAAGGAAGAGCAATGCGGAAAGCCCAAGGAAAATCTGGTAGCGGTCCTGGTAGTTTTCCATGCGGTCGCTCGCCTGCTCCTTCTTTTCGAGGGCGGCAATTTCCGCAAGCACTTTCTGCAATTGGAATTCGCCCGGACTCGCGTAGAAATAAAGGGCGCCCGTCGCACTGGCAATTTCCTGCAACGTTCCCTCCTCGAGACGAGTCGTCACGATATTCCCTTGCATGTCCTTTTTGTAGGCCACGTCCCCATTACGGCTCTTGACCGGTATGGGCACTCCTTCCCTGGACCCGATACCGATGGTGTAGATTTTGATTCCAAGGTCTGCAGCCTCCTTGGCGGCGTTCACGGCAGCAGCCTCAAGTTCCTCGCCATCGCTCATCAAAATCATCACAGAATACTGGCCGGCGCCACCGGAATTTTTATACAAACTCATTCCCTTGCGAATGGCGTTTTCCAGATTCGTGCCCGGCATGAGCCACCCGGGATTCAGTTCCCTAAGCATCATCTGCACAGTACCGTAATCGAGCGTAAGCGGGACCATCACCTGTGCCTCGCCGCTAAAGGCGACAAGCCCAACACGGTCGCCCGAAAGACCTTCCAGGAACGATGAAATTTCATGACGGCTGCGAACCAGACGATTGGGCTTCACGTCTTCGGCCAGCATGGAAAGCGAGATATCCTGCAAAAGCACGATATCGAGGCCCCGACGTTCAATATGTTCCATTTTACGGCCCCACTGCGGACGGGCCAAGGCGACAAACAAGAAGGCGATGGCCAAAAGCAGCAGCATGACCTTGGCCAGGCGACGCCAAGGGGATACGCTCGTCGAAAGTTTTGGGAGCATGGTGAGCGAGACAAACCTGGACGCCAATTTTTTTCGACGACGGTAGGCATAGTAGAACAGCAGCGCAAACAGCGGAAGGGAAAAAAGACACCACAAAAAGTTAGGTTCAGCGAAACGCATTCTAGACTCCAATTATTACAACCTGTAATATACAAAAAACCATTTTTTGCGCCAAAAAAAGCGAAAAATTATCCCCAGCAAAAAGAAAAAAAACATTCTTGTCAAACATCACAGAATTTTTTACAAAAATATTATATTCTTGCTACAAAGAGGTGAGAGATGATTACAAACATGGCTGCTATCCAAGTAAATATCATGTGCATTGTCGTGCTGGTGCTCATCCTCGCGACACTCCACCATGGCAACCAGGCAAAAATGCAAACCAAGGCATTCAAGATGGTCCTGGGCTGGTTCATCGTATTTTCCGCACTCGATATTGTCGCGCACTGCATTCCGCCCTCCGCCACCGACGCAGCGCTCATCCTTATATTCGGAAAAATATTCACCTGTTCCTTTGTCGGCTTCTGTTGGTTCCTGTACATCTATTTCGTCACGGAGTACAATTCCTATAAATTGCGCAAATGGGCCCCGCTCGTCATCACCCCGATTGTCGCCATCATCGTCTACGCCCTCGTCAACACCATAACGCAGTTCGGCACGGGCGAAGTCCTCATGAACAACGGGCTTTGGATATCCTTCAACGTAATCTCGGTCGGCTACATCGTGACCGCCAGTTGCATAGCCCTCAAGCGGGCAAGGAAATGCAGGAACAAGTTCGTTCGCAGGACGTACAACTACCTAGCCTTCATCATGTTCATCCCGGTAACCGCACTCGGTATACAAAGCATGTTCCTGGACATCGTCATCAGCGCTCCCGTGATGGTTTTCGTGATGCTGTTCCTCTACATCAAGTCACTGCAAGGGCTAATCACAACGGACCCCATCAGCGGACTCAACAACAAGTACCAGTTGGCCAAGCACCTGGATTCCATCACGCAAAAGAACGGCAGCAACAAGCGGGTCTTCCTCATCCAGTTGGAAATTAACAACTACTGCGACATTGTCAAGGAATTCAGTAAAAGTACCGGCGAACAACTGGTGGAGAACGTAGGCGACTTCTTTAGGGAAATCAGCAGGGGGCAGGACATATTCCTTTCCAGGATAGAAAAGGGAATCTTCGCACTGGTCGCCGAAAAAAAAGAGTTCGCCGAAGTCGAAGTCCTTTGCAAGGACATCGTCAGCAGCTGCAAGACAAGCAAAATCCAGGGACTGGTTCCCTGGAAGATATCGTTCAGCATATACTGGTCGGAATACGGAACGGAATCCGTGAAATCCATAGACGACATGTTTGTCGACCTGAAAAATCACTGCATTTGCCCGCCGGCAGCGCCTATAGACAAGCAACGCGAAAGCGGCCCCAGGCGCCCTCCCCTACGGGATTCGCACGAAGCGCGTGTTGGCAAGCACCAACTCGAGTAAAATAAGCAAAGCGCCCAGCAAAAGCCACGGGTAGAACTTTTCTGCGTAGCGTGCGTAGGCCACAGTCTCTATTTCGGTCTTTTCCAGCTGGTCGATTTCGGCATAGATGTTCTCGAGTTGTTCCTTGTTCTCGGCGCGATAGAACTTGCCGCCGGTCTTTTGGGCCACAGCCTTCAAAGTAGATTCGTCGATTCCCTCTTCGGGAGTGATGTCGCGTTCTCCCCAGGAGATATCGCCAGTCCACGGGTTCTGCTGGAACGAAAGGATCTTGCCGCTACGTTTTCCGACGCCAACGGTATACACCTTGACGCCCAGGGACTGAGCCACCTCGGCGGCGCGGACCGGCGAAATGACACTTGCGTTATCCTTGCCATCGGTCAGGAGCACGACCACACGGGACTTCGCGTTGGACTTTTCAAGGCGGGCAAGAGCGTTCATGAGACCGTCGCCGATAGCGGTGCGGTTCGCAAAGATGGAATCCTTGGCAAGTTCATCGGAGGCTCCAAGGATTTCGAGCAAGGAACCGTAATCCAACGTGAGCGGGCACTGCGTAATTGCGCGGGAACCGAAGGCCGAAAGGCCGATACGGTCGCTATGCCGTTTACCGATAAAATCGGCAATCACCAGTTGCGCATAGCCCATGCGGCTGTACTTCCAGTAGTCGCCAGACTTCAAAATGCGTTCGGCGTTCATCACACCCAGTTTGGCCTGTTCCGCGCGCGTGAGCATGTCCAGCGTTCCCATGGAACCCGAAACGTCAAGGGCCAGCATGATATCGACGCCATCGGTATTGGTGTACTCCACCTCCATGGCGTTCTGGGGGCGGGCAAGCGCCACTATAAAGCAACAAAGAGCTGCCAGGCGAAGCGCAGGCACTATATGGCGGAAACGCACGCGACGGCTCGGCACCGCCTTTTTGGCAATGGCGAGGGCAGGGAATTTAATCGTGCTTTTACGACGTTTTTGACGATAAACATAAAGGGCGACAAGGACTGGCACAAAAACCAGCAGCCAGAAGGCTTCGGGATTCTGAAAATGATAAGCTCCTATATCCATGCCCGAGAATATACAAAAAGCCGGAGCCCGAAAGCTCCGGCATAATCGAAAAAAACAAAGGTTTTACTTTACGTTGACCGGACGGATATCGCTACCGACCTTCACAAGGTACATACCCTTGTTGGGGACAGCGATCATCTGGTTGGCGCTGGTCACCTTACCCTGAGCGATGACCTTGCCCTGTACGCTGAGGACTGCGTAACTAGAGCCCACCTTGGCATCGAGGATGGAGAGGACCGTGCCATGGACAGCCACCTTGACCATGCTGAGAGCGTCAGCGGCGAGGAGGCCGACGGAGGCAGAAGAGCCCGGGATGATTGCATTGGAAGAACCCGGGACAACGGATGCGGAAGAAGTCGGATTCACGGAAGCAGAAGAAGTCACCTTGATTTCTTCAATCTTTGTGCCGGTAAGAGCGAACGGATCCACGACTTCGTTACCCTTGAGGAATTCAATGGACTTGAGGGAGATGGAGGCGTCGCCACCCTTCGTCATCTTGGCTTCGAACTTCACACCCTTTGCAGTCTTCATCACATCGTTAGCAGTGGAAGGATCGTTAACCCAAGTCGGGACTTCGAGATCGCCAACCGTAGAAGTACCGCCACCAGCAAGTTTCAGGGTAATGGTCTTGTAATCGCCCGTAGGTTCAATCACGTAGCCCGGTTCACCACCAGCTTCGCTAGTCGACGTATTGAGAAGGGCAAAACGAATGGTACCAGTCGTCTTGATATTGAAACGAATCGCAGTAACGCCAAGGCTCAACAAATCAACACCGGTTTCCTTCTGATTAAAGGACATGGCAATACCGGCACTCGGATACTTACCGGCTGTGGCTTCGGCAGAACCATATTCCGGTTCCGGAGCGATTTCGATAACAGCCTCGGCAGTAATCACGCCATTGTTGAGGAACAAGGGAGAAGAGCCCGAATCCGGAGCCATCTTGGTAACGTTGCTATTCGGCAATGCCGGTAATTTATCGTGGTAAGCACCCCATTTCCAGAATCCGGAGAGGCCAACCGTAGAATCGTCCAAAGCCATCTGAGTACCAGCAATACCGAAATCAGTCGCCAACAAGGACTTGTCCGGAGTGAAGGACTTAAACTTGTCAATTTCGGCAAAGTTCGGCATGTTACCGGACATCAAGAGCATGTAAAGAATGTTGAGGGTTGCCGGGTAGTATTTTTCACCCACGACACCATCATTACCACAGGTAGAGGCTTCTTCACAGGCTTCGAGACGAGCAAGAGTCTTGTACACAGTCTTCATGTAAGCCTTGTCTGCTTCACCCGTAAAGGTGGAGGCGGCAAGACCCAGGCCACCAGAGAACGTAGAAGAAACGTACTTACGGTCGGCAATGTTGGGATCACTACCGTCGGCCTTGTAGCCGGACATGATGGCACCCGCATCGCCAAAGGTGGCGGAGTACAGCCAATTGACAACCTTCTGGTTGAATGTCTTGGCGTCATTATTGGCAAACCAGTAATAAGACCAAGCGGTGCGCCACGGGGTACGGGCTGCATCGTCAAAGAAGGCGGCCATGGTCTTGCCATCGCCCACTGCAGCGGCGGAGTTGATTACAGGCTGGAATCCACCCCAACTGCACCAGTCGGTCACAAGACCGGATGAACTGTTCTGGCACTTGAGGAGTTCGCTTGCAGATGTGGAAATAACATTTGCCCAGGGACCACTGCCATCCACGGACTTGAACACTTCGAAGTTCGCGAGAGTGGTGTAGCTCGGGTTGAATGCATCATCCCACTGGTTACCCGGCTTGATTTCCTTGCCATTCTTGATATCGCCAGTAGCAAGCCAAGAGATAAGGCTCTTGGCATCATTCAAATACTGCTGGTCGCCCCACTGGTAGTAGGCCATCACGAGAGCAAGAGCGGCGTCGAAGTCGGCATCGGAAGCGGAACCTCCCTGCTCACCATCACCAACACGCCAGTTCATGCCGCAGACACTGGAACAACCACTGACCATGTTACCTTTCCAGGTAGCGTAAAGTTTGTCAAAATCGTTCTTGGTGTTATTGGTGTTGTTGTCCATGTACACCATGATGAGCATACCGTAGGCAATACCTTCAGAAACGGTGGAACCCTTTCCTTCGGGGGAGTAGACCCAGCCACGGCTGGAATCGTAGAAACCCTTTTTCCACTTTTCGAAGTGCTTCTGGATGACGTCCGTATCGGCAAACGGAACGGTGTAGCCGTTGGGGTTCGCCTTATTCTGAGGGAACGGGTACTTGCCGGCAGCATTGGCGGAAACCGCCAAAAGGGACGCTGCGCACAGTGCGGTTGTCAGTATTTTTTTCATTAAATCCTCTTGTTTTTAACGATTATCCCATCCTCGTTAAAATATAGATTGAACGCCCACCAACTTCTACCCCTCTTGTGTAATATTATGCTTGCAAAAAAACAAAAAAAGCCCGTTTTTCGGTCAAATTCCGTAAAAAAACATAAACAAGCCAATCCGTGTGAGCCACCTCACACACGAGAACTTTGAAAATCTACAAACAAGGGACCAGTCCCAAAGGGGATTTCCGTGCTATTCAAAAAAATACTGGTTTCCTCTAGGCAGCCTTGGATTTCTTGCGCTTTTTATTCCACACCTTGAACTCCATGTACAGGGTGCTCACCGTATAGACGAACAGCAAGAAGAGGATGGTGTTCTTGGGGCGGTCCAAATTGCAGATGCCCCAGGCGATGGAAATGAGCGGCAGGTGGATGAGGTACGGATAGAAACTCGCACGGCCCACGCGGCGCACGATGCCGATACAGAAGAACCTGGCCATGAAGCCCTTGCCCGAAAGGAGCGAAAGCACGAAGAGCCCGTAAATGAACACAGGCAGGCTATGGTGGAGGAAGTAGTTGACGCCCGCATTCAGGTTCGGCCCCATGAGGAAAAGGCTTCCGTAGAGGGCGGCGAGCAAGAGCGCCTGGAAAATCCCGGACACGTAATCCCGCTTGAGGTAGTCGAACACGCCCTCGCTGTAAAGGCGGAAAATGACCATGCCGAAGATGTACTCGAACACGCGGACTGGCGCGAACATGTGGAAGAACGTGTACTTCTGGGTGTAGCCCACGAACCAGAGGTTCCCCGTGAGGCCGAAAACCGCGGCCCACACGAGACCGGGGATGAACACTCCGCCAAAGAGGAACCAGAGCGTGCGGCGGTTCTGCTTGAAGAGCCAGCGGCTGAACCAGGGCGTAATCGCGTAGCAGAGGAAGAAGCTCGTCAAGGACCAGCTGGGCTCGTTGAGTTTCATGCCGAGGTCCGGGGCGATGGACCAGGTGAGCGTGAGGTGCATGAGCAGGCTCCACCAGGGGCGCCACATATTCGCAAGCCCCTTGGCGGCACAGTCGCCGAGCTCGCCGAAGGCAGGGAGGTGGCTGTAGCCGCTGAACTTGAAAATCAGCACCACGAACATGAGGAGCGTCATGAAGAAGTGGAGCCGGTATAGCTTCGCTATACGGGCGAACATGAAGGGGACCACCGGGATGCGGCGTTCCGGGTCGCTGAACTTGCTTGCAAAGAGGAACCCGGCAAAGACGTAGAAGATGCCCGCGGCGAAGGCCGGCGCCTTGAAAATCGGCATGAGCCAGGTGCAGCCCGCCATGTACTGGAGCGCATTGGAACTGCCCAAGTGGAGCATCACGATGTTGATGCTCGCAAGCAGGCGGAGTCCGTCGATCGCCGGGAAGTAATTCGCCTTTTTCGGGTTCTGTTCCATGCGCAAGAATATAGAAAAACTCCCGGACAAAGTCCGGGAGTTGGTTCATGGTGTTTTGGATTAGGATATTTAATTTTATTAACGGCTCACGCGCACGCTCTGTTTTTCGCCCGTAAAGCGGTTAACGAGGAAGTAAACGCCCGAAGCCCTGACAGCGGAACTGTGCTGGAGCATTTCGCCCGCGGCCTTGAAACCATAAGCGCTCATGATGCCCAGGTAATGGCCCTGCATATCGATGACTCGGTAATCCTGGAGAGCATTGGGGTCGTACTGGAGTCGGGCATGGGCGAGAGCGTCGGTGCCACTACCGGAATCGGAACTATTGACAATCGGTTCCGGGTCGGTCGCGTCCTTGCCCTTCACGAACGTCACGTAGTCAATGTCGAACCAGTCCTTGACCGCGTTGAAGCGAAGAACATGCTGACCGGCAGGGAGAGTCACGTTAGTCTTGACTTTTGCGTACTCGTCGAAACTGTCGGCATCGCTACCGGCAGGGACATCCATATTGCCCGTGAGTTCCTGTCCGTCCAAAGTGAAGTTGAAAGTGGAGCCTCCACCAGAAGCCACCGCGGCAAAGAACGTGTAATCGCCCGCTTCGGTCACGTTGACAGTATATTCCAGCCATTCGCCGGCCTGGTTGTAACCGATAACCAGTTTATCGCCCTTCTTGTAAATGTCCACGCCTGTACCTTCGCGATAATTGCTGCATTCGGCTTCCTTGCCTGCGTCGGTGCAGGAATGGTTATCGGAGTCGTTTTCACTGACCGTGACATTGCCTTTACCGATGCCGGAAATATCAAAATCTTCCATTTCGATTTTACCCGGGATTTCGAAAGCCTTGCCCTTGAACAATTCGCGTTCCTTGGGTTCGACAGGAGTGAACGTAATGTCGTTCTGGCCCTTGTCCAGGTTCTTCGCAAAGTATTCCTCGAGCCACACCATGGCAGCGCGCTTTCTGCCATCCGATTCCATAATGCCCGTGTTTGCAGCCCAGGTAGCGCCGTTGATGTAGCCCCAGATGGTGATGCCGCCAATCCAGGGCGTTTCCCACATAAAGGGAATTTGGTTCGCGTAGTCGTTTTTCTGTTTCTGGTCGTCGGCTTCGCCGATATCGTATTCGGAAATCAGCAGCGGAAGGCCGGTCTCGTTATGGATCCTGGTCAGTTTGCTCTCGAAGTCGGACTTGCTCATGCCCTTGCAATCGTGAGACTGCTGGCCGTAGAAGTCGATGGGGGCGCCGTTCGCAACAAGGGTCTTCACCATTTCAATACCCTCGTTCATCTGCCACGAAAGAGTGTTGTAATCGTTGTAGATGAGTTTCGCATGCGGCCAGCGTTCGCGGGCCATCTCGAAAGCGGTCTTCACGAAATTGTACTGGTGCTTGCCGCCAATGACTTCATCGCCGCCAAGAGCCGGGATGATGTAGGTACCGCCGCAATCGGGGTCGTCGGTGCTGATACCTTCGGCGCCCTGCGCAGGCTTGCTGTAGCCGGAATGGTAGTTGTTGCCATCCCAGATGGCTTCGTTCACCACGTCGATGTATTCAAGGTCGGGGAACTTTGCAGCCACGGCATCGAACCATTCGACAATATACTGTTTCGTCTTTTCCTTGGTAATGCCAGGATTCTTCTTGGTGCAAAGGAAATCTGGTTTTTGGGAACCCCAAATGAGGGCGTGGAACTTGAAAGTACGTCCCGGCTGCGCCTTGGCCCACTTGTAGCCGTTTTCGCAACTGTCAAATCCATTGAAATTGAACTTGCTCTTGCCGCTGTTATCAACGGAATGGATGGTTCCCCACTTACAACCGTTTTCGTTAGTAAGTTGGTTCCAGTACGTGCCCATATCCGAACGGACTTGGCTACTGGTAGTGATATTGCCTAGGAATTTCGCCCCGCCATCGGCAAGGGCTGCAAAACTAATGGAGGTTGTCGCAAGGACAGCCACAACGGCCTTGGAGACCGCAAAAAAAGATTTTCTCATATCCAACATCCTTTGTAAGTTCCACGTTCTACACCGGAACATCTACAATCTAAGTCGGAATCCGATAAAAGTCATCCCCAGCCACAAACAATCTTTGGACAGATTGTCAATAGGCAAAAAAAAGAATCCCGGATTTCTCCGAGATTCCTGGTGTTTTGGATTAGGATCTATTGAAGGTTAGCGAGTCACACGGACAGACTTCATTTCACCGGTGTAACGGTTGATGAGGAAGTACACGCCGCTGGACTTGACATAGGTGCTGTGCTGGAGGATGTCAGTAGCAGCATCGAAGCCATAGCCGCTCAAGATGCCCATGTAGTGGCCCTGAGTATCGATGACACGGTAGTGCTGCAGGGCATTGGGATCGTACTCGATACGCTTCTGGACGAAGATATCGGTACCGCCATTGCCGGAATCAGAACTGCTGGCAATCGGTTCGGGGTCGGTAGCATCCTTACCCTTCACGAAGGTGATGTAGTCGATGTCCATCCAGTCCTCGACAGCCGTGAAGCGGAGAACATGCTGTCCGGCCGGGAGAGTCACGTTCTTGCTCACCTTGTTGTAATCGTCATAGTTGTCGGCGTCGGAGTTGGCGGGCACCTTAATGTCGCCAGTAAGTTCCTTGCCGTCAAGAGTGAAGTTGAAGGAGGAGCCGCCACCGGAAGTAACCGCAGCGAAGAATGTGTAGTCGCCGGCTTCCTTCACGTTGATGGTGTATTCCAGCCATTCGCCTGCATTGACGTAGCCGAGGACAACGCCGGTAGCCTTCTTGTACAGATCGACACCCGGGGCGTCTTCACGGTAGTTGCTGCATTCGGCTTCCTTGCCGGCATCGGTGCAGGAATGGTTGTCGGAATCGTTTTCGCTATAGGTGATGTTGGAGGTACCGTCTTCGTTCTTGCCCTTGCCCGAAATGTCGAAATCTTCCATTTCGATCTTGCCCGGGATTTCGAACGGATTGCCCTTGAAGTACTGGCGCGGTTCCGGATCGACAGGCTTGCCGCCGGCAAGGCCCGTGGAGTTCTGGCTCTTCGCCTTGTTTGCTTCATTGCCGAAGTATTCCTTCAGCCACTTCATTGCTGCACGGTCCTGTCCATCCTTGATAATGCCGGAATGGTCAATCCACGTTGCACCGTAGATGTAGCCCCAAATGGTGATACCAGCAATGTGTTCGTTTTCCATGAAGAAGGAAATCTGATCCTGGTAGCACTGCTTCTGGGAGTTGTCGTCAGCAATACTGATGTCGTATTCAGAAATGAACATCGGCATCTGGGTCTTTTCCCAAATTTCATTGATCGTGTTCTTGAGGGTATTGATGTTCAAGCATCCGCCGCCACCACCGGTACCGCCAGCGCCACCGCCCTGGGTCGTCATGTCATGAGCCTGAAGGCCGTAGGCATCGACAGGAGCGCCGCCCTTCTTGATGGTGTTGATGAGGTTGATACCGCCATCCTTGTCCCATTGCACGGTATTGTAGTCGTTGTAAATCAAAATGGCATCCGGCCAACGATCACGTGCCATCTGGAATGCGGTCACCACGAACTTGTAGTCGCCATTATCGCCACCAAGAGCGGCCGGGATGTTGTTGCCGTTACCATAGCCGGAGTGGTAACCGTTGCCACCTCTAATGGCTTCGTTCACGACGTCGATCATTTCGAGGTCCGGATACTGTTTTTTGACACGGTCAAACCAATTGGTAATGGCCGTTTTCGTGTCAGCAGCACTAAGGCCGTTCAGCCAGTTCGGGTACTGGGAGCCCCACACAAGAGCGTGGAACTTGAAGTGTCCACCGTTATTCTTCGCCCAGTTATAGGCGGCGTCGCAACCGCTAAAGTTGTAATTGCCTCGGGAGCCTTCGATGGAAGCCCACTTACATTCGTTTTCGGCCGTAATCTGGTTCCAGTAGGTACCGAAATCAGAGCGGACCTGACCACGAGTGGTAATGTTACCGACGAACTTCGCGAAACCATCGGCGAGGCCGGGTCCCGCAAAGGAGAATGATGACGCCGCAAGGGCGAACATCAGTGCCTTTGTGGCACGGGAAAGTGATCTTTTCATATCCACATCCTTTTTGTTGAAATTTTCTTCAACATCCCATAAACTTTCTTTATAAAGATACCGCCCCCCAAAAAGGAAATTCCTCCTTGGAACAAAAGTTCCATTGACATATTGTCCATAGGCGCCCGTAACGAAAAGTTTCGTTTACATTTCGTAAAAAGGGGGCTTTTTTAATTTTTCTTAACACAAAAGTGCCTTTTTTCGCGAAATTTGCCGTTTCAAAAATGTCAACGTTTTTTTTCTCTGCACATTTCTCATCGTTTTTCAAAGAACATATATTAAAGGCAAGTGTAAGGGATGTTTGGGAAACAAAGCAAAAAAAAGGAGTAAAAATGCAGTTTCCCAAACTTTTGGGTATCGCTAGTGGAATAGCCTTATCCAGTTCTCTGGCCTTCGGCTGGAGCATTTCGGGAGTCGTAAAAAATACTACGGGCGAGCCTTTGCAGGGCGTAACCGTCGACGGCTTTAACATCGCAAGCATTCACACAGTCTCCGGAGAAGGCGGCGTATTCAGCCTTTCCAGCGACGGCACCAGCGCCTTGAACGGCGCAGCAAGCCTGCAAATGAGCGCGCAGTTCTTCCAGGGAACACTTACCCTGAGTAACGTGAACGCAGGCATTCTCAAAGTTTCGATGATCGACGCCATGGGCAAGATTCTTTGCCAGCGTACCTTCCAGAACGCCTACGGCAACATAACCATGGACATGTCCAAGTACACCGCACAGGGCGCAAAGTTCATCCGCATCAATACCGACGGACGCAACAGCACATACACCGTCGCAGGCAAGGCCGCCCTCCTGAAGGAAGGCGAAACTCTGTTGCCGACACTCCAGTTCGCACTGGAAGGCTACGTCAACACTGTCTACAAGATGATGCAGGAAGTGGAAACCAACGTCCTCATCACCATGGAAAAGAAAAGCGAATCCATTGTCACGAGTTCCGCAAACATAACTCCGGCAAGTTCAAACTCCATGTGGCCAACGAAATCCAGCGAATCCAAGCCTGAAAGTTCTGCAACTGTCGCCGCGTCCAGCGCACAGGAAGTCACCATTGACTGCTCCGGCAAGGCTTACCAGGCCGGCGACCACAACATGAGCGTAAACGTGGACGGCAAGAACCGCACATTCATCATGCACGTGCCTAGCCAGTACAAGGGCGACAAGCCCGTGCCTCTCGTCGTCGACTACCACCCGGTTGGAGGCTCCGGCGCAGGCCAGATGAACGAAAACGGTGGCACCACCTACAAAAAAATTACGGACCAGGAAGGCGTCATTTCGCTGTACCCGGACGGCACTGGCGGAGTATCCATGATGGGCGCCGGATGGAACGTAGGCCCCTGCTGTTCCAAAGACGACGACATCAAGTTCTCTCGCGAAATGATCAAGGCCGTTGAAGAAAAGGTCTGCATCGACACGAAGCGCGTCTATGCTGCTGGCTTCTCCATGGGCGGCGGCATGAGCAACCACGTAGCCTGCAACATGGCCGACGTTTACGCCGCCGTAGCCCCCGCCGCAATGGACCTGAACACCACGAACAGCGCCACCTGCAGCCCCGCACGTCCGATTTCCATCATCATGTTCCGCGGAACCAACGACCAGGTCTGCCGCTATGGTGGTGGCGACAGCGGATTCAACGATGGCCTGAACTTCCTCGGCGCCGAGGGCAACTTCAAGTTCTGGGCCGACAAGAACGGATGCACCGGAAGCCCGTCCAAGAACTCGAATGGTTGCGACGAATACTCCAACTGCAAGGACGGCGTGAAGGTCGTACTCTGCACCAAGCAGGGCGGTGGCCACGAACAGGGCGACGGCTCCATCGGCTGGCCGTTCCTGAAGAGTTTCACATTGCCGTAAACCAGAAATCCTGTTGTTGATGGCATTCCATCAAGAAAGCCCCCCGCATTCGCGAGGGGCTCTTGGTTGTTTGGAATCGTGTTTACTTTTCAGTAACCACAACCTTGTGGGCGGTACCAGTCTTTGTTGACTTTATGTAGTACACCCCGCGCTGCTTGGCGATGGATTTTACCTGGGCCGAGGCGTTTTGTGCATTGGCGGCACTCACCCGTCCGATAAAAGTTCCATCCAAGCCAAACACCGCATAAACCTGGGATTGGACTTCTGTTTGGAATTTGGCCAAGAAGGTCGTCTGTTCAGGATCCTTCTTTTCTTCTTGTTTCTTTTCTTCCTTGCATTCGCCCTCGCAGAACTCGAGCCAGTCCACGTTCACGTAGTTCCCGACGATTTCCATTTTCAAAACGTGCGTGCCGGCGGAGATTTCAGAAGTCGTGGCGCTCACCGTATTGTACGTGGTCCAATCGGCCCCTTGCGGGAACATGATTGCATCGGTAACGGCCTTGTCGTCTACGAACAGCTTGATTCCCGTATTTTCGGAGGACGTGGCGTACGAAGCCTTCACCGCGTACTTGCCGGCCGTCTTCACGTTCACGGTGTATTCCAGCCATTCGCCTTCCTGCGTGTAGCCGATGGCGTAGCCCTTCGACGCGTCGTTTTCATCGACGGCGACCACATCGACCATGTCTTCGCGGTAAAGGCCGCCCTTGTTGTCTTCATCCTTGTCGTAGTAGGCCTTGTTCTGGCCACCCACGTCATAGTTTTCGACCTGGAGAATGCCCGGGAGTTCCGTGGGGGCAGAGCCCGCTTTACCGGTCGACGGATCGTACGGTTCCTGCGGGATAATCGGGGTCACATGCACGTGGTAGCCGTACTTCGTATTCGTGATGTTAACGGGGACGGTGATTTTACCATCGCTCACCGTGTATTCCTTGCTTTCCACAAGCGTAGGGCCTGCGACCGCCTTGTCCTTGTTTTCCCATACAACATATTCCACGTCCACGTTCACCTTCGCACCGAAGGATGCGGGAATCCCGGAAATGTTCACGCTTATATCGCCCTTGGTATTGCCGCCGAGCACGACGCTTGCAAAGCCCTTCTTTTTATCGAGGGCGGCAAAGCCATCGACGCCATCGCTCTTGTCGTTCGGGGGCGTCACCTTGGTCATGTAGCCACTCATGTCGCCGTACCACTTGTAGAGCCACCAGCCGCCGCCACGTTCGTTGTTCGAAGTGAGCAAACTTCCCAAGCGGCCTGGAAGCGGTACGAACCACCAGGAAATCATGGCGCTTTCGACACCGTAGCGTTCAAACTTCGCAATGAACGGCACGGAAAGGCCCGGGCAGCCTTCCTCGGAATGTTCTTCGGAGGAGTATTCGTTGACACTGAACGGACGCGGGGAAATATTGTACTTCTTTTCGATACTGCGAACACTCTCCACCACGTTCACGAAGTTGGCGGAACCCCACTGGTGCCAACTGATGACATCGGGCAAGCAGTTGTTCTGCGAACAGTACTTGAGGAACGCATCCATCCTGGACGAATTGTAGTAGGAATACGAGGGGCCGATAATCTTTGCGCCCGGATCCATCTTGCGAATCAAATCGTAGGTCTGTTTCCAGAGGACGGAATTGAAGTCGCCGTTCTCGTTTTTCCAGGTGCCGTCGGGTTCGTTCCAGATTTCGTAGCCGTCGAAGTTCTTGTTCGCCGATTTCAACTTGTCGTTGATGACGGAAGTGACTTCCTGTTTCCAGTGGTCCATGTTCTTGAAGGCGTACGGCCATCCCGGGAGCACGTCGGCCAAGCGAATCTGGACTTTCGCACCGATGCTCTCGACACGCGGAGCGACAAGGAAGGCTCCACCAATCCCTTGCTGGCGACCGTTGCCGCTACGGGCCGGGTTCAGGAAGACATTCGGCTTCAGGGGAGCCAAGTCCTTTTCGATATTGCTCGGGAGCGATTCGGTAAGGCCGTAAAGCGAACCTGTCGCCACATGCGTCACGGGCTTGATGCTGTCGCCAAGGCTCACGTTCAAGTTGACGGCGGCGCTCGCAAGAGCGACTGACGCCAGGACTGCCAGAATGGATTTGCAGTAAATCATAAACATCCTCATACACTTTTCTAGAAAGATACATGTTTAAATGGATGTTTTCGAAGGCGAAAAAAAATCCCCTTTGTCAATTCAACAAAGGGGGAAAAGGGAATTTACGGGGTTGCGAACGCTATTCTACGCAAATTTTGCGTAGAATAATCGAGTTTTCGGCTGAAAAACGCACAAAATAGACTCCGGGAGCAAACCCTGCCATTTTCAAGGATTCCGTAACGCCCCCGTGGGACACATCGACGCGCCCGAGGAATCGCCCTGTCGCGCTAAAGACACCGGCATTCCGTCCCGATTGCATAAAGGATGTCGGATTTTTGCCGAAATTCGCCATATATGTGGTCGTGGAATCCGTAGAATCTTGAACGTCTTCGACGACGGGATCTTTGCAGGCCGTGCCTTCGCAAACGCGAATCCTGTCAATATTCACGTAGTTCCCGACAATCTGCATTTTGAGCACGTGCTCGCCGGCGGCAAGCTTGCCGATTTTGGCTTCGGCAGACTCGTACACGCTCCAGTCCTCGCCCTGCCTTGCAAGGACACTGTCGGCCACGACTTCGCCATCGACAAACAGCTTCACGCCGGCCTTCTCGGAAGCGGTCGCCATCGAGACGCCCACCGTGTAGTCGCCTTCCTTTTCCACGTTCACGGTGTACTCGAGCCATTCGCCATCCTGAGTGTAGCCGATGGCGTAACCCTTTGAAGCGTCCGTAGAATCCAAAGCCACGATATCCACAGCATCTTCGCGGTAAGCGCCGCCCTCGTTTTCGGAGCTCTTGTCGTAGAACGAAACACGACTGCCGCCTTCATCGTAATCTTCCGCCTGGATGACGCCGGGAATCGCCCAGGCCTTGCCGCCAAACGGGTCCTGTTTCGCGGGTGCAGTCTCGACGGTATCCGTCCAGGAATACTGCATGCGGTCGACGCCGGACTGGTTCACGATTTCAAGCTTGATGTTCGCGCCCTCGCCCGACTTTTTCGTCATGCTGTACCAGTCGCCCTCCTTGAGGCCGACCCAGTAGAAACTTCCCATTTCCCACTTGCGCAGCTGTTCCGTGATGCCGCGGATGTAGGCCATGAAGTAGTTGGAAGTGGGCTTGTTGTAATCCTGGTAGTCGAAGTATTCGCCGTTCTTTGTACCCGGGCTCATGGCGCCGCCCCATTCCGTGCAAATCGTGCGGTCGGCGTACTTGCCCACCTCGCCGCTGATGTGGCCCATCCATTCCGCCTCGGACTTGAAGAAACCCCACATGGAGTAATCGTGGACAGCGAGGAGGCATTCGTCAAAGCGGCTGTCGTCGGCAACTTCCGGCACATTCTGCGCCATGCCGGTTCCGTCCAGAATAATGTGGTTGCGAGGAACATTCGGGAATTTTTCGAGCCAGGTCGCGTACAGGTTACGCAAATCGTTCTTGTTGTACATGTTGGGCTCGTTGAAGATTTCGAAATACGCATTCGGCTCGTCGGCGTAGGCATCGACAATCTTTTTCCACATGCTCCAGAAGCGGTCCATGTTCGCAGGGCCGGCACCGTGCGCAGGGCCCCAGTAGCAAAGAATCACGCGGCCCTTGGTAAGCCCCACGTCGATGACGCCAGTGTAAGTCCCCCACCAATCGAGAATCGTCGCCTCGTTCACGGGAATGCGGACGCTATTCGTACCGAGAAGTTCCTGGAACTGCCCGATGACCTTATCGGCAACGACAGATGCGGATTCGTAAGTATCCGACTTCGACATCCCCGTAAGCACCAGCTTGTCGCTCACGAAATTGTCGCGCGGATCAGCCCAGTTCACGCCACGAAATTCATTCGTAGCAGCAATTGCGCACATACATGCCAAAAGCACGCCAAACATCACCTTGTTCATTTTTTCCTCACAAAAAAATCCCACCAACATTGAAAAATTACGTTCTAGCCCGACTGAATCAAAGGCGAGCAAAACACTTTCCATTGTCTATTTATCAATACAAAAATCGCCCCGAAAAACGAGGCGATATGCAGGATGCGCGGGCCTCGCAAAATAGGATGCGCAATCCCGGCAAAACGAGACGCGCGAGCCCGGCAAAACGGGATGCGCGAGCCCCCGCTTAATGCACGTAAACTTTCAAAGTCTGCTTACGGCTTTCGCATTTCACGACGGCAATGTAATTCCCGGCCGAAAGCGGCACTGCATCGCCGAACTCCACGAGCCCAGCACCTGAACCCTGGTGCGAAGCGACCTTCACGCCGTTCATGTCCATGAGAGTCACGGTGAAGAGTTTTCCGGCAGGCACGTTCACCATGAAAGCGAGAGACGCACGCGACATGCGAACGAGTTGCACACCGAAATCCATCGCGATGTTTTTCGTGGCGATTGTCGTCGCGTCGGCGACAAGTTCCAGCCAGTCGATGTTCAGGAGATAGGTATCTTCGCCATTGTACTGGAGCACAATTTTCTGTTCGCCAGCAGGGAGCGAAATGGAAGTTTCCGCCACATACCAGTCGTTCCATCCCTTGGACTTTTCCGGGTCGACCTTGAAGGAGCCAAGCGCCTTGCCCGCGGAATCCACGATGGTGACGGTGGATGCGGTTTCGGAGCCCGTCGCCACCCTTGCCGTGAACTTGTACGTACCCGCCGCAGGGACCTTCACGAGGTAACTCGACCAGTCACCATCGTTAATCCAGCCGAGATTCGGTTCGCCGGATTCGTCGGGTTCAATCTGCACGCCTTCCATGGCCACGTAATTTTCGGCCTGGATCTTTGCGGGGATTTCCGCAGGTTCGAACGGCTGGTTCGTGAGTTTCAAATTGCCGTCGAATTCATAGACGGAGCCGGGGACGGTCGAGAAGGTCGCCGTATTGCCGCCGTAGACCACGTTCAATTTTTCGCCCACCAGGGACTTGATGGCGACGTAAGTGAGTTTGCCGCCTTTCCAAGCCATGGAATCCACTTCGAAACCGCCGCGAGCGCGGATGCCCTTGATGGAACCGTCCTTCCACTGGGAAGGAAGCGCCGGGAGCAAATTGATTCTGTCGTTGTGGCTCTGCATGAGCATTTCGTTCACGCCGGAAACGGCACCGAAGTTACCGTCAATCTGGAACGGCGGATGCGCATCGAACAGATTGTTGTAAGTCTTGTCCGGTGTAAGGAGCATGCGAATCATCTTGTAGGCGTGGTCGCCGTCGTGCAGGCGGGCCCAGAAGTTGATTTTCCAGGCGAGGGACCAGCCGGTCGCATCGTCGCCGCGCTGCTGCAAGGTCACGAGGGCGCCCTTCACCAGGTCGGGCGTTTCTTCCGGAGTTATCTGCGCACTCGGGAAAAGGCCGTACAAATGGGAGATGTGGCGGTTCTTGTTGTTCGGATCGTCCCAGTCCTGGAGCCATTCCGTAATTTGTCCGTACTTTCCGGTTTTTGTCGGCGGCAAGCGCTTTACCGTCGCTTCCATCTTGGCACGTACATCCTCGTCGACGCCGAGAATCTTGGATGCCTCGATGGTCTGGTTCAGAACGTCGCGGATAATCTGGTTGTCCATCGTGGGGCCGAAGCAGACGTTGATGCCGCCGTGGTCGTTTTCCGGGGAATCGCTCGGGGCGGTAACGAGATACTTATTGCCGGTTTCGGGTTCTTCCACGAGGCTGTTCACAAAGAAGAGCGCCGCCCCCTTCATCGTAGAATAAACATCCTGGAGGTACGCTTTGTCGGTCGGATTGAAGAGGAAGTGTTCCCAGAGGTGCGTGGAAAGCCAGCCGGCCCCCGTCGGCCAAAGGCCCCAGGCACCGTCAATCGGAGCGGAACGGTTCCAAAGGTCGGTATTGTGGTGTTCCACCCAGCCTTCGCTTACGCCCCAGTGGACCTTCGCGGTCTTTTCGCCCTGCGGAACCATGGACTTGATCTTGTCAATCAAAGGCCACACGCATTCGCCAAGGTTCGCCGTTTCCACAGGCCAGTAGTTCATTTCGAGGTTGATGTTCGTCGTGTACTTGCTGCCCCAAATCGGGTTCGTGTCCTTGTTCCAGATGCCCTGCAAGTTTGCAGGCTGGCCACCCTTGCGCGAACTTGCGATAAGCAGGTAACGGCCGTACTGGTAATGGAGTTCCACGAGAGACGCGTCGTTCGTGGAGTTGAAATTCTTCACGCGAGCGGAAGTCACGTCGCCGGCACTTGCGTCAGCGGCGCCCAGGTCGATTTTCACGCGGTTGAAAATTGCCTGGTAATCGGCAAGATGGTCGTTCAGAATTTCTTCGTAGGATTTTTTCGCGACCTTCGACATGATATCAGCGGCAATGGCAGAGGGATCGGCGCTCACATCGTTGAACGACTTGAAATTCGTCGCCGTCGTGAGGATAAGCGTTGCGCTGTTTGCGCCTTCCACGTTGATGTTTCCGTTGCCGGTATTCACCTTTCCGCCGTCAGCGACGACCGTCAAGCGATTCTGGAACTTGATGGAATTGACCGTCACATCGTAGATGAGCGTCTTGCCGTCATCGGACATTTTCTTGTTGTTGTGCGGAGTCGTCATGGTGGCGCCGAAACTCACGGAGCCGTCTTTGTCTGCAGACAAGTGAACAACGATTACGTGGTCCGGATAACTCGCGAAATATTCACGAGTATGCTTCACTCCACCCACAGAATAAGTGGTCTTCGCGATAGCCGTCTTCAGGTCGAGTTCACGGCGGTAATCCCCTGCGCCCTTGTGCGAAGTAGAAATCACGAGGTCGCCCACCGGCTGGAAACTCGCCGGGCCCGGCCCAATCATGAACTGATTCACGATGGATTCCGCAGTCTTGTAATCACCGCGGAACATGGCGTCGCGGGCATCCTTCAAGTGGTCCGCAGCGCCCGCCTTGTTGTTGTCGCCGGGGCCACCCGACCAGACCGTACTTTCATTGAGGCCAATGTAATCTTTTTCCACACCACCGTAAATGATGGCGCCCATGTAGCCGTTACCGATGGGGAGCGCGTTCGTAAATTCGGAACCCGCATCGGTATTGTACCAGAGCGTAAGCGGATTGTCCGTCGTTGCAAACGTCGCAGACGAAAGCGAAAGCGCAATCGCACAGGCGACAGACGCCACCACGGAAGTGCGCTTCAAAACGGATCTCAACGAAAAAGTTTCAGCCTTCATACTCATACCCTTTTTTACCAAAAATTATTCTACGCAGATTTTGCGTAGAATAATTGACGATTGAATGTGTCAGAATTTGTCACTTCTTTACAGAAATCTTGAACGCCTGACCGCCGCGCGCCTTGACCACATACATGCCGGAACGGTCAACGGTCTCGACTGTACGAGCGTGGAGGTCCTCGACTCCGCGTGTCGTGAACTTGCCCACCAGTTTACCCTGCATGTCGAGGACTACGTAATCCTTGCTTTCGACAGGAATCTGGATTCTTGCAGGCATGACAATCGTCTGCTCTTCCTTCTGTTCGCCGACTTCGGTATCCTTCGCCGGAGCAAACGGATCGTCCTCTGTATCATTCTTGTAGATTTCGTCGCCCGGATACTTCTCGGTAACAAGGCTCGGCAAAAGATTCTTGAAGCCGAGGTTCGCATAACGCGACGGATCGTTCAACTTTTGACGAATCGGAGCCAAACGGAAGGTGTGCTTGTATTCGTTCTTCGCGAAGAGCCTGTAGGCATCGAGCGGTTCAGCACCCCAGGAGTTGATACCGCCAAGGCCCATCTGATGCAAGTCGACACGGAGAGTAATGTCCTTGTCGCGCTTGAGTTCCCACGGGAGCTTCACGTCGGTCAACTGTTCCGGAGTGTAGTGCTGGGCGTTGAATTCCATGCGGTGGCCGCCCACGACCAAGAGGCCCTTGCCCTTGTCGTTCGTGAGGGCAGCCCATTTCACATCGGTGCGCTGGCCAGTTTCACCAATTTCCATGTACATGACCGTCATGGAATCGACTACATTCGAATATGCGCCAAAGAACGAACCGCGGTTACGGCCGATGTAGTTTTCATCCGGGCCGCGACCGAACCAACGGACCTTTTCGAATCCGGCAGGAACCGTAAAGAGCGTACCCACGTTCGGGATGTAGCTCTTGGATCCATCCGGATTGAAGGTGTAACTCACGATGATATCGCCGCTGCCGTAAATCGTATAAGTGAGGGTCATGCGGGAGGACCCCACATCCGGGAAACTCATCTGGAATTCCACCTGGGTTTCCTGTGCGGAAATTTCCTTCACGTCGACGCTGTTGACCTTGCGCTTTGCACCGGCATGGCGCCATTCGCCATGGCCTTTTTCCATGTTGAAGCCCTTGTCGTTATCGGTCGGAGCGCGCCAGAAGTTCGGGACGCCGCCGTTCTTGATGATGGTATCGCCATCCAAAACGTAACTTGCAATGGTACCGTTATTTTGGTCCATGCGAATCTTAAAGTCTGTACCTTCGATGGTCAATTCGCCATTGCCCTTTGTGACCTTGGCGCCGGGCAGGGAACTGATATCGATTTCGGAGGACTTCGCTTCGCCCACGCTGATTCCGAATTGTTCATGAGCCAGACTAAAGCCAGCCTTCGCCCACATGTTGTCCTTTTTCAGGCGGAAATCGACATCCAAATGATATTCAGAGCCGGGCTTGCCTTCGACCTTCGGCAAATTAAGCGAAATTTCTTTACTGGAATTCGGAGCGATGTTCAAAGCGGAACCGTCAACCTTGCCTTCCTTGAGGACCTTTCCGTCTTCCTTGATCTGCCAGAACGCATCAACATAATCACCGACGTTCGTGAAGAGGAAACGGTTTTGAACGCTTATCTTGCCGGCAGAGGCATCTACATTCTTCACGCGAATCATGCTGTACTGGTACTTGACTTCCCACATTTCCGGTTGGATTTTTCTATCCGGGAAAACGAGGCCGTTTGCGCAGAAGTTGTCATCGTTCTGCCAGTCGCCCCACATACCGCCGAATTCCCAATACGGAGTACCCTTGTGATGCAAGCCCTGGTCAATGAAGTCCCAAATGAAGCCACCGAATGCACGCGGATTCTTATAGAATGCATCCATGTATTCCTGCAAATCGCCAACGGAGTTACCCATGGCATGCTCGTATTCGCACAACATAATCGGCTTGTTCGCATCGTTGTAGTTCGCGATGGCGTCCGGGCCATAGTACATCCAGCTGTTCACATCGGCATGGCTCCAGTCGCCTTCGTAATGCACAAAGCGCGTGGAATCTGCATTGTGGGCGGCATCGTACTCGGAGCCGAAAACGTTTCCGTTGCCGGCTTCGTTGCCGAGCGACCAGAGAATGACGCAAGGATGGTTCTTGTCGCGCTGCACCATGCTCGTCATGCGGTCAACGGCAGGAGCGCGCCAATCGTCGCTGTTCTTCGGCAAATCGCCATTTGCACCGTGGCTTTCGACGTTCGCCTCGTCAATCACGTAAATGCCGTACTTGTCGCACAGATCGTACATCACCGGATTGTTCGGGTAATGGGACATTCTGAGAGCGTTGATGTTGAAACGCTTCATAAGAATGATATCCTTTTCCATGCGTTCGTAACCCACGGCGCGGCCCACATCCGGATCGAGTTCGTGACGGTCAACGCCGTGGAACTTGACAGGCATGCCGTTCACGTAAAGACGCGGAGCGCCATTGTCCTTCTTGATTTCAATTTTTCTGAAGCCGACCTTGTTACTTTCGATTTCGACAATTTTTCCGCTAGCGTCCTTCAACACGAGCACGACCGTATAGAGGTCCGGAGTTTCAGCAGACCAGCGCTTCGGTGCGGAAACGGGAATTTCAAAATAGGCATCCTTTTCGCCACCGTTGGCGCCAATTCCAGAAAGGGTCTTCTTGTTGGCAGAAATAACTTCGGCACCGGAAGCATCAAAGAGGGAAAGTTCGAGCGTGTAGTCGCCAGAAACGGAAGAACCGAAGTTATCGACCCAGACTTTCGTCTTCAAAAGGCCATCCTTGTAGCCGCCCGTCAAAGTAGCATCAATCTGGAAATCCTGGATGTTCACGTACGGCGTGGCGTAAATGTACACGTCGCGCATGATGCCGGAAAGGCGGATGAAGTCCTGGTCCTCGAGCCAGGAGCCGTCGCACCAACGGAACACCTGCACGGAAATGTTGTTCTCGCCCTTGCGGAGATGTTTCGTAATGTCGAATTCGTGACCGGTGAAGGTATCTTCGCTGTAGCCGACGTAATTGCCGTTCACCCAGACGTAGTAAGCGGATTCAACACCCTCGAAATGCAGGCGGATGCGCTTGCCGTCCCACTTCTCGGGAACAGTGAAGGTACGGCGGTAATGTCCAACCGGGTTGAATTCAGTCGGGGCGCCCGGAGCGGAAACCCTGTTGTTTTGGGACCACGGATAAATGACGTTGGTGTAAATCGGATGGTCGTAGCCATGGATCTGCCAGGAACTCGGAACCGGGAGATCGTCCCACTTGGAAACGTCGTAATTATCCTTGTAGAAGTCGTTGTTGCGTTCACTCGGTTTATCGACATGGAAAAATTTCCACGTCCCGCTCAAAGTCTGGTACCATTCCGAAGCGTGGCGATCGCCCTTCACAGCCTCTTCTACCGTAGAATACGGCATCATAGTCACGTGATGCTTCAGAGTATTCACCGCATAGACACGCGGCTTACCATTCCACTCGTCGTTCGGTTGAGCAACAGCCGCCGTAGCAAATGCCAATCCAAACGCGGCAGCAATAGACAAACCATACACCAATTTCATCTTGTCCTCACTTTTTTATTTTTTCCAACAACCCACATAAAAAAATACCCCTTTTTAAGGGGTATTCCTAGACTGAAAACAATTGTTTTATGGACACTTTATCCAAACATCGCAATGGTTTTCTACGCTCATTTACTTGGCTACATTCACCTTGAAGAATTTTTTGGATTCAATTCCACGTACAATGTAAAGACCGCGTGCAAAACCGGCATTTCTGAGGGATTGCGCCAGGTCGCCCTGGTCCACGGTAATGCGAGACAGGAACCTACCGGACATATCGAACACCTGGTAAGAAGAGTTGTGCACATTGGCGTGGAAAGTACTCGTGCGAAGAGCATCCGTCACAGCACCAATGGGAGACTTGTCGTCGGCATCCTTGCCTTCTTCAAAATTGAAGTAGTCTACGTCGAACCAGTCTGCCGTAGCGGTAAAGCGGAGAAGGTGCTTGCCGGCAGGCAGCGTCACGTTGGCCTTGACCTTGTCATATTCTTCGAAACTGCCTTCCGTCGAAGCCTTGGGAACTTCAATATCGCCAGTGATGTCCTCTTCATCGATGGAGAGTTTGAAACTGGAGCCTCCATCCGAAGCGACTGCCGCATAGAAGGTGTATTCGCCAGCCTTGGCAACATCAATCGTGTATTCCAGCCATTCGCCGTTCTGGATGTAACCAATAACAGTTGCGCCACTTGCCTTCTTGTAAATATCGACAGACGGAGCGTCATCGGCACGGTAGTCGCTGCATTCGGCTTCCTTGCCCTCGTCGGTGCAGGAATGGTTTTCGGTATCGCTGTCCTGGAAACTCTTGTTTCCGCGACCGACACCCGGCTTGTCGAAGTCTTCGGCCTGAATTTTACCCGGAATGGCAAAAGGCGTTCCCTTGAACGGTTCCTGCGGAACAGCCTGGGCATTGCTTTCAAAATACCAGTAATCGAATTTGAAATTACCTTCCTTGAACACGAAGTAAAGATCAGCAACGCCATCGGCGCCAGTTACTTCAAAGGAATTTTCTTCCCAGTCAGTGCTAGCGGGGACGTTGATAGTAGAAAGCAAGGTTCCAGTGGCAGAGCCCATGTGGAGTTCAATCTTGCCGCCGTTACCCTTGGTGCAAACAACG
Organism: Fibrobacter sp.; assembly: GCA_045598645.1. Classification (GTDB taxonomy): domain Bacteria; phylum Fibrobacterota; class Fibrobacteria; order Fibrobacterales; family Fibrobacteraceae; genus Fibrobacter. The sequence continues at coordinate 95,668 of JAZLMK010000082.1, forward strand.
ATATTATCGGCGCCATCGCTCATATCCACAAAGCGGACCTTTGTGTAGGAGCCGGAGCCCATATTCGTGAGGTAGACTCTCTTGCCTTCGGTTTCAACATTCTTGATAATGGTGTATCCGCCAGACTTGTCCAAGTTGATACCTTCGAGCCACGCCTTGGTTTCAGCCTCGACACGAGTGTACGGGTCAAGATTCTGAACAGGCTTCGTAACGCCTTCATCGGTCATATGAATTGTCGGGAACGTTCCATCTTCTTTCCAGGTGAATTCTTCCACGGCAGAAGTGCGGGAATAACCGCCAGCACCCGGAACACGGCGCTGGTTATGGTAGAAGAAGTAACTATGGCCCTTGAAGTCGATAACGCCGGAGTGAACCGTAAATGCGGCACCCGATTCGTTGCTAGGCATGATGGTTCCCTTGTATGTCCACGGACCCGTTGGAGAATCGCTCCAGGAGTAGTCAATGGATTCCGGAATGCCACCAGCAGCGTAAATCATGTAGTACTTGTTATTGCGCTTGTGAATCCACGGACCTTCGGTGTACTTGCCGTTAAAACCATCCTTCGTCGATTGGATATCGCCATCGAACGAAATCATGTCTTCATTGAGTTTCGCCCAATATAGTTTCGGGTTGCCCCAGTAGAGGTAGGCCTGGCCATCATCATCAATCCAAACCGTCGGATCGATGTAATCCCAGTTCGGGCCAGCCAAGTGCTTTCCGTTGCGGGCATCCTTGAACGGGCCTTCCTTGGTATCAGACACGGCAACGTTCACGGCGCGGCCACCACCCGAAGAAGATTCCACCGTCACGTAGTAATAATACTTGCCGTTACGACGAATGCATTGAGAAGCCCAGTCACCGTTCTTCTTCGCATTTCCGTTGAAATCGCCAGCTTCCAAAATCAAAGTATTCATATCGGTCCAGTTCACCATATCGGTGGTGCACGAAACACGCCAACCGTGCATGGTAAAGAAAGTACCGCCTTCGTCGTTACCGGTATAGACGCAAACCGTATCGCCAAACACAACAGGAGCCGGGTCCGGGGAGTAGTAAGTTTGAATAATTGGATTGTCCGCAAATACGCTCGGTACAAACGCCAAGCCGAATGCCAGCGGCATAAGCTTTTTGAGATTCTTGACTTCCATTTTTACTCCTTCCAGTCTATTTCAACTGAATCAACTTCCCAAATTTTTTGTCGGAACTTTGAACAAAGTATACACCCTTTCTGAAACCCTGAGCCTGCATCTGCCGCACCACAGACGATGCGCTTGCAGCACCCATCATGCGAAGGCTTCCAAGATGATGTCCGCGGACATCGAAAACATTGAGCGTCTGACTTCCGGAAACCTCGAAATTCACGTTGTATCCTGCACGATTTGCAAATCCCATTAATTCGGCTTCACTCAAGGCAAACTGAATCCAATCCAAATTCAAGTAGTTTCCAACAATTTTCACACGCAAGACATGATTGCCCTTTGCAATTTTCTCAGTATTTCCGGAAACATCGACATAAGTGTCCCAATCTTCGCCCTGCGGGGCATAGAGCGTATCCGTCACGGCATTTCCATCGACGTAAAGCACAAAGCCCGCATTTTCGGCAGCCGTCGCCACATGTGCACGGAACACAAATTCTGCATCGACAATCGCCTCGAATGAGTATTCCATCCATTCGCCGTCATTGGTGTAGCCAATCGCGAAACCCGTGCAATCTTCCGTATTGAGCGTATCGGAGCAGCCAAGGCCAACGACATCTACACCGTCTTCGCGATAGACCTTGCCTTCGTTTGCAGCGGACTTGTCTGAATAGGCGACTCCCGCACCACCCTGGTCGTAATCTTCCATTTCAATCTTGCCCGGCATCGTAAAGAGTGCCTGGTACGGTTCCTGGACCATGGCGCCAGTGAAATCCGGCAACAAGACATCCTGGATTTTTTCGCCAATCTTCTTGAAATCGCCCTGGAGGCCCGCATTTTCCGCAGTCTGCGCATTGAAATAACCGCCAGCCTGGTTAATCGTATTTTGACCGGCCTGGTTCTGTCCAACGCCATCGGGAGAATTCTTGTAGACGTTTTCCCTCACGGTAAATCCGCTGGAACCTTCATCAAGGTAAATCGGCAGGACCCAGTAATCGGAGAACTTCGAAGCACCGTAATCGTGCATGTAGTTGTACTGGATTTCGCTGCCCGAGCCCTGGTTACTCAAAGTGTAAATCGGACCGGAATCGCAAAGCAGGCGGGAAATGTGGTGAATGTTATTCCAGTTGATGTGGTTGTTCGTCATGGCGGTTTCCTTCTTGGTCCAGCCAAAGCCCACGGAAATTCCGGAATAGTAAGTGTAAGAAACTTCGTTGTGTTCAATCACGATGTAACGCGGATAGCCGGCGCCGATGCCCACGGCACCTTGGTGCTCATTCGTCACGTTCGTGACAAGGTTGTTCATAATCGTGTCACGGGTGCTAATTTCTTCCTTGTCCGTGGGATTGTAGCCTTCATGAATTTCGGAGAGTGTATCCGGAGCGAACTTGCCAATCATGATACCCGCGGCACCGATTTCGAAGAACGTATTGCCCCGGATCATGTCGTCGTTCGTGCCCGAGACAAAGTCAAGGCCTGTTGCCGCCATCTGCGTAAAGGTGCAGCCCTGCACCAAGAAGTGGTGAGCATTCTCGACGCGGAAACCAGCATCCGGGCGCCAAAGCAGGTATTTATTGCTGTTCAGTTTCTCCCAGTTTCCGCGGCCTGGATCCGGCAAGACATCTACGTTAAAGTTCGCCGCCTGCAAATCGAGGAAGCCCTCCTCGCTCGGGCGAAGGTAATTGCTGTGGGCAAAAGTGATGCCTTCAAAAGCCATGTAGCCGACTTTACTCTTCGTGCTCTTTCCAAGAACGTTGAACAAAGTATTGATACGCGGAGCGACCACATTCGCCGTCGCCATGCTTTCGCCCTCGCGGGCCTTGTAGTAAAGCACGTGTTCCTTTTCGTCGAGATACCATTCACCCGGAGCGTCAATCAGGTCGTAGGAATTCTCCAGGTAAAAAACCTGCTGCTTCGGAGGATTGCTCATGAAAGCGGTTCCGAGCATCGGATAGGCGCGATGGAAAAGCTTGGTGCGTTCCGGATCCTTCGGGATGAGTTTCGCGGTACCGCCGTTCACTTCCGCCTTCTCGAGGCGGAGAATGCTTTCGGCCCAGGCAATCATCACGTGGATTTCGACATTTTCAATATTCTTGATATTCTTGATGTAATCGGCGGAAACGTCGAAGGCGCGACCCGTGGAGTCCACCTTGGTGAGACGCACGAAATCGTGGTCCAGGCCGCCAACGCCCTTTTCGGGAGCATTAACCATGTTTGGGAAGCACGCGCGAATGGCCTTCTTGCCGTTTACATACAACTGACGGAAATTCGTCTCTACGCCTTCGGCTTTCCAGATGTTGTTCTTTTCATCGTGAATGGACCAACCGGTAATCGGGAAACCTCCGGTAAAAAGCGGAGTTTCGCCCGGATAGGCCTTGTAGCGAACATAGTGGCCGTCCTTGCCGCCATCGGATTCATCGAAATTCACAGTGTTCGTGAGTTGGTACGTGCCTTCGCGCAAGTACACGACTATATCGCCGGTCATCGTCCCGTTAATGGCGCGAACAGCCTTCTGTGCTGCAGTTATTGTCTTGAACGGAGCCTCTTCCGTGCCCTTGTTGGAATCGTTGCCGTTCGGAGAAACGTAGAATGTTGCTTGGTCCGCAGCAAAGGCTGCACCAGCCATCAAAATGGATACGGCAAAAACAGTAAAAAGATTCTTTGATCCCATACTAAAACCTTCCTGTAAACAGGACGAAAATCCAACAACGATTAAAAAATACCTTTAAAAAAGGCCTTTCTCCCTAGAATCCCATGACATTCCGTGGACGGATTATCCATAATGGGAACAGCGAAAGAAAGGCAGCTTTTATATTTTTAAGAAGTATTAAAGGCGAATTTTAACGGATTTCCCTGCGACGCGAACCAAATACACCCCCTTCGCAAAGCCCGAAGAAATCAACGCCCCGCGGATATCACCCGAAGCAATCTCTACGCGGCCAATAAACTTGCCCGTGAGCGCAAAAACTTCAACGGAACGGGTTCCCGTCATAACCGGAGATTCCATTCGGAAGAGGCCATCCGTTTTTTCATCGAGGGAATCCTTTACCGCGGCCTTGCAAGCCCCTTCGCAGAAATCAATCCAGTCAACGTTAAGGTAATTTCCGGTCAGGAGCAGTTTCAGCGTGTGTTCGCCAGCAGGAAGCGACACCTTGCCCTCCACATCGCTGTAAGTGTCCCAATCTTCGCCTTTCGGGGCAATCAAGGTATCCGTCACAGCCTTGCCGTCTACAAAAAGTTGTATTCCCGTATTCTCGGCAGATGTGGCCACGTGGGCCAAAACAGCATATTCGGCGGCAGATTTTACGTCTACGGTATATTCCAGCCACTCACCCGCTTCTGTGTAGCCAATGGCAAAACCCTTCGAAGCATCGACGGAATCCAACTGAACGATATCCACGGCATCCTTGCGGTAGGCTCCGCCCTTGTTCTCGGAATCCTTGTCATAGAAGGAATGACGGTTGCCGCCTTCGTCGTAGTCTTCTGCCTGGATTTTACCAGGAACCGCCCAAGCGCTTCCCCCGAACGGTTTCTTTTCTACCGGAGTGGTTTCCACGGTGTCGCTCCACGCAACATGCATACGATCTACACCGGACTGGTTCACGATTTCAAGTTTGATATTCGCGCCAGTTCCCGACTTTTTCGTCATGCTGTACCAGTCGCCATCGCGAAGGCCTGGCCAATAGAAACTGCCCATTTGCCATTCGTACAACTGATCGGACATTCCACGAATGTAAGCCATGAAATAGTTTGTGGGATTGGTGTTATAATCCATGTATTCGTAGTGAACGCCAGCCTTGTCGCCAGGACTCATGGCACCGCCCCATTCCGTGCAAACAGTGCGATCGGCATACTTGCCCACTTTTCCTTTGAAGCTATTCTTCCACCCTGATTCCGTATTGATGCTCATGTTCCAGAAGGTATATTCGTGCACTGCGAAAAGGCAGCCATCGAAGCGCGAGTCATCGGCAATGTCAGGCACATTCTGAGCCATGCCGGAACCATCCAGAACCACATGATCGTGCGGGACATTTGGAAATTTCGAAAGCCACGTAGCATACAAATTGCGCAAGTCATTCTTGCTGTACATATGCGGCTCGTTGAAAATTTCGAAATACGCATTGGGGTCGGTTCCGTAGTCATCCACCACGGTTTTCCACATGGCCCACCAGTCGTCCATATTCTTCGGTCCCGAAGGCTGTGCTGGGCCCCAATAGCCAATCAGCACGCGGCCCTTGGAAAGGCCGACGTCAATCACACCCTTGTAAGTTTTCCAGAACTTGGATGCAGTCGGCTCGTTTATGGGAATGCGAACGCTGTTCGTACCCAAAAGGTCGACAAACTGGCCTATGACACGCTCAGCCACCACAGAAGCGGATTCATAGGAATCACTCAAGGAAATTCCCGAAATCGTCAGAACATCCGATACAAAATTATCCCTTTGATCGGCCCAGTTTACACCGCGAAACTGGTTGGTTACCGCATAGGCGTTTACCCCAAGAGCAAAAGCCAACGAAATAGTTGCAAGTTTCATAAACATCCTCATACAAAACCCCCTTGCAACACTTAAAATTTACCTTCTACAAAACACAATGCTCATCCAATTTTTCACTTTCCCTTGTCAATTTGTCAAAACACAAAAAAAAGAACGATCCAGGAAATTCCAGATCGCTCTTTTAGGAGTGTGTTTTGGGAGTTTCTAAATCAATTTACTTGGCAACCTGCACACGGAAAGCACGGGTTCCATTGGCTGCGCGGACCATATAGACGCCCTTGGCAAAACCGGCCGCTTTCAAGGATGCCGCCATGCTGCCGTCAACAGTATTCACAAGGCCAAGGAACTTGCCCGTCACCGAGAATACATTGTAGGAACGGTTTACATTCGACAAATCTGCAATCTTTAAGCCAATGGCATCGGTAGAATCGTCGCCGCACTTTTCGCCTTCCTTGCAAATCGGGTCAGGATCCTTTTCACCGGCCTTCACAAAGTTGATGTAGTCGATGTCCATCCAGTCGCCAGTTACAGTGAAGCGCAAGATGTGTTCGCCCTTGGTCAAGTTGATTTTGGCATCGACCTTATTGTAGTCGTCGTAATTATCTTCGCCGCTACTGGCCTTGGGAACTGCGATTTCTTCAGTAACATTTTTGCCATCGACCGACAACTGGAAACTGGAAGTTTCGTTAGCGGAAGCGACAGCGGCATACATCGTGTATTCACCATCGGCAGCCACGTTCACGGTGTATTCCAGCCATTCGCCGGCCTGGTTATAGCCGACTACAATCTTGTCGCCCTTCTTGTAAAGATCGACGCCGGTATCCTTGCGATATTCAGAGCATTCGCTAGTATTTTCACCGGAGCATGCGTGGTTTTCAGCATCCATTTCGTTGTAAGAGGTATTGCCAGCGCCAACGCCAGTAACATCGAAATCTTCCATTTCAATCTTGCCAGGAATGGCAAGAGCTTCGCCCTTGAACGGCTTACGGGGAACAGGCGTCACCACCAGGCGGAGCAAAACGGAACCGTGCGCAGGGACTTCGGCAGACACGCTACTCTTCGGTCCAAGATCCTTTTTCTGCCAGGCGTCGCGAACTTCCACTTCGCCAGTGATGCCAAGATCCGCGAAATTGACTTCGATAGTCTGGGTCGAGGTGTTATCGTTGAGGAGGGCAACCGCAAGGTCGCCGTTCTTCATGGGCTTGGTCCAAATCTGCTTGCCTTTGTCGTTGGAAATTCTGTGACCCTGGACGCCGAGGGAGTCCTGGTTAATGGCAATCATGTCCTTGTTCAGGTAATGTTCCTTGACCTGGGCGCCCATCTTCCGGACATCGGAACTGATCATGATCGGAGCCGCCATGATGGACCACATCGTCATCTGGGACTTCTGTTCTTCGTAAGAAAGATTGTTGTTATCGACTTCAAGCATGTCCGGGTCGTTCCAGTGACCAGGCTTTGCGATTTGCCAATACTTGTCGTTGGCGTCGATAATTTCGTAAACGCCGCGGTACCAGGAAGTCGATCTCCACTCAGGGCCGATATCGAAAGTGGTACGCCACAAGTTTGCGATTTTCGGCATCCAGTCCTTGTATTCCCACATGCAAATGCTGAAGACGATGTCGCGGCCGGAATTGCGCAGAGCCTTGGACATACGGGTGTAATCTTCTTCTTGATTGGAACCCGGGGCAGCGTCACAGTTATCATATTTCCAGTAATCAACGCCCCATTCGGCCAGCCTCTTGGCATCGATTTCTTCGTGGCCATAGGAGCCGCTTTCGCTCTGCCAGTTCGAATTGTAGTGGTGGCAAGTCCTGTAACCGTGGTCTCCGTACAAACCGAACTTGAGGCCCTTGGAATGGACGTAATCGGCAATCGCCTTCATGCCGCTCGGGAATGTCTTCGGGTTGTTCTGGAGTGCACCGCTCGCGTCGCGCTTGGTGTCCATCCAGTTGTCATCCAAGTTCAAGAAAATGTAGCCTGCATCGCGAAGGCCAGATTCCACCATGGCATTCGCGATTTCCTGAATTTGCTTTTCGTTGATGTTCTCGTGGAATACGTTCCAGCTGTTCCAGCCCATGGGCGGAGTAAGCACCAGGCTATCTGGGTGCGCAAAACCCTGAATAAACATTGTAGCGGCTACTGCAGCGCAAATTTTTGCGCCTTTGTAGAAATTGATTCCAAACATACCTACACTCCTTTAAGTGTTTTTTTGCAAAACTAAACCCCATAACAAACAAAAAAAACAGAAAAAGTTGTTACATGTTGACATTAACGTCTACACCCGGTCAACTTTTGCATTCTAAAAGATATACACGAACAGGGGAACAAGCCCCTGTCCAAAAAAAATCTCTCTTGATATTTTATCCACGCCGACAATGGCGAATAAGCGTCAATTTCCCACAAAAACCTTAGTTACGCCGTGAGAAGTTTTCCCACGGACCAAATAGGCGCCCGCCTTGAAGCCGGCAAGTTTTAGGGCCCGAGACGAGGCTCTCCCGTTCAATTCCAGGGCGCCAACCTTCGTCCCGGACAAATCGAACACCTCGTATACCTCGGGTCCCAAAACTTTTTGCACTCGGCCAGAAATTCTATCGGTCCCTTGATCAGGATTGTCTATCACGGCGGGAGCATCAATCTTCTTGAGTTTTACGTTGTCCAAATATACAGTCCCAGTAGACGTACCCGCATTAAAACTCAAGCGGGAATCCTTGTCTGTTGCGTCCTTCATTTGGAACTGCATCGAAAAATTCTTGCTTTCCGTACTCAAATCGAAGTTCTTCTTTCCAGAATAACTCGCCCACGGATCCACATGCTGTTCAACGTTCACTTCCAGCGTATGCGCAGCACTTGCACTTGCATCAAAACTTACTTCGTACCATTGGTCCTTTTCCAAATGCAAATCGTGCTGAATCAGTTGCACTGTATAGGCTTCTGCACCCACCGCAGTAATGTCGAGTTTGTACTTTCCATCTTTACTTGCGCCAGTCGCCGCGGCATCGCCATGAAGTTGCAGTTCCCAAGCAATTGCCGTGGAATCGAAACCGCCGTTAAAAATGCTGTCGCGGTCGGTCGGCACCTGAATGGCAGGCGCTATGTCAGAACCATCCAGCGAGAAGCGCTTCACGAAATTCCAGATTTCAACACTCGTATTCACGCTGGCCTCGTCCATGGAATACCAATGTCCCTTGCCGGTAATGGACATCAGGCGAATTTCGCTCTGGTCGCAACCGCTCCAAACCTCAAGATACGCCGCCGAACCGGGCTTATTCGCCGGATAAGGCTTTTGCACCTGGGAAGTCGCGCACTTTTCATAGGAGGTCCATTTTTTGAGATAGCTCACAGCGCTATTGTAGTTCACCACGTCGTCCGTAGTTCCATGGGTATGGATAATCGGCATCATGCGCTTGCTTGCTGGCGCTTCGTTAGAAATCGGATACCCGGAACACGGCGCAATGGCAGCAATCATGTCGCCCATCCTGTTCGCCGCATGGTAACTCATCATGCCGCCCATCGAAAAACCGGAAACATAAACGCGGTTCTTGTCGATGCCGTACTTCTTGTCCATTTCGCTAATGATGGCCTTGAGGAAATTCACGTCCTTATCGCCGCCGATATCCCAGGATTTGCCTTCACCTTCGGGGAATACAATCACGAAACGCGCCGTATCGGCAATGCTTTCCCACTTGGCGGCATTCCGCTGATAAGCCGCATCCTGGTTCATGCCGTGCATCTGGATAATCAGCGGACGTCCCTTCTCTATTCCGGAGGGCGCATACACGCTGATGGTTCGATTGGAACCGTTCACCGAAATATTATCGGCCATCGCAAAATTTGCAGACATGGTAACCATTGCAACTACCGCCCAAAATGCACCCTTAGCAAAAGAAAAATTTGCTCCGAACATCCTTTACTCCTTTTTTTGGGGAACATACACCAATTTCCCACTCTAAAATTATTCTTCCATGTAAAGCAAATCACATCCATCGCAGAATAATCCATTATCTTTTTGTCAATGGTGGATAGTGCCATTTTTGTAGAAATTTGGCTAAAAACGGCATTTTTGGGTGTATAAAAGAAAACACCCTGGGGGGCCCAGGGTGTTCTGAGATGGGTGTGTTTTAAGGAGGAACTTTTTTACTTGATTACGGTAACCTTGTGCATCAAGCCGCCACGGACGGGTTTCACGATGTACATGCCGCTCTGCTTCACGAATTCGCGGGTGACATTCGCCACGTCGGCTCCGTTACAAGTGACTATGCCAATCATGTTGCCGTTCAAGGTAAACACGCGATAAGCCTGGGCAGAGGAGCCCTGATTAAACTTGACCATATTCGCAATACCGTCGGTAACAATGGGTTCCGGGTCAGTTGCATCCTTGCCGGTCACCAAAGTAATGTAGTCGATGTCGAACCAGTCTCCTACGGCATTGAAGCGCAGGATGTGTTCACCGGCGGGGAGCGTCACGTTTGCCGTCACCTTGTTGTAGTCATCGAAATTGTCGGCATCGGAATTGGGAGGCACTTCCATTTCACCGGTCAAATCCTTTCCATCCAAGTCAAAACTGAACTTGGAACCGCCACCCGAAGAAACCGCGGCAAACAAAGTATAATCACCGGCTTCCTTCACGTTGATGGTGTATTCCAGCCATTCGCCAGCATTGATGTAGCCGACGACAAGCCTGTCACCGCTCTTCTTGTAGATGTCCACGCCGGTGCCATCACGATACTTGCTGCATTCAGCTTCCTTGCCCTCGTCGGTGCAGGAATGGTTGTCGGCATCATTTTCACCGTACGAAGGACCGCCCTTGCCCTTGCCCGGATCGTCGAAATTTTCCATCTCGATTTTGCCCGGAACAGCCCACGGAGTCGCAGTCTCGTTGTGCGCGGTCTGCGGAATCGGTTCCGCACCGGCACCGTCCAGAATGATTTCGTCGTTCGCATCGACGCCGACTTTAAACCATTCGAAATCGGCAGAACCACCGGCAGTTTTCGTTGCCCAGTTGAAGAGGCCGAAACGGTTACCCACGAACATGTGCAAATCGAAACTCAGGCTGACATTGGAACCAATCTTGTTCCAGGAATTTCCATCGGTGCTGTAGTAGAACGAAGCCGTACCCTTGTCTATGGGAATATCGAAATCCACGCGCAGATAGACCTTGGAACCCGTAACGTCCTTGCTTTCCTTCTGGGATTCACCATCCTTGGTCCCTTCGTACATCACGACCTTGTAGCCGCCATTCTGCTTGGCGAGCGCGACAAAGCCCTTGTTATCCTGCCATGCGGCAAGGCCAGCGATATCGCCGTCCTTCATGTTCGCACCGTCCACCAAGGTACGGCCGACACACTTGGGGCCAAAGGTACGCTGCGTCAGCATGTTCTTGACGCTCGTGACACGGGAATCGGTACGTCCGGTAGTAATGCGGAGTTTGCCGTCGGTAAGTTTCCAGTTCTTGTTGTCCGGATTGTGGTTCCACTGCCATTCCAGCGGAAGATCCGGTCCATCGAATTCATCGCTCGTGACCATGCCGTAGCCCGGTTCCGGTTCGGCAGGCAAAGTAATCTTCGAAGGCGCGTTCTTGGAGCCGCCTTCAGGTTCCGGCCAGCCATCTTTCCAGACCGTCGGAACCAAGTGCGAAATACGGCCGACCGGGCCGGAATCGCGGAACAGAAGGGCATACCACTTTCCATCGGGAGTATCAAAGATGCCACCCTGCGCGACACCGTTGCTCTGGAGGAAAATGCGTCCGCTAAAACCGCTCAAAAGGCTCTTGGAACGATAAACGATTTCGGAACGGCAACTGCCCGCAGGCCACGAAATCGTGAACAGGTAGTATTCTCCGTTCACCTTTTCCATATGCGAACCTTCCTGCTGCACATAGTAGTTGCTCGTACCGGTCACCTGGTTGACGCTCACGCCGCCGACCTTGCCACTCTTGCCGCCGGCCTTCACGCCGCTGGCATCGTCGTTAAGTTGTACATAACTGATTTGGTCGCCGCTGCCGTAGAACACCCAGGCCGTGCCGTCGTCATCGAAGAACAGCGAAGGATCGTGATAGAACGGCAATTGCACTTCGCTCCAGGTTCCGCCTTCAATATCCTTAGTCTTGTACAAGTGAGTCTTGTTGGTCGTGTACGACGGCGTCAGAACGTAATAGTAGCCATCCTTTTCACGGTAACGAATGCTGGAAGCCCAGGAACCTTTGCCGTAGGCATCCTTGCCGTTGTTCAAATTGATGTTGTCGTTATTGGCGAGAGTCTCGTAGACATAGCCGATTGTACGCCACTGGGCCAAATCGGTGCTCTTGAATATAGGGATGCCCGGAGCATAGTGCATGGTGGTCGTCACCATGTAGTAACTGTCCTCGACACGGACAATGGAAGGGTCCGGGGAATCGGACCAGATAATCGGATTATTGACAGTAGCTGCGGCAGCCGCACCGACAAAAATCAGGGCTGCGCCAGCCAATCTCTTAAAACATCCCATATACTCTCCTTTCACACAAGACTTCCTTGCGTTTTAGATACCTAAAAATTATCTTCTTTCGGGGGTGTTTTTCGGAATCGTATTGAATCTTTCATTGATGATTTGTCAATGACAAAAAAACTTAAAATAAAAGGAAAACCCCGGTCAAAGACCGGGGTCTGCTCTTGATAGGAGAGAAAAACAAAATGTGTTAAGTTAACCGTAAATAAAGCCCAAGGTCACGGCAACAGCCATGATGAGCACAATCTGCTTGACGATGACGATTTCGTTACTTTTCATAAACTACCACCTTTTGAATGGAGTGTGACTTACCTTTCTCATTAGAAACTACAAAATATGTGCTTCCCGCGGCCATGTCCGGCATCACACGATTTTTCACTATTTTCACCGCCTCGGCGATATTCCGTGCATTTATCGTAGCAATGTTTCGGCCTTGGACGTCAAACACTCCAAACGAAGTCGAAACCCCGTTCACGTCCAGGCCTAGGCCAGCAAGGCCAATACCATCTGTGCCACTAGCCGCTTTCTTGAATTCAACGAAGTCGATGTCAATCCAATCGTTCGTGATTTCAAGTTTCAATTCATGTTCGCCAGCCTTGAGGGTCACCTTGCCACCGCTCACAATGGAGTAGTCTTCCTCGTCCCAGCCCAGGCCCGCATTCGCGATTTCATCGCCGATGCGTTCGTCGTCCATGTAGAGCACGAAACCTCCGGTACCGTTATCGCCGGCTACGTTGGCGGAAATTTCATATTCGCCATCGGCCGCCACATTTACGGTGTACTTGAGCCATTCGCCCTTCTGGCAGGACCCGACGGCCATGCCCTTGTTCGGCTGCTTGACATCGACATCGTCCTTGCGGAACTTGCCCTCGGAGTTGCCCTTGTCAAGATCGTAGTATGCCTTGTTGGCACCGCCCTTGTTGTAGAGTTCCGCCTCGACCTTACCAGGAATTGCAATCGGTTCATCGCCATAGGGGCCGTATTCCTCGGGAGGTTCATCGGGAACAACGGAATTGCTCGGATCCACAAGGTCCACGGCGGGAGCACTCGGGTCAATCGTCTTGTCGATGAGCTTGAGCATTTCGGAGCAGTAGCGCCTGCCGAGTTCAATCACGCCGGCACGTCCGAAGTGGTAGGGATCCTTGCCGTTTCCCTGGAGTCCCTTGGATGAGGCGAGTCCAAACTTCTTGAAGTTATTCTTGAGCAAGGCAATACCGCCATTCTTGCTACCGCAGCAGTTGTTGCCTTCCTGGAGAAGTTCACCGGCGACAAACGGGACCTCGTTTTCGTCAAGTCCGAGTTCATCCACAATGTCCTTGTAGGTCTTGTACACCGTCTTGCGCCAATTGTCGTCGGTACCGTCACTTTCGCCCTGGTGGAAAATAAAGCCCTTGATGACACCCACTTCCATGGCCTTCTTGGCAAGTTCCACGATACGTCCCGGAGGATTGTTGTCGTAATCCTTGGGCCAGCCCCAAGACATGATGTCCTTGCCGTCGCCGGCAAAATACGCCTGATACTGGTCCTTGTCGAAAGCGCGAATACTCACGGCACCGATGGCGACCGGGATAATGCCCACGGTGACGCCCGGCAGGGAATCCACCATGGCGCGGCCAAAGTAGTCTGCAGGGGAAAGATTCTCAAAAGCATGGAACATGGGTGGAATCGCCGGATACCAGTTGCCCATCTGAATCGACTGGTTCGTCTGGCCGCTACGCTGGTTTGCGTTCGCCGTGTGGGAAGCAATCATCAAGAAATTCTTCGGAGCCTGCGCCTGGTCCTCTGCCGGCACGATATCTCCGTTGCCCGCCATGTTACTTTGTCCATAAGCAATGTAAATATGGAAATTGGGATTCGGAGCCGCGCAAGTCGGTTGCGACAAAGAAAGCATACAGCCCGCAACACAAGCGAAAGCCGACAGCGACCTTACAAAATTCTTTGATACACCCATAAAATGTCCTTTTAATAGTTGACATCTATAAATTATTTTCCAGAATGCGGAAAATCTCCTTTTTTAGCCACATTCCTTGGACTTTTTGTCAATAGAAATGCAAAAAGAAATACCCCGAATAATCGGGGTATTAGGAGGAGTATGAAGTCTAAACTTTTGTTTACTTTGTGACCGTTAAACGGAACGTTTCGCCGCCCTTGACGGCCTTAATCACGTACATTCCGCCGTTCTTGGCCAAATTCCTGGTCTGCGCCGTGATTTCGGACATTCCGAGAGCCTGGATACGGCCAATGCACACGCCATTCAGGTCAAACACGCTGTACGACTGCGGAACACTGCCCAAATTCACACCGAATCCCGAAATCGCAAGAGGAGGATCTTCCTCGTCTTCGTCGGTAATCGGTTCGGGGTCGGTCGCGTCCTTGCCCTTCACGAGAGTGATGTAGTCAATATCAAACCAATCCTTGACCACATTCATGCGAAGGATATGTTCGCCAGCAGGGAGAGTCACGTTAGTCTTTATCTTGTTGTATTCATCGAAACTGTTCGCATCGCTGCCAGCCGGGACTTCCATTTCGCCAGTCAATTCAGCACCGTCCAGGTCGAAACTGACCGTGGAGCCGCCACCCGAAGAAACCGCGGCAAACAAGGTGTAATCGCCGGCATCCTTCACGTTGATGGTGTATTCCAGCCATTCGCCGGCCTGGTTGTAGCCGACCACGAGCTTGTCGCCCTTCTTGTAGATATCGACGCCGGTATCTTCGCGATACTTGCTGCATTCCGCCTCCTTGCCTTCGTCAACGCAAGAATGGTTATCGGAATCGTTGTCACTATAAGTCTTGTTGCCCTTGCCGGAACCCGGAATATCGAAATTTTCCATTTCGATCTTGCCCGGAATATCGACAGCCTTGCCACCAAACGGCTCGCGCGGCACAATAATCTGCGGGCCCACGCCCACGAGCGTCACGATGCAGTCCTTGTTACTTGTGTTTCCGGCATCCGTCGTGATGGTCACGCTGCCGTCCTTGACTTCGACTTCACCGTCGTACTTCGCATTCTTGGCTTCACTCGTCGTGTACACGTGGAAGGTCTCGATATTCGCGCCCTTCACATTGATGGTCACGGTTTTTGCATTCTTGTAATCACGGTTCACGAGCACGACAATCGTGCTATCGCCATCAGCGCTCTTGTAGGCGCTCGCAAAAAGGTTCGCTTCCGGCTTTGCGGTAGCACCCACGCGGATTGCCCCCGGACGCACGAAGCGTGCGAACTGGCTCATCACGTAACCGCGCTTCGAAATCTTGCCGATTTCATTGCTCGGCACCTGCAACTTGTTGCCGAAATCCTTTTCCATGATGAGACCGTAGCAGCGACGGATATACCACCATGTGTACTGATTGAAGTTGCCCACGACCATCGCGCGGTGGATTTCGTAAGCCACGTCCATGGCACGCACCGTATCCATCTTGCTCTGGTTCGCCTGGTCACCCGTACGCATCACGGTGCGCCAGTAGTTGCCGCTTCCCTGGCTTTCGGTGTAGTGTTCCGTCATCCAGCGTTCGACGCCCTTCTGGTCGGCCAAGGAATACGCAAAGAAGTCGTCGCCCGTGCTGGCTTCGCTCGCGTAGAAATGCGCACCGAGAATATCCCAGTTCTTGAGGGCGCTCGCATCGTTCAAGACCTTGTTGTAAAGGTTCTTGTCGTAGCGGAAGGATTCCGTGGAAATCACCTTCGTGCCGTTCTTGCGCATCTGATCGGCATAGCCCTTGGTGAAGTTGTAGATTTCGTCGGCGCTCCAGCAGGCCCATTCACCGCACCAGTCCGGTTCGTTACTGATGGAAATGGCATCCAGCGGAATTCCCTGGTCCTTCATGTACTTGGTAAAACTGTTCAGATGATTGACGTAATTCTGGTAATCGGAGGACTTGATGTGCTGATTTGCGCCCGCATACGGGGAAGTCCAAGGAGTCGCATAGAACAGGAAATCGTCGCCGGCGTACTTCTTTGCGGCCTTCGCAGCATTCACTTCCTTGTTGAAACTGCCAGAATTCGCATACACCGGAATACGGAGCGTATTGAGGCCAATGTGGCCGTCGCCCGTACCAAAGGCAAGTTCGGCATCAGCATCGGAAAGACCAGCGCCGCCCTGCCATTCATTATGCACCATGCCGCCGAAACCGCGAATCACCTGGTGCTCTTCGCCGACATCCACGGACACCGTAGATGCAAATGCCGTAGCGGCCATCATGCAGCCGGCTACAAATCCAAATCCCACAACATTCTTCATAACTTAACCCTTTGTTTTTCAACAATAGCCGCCCACTCCAGGCGACTTTAAAAAAATACCCACGAGAAACACCCTTTTTTATGTTTGCAAAAATTATTCCATTATCAAATTGTCAAAAGATTCCGAAAAAAAGCCAAAAAAACACCCTGAAGCAGTCGCTTCAGGGGTTTTGACGCCTTGTGGGCATCTGGTTTGTGTGGTGTTTAGGGACCCTTTTTGGCCTATCCTAGCGGACAGCGGCCATAATCTTCTTTCCGCTTCTTGCACCCTTGAGCATGTAAATGCCCTTGCCGAAACCGGCGGTCTTCAAGGCCTGTTCGACCTTCATGCCGTTGAGTTTCACAAAGCCCAAGTTCTTGCCGGAAACGTCGAACACCTTGTAGGAATCGGCAGAATTCTGCAAAAGGTCCTGCCGCATTCCGATTGCGTCCGTGGAACCCACGGGCTTCGTATCGGCGGCATCCTTGCCCTCTTCGAAGTTGAAGTAATCGACGTCGAACCAGTCGGCGAGCGCGGTGAAGCGCAAAATATGTTCGCCGGCGGTAAGTTTCACATTCGCCTTGACCTTGCCATACTCGTCAAAACTTTCTTCGGCGCTTGCCTTCGGAACACTGAGTGCCTCGGTGATGGGCTCGCCGTCAATGGACATCTGGAAACTGGAGCCGCCCGCAGAGGCTACTGCGGCATACATGGTGTAATCGCCATCCTTCGCAACATTCACGGTGTACTCGAGCCATTCGCCTTCATTGATGTAGCCCACGACGAACTTGTTGTCGGCTTTCTTGTAAATGTCCACGCCGGTTCCTTCGCGGTAATTGGTGCATTCCGCTTCCTTGCCTTCGTCGGTGCAGGAATGGTTGTCGGCATCGTTCTCGTTGTAAGAGTCGACATCGCCACCGCGGCCAGTCCCCGGTTCATCGAAATCCTCGGCCTCGATCTTGCCCGGAATCGCCCATGCGGTACCGCCGAACGGAGTCTGCGGAGTCGGAGGAGTCGTGCCGCTGCCTTCAAAGCCCCAAGCCTTGATGGCCATGGTAGAATCCTGGTTTCCCTTGAACACGAGGAACACGTAATCAACGATGCCCTTGAGGCCAGTCACTTCGCAGGAATTTTCAGCAAAGGTGTTCTTGTTGCCAGTATTCTTCAAAGAGCAAGTACCTGCCAGGGTACCCGTCGCAGAACCCGTATGGATTTCAATCTTATTGCCATCGGCAGCACTTGCCGCTTCAACGACAAAGCCAGTAGCAGCAGAACCAAAGTCAACACCGCTCACGCGAATCCAGGATTCCTTTGTAGAAAGCGGAAGCAGAAGATGTTCGGCGACCTTGCCCGGAGCCCAGTTGGAACGGCTGCGGATGCCCTTCTGCTTGGAACTCGTGAGAGCCGGATACCAGTCGTACGGATCGAAGTTTTCAATCTGCTTCGGGCCTTCCTTCGTGAACGTCAGTTCCTTCATGGTGCCATCGGCATTGTAGGTAAACTCATCGACGCTTACGCTGCGGTGGTATGCAGGATTCGGGTTCGGCTGTCCGTCCTCGGCAGGAATCTTTTCCAGACCATCGTAACCGTTGGAGATACGGCGATCATGGTAAGCCACGTACCAGTGGCCCTTGAATTCGGCAATGCCATGGTGGTTATTGTTGTTGGCGTTGATGTTCTGTCCGCCAATGTTCGGGTTACCCATGAAGATTCCCTTGTATTCATAGGGGCCCATCGGATTCTTGGACATACCGTAGCCAATGCGCAAATCGGCGGTACTGTAAGAAAGATAGTAGTTGTCCTTGTACTTGTGGATGTAAGAAGCTTCCATCGCCTTGGGGCCACCAATCTT
The DNA here is from genome assembly GCA_045598645.1 of Fibrobacter sp. Lineage (GTDB taxonomy): Bacteria > Fibrobacterota > Fibrobacteria > Fibrobacterales > Fibrobacteraceae > Fibrobacter. Next base: position 113,848 of record JAZLMK010000082.1, read on the forward strand.
CAAGTGAGTCTTGGTACCCGGATTGTAGCTCTTCATATCCTTGTCAAGTTTATAGATATTAAAGATATCGCTGCCATTGTCCCTTGCCGGGCGGGAATCGCTGTCGCCGCCGCCAAAGGTGAAGTATCCCTGACCATCGTCATCGAAGAAGATTGCCGGGTCGAAGCACCAGCCGATACCGTCGCAGTCCGAAATCGCACCGCCGCCCCAGCCAATGAGTCTCTTGCCGCCATTCAGCGGGTTCGTCCAGGGCCCCGCAATGCTGTCGGCGCCAATGAGCACAATACCGCCGCCACCGCCATCGGGGAACACAATGTAGAGTCTACCATCGTTCGGATTCTTGGCGATGCCGGATGCCCAGATGGCATCGACGCCGTCGACCTTGCGGGCATCGTAAATAATGCCGAAGTCGGTCCAGTTCTGCATATCCCTGCTACGGAAACCATAAAGAGCCTTGATTTCGTAGCCGTTCGCATTAGCCGGAGCCGGATCGTCAGAGTCCGTAATCACATAGAAATATTCATCATCTGCAGCCGCACCCGGGTCTGCCAGGTAATGATAAGTTGAAATGGGGTTGTAGGCCAGAGCCGAAACGGCCAAGGCACCCAAACTAGCCAACCCAAGTTTCACCACTTTTTTCGCTTGCATAAGCGCATCCCTTTTTTTGAAGTCGCAGAATTGCAACCTCCACTCCTTAAATTAGGCCCAAAAACACCATTTTTATTGCCCCCGGCCCCACTTTCCATTGATGTTTTATCCATAGCAAGCGCATGAAAACGCCTAAAATCGCTTAAAAAACGCAAAAAAAGGAAAAACACCCCAAAGAAAAACTTCAGGGTGTTTTATGGCACCGAGAAAGCGCCGGTTTGGATGTGTGGTGTTTAGGGACTCTTTTTGGCCTATCCTAGCGGACTGCGGCCATAATCTTCTTTCCGCTTCTTGCTCCCTTGAGCATGTAAATACCCTTATTGTAGCCGGCTGCCCGGAGAGCCTGTTCAGCCTTCATGCCGTCGAGCCTCACGTAGCCAACATTTTTACCGGATATATCGAAAACCTTGTAGGAATCGGCGGAGTTCTGCAAAATCTGGGCCTGCGCGATTTTGTCTGTACCAATCGGTTCAGGATCGGCAGCATCCTTGCCCTTCACAAAGGTGATGTAGTCTATGTCGAACCAGTCACCCAAAGCATTGAAGCGCAGAATGTGTTCGCCAGCCGTCAATGTCACGTTGGTCGCGATTTTTTCATAGTCTTCGAAGGTGGCCGCGGCACTGGCAGGCACTTTCATTTCGCCCGTCAATTCCTTTCCGTCCAAGTCGAAACGGAGCGTAGATCCGCCTTCCGAAGCGACCGCCGCGAACAGCGTGTATTCGCCGTCTTCCTTCACATTCACCGTATATTCCAGCCATTCGCCTGCGTTGATGTAGCCCACGACGACCTTTCCATCGGCCTTCTTGTAAATATCCACGCCAGTACCATCGCGGTACTTGCTGCATTCCGCTTCCTTGCCTTCGTCGGTGCAGGAATGGTTGTCGGCATCGTTTTCGTTGTACGAATCGACATCGCCGCCACGGCCGGCTCCCGGCTCGTCGAAATCTTCAGCCTGAATCTTGCCCGGGATTTCCCAAGCCTTTCCGCCAAAGGCGCTCTGCGGAGTCGGAGGAGTCGTTCCGCTACCTTCGAAACCCCAAGCCTTGATAGACATGGTAGAATCCTGGCTGCCCTTGAACACGAGGAACACCTGGTTCACAATGCCCTTGAGGCCTGTGACTTCACAGCTGTTTTCTGCAAAGGAATTCTTGTTGCCCGTATTCTTGATAGTGCAAGTACCGGCCAAGGTTCCCGTAGCGGAACCCGTATGGATTTCAATCTTGTTGCCATCGGCAGTGCTCGCCGCTTCGACGACAAAGCCCGTTGCTGCAGTTCCAAAGTCGACACCGCTCACGCGAATCCAGGATTCCTTTGTAGAAAGCGGGAGCAGGTAATGCTCGGCCACCTTGCCCTGCACGAAGTTAGAACGGCTGCGGATGCCCTTCTGCTTGGAACTCGTGAGAGCCGGATACCAATCGTACGGATCGAAGTTTTCAATCTGCTTCGGGCCTTCATTGGTAAACTTCATTGTCTGAATGGTACCATCGGCATTGTAGAAAAATTCATCGATAGAAACGCTACGGTGGTATCCCGGATCCGGATTCGGCTTGCCGTCATCGGCAGGGATGATTTCCAGACCATTATAGCCCTTCGCAATACGGCGGTCATGGTAAACCGCATAGGAATGGCCCTTGAATTCGGCAATGCCATGGTGGTTGTTGTTGCCGTTAATGCTTTGACCATTCATACTCGGGTCTCCAAGGATGGTGCCCTTCCATGTGTACGGGCCCATAGGACTATCCCCTATGCCATAGTCAATCGTAGGAGCACCCTGCTGCCAGCCGGTACTGTAGGAGAAGTAGTACTTTCCACCGTGCTTGTGGATGAAAGAGGCTTCGAGCATCTTACGTGTCGGCAAGTTGTTCACCTTCACGTGCTGGGCATTGCCAGAAACGCCATCCATCGTACTGTTCAATTTTACGACATCGAAGTTATCCGTATTCGGACGGCTATTGCTTTCGCCACCGCCCCACGTGACATAGGCCGTACCATCATCGTCAACAAAGATGCTCGGGTCAAAGCACCACGAAACGCCATCGCAGCCGATAACGCCAGCGCCGCCCACCAATTTGCTCTTACCGTTCACGGCATTTTCCCACGGACCATCAATGGCCGGGGCCTTGATGTAGCCGACACCGCCGCCACCGCCATCCGGGAACACGATATAGAACTTACCGTCCTTGATCGCTATGCCGGAAGCCCAAATGTCATTAATGCCATTCACCTTGCGGGCATCATAGATAATGCCGAAGTCGGTCCAGTTTTGCATATCCTTACTGCGGAAGGCATAAAGGGCCTTAATATTGTAACCAGTAGCATTGTATGCAGCCGGGTCGTCGGAGTCCGTAATGATATAGAAGTAGTCATCGTCGGCAGCGGCACCAGGGTCTGCCAGGTAATGATAAGTTGAAATCGGGTTGTCTGCCAAAGCCGAGACAGTCAAACCGCACAGACTCGCTAATCCGAGTTTTACCAATTTTTTCGCTTGCATAAGCGCATCCCATATTTGAAATTGCTTTATCGCAATCTCGTTGTCTATAATTTAGCCCCTAAAAAAGGCATTTTACCCCCACCCACAAATATTTCCATTGATGTTTTGTCAATGGTTTGGAAAATAAATAAACACCCCAGGGTTACCCCCGGGGTGTTTCTGCCGCCGTTAGGAAGCGGCTGTTGGTTGTGTGGTGTTTAGGGACTCTTTTGGGCTTGTCCTCAACGGACAGCGGCCACAAATTTCTTTCCGCTTCGCATCCCCTGAAGGACATACACGCCCTTCTTGTAGCCCGAAGCGGTCAAAGCCTGTTCGATTGTCATGCCGTTCAACTTCACAAATCCGACATTCTTTCCAGAGATATCGAACACCTTGAAAGAATCCACGGAGCGCCGCATGGCAATTTTTTGGTCAATAAAAGTAGTGCCGATTTCTGTTTCAGCAGCATCCTTGCCTTTTACGATGGAGACATAGTCGAAGTCAAACCAGTCCTTCACGGCATTGAATCGCAAAATGTGCTTGCC
>JAZLMK010000083.1:0-4897 GCA_045598645.1 Fibrobacter sp.
TTCAAGTGCTTCGCCGGCGTAGGCGCGGTTGATGTCGTTGAGGAGAATTCCAAGCGACGTACCGTCCGATACAATATGGTGAACGTCCATGAACAGGAAGTTCCCCTTTTGCGTCTTGAAAATCTTGATGCGGTAAAGCGGGGAGCCTATCAGCGTGAACGGCTTGATCAAGTACGCGCAAAGGGCAGCGCCCTCGGGGATTTCCGCCACCTCTACAATTTCTGCAACCGCAGGCGTATCGTCGTTACGCACGGCGCAGACGTTGCCATCCTTGTCGGTCGAAAGCGTCGCCTTGATGTACGGGTGCGCATCAATAGCCTTTTCAACGGCGGCCTTCAGCTTTTCAAGGCTCAACTTCGTGGAAATCCTGAACAAGGTCGGAATGTTGTAATCCACGGAATCCTTGTTCATCTGGCTTTCGACGAAAACGCCCATCTGGTTTTGCATCAGCGGGTAGCTATCACGCTTTTCGCGAGCAGCCGCGCCTGCCACAACGCCTGCGCCGTTGTTTCCTGCAACATTGACGCCAGCAAAATCCGCGCCACCATTAGATGCGCCAAGGCCCAGGAATTTTTCCAGCAAGCGGACGGTATTGTTTTCCTTCACGTCCGTGATTTTCATGGGCTTCCCGAAAGCCTTCGAAAGCGCCAAGTTGAATTTCAGCGTACTGATGGAAGTGAGCCCCGCATAGAAGAGGTTCGTATCCACGCCAAAATTGTCGTGGCCGAGAATGCTCACGGCAATATCGAAGATGCGTTTTTGCGCTTCGGTTTCTGCCTTGGCACTATCATCGGAGCCGCTACCGCGTTTCGGTTCCGGAAGCGCGCGCTTGTTCACTTTCTGGTTCTGGTTGTACGGAATCGCATCGATTTGCATCGTCACCGCAGGCACCATGTAGGCGGGCTTTTCGCCGCAAATAAAATCGTTCAGCTTTTGTACATCCACCTTGGAATCGCTTACCACGTAAGCGGCCAGGAACTTGCCGCCCGCCGGGTCGTCGAACGCCGTTACAGTTGCATCCTTGATTCCTTCAAATCGGCGGATGACTTCTTCCACTTCGGTAAGTTCAATGCGGAACCCACGCACCTTGACTTGCCCATCGCGACGGCCAATGAATTCTATTTCGCCCTTGGGCAAAAGTCTTACCACGTCGCCCGTCTTGTACATGCGCGCGTATTTCGAATTTTTCGTGAACGGATTTTCGACAAACACGCTTGATGTCTTTTCGGGGAGGCCCAAATAGCCACGGCCCACCTGGGCGCCAGCAATGCACAACTCGCCCACGGCACCCGCCGGGAGCATACGCCCGAACTTGTCGCAAACATATAGTTTTGTATCGCCGCTTGGCACGCCTATAGGCTGTATCGCACTGTTATCGCAAATATCGTGGTGGCAAATGTAGGCCATCGTTTCGCAAGGCCCGTAGCCGTTCACAAAGCGGAAATTCTTCGGCGGGTTGAACGGCACCAACTTTTCGCCGCCCACCAGGAAAGCCTTCAAAGTCTTGCACTTCGTCTCGGTCACGAACATGCGGCCAAGCTGCGTTGTCATGAATCCGTGGGTAATTCCGTTTTCGCAGAAGAACTCATTTAATTTGTCCAAATCCAGGCGAATTTCATCTGGGACGACATAAATAGCGCCGCCCGACATCGGAACCGTTATCACGTCCATCACGCCAGCGTCAAAGCCGAAACTTGCATAAGATGCCCAACGGGTATTCCCATCCAGCTCCATTGTCTTTTTATGATTTCTGAAGAACGCCGCCAAGTTCCTGTTTTCAAGCACACAGCCCTTCGGCTTGCCGGTCGTTCCGGAAGTGTAAATCATGGTAAGCGCATCTTCCGGGTTCGGCATCACGCAAAAATCAGGGGCGTCGGGCAAAGCAGCAATTTCATCAACGTAGAGAACATCGCCCTTGTATTCGTTCACAAGGCTAACCAAGTTCCTGTCGGCAATCAAGAGACGCGCTTTGCTGTCCTCAACCATGTAATTCAGGCGCTCCGCGGGGTACGTGGGGTCCAGTGGCTGGAACGCAGCCCCAGCGCGAACAACGCCCCAGGCGGCAATCACCATGCTGTCGCTTCGAGGCACAAGGATTGCCACAAAATCGTCCTTGCCTATTTTTTTACCGTTCACGAACGAGGCAAGGTTTCTCGTGAGGCGATCGAGTTCAGCAAAAGTGTAACGTTTTTCCTTGAAGGCAAGCGCCGTCTTTTCCGGAGCCTCCTTGATAACCTTTTCAAAAACCTCGTTAACCGTTTGGAAAGATGCCTTCGGCAAGTCGGTATTGTTGAACGTGTCAATAAAGTGGCACGCATTGGAAGAGGCGATTTGGATTTCGTCCAGGCTATCGCAGGCGAGCATTCCCTTTGCAATTTCAAGAACTGTCTCGTTCAGGCTTTCGATGAATTCCCTGCTGTACATGGAATCCCTGAAATGGGTGTGCATTTCGTAGCCGCGATCCGTTTTTAAAAGCATTCCAATCACGTGCCCTTGGCAATCATTCACCTTCAGTTCTTCGGGCAGAACCAAGGAATCGCCAAGCTTGATTTCAGAAAGCAAATCGGACTGGTAAACAAACGACACGTCAAAACGCACACCGTAATTTTCCACCAGTTCACCGAAGGAGATGCAGTCATGCTCCATGGAATCGAATACTTTGTCCTGAACCTGCTTCAAAAACTCGCCCACACGCTTCCCATTAGGGACTTCAAAGCGAAGCGGAACCGTCCTCACGAACATGCCGACAGTATCCATCAGGCGATCGTCGTGGCGTCCGTTATTCACCGTAATGAAGTTACTTGAATTCGTTCCGCTATAAAGCGAAAGTGCGTAACTGAATGCCGCCATAAAGAACGAACTTTCCGTCACTCCGTTCTTGCGCACGAAATGTTCAACGGCATCAGTTGTCAAGTCCACGTCGGCCTTGGTCACCACGATATCCGACGAAAGTTCATCCGATTTACAAGCCACATCAGGGATAAGCATTTCTTCCCATTCGAAGCCTTCAAATTCATTCTTGAAGAATTCCTGGGCCGCCTTGTAAGCTCTGGAAATCTTCAAACCGTATTCGTTACGGGAAACATCGAACAACGTAAGCGATTCCGCCACCGTGCTTCCGCCGGCATAGACATCGGCAATCTGGTTCAGCAGAACCTTCACAGAGGAGCCGTCAAAAACGATGTGGTGAATGTCCATCAAGAACAAATTAGTGTCACCCGCCTTGCAAATTTCAAAGCGATAGAGCGGGCCGTTCGCCAAATCAAACGGGCGCACAAAACGCGCGAGGGCAGCATCCTTGCTTAAAGCCTCCGTATGCTCCACAACACATTCCGGCACATGGAAGAACATGGCAGGCTCGCCCATTTCGTCGGAAACCGTCACAAAGAGCGCCGGATGCACAAGCGCCGCCGCCTTCACCGCATTCTCGAACTTTTCAACATCTACCGTTGCCGGCAATTCCAAAGCGAATGGAATGTTGTACATCGTCGAAAGCGGCTTTTCAACGCATTCAAAGTACACGCCGCGCTGGGAATCCGTCAACGGAGTGATTTCCGGAATCGATTTCCAGTAGTCCGCAGCAGTCTGCATACCATTACCAGCAGCTCTCGCGGCAGCCACGGCAGATTCCGCAACACGCTCCGCGCCCCCAATGCGTCTTGCAACTTCAGCGATTTTCGAAACAATCTTCGCCTGCAGAATATCCTTCGCCGAAACAGCAAAACCGCGAGCCTTCAATGCATCCATCAGTTTCAAGACCTTGATGGATTCTCCGCCAAGCGCAAAGAAGTCGTCATCGGCACCTACGCGACCGCAATTCAGAACTGCAGAAATGACTTCGCAAACGGCCTTTTCCGCATCGTTTGCCGGAGCACGATATTCCACCTTGTAGTTTTCAACAGAAGGCGGTGCAAGAGAAACTCGGTCCAGTTTTCCAGTCGCCGTCAATGGCAACGCTTCCATCTTCACGATAAAGCGCGGCACCATATATGGCGGCACCTTCTTCACAAGGTCCTTGCGAATTTGAACTTCATTGATTTCGCCCGCACGGGCACCGTCTGCACCAGCATTACACACAAAATAAGCAACAATGTAATTTTGCCCATCGTCATCAACAAAGGACTTCACCGCAACGTTTTTTACGCCATCAATTTCCTTGATGACATTTTCGACTTCAAGCGTTTCGACGCGCTGGCCGTTGACTTTCACCATCCAGTCCTTGCGGCTCACATAAACGTAGTTTCCATCTTCGTCGCGGCGAACGACATCGCCCGTGTGGTACAGAATTTTTCCATCAGGCATTTTTTCAAACGTACTTGCAGACTTTTCTGCGAGTCCAAGATATTCCGTAGCGCAACATGTAATAACGCAAAGTTCGCCTTCCGCCAGGGATTCATCCACCTTTCCGTTTTCGTCGGCGAACACAAATTTGCAGTCATGGAACGGCTTTCCAATCGGAGTGCTGGGATAAGGCTTTTCAACCTTGAGACAAGATACAAGGCCTATTTCCGTAGCACCATAGGCATTCACAATCTGGAATTTCGACGAATAGGCTTCGCTCAAAAGTTCGCCACCGCAAACAACCGTTTTCAAATACGGAGATTCAAATTTCAGACGCTTGAAAAGCGAAGGCGTCACGAACATCGTCGTAACTTTGTAGTCGTAAAAGTACTTTTCCAACTTTTCGCCGTTCTTCACCACCGAATTAGGCACGATATGCATTTCAAAGCCACGCACCAAGCTAATGCCGGCAAAAATCACGAAGATTGCAAACGAAAAGTTCGAAAGCATCGCCAAAATTTCTTTCGCCTCGACATCCGGATACAACGCATCGTCGCACGGAATTCGGTTCAAGCTGTTCCACGGGTGCACAACACCCTTCGGCTTCCCTGTAGAG
>JAZLMK010000084.1:0-5382 GCA_045598645.1 Fibrobacter sp.
TTCCCTTTGCCATAGAAGGTCCTAACCGCTTGCGCGTCGGCCAAGATGGAGGTGGGGTGCAGGGGAGCGAGGCCCTGCGGCCTTCGCAACTCCGAGCTGGGCCTCCTCCCCGCAAGACTCCCTTTTCGCATTTCTTTAGAAATAATATTCATAGTTTATCATCACAGGCAAAAAGGGGAACTGCGTTACAGAAGTCTTCTCAGGAGGGTTCTTGCTCGTATCGTAGAAGGTGTAGAACATGTTTTCGTGGTCCGTCACGTTGATGAACGTCCAACTGAAATTCCACTTGTTTTCGCGACCAATATCCAAAACCTTGATATCGATTCTAAAGTAATCCGTCTGCCGCGCGGCATTGCGACTTCCGGGAAGCACGATAATTTCATCGTCGTATTCATGCCCACCGATTTCTTCCGAATAGAAATACCCCGTGTAATCCGAAATCGGCATACCCGCAGAATACTTGAGCACCGCAGAACTCCGCACATACATATCCTTTTGCTTCGGATGTACCGTCATCGATTCCTCGGGGCCGCGCCAGTTGAAGCCCAAGTCCATCTTGAGGGCGTAAGGCTGGTGCCAACTCGGGAAATACGCCTTCGTACCATCGTCAGAACGAATCACGCTCAAGCTCTGGCTCCAGTTAATGCCACCAAAAATCGCACCCTTTTCGCGACGCAGCGAAAGTTCATAGCCAAAAGAATAGCCCTTCGCCGTTCCGAAATAATCCGCCATCACAAAGTCGCTCGACGACGTTTCTTCCGTGCTGTCCATGTTCATCTGGAACGTCTTGAGGTCATTTTGAGTCTTGTAATAAACGCCAACTGTAGCATCGAATTCATCAAGGATTCCGGACTGCTTATAATCCACCGCCAAAAGCCACGAAGAAGAAGGCTTTATGTGAGTCCCTTTATTTGTGGTGGTCGCCGGGTAGTAAAATTCATTCAAGGATTCCTGATCGCTGAACATGATAGAATTCAAATACTGCAAATAGTAGCCGCCATAAAGTTCAAGCGTCTTGTCGTCATCCAGATTAATCGTCAGGGAGGAACGCGGTTCCACGCCAAAATGCTCCGCCGCCGTCTGGTAATTCAAACGCACGCCATATTGCAAAAGCAAATCCGGATTGAGTTTCCAGGCATCCTGCAAATACCCTACATGATGGAAAGGCTCCTGGATATCCGTCGCCTTCATAGAAGCAATGTATTCCCAGAATCTGTCGTAAACGTATTCCAGTTCATAGCCCGCGGTAAACGTGTGGCTCGTAACGCCCCTGTAATTCAGCCATTGCTTTCCGACAAACGAGTACAAATCCATACCGATGGAAATAAGGTCGCCCACCTCCATGTTCATATAGAAGCGGCTGAACGCAAATGTCGCATTGTAATCCCAGTCGCCGTTGAATCGATGCGTGATATTCAGGGGAATCGCCATGTTGCCCCAGTCCATGTACAACGGGTCAAAATCAAGCACATCCTTGCCCACGTAGAAACTGAACTTCATCTTGGTGTCTTCGGTGAAGTCGTACATGAAGGTGCCCTGCACATCCGTGAATTCGTAATCCAGACTCAAGTCAATCACGTCAAGCGCGTTCAAAAGATCCAGCATATAGCCGATGTAAGTCGTACGGCCCGCCACAACCCAGCGCGCGTCGCCCTTGTGGCCTTCCGTATGCGCCTGGGCCGCGAACGTGCTAATCTTTATGCTCGATTTACTGAACCATTCCTCGACCGTATCCTGACCGCCGGCGCGCCCATCCATTTTCAAAACGGAACTCAGACGGTTTCCGTACTGCGCCGGGAATCCACTCTTGTAAAATTGAACGTCGTCGATTCCTTCCACAAGGAACGTACTGAAGAGCCCGAAGAAATGCGTCGGCGAATAGACTACGGCATTATCGTACAAAAACAGATTCTGGTCGGCGGCACCACCGCGCACGTAGATTTTCGTGCTGAAGTCGGAACTTGAGACAACGCCCGGGAGCGCCTGGATACTGCGAATCACGTCGGCTTCGGCAAGGCCCGGCATGCGCTTGATGCTTTTCGCCGTCACCACGGATTCGCCGGGTTTGCGTTTGGGGCGACGGCGCAACTGCACCACGACTTTTTTGAGTTCGGTAACTTTCGCGGCACTCGCCGCATTCAGGAGTTCGGAGATGTCTTCGTCTTGCGGGGCGGCGGATTCCGACGCCGCCACCTGATTCTTGGAATCCGCGGAATCCGGAGCCGCAGCAACTCCCGCAGCATTTGCAGAATCCCCAGGTGCAGCCGAGGAATCCCCAGGCGAGGCGTTCGTGCTATCTACGGAACCGTCGGCAAACTGCGTCAATGTATCGGCATCGCTACCGAGAGTCATGCTGAAGGCGCTATCGGCCCCGAGATACAAAACCTCGTAGCATTTTTCCTTTTCGGCACCGCTCGTATCGGAATTGGTGACGCACACATTCCACAGAGTATCTTCAGGGAGTTTCACCTGGAACGGCGCACCCACCGTCGTCTGCAGGGCTTCACCCGTTTCAAGAATTTCCACATTCAGTTTTTCGCCCGGCGCAAAGGAGGCGTCCTGAACGACACCGTTAAACAGAACACCCTTTTCGTGAACGGCACTTGAATCCTGTTCTGCCGACTCTTGAGAGTAGCCACAAACCGGCCACAAGGCAAACATCAGCAGAATTAAAATTTTGAAAGGATTCAACTTCATTTTTCCACAAAAAGACACCAAAGCAAACAATTTAGCAATATACATTGCAGTGTGTTACACTGCATAGTGTTAAACACCCAAAAACAGCAAAAGTGTTACTTCAAATTAGAAGTTAGACTAGGCTAACTTTCGAAAAATTTCACAAGCAGTGACTATTTTTGCTTATATAACACCTGAAAATAGAGAAAGTGTCACCGCAAGTTTACCGAAATCAAAAAGCGGCATCCGCCTCCGGGAACCGCCTAGTTTTGCAATAAAAGAGAATCTTAGTTTTTTTGGGCAAGAAGTGCTTTCAATTTGCGGATTTCTTCGGCCTGAGCAGCGAGTTCGGCGGCAAGTTTCTTGCGTTCTTCACGGCCCTCTGCACGGCCTTCTTCGCGACCTTTCTCAACATCGGCTTCATAAATGGATATGTAGCCCTTGTTTGCGTACGCTTCTTCGGTATCCATGAACTTCTCCTTGTCTTCGGTAGGAATCACGTTCCTCAAATATACATAAACTTCCTTGATGAAGTCAAGGGCTCCCTGTCGCCCCAATTCCTTAAACGCGCGGAGCGCTTCGAGGAACCGCGAGCGTTCGGACGGCTGAAAGGCATAGCGCATGGCGACCAGTGCGAGCACGAGCTGCGGATCCGCCGTCATGAAGTCGGCGGCCTCGATTTCCGTGCCCACGTCAATGAACTCGCATACGAACGGGTAGCCCACCCTATTGAAGTAATCCGGGTACTCGGGGTACGGCCGATTGTAATTCGAGTCCTCAAGCGGATTCCATTGGTCATTGCCGTTGTAGACGACGATGGCGACCGTCGGGATGTTCCCAGCCTTCTGCAAAATGACTTCGAAATAATAGTGCATGAGCTGCTGGAGAACGCTAGCATCCTTGTAGGACTTGTGTTCCAGCACCACGCCCACGTGGAGCTCAGCGGAGCATGCCGAGCCCTTGAGGTTCACGCGAAACGCAAGGTGCGGCGCGCACCCGGCGACAAGCGCACTCCCAAAACGAACGAATGCCCCTGCATACTATAAAACTGATTTTTGACGGAAATTGTGCCTGCGAAATGCGAAAAAAGATGTTTACAATCAAAAAACGCGGCTCAGGTAGTCCTTCGCGTCCCTGCTGATGACGCATTTCCCAAGCAGACGGCGCAAGCGAATCAAATGCGGGTGGTCCTCGTTTTCAAAGATGACGACGTTCGCGATGCGCTTGCGATGACGCAGCAGGAATTCCAGATTGTTCACGTCCGTTTTCGGGAATCCGTAGCCGAGGAAATTTATTTCCTCTGCATTTTTCAAGTAATAGTCGGCCTTCGACCAAAGCACATTGAAAAGGCTCCCGCGCAAGAAACTTTCCTTCGCGTGCGCCATCGGGATGTATATGGGAGTATCCTCGCGGTAAATGGGGTAACTGCGGTCGTAAGGTTCCACCTGGCAAATATTTTTCAAGTCCAGTTCGCCGTTTGCGCCCTTGAGCAGGAACCAGTTCAGCGAACCGTGCAGTTTCAAAAGGTCGATAGTTTGTTCGCACTTCTCGCGAATCGCGGAACGGTCCGCCGGGTCAATGCGCACGCCGTAATCCACGGACACAGCCTTCGAAAGTTCGGGGTCTGCGGCAATCGCGCTTTCTATCAAGGTGTCGTAATTGAAACTCAGGATGAGTGTTTCGCGCTCGCCCGCCGACGCATGGTTGATGCACGCCTTCAAAAACTTGCGGAGCACCGCCGCGGCATCGTCTGCAAGCGGTTTCTCGGAGCGTATGGAATTCGCGATGAAACGCAAAAGTTCAAAGCGCAAGTTCGCCTGGTAAAGCCGTTCACGTTCGCCCGGGAAAATCTGCGCCGAAAGAATGCACGTCGCAAGTTGCTCGACGCCCAGGTATTCCTTTTCGCCGTTGCACAACGCCAAAAAATTGCGGCAGTATTCCTTCAAGTGCGGGAATTCGTCGGGAATCCCCTCCGGGATAAGCGCGTTCAAGTCCTTGAGCGTCGGGAGGCTCGGCAAAAAAGACTTGCTGAAGCCGGAGCCCAGCACGAAAATGCGACGGTATGTATTCGAGTTCTGCATACCCAAAATCTATATAAAAAACGGGCGGAAAAGGTCAGCATCCCTAATGCATTTTTAAAAGAAAACAATTTCTCCATTACTTCAATTTCTTTAATGCATATTGGGCGATTTTCTTTGCTCGTCTAGCGTAAATGCCATCAAATTTTGCTTAGCGCGAGCAGCAGGGGTTTTGAGTTAAGACAATCAGCCCATGCTAGAGTTGGGAGCCAATGGCCCTGTTCTTTGTAAACATTGGGCCAAAAGATGAATTTTTTCTTTTTTGTCTCTGCCATAAGAAAATCCTTTTTTCGCGATATTAAACCAGTAATTAGAATCTTTTGTTTTGCGTAATTTGATAACAAATCATTGTTCTACTCCAAGTCTTTTAGACAACGAATGCTATAAGCAGGAACCCCATCCGAAGTAAAAAGATAATCCGGAGCATCATCATTGAAAATGTCAATCGCCACATGACGATTTATTTTACCAGCCATCCAAAATCTCGCTTTCCGATTTATTTCTCCATATCCACTTCCTAGGGCCGTTCTCATTCCCGCCGCTAACGCAGAAAAGCCTGTTTCATTAGTCCCATTCGTTTCCTTGTTTTGCCAAGGAGCCCAACTGGAATCAGCTTTTAAAGGGCCAT
>JAZLMK010000085.1:0-35161 GCA_045598645.1 Fibrobacter sp.
ACTGAGATTTACCTACCTAAAAACTGTATCTTAGATACTTGGTCTAACCTAATTTTTGTTGGGTTAGACCATTTTTTAGTATTTTTTCAGCAAATTCAACATAAAATGGCAGTTCTACACTCTAATAGAACATAGCCAAAAATTTCAAGCCTCGCATGTGGAGGCGATTTGTCGTTACCGACGACATGAAGCTTTCCCACTTCGCATACGCAGTCATGTATATGTTCGGATGCCAGGCAAGCCACTTGTTCGCCTTGTCTGCAAAAAAGGAATCCTCAGAAGACGACTCCTGCGCCCAGGCGCCCCAAAACATTATTGACATCCGCAACCTACTGAACAACAAGATCAACGAGAAAGACAAGCGGGAACTCCTCCAAGACATATTCAAGAAAAGCGCCAGTTCTTTTGTAGGCAACGAAATCACTTACCAGATTCCAAGTGAAGACATCGTCAACGAAAGCGAGGACATCCGAAAATTCAAGGTCGAAGATGTTTTCAAGAAAGTCAAGGACAACGCATGTCTGGAATACGATTTTGGCGACGGCTGGGAATTCAAAATTTCCTTAGAGAAAATTCTTGAAGACGATGCCTTTGAAAAAGAAGACCTCCCCTTTGTTCTAAAGGGAAAAGTCAGAGGAATCATCGAAGACTGCGGCGGCCCCTGGTTTTTACAAGACCTTGTGGAAAAATTCCAAAAATCAGAAGACCCGAACTACTGCGGTGATGGCCTGTCGGAAGATGAAGAAGACTGGTACGGCGAAGACCTGGAAGAAATTCTTTATTTTGATGTTGACGAAGTGAACGGCGGCTTACTTGATGGAATTGAAGATCAAGAGTGCAGTTTTGAATCTGATTTTTAGATAGAGTTCTTCTAACATCACAAATCAATCCTTTATCATTACAATTTCAAAAATTCCCAGTCAGGCTCTGCTGCGGGGCGATGCAAAACGGTCCCATCAGGCAAAAGCATATCCTCATTGTACATCATGTAAAAATCGATGTAATCATACTTCTGGGATTTTTCAATTTGGTTCCAGGCATTCGCTGTTAAACGCCCCCAATGGCGCCAGCTTGTTGTATATACATATTGCGTTCCCGAATCCAATTCGATAACGGGCGCACCCAATTCGCCATACTGATGATAATCCCCATCAAATTTAATCCTGTTGCGAACAAGTTCAGCAACAACGAATGAATCTATCACATCTAAATTCGCAGGACTTTCTACAGCAAAGTCTTCCTCAACAGGCTTTTTCCAATACAAGATTTTCATAAACATACCAATATAAGACAACTTACACCCGAAAACAAGGTGGTTCTTTTTTTCAACAATGTTCACCAGTTGTGAGTTCGAGTCGCCTATAGTTTGCAAAATTCACGATTTCAACAAGGTTCCCTTGACAATCTCCCCACAACAACATAACTTGAAGATTTTTGCAGCAAGGAGTTGACTTATGAATAGTTTTAAATTACATTATAGCGACAATGTAATTCAAACGAGGTCCATTTTGGCTAATGCAGTTCTTCAAATTCGTACCGACGCCGAAGTCAAGGCGAAGTGCGACTCTTTGTTCAAGGACCTGGGCATTACCATTTCCGACGCAGTCAATATGTTCCTGCGCCAGTGCTTGATCCACGAGGGAATCCCCATGGAAATCAAGAGACCTCGCCCCAACGCAGATACCCTGCAGGCTCTCGCCGAGGCAAAGCAATTGGAAGCAGACCCAAACAAGAAGGTCTATGCCAATTTCGATGAACTTCTCGGCGAGGTGAAGCAGGATGCATAACCTCGTAGCGACCAATCGTTTCAAGAAAGACTTAAAACTCGCTATCAAGCGCAATCTGGACTTTGCCGCGACGTTCGCCTTTAGCTAAATTTGCCCTCACCGTCAGATGTCGTATTTCTGCGGAACCGGGCAAGAACTGCCCAAAAAGGAAAATATTATGTCTCAAATCAACCTCACCATGCCCGATGGCAGCGTACGTACCGTTGAATCTGGCACCACCGGCCTCGAAATCGCAAAGAGCATTTCTGAAGGCCTCGCACGCAAGGCTCTCGGCGTCAAGCTCGGCGACAAGGTTCTCGACCTCACCCGCCCGCTCACCGAAGATGGCGCTTTCAAGATCATCACTCCGAATAACGATGATCCGGATTGTTTGATGCTCCTCCGCCACTCCTGCAGCCACGTGATGGCAGAAGCCATCTGCGACCTGTTCCCGGGCACCAAGCTGGCCTACGGTCCTGCAGTTGAAAAGGGTTTCTACTACGATTTGATGACACCGACCCCGCTTCAGCAGTCCGATTTCGAAAAGATCGAAAAGCGCATGAAGGAAATCATCAAGGAAGACCGCCCGTTCACTCGCGTGGTTGTTTCTGGTGAAGAAGGCCTGAAGCGCACCGCTGGCGACAAGTACAAGACCGACAACGCCGAACGCGCCCTCGCCCGCGAAGGTAGCGACGGCACCCTGAGTTTCTATGCAAACGGCGAACCTGGCACCCACTGGGAAGACCTTTGTGCAGGTCCCCACGTTCCGAGCACCGGTAAACTCAAGTCCTTCAAGCTGCTCAGCCTCGCAGGTGCATACTGGCACGGCGACCAGAACAGCGACCAGCTGACCCGCGTGTACGGCACCTGCTTTGCCGACAAGGAAGGCCTGGAAACCTATTTGAAGTTCCTTGAAGAAGCTGAAAAGCGCGACCACCGCCGCATCGGTAAGGAAATGGACCTTTACCACATTGAAGACCATTCTCCTGGCATGGTATTCTGGCACCCGAACGGCACCAAGATGGTGAACGCCCTCAAGGACTACATCCGTGGTAAGATCGACCGTCGCGGTTACCTGGAAGTGATTACTCCGGAAATTGTGAACAAGACTTTGTGGATCAAGTCCGGCCACGCCGACAAGTACAACGAAAACATGTTCAAGACCATGGCTGGCGACGTTGAAATGGCTGTGAAGCCCATGAACTGCCCCTGCCACATTCAGATCTTCAACACCGGTCTCCGTAGCTGGCGTGATCTCCCGATGCGTCTTGCTGAATTCGGTAAGTGCCACCGTTACGAACCTGCCGGTACCATGCACGGTTTGATGCGTGTCCGCGGCTTCGTTCAGGATGACGCTCATATCTTCTGTACCGAAGAACAGATCGCTTCCGAAGTGGCAGACTTCTGCGCTCTCGTCAAGGAAATCTACCACGACTTCGGTTTCGATTCCATCGTGGTGAAGTTCTCCACCCGTCCGGAACGCCGCGTGGGTTCCGACGAACTTTGGGACAAGGCTGAAGCCGCTCTTGAAGAAGCAACAAAGCTTGCTGGCCTCGACTACATCTTGAACCCGGGCGAAGGCGCCTTCTACGGCCCGAAGCTTGAATTCACCCTGAAGGATTCCCTCGGCCGTGATTGGCAGTGCGGTACCATCCAGGTGGACTTCAACCTCCCGCAGCGCCTCGGTGCCGAATATGTCGGCAAGGACAACCAGTAATGTGCAAGGCGAATCCAGCAAAAATACGCTTGCGTATTTTTATTGGTGAGCCGCAGCCATGGACGCCAAAGGCGTCAAAAGCACATCCCCGTTATGCTGCACCGCGCAGCCGTCGGTTCCATCGAACGCTTCCTCGGTATTCTTATTGAAGAATTCATGGGCGATTTCCCGCTGTGGCTCGCTCCGGTGCAGGCACGCGTGCTCCCGATTTCCGAGAAGTTCACGGAATACGCCCACAAGGTGGAACGCGAACTCGTGAACGCCGGTGTCCGCTGCGACATTGACGAAAGCAACGAGAAGCTCGGCTACAAGTTCCGCCAGTGCGAACTCCAGAAGGTTCCGTACAAGATTATTGTCGGCGAGAAGGAAGCAACCGAAGGCGTCATCTCTGTGAACAAGCGCAAGGAAGGCGATTACCGCCTAAGGCGAGAGTCGCACCCAAGCTCGCTTGGGTATGACCGAGCCGCAGCGGGAAGGACTCCGAAGGAGTCCCCAAGGGTCAGATGACCGTCCAGGCCTTCTTGGATATGACAGCCGATGACCGAAAAGTCGTCCGCTAATCGCCGAGTATGTCATTCCCGCTATACGATACTTGGCAACTTGTTGCCATAGCAGAGTTATCCTCTTTGGGGAGAAAGCGGGAATCTCGCAAAGCAGAAAAGTCCTCGAAGTTTAAAACTTCGGGGACTTTTTCTAACTGGTTTTCAAAGATAGCCAAAAACACTACTGAAAACTTTTGCTCATTTTTGAAAAAGTTTTCAGTAAAAAAAACATTCCAAACAGGAACTTCTGCAAACTACATTTCGTTGACGTGCTCCAGCACCAGCTTTTGCGCGGCACCATTGTAAAGCACAGCCTCGTACGATTCGCCGTTCTTACCAATGCGCGATTCCGTAACGATTCCTGCAGACCTGCCGGCCTCGGTCGGGGTGAACGAAATCTTGCCTACGGCATTCTTGGATTCTTCAAGGTAGTTGTTCGAAACGAACCAGTCGCGAATGGTCTTGAAGTAAATCTGTTGAATGTTAGAACCCGCAGGGAGGAGGTCGTTCAGGCGGCGGGCGATTTCGGTAACCGGAACAGGGGTCTCGTCCGTCGGGTATTTCTGCAGATCCTCGGCGGAAAGCGAAAACTTGGCACGGGGAGCACGGGCGGGCACAGCATCGTCGGCAACCGGAGCGGCCGCGGCATTCTGAGCATTCGCCAAGCGTTTGGCAAGGCGTTCATTGGCCTGAGCCACGCATTTTTGAATGTTGTTCAAAATATACTGCTGTGCATTGCGGTTGCACTTGGTGAACACGGCATGGCGTCCGCGGATTTCGGCTTCGGCCTTCGTGAATCCAAGCACTTCGCCCTGCACCGTGGGCAGGTTCGTTTCGCGACCACGGTCACCGGACTGTTTTTCAAGAATTCCATCCTGGCTAAGAATTTCTGCGATATCCGCATACATGAGCGGCATCATTTCGTTACCCGCGGGGAGAAGAGCGTTAATGCTGCGCACTACGCTCGAAACGGAAACAGGCTCATCGGAAAATTCAAACTTGGCCAAGGTCTCGGCATCGAGAACAAGTTCCTTAGTGGCAAGGGCTCGCTGTTCCCGGGGAGTCTTTTGCTTTTTTTGCCTTTGGGAACCATCTGCTGCGGCAGGCGTGAATCCCGGCGCAGTTGCAACCTGCTTGCGCAAATAATCGGCCACATACAAGAGGCACTTGCCTACGCGTTCCTGCCGACAGACATCGGTTTCGGCAAGGACGCTATCGTCCAAGGGATTCAGTCCGCTAGAAAGTTTGCGGAGGTAGATTTCGGCACGTTCAAGAATCTTGTTTTCGTTTTTCATTTCATAATCCTTTCAATATCAATTGCACGGCACGGTCCCATTTTACCGTGTTAGAGCAAAACCTACTGAAAGTATATAAAATTATCCGTATATAAAGCCAAGAATGACGGCTACGGCGAAGAAGAATACTGTTTGTTTTACGACAAATAATTCACTAGGTTTCATATCAACCACCTTTTCTGCCATACCACAAACCAAGAGTAAAACACAAACCTCATCCTCAAAAAACCACTTTTGGAAGTTTTAAAAAATTATTTTTTCAAAACTGTGATTTTCGTCAAATTTCGGCGGAATTTTACAATGTAGGTTCCCGCAGGCAATGCTTTTATAGGGACTTCCATGCCATATCCACGATGGACAAGACTTCCCTGGAGATCAAAAATTGCGTAAGGGGCGGGGCCCGCCTGCTGGAGCGTCACGTCCAAAAGTCTATCCGTGACCGTACCGGAAGAATTCGGCTCCGCAGAGGAACTCGAAGATTCCGGCTCCACGGACGAACTCGAGACGTCAAAGTCCGACTCCTCGCCCACGTACTCGAACAGGAACGACTGGTTCTGCGTCCCCGTCTGCTTCCAGATTACAAGAGGCATGCCAGCGTCATTGGAAATGTTCAGGATGTCGCCCAGGTATTCGCTCGCGGTATCGGCGTACAATCTGTAGCCATCCTCCACGTTAAAGTTCTCGATGACAAAGGGGAGAGCCTCCACCGCCGTCTTCACGGTATCCAGCAGGGCGCCCTTGCCGAAGTTCAGGAACTTGCCCGTTTCGAGATTCTTGAGTGTGTAACTGTAGCCGCCCTTGCGGTTCAAAGCCCACAACTGCGCATAGCCTTCTTCGGCGTCCATCTGGATTACACCGCGTTCACCGTCCTCCAGACGCAGGCCGCTATGTTTCGCCTTGATGTGGTACACGCCATTTTTCAACGGCGCATGGTCCACCTTTTTCACACCCTGCTTTGTCATGGTGATGTTCGCGATAGTCGAATCGTTTTCGTAGTAGGCGTAATCCACGCAAACCGCACGGCGGAAACTTCCGCCGATAGAACCGGTGTGGTAGATGTAGTACCACTGGTTGTGGAATTCCACAAAAGCCTGGTGACTGGTGTTGGAATTATCGTTGTAGCCCACAATCACCCTCGCGTTGCTAACCGGGCCCGTGGGAGACTTCAATGTGGCCTGGCCAATCTGCTCTTCCCAGCCCCACGCATAAGTCAAAAAGTAGTAGCCGTTGCGCTTATGCACAAAAGCGGCCTCGGTAAAACTCCTGGGCGTCACGTCGAACATGGCGCCATCCAGTTCAACCATGTTCTTCTTGAGTCTGTAGCCCTTTACGGCGCCGTTGCCCCAGTACAGGTACGCCTGACCATCGTCGTCGATGAACACCGTGGGGTCGATATCGTAGTTCACCTCTTTGCCAGTCATAGAGCTCACGATGAGCGCCTTGCCCAGCGCATCCTTGAACGGGCCTGCCGGATGGTCAGCCACAGCCACGCCGACGGCGAAATCACGGCCGTCGTGGACCGTCACGTACCAGTAGAACTTTCCGTCGCGTTCGATAGTCTGGCTCGCCCAGGCACTGCCGCGCGCCCACGAAAAAGCCTTGAGCGAAAGCACCGCACCGCGATCTTTCCAGGTGACCATGTCACCCGACGAAAGAATATGCCAGTCGTTCATCACATAGCCCTCGTGACCCACGGGGGCCTCATCATGGCCGGCATAAATGTACATGGTATCGTTGTACACGAGGCCGGCAGGGTCTGCGGTGAAAATATTAGTGACTAAAGGATTTGCCGCGGAACAACAAACCGCGGCAAATAAAACGGCTGAAACAACCGAAACAGTCGTCCCACACTCAAAGGTTGAACCACCCTTAAACATCCAAACATCCCTTGGGCCATAGGCCCTTTATACACCCAACAGGATTCGGGCGCTACTTCTTATGGAAAGAACATCCAAACCCAACCCTTAAGAAGTAGCAGCCCGTTCCCATACTTTGTTACTTGAGAATATAGTCTTTTTATCACCAAAAGTCAATTATTTGTCCACACTTTGCAAAAAATTTTACAAAAACATCAAATTTTGCAAAAATAACAACGTTTAAAAAGTCCACAATTTACAAAGTTTACATTTTTGTGCATTTGACAAAGGGATTTGCTCAAACTTGCCAAATTATCAATGAAAAAAAAGATAATTCTTATACATAAGCCAATCGAAATAATCTATTTACTTAACAAAGGGCGTTCCAATGCTAAATCTCGACGAAATAGGCGACTACAGAGATCTCCTGAAAAATTTCTACGTGCAGAAGAAATTGGAATTTCCCCTGTACTCCTACAAAATGATGGGGCAAAAACTGGGACTTGAAACCAGCCAACTTTTCCGCATCCTGAACAAGGTTTCACACCTGCCCGTACAGAGCGTTCCCCTTTCCAAAAAACTGCTCGGCCTCAAGGGCCGCGACGGCGAACTTTTCGAAATCCTCGTCGCCGCCGGGCGCACCAAGTCGAAAGCGAAACGCGAAAAGCTTTACAACATGGCCCTCGCCCTGCAAGACGTGAGCCTCCGCAAACTCAATTCCAACGAACTGATGTTCCTGAGCAAATGGTGGATTCCGGTAATACGGTTCATCATCGAAATCAATGGTGGCAAGGCAAACGTGAACACCCTTGTCAAGCAGATTTCGCCTGCGGTCTCCAAGGAGCAGGTAGAAGAAGCCCTGCGCGTTTTGAAAGAACTCAAGCTCATCACACCGCTCGCCTCCGAAAGATACGCCGTTTCGACGGCAAACTTCACCTCGGCGGGGCTCCCGAAAATTGCCGCCATTCGTAGTTACCAGAACCAGTTGCTCACCCTTTCGCAAAACGCGCTTGTAAACATTCCACCCGACCAGCGCAACATATCTTCGCTGATGGCATGCGTAGACAAAGACTGCTTCGAGGACCTTGTCGAAATGACTCAGGAATTCAGGCGCCAAGTGCAGAAGCGCGTAGCCGATGTAGCAAAGCCGGAGCAGGTCATTCAATTTGTTTTTTCCCTGTTCCCTGTCGCCGACATCGCCGAAAAAACATCTCCAAAAGAAAAGGAGAATGCTCTATGAAAAAGTTTTTACTGATGCTTTCGGGCATATTGCTCGTGGCAGGCTGTTCCTCAAGCGACGGCGAAAAAGTCGCAGGGGCCAGCACTCTCGAGACCGAGAACGCCTACATCGTGAAAATCGTGGACAAGGACTCCACTCCGATTGCCGGGGCCGTCGCCTTGGTAAGGCCGACCTGGTATGTAAAGGGGATTGAAGAATCGGAGGCCGGCGAAGCCGTCACGCTCACAGCAGACTCCGACGGACGCATTCGCATCGATTCCATGGATTACAAGAAGGCCCTTATGGAAGTGACCTCCGAAGGGCTCGGCGCCATCCACGAACTGAAGCAGGAAAACCTGGGGCAGAACAAGACCGTTGTCTTGCAGTTGCAGGAAAAGGGCGCCTTCAGCGGAAAAGTCGAACTGCCCGAGGGAGAATCGTTCGCCTGGGTACAGGTTTACGGAACCGACAGGCTCGTGAAAACAGACAGCACCGGTGCCTTCAAACTGGATTCCATGCCACCATTTGAATACCGCGTACGCGCCATCATTGACGAAGACAAGAGCGCCATCGGCGAAGGGGTCGTGAAAGTCTCAGCGGGCAACGAGACCAAGATGGGTACACTGCAAAAAGGTTCCATCGTCGACGAGGACCTGGAGCAATGGAAATTCCACCGTTCGCTCCCGCTAGACAGCCTGGTTTCGGATTGGATGAAGCCCATCGCCGATACGACCGTAGTGTTCGTGCGCTTGAATGCCGAGAATTTCAACTTTGACGAGGCCATGAAAAGCGGATTCGACCTGCGATTCACCGATATGGACGGCAAGATTCTGGAAAGCGAAATCGCCGCCTGGGACGACTCCCTGGAAAACGGCGTAGCACGCATCCGTTTAAACGGCAGCACCGGCATGGATTCCATTCGCATGTTCTGGGGGAAAACCGCAGCAGCCGACATCAACAGCGAAAACATTTGGGGCAACCTTGGCGACTCCCTGTACACGGCCTTGAACTCCATAACGATTATCGACTTTGATTCTCAAAAACTGGAAAGCGCTTTTGAATACGCCGACGGTTTCCGCAATTGGTACTTCGAGCCGCAGGATTCCAACGTGTCGACCATCCCGAACAAGGAAAACATAAGCGACGCCTTTGAAAAAGCCGAAGATCGGGGTTACGTATTCCATTGGAAGAGCCATTCCGAAGTTAGCGGCAAATGGTCCATGATAGGCTTGCGCATTTGCCAAACGCCATCGAACTTCAGCGCGCTGGATTCTGTTGTTTTCAACGCCAAGGGTAGCGGGCTCATGGCTTTCGCCCTGGAAGTCATGGACGAGCCCTCCGGCAAGACAAAATACGAAACCAAGCCGGACTCCAACTGGTCCCGCATCAGTTTCACTCCCGACGAATTCGTCGAAGGGGACGGCAAATACGGCAACATGGGCTGGGATTTCGTAAAGTCCCGCACAACCACGGTCACCATCTGGATTGTCGACGACAGTGAGATTTGGATTGACGAAGTACGGTTGTACGGAATCAACCGCGACGACGTAAACTAAGCGAAACGCCCTAAAAACGGCAAAAACAGCATAAACTGGACACGGTCGTATACAGGGTGGTTCCTGCTGAAAACACTTTTTAAAGCGCCTTCAATACAACATTCAAGGCGAGAATGTAGTTTTATGGTAACAAGAGGGAAATTACCATGACTCTTAAAAGCATTCTCGTTTTTTCTGCCACAGCGGCCACTGCATTGTTTGCCGCTACTGCCTACCAGAACCAGGTCGGCTTCATCACCAATGCCCAAAAGCAAGTGGCCATTACCGACATCGAAGGCAAGGACGTGGTGTTCAAGGACGCCGACGGAAAGGCTGTCTTTACTACGACCGCTCCCGAAGCCCAGATGTGGGCGCCGGCCAACGAAAAAGCCTCCCTCGTGGACTTCACCGAATTCACCACCCCGGGAACCTACGACATGTACGTAGGCGACGAAAAGGTGGGACACCCCGTAATCATCAGTGACAGCGCCCTCGAAGGCGTAACCAAGGGCGCATTGAAGTTCTTCTATTTTCAACGTTCCTCTACCGCCCTTGAAGAGGAATACGCAGGAATCTATGCTCGCGCCATGGGCCACCCGGATACCGCTGTAAGGTACCATTCATCTACCGGGCACACCACAAGCATCGACTCCACTTTCAACGGATCCAAGGGGTGGTACGATGCCGGCGACTACGGCAAGTACATTGTGAATTCCGGTATTTCCACATATACTTTGCTTCAACTTTACCAGCAGAACAAGGAATACTTCAAGGACCTGAATCTGAACATTCCCGAAAGCAAGAACGATGTCCCCGACATTCTTGACGAAATCCGCTGGAACCTGGATTGGATGATAACCATGCAGGATAATGACGGCGGCGTTTTTCACAAACTCACGACAAAGCAATTCGCCGGCATGGTGATGCCCGAAAAAGGGACCGCCCCGCGATTCGCCATTGGCAAGGGCGTCGAAGCCTCATGGAACTTTGCCGCAGTCATGGCTCTGGCCGCCGATATTTACGCACCCTTTGATTCCGTATTCGCAGACACATGTGCAAAAGCCGCAGTCAGCGCACGCAAGTGGGCCTACAACCATCCCTATGATTTTTACGAACAGCCTTCCGACGTTGGTACCGGTACCTACACCAACGCCAGCGTATGGACTATAAAACTTTGGGCAAACGCGGAACTGTACCGCATTACTGGTGACGAAGTTTTCCAGGATTCCATGCGCACGCTCAAAATCAACCGCAAAAAGGCGTCTGTACAAGGCTGGGCTAACGATTTGATGCTCGAAGCCTTCACTGTCGCCACCAATCCCGACATTTTCGACCAGGAATTCGTGGATACCGCAAAAGTCATGATTTTCACCTTGGCAGACAACTTTATCGAATCCCTCGAAGGCAATGGCTACGGCGTCGCCATGACCAACGACGACTTTTTCTGGGGTTCCAACGGCCAAGCCGCCAACAAGGGCATGATTCTCATTCACGCCTACATTCTCTCTAAAGAAGAAAAATACCTGAATGCAGCCATCGGCATTGCCGATTACCTGCTAGGCCGAAATCCGCTGGAAAAATCCTACCTCACCGGTTTCGGCGTGAATCCCGTGATGAACCCGCACCACCGTCCGAGCCAGGCCGACGGAATCGAAGCTCCGGTACCCGGCATGCTTTCGGGCGGTCCCAACGCCAGCGCATCGGACATCGGCACATGCAGAAACAACTATGTTGTAAAGGACGCCCCCGCAAAATCGTACTTCGACAACAGTTGCAGTTTTGCAAGCAACGAAGTGGCCATCAACTGGAACGCGCCGTTTGCCTATCTGGTCGGTAGCATCCAGGCAATCCTTTCCACCGGGAAAGCATACGATGTCACTGAAAAAACAAAGGCCGTTTACAAGGGTCTGGACGCCATTCCCGCCAAACGACTCGGTCAAAGGAACTTTAGGGCAGGGAATCGCCTGATTGTAAAGGACAACGCCCTTCGCTTAGAAAAGACGGACCTCCAGGGCAACAAGGTCTACTTTGACCTGCGCGGAAAACGCATCTAGCACATGCGGCCTTGCTAACGGAAATCCCAAAGGGCTGTTTCGAGTTGCCGTTCCAGGCTGGGGCAGTCTTCGGAATTTTCCAGAACGCGGACTTTGCTTGCGGGGAATAGTTTCGCATCGCAAACGCCGCGCTGGTTCACAATGCGACGATGTGCATCGGCGGAGATAAGCCCGCGAGCCACGAGGCGCCTATGGCGGACATCTTCCGGAGCATTCACTATCCACACCTCGTCGAGCATGGCAAGGATTTCGGGCGTGCGGGTAAAGAGAGCGGCTTCTACAAACCGTATTTTTTCACCTTCAAGCGAAGACGACAAAAAACTTCTGACATATTCGGTTAAGAACGGATACACGGTGGATTCCAGTTCCAGGCGCTCACCTTCGCTCTTGAAAATCAAGTCGGCCAAATACTTGCGATTCACGCCGGTTTCCGTAAGGCACTGTTCGCCAAACTTCGCCGCAAGCTTTTTACGCAAGTCCTGATTATCACGATACAATTCGTGAACGGCCTTGTCGGCATCCAGCACCAAAAAACCACGCTGCCGAAGAAGCGCCCCCACAAAGGACTTTCCTGCGCCTATGGACCCTGTAATGCCTATTCTTTTCACGGATTCCCCTCTGCGAAATTATTTTCCCAAGGAAATCAGGCAAAGGCCTATGACCATGCCAAGCAAAGCCAGGAACTTGGTTTTGCTCTTCCTTTCTTTGAATATAATTATTCCTGCGACAAAACTGATAAAGACACTGGACCTGCGCATCACGGTAATGATGGAAATCAGGGCATCTTTGTCGCTGACGGCCATAAAATAGCATCGATCGGCAATGATGAGGAGGGCGGCAACCGCCAAAAAAGTCCATCGGAACTGGAAAGGTTGAGTATTTTTGCGTTTTGGGAACCAAGTAATGGCGCAAACCAGAAACTGCCAGAGCATCATGTACAGGCTGAACCACACCTGCACCGTGAGCGGCTCAAAATCCATACGCTGCAATATAAACTTGTCGTAAATACCGCTGCACGAGGCAAGAACCGTGCCAAGCAGCATGGAAATCACCCAACCGTTGCTAAAGAAATGCCCCATTTCTTTTCGCCCGGCCAGGCTTAGGCCAAAATACGAGCATATGCAGACTCCAATGCCCGCCCACTGCATGGCGAACGGGCGTTCCCCCATGAATCCGACGGCAATCATGATTGTAAACAAAGGAGCCAGGGCACGAATGGTGGTAGAAATGCTGAGCGGCATGTGCGCAATGGCATTGTAGGTAAAAAGCCAACTCGCCCCCACGATGAGAGCCTTGACCATCAGGTAAACATGTTCATTGAAGGCCAACGGCTGGCAATGCCCTGTAAATAGCAAGGGTAGCATGAAAAGGGCGTAAAATGCGCTGCACAGGAACAAAACAGGGCGTACAGCGTTGTCTTGAACGGACTTTTTCTTAGCCAGGTCGTAAAAACCCAGAAAAACAGCAGAAGAGAAAGCAAGCAGTAACCATGACATAGGTCACACAATTTAAAAAATCCACTTGCAAATGGTTTAGGTTAAACTATTTTTTGTACAAAACAATCAACCACAAAGGACCATAAAATGGGTATCAAAGGAAAAGCATCCTCCCTCATCGAAGAATTCAAGAACTTCGCATTCAAGGGCAACATCGTTGACATGGCTGTCGGTGTCATCATCGGCGGCGCATTCGGCAAAATCGTTTCCAGTTTCGTTGCAGACGTGGTCACCCCCTGCATCACGGCCTTGATTTCTACGGCATCTCCGGAAGGTACCGAAGGTGCCCAGGAAGCTCTCGCTAAGCTCAGTTTCACTTGGAACGGCATCGCCATCCCGTACGGTTCCTTCTTGGCAGAAGTCCTTAACTTCTTGATTGTCGCCATCGTGATCTTCCTCGTGATGAAGAAGTTCCTCGGCTTCATGGCCAACATGCGTAAAAAGGAAGAAGCTCCGGCTGCTCCGGCAGAACCGCCTGCTCCTCCCGAGCCGACCACCGAGGAAAAACTCCTCACCGAAATTCGCGACTTGCTCAAGAACAAGTAATTGAAATTTCCAACAATGCAAAGAAGCCCGCGCAAGCGGGCTTTTTTTTGCCTACGGTTGTGGAGTCCCAGGGTGACGCGGTTTTCAGGAAGCCGCTTCCAACACCGCGGAAACGCACCAACTTCGTCATTCCGGCTTGCCGGAATCCATACTGTCCCGTACCGCCGTTTTCGTGACGTATGGGCCCTGCTCGCGGCGGTGCCGCTCCCAGGGTGACGCGGTTTTCAGGATGCCGCTTCCAACACCGCGGAAACGCACCAACTTCGTCATTCCGGCTTGCCGGAATCCACACTGTCCCGTACCGCCGTTTTCGAGACGTATGGGCCCTGCTCGCGGCGGTGCCGCTCCCAGGGTGACGCGGTTTTCAGGATGCCGCTCCCAGGGTGACGCGGTTTTCAGGATGGCGGATTAGCGCAAAAAGAGATGGAATTGGGCGTCCGGAGCGAAAGGGAGTTCTTCCACTTGAGGAGTGGCGATGAGCACCTGGCATTCTTTTTCGCGAATAAGGGCGGCCACGGCATCGCGGCGATTGACGTCTAGTTCCGCAAAGATGTCATCCAGCAAAAGCACCGGTTTACCCACGTACTGTGTCGCCACATCTACAGCGGCAAATCGCATGGCCACAGCCGCAGAACGACATTGCCCCTGGGAGCCCACCGAACGCATTTCGTAGCCCGACGCGCAAAGCGAGAGATCGTCGCGGTGCGGGCCCGCCAAAGTCATCCCCATGGCACGTTCTGCAAGGGAGAGGCCCGCAAGTTTATTCGTGAACGCGCGCCTGAAGGTGGGCTCGTCCAAAGCGTTTCCAGACTCTTTGGATTTTTGCGCATCGCACGATTCACAGGATTCCGACAAGTCGGTCGATTCTTGCCATTCCCAGGAATCCTGGGAATTCAAGGACTCTATCGATTCCAGAATGGAACTCTTGTAATTGCAAGTGATTTCGTCTACCCCGCCCGAAAGTTTGCGGTAATAGTCGGTAATGATTTTCGAGACTTCGGCAGAAAGATTTACGCGGGCAACCCAAAGTTTTGCTCCGACATCCACCAATTGCTCTGTAAGCACTCCGAACAGGTCTTCGCCGCCAACGGCGCAACCGTCGCGCTTAAATTGCCGCAGCCACTGGTTGCGCTGCTGCAAAATTCTTTTGTAGCGCCGAAGGACTTCGGCGTTGGCGGCAGAGCGAAAGCAAAGAATCTCGTCGAGCCAATGACGGCGCACCTCAGGAGCCCCGCGCAATAGTTCTATATCGCCCGGTTGCATCACCACGGCCGGACACCTG
This sequence comes from Fibrobacter sp., assembly GCA_045598645.1. Classification (GTDB taxonomy): domain Bacteria; phylum Fibrobacterota; class Fibrobacteria; order Fibrobacterales; family Fibrobacteraceae; genus Fibrobacter. The sequence goes on from JAZLMK010000085.1 coordinate 15,309, forward strand.
CCAAAAAATGCGGTCGGCGACCTGAGCGATTCCCCGTTCTCCTTGGCGCAGATTCGCCCTCGGCTCGCAGGTCCGCGCGCAACGCTCACGCCACGGTCCACCGTTCCATTGTCATTGGAAAACCGCCCCCGCAAAACAAGTTCGTCCTTGTTCCAGGCAATCAATTCCTTCAAATCGTTCGCACGGAACGAGAATCCCTGCGAAAGCAGGTACACCGATTCCAAGACAGTCGTCTTTCCACATCCATTGGGGCCGCCAACCACGTTTATACCGGGCACGAACTGGTATTCAAGCCCATCTAGACTGCGTACGTTCCCAATGAACAAATCGCTTATCACGGAATGTAACCCCGCAAACCAAAACTCAAGGGGTTCCAAAGATCCGCTTCGGATTCATAAGTCAGCGCATAGTTCACGTCGAACAAATACTTCTTTTTTCCGATGCGAATGCGGAACTTGTAACCGAGGCCAATCATGGCATCCAAATCGTCCATGCCTATACGCACGGTGCCATCGGGAATCACTTCGCATTCAAAGCCCACGCGGCCAGTCCACACATGCAATTGCGGGTCAAAAACCAAAAGGGTGTCGGCCACCTGGTAATCCAGGGCTTCCATCCAAGCATACACGGGCTTTCCCAAAATGTTGGAACGGTAACCGAGGCCAATCTGCAAGACCTTCGGGCGCACCCCCTCGGTAGAAACCACCGAGTTGTCCGTACTGGTATTTTTACTCCAGCGCGCAGAAAGGTTCTTGCTGAAACTGATGTTGCGGACGACCACAGAACTGCTCCAGTTCTTGTTCCACTGGCGCAGCCAACTCAAGTTGATGGTCACAGGGCTGGTGTAGCCATCCACCATGTCGATATCATCGTAATTGTCGGCCACGTCCATGTTGTCGTAACTCATGGAAAGCGAAAGGCCGAAAGCATCGCGACGAGTGGCGCGGTAGGCAAAGCCCAGGTAAAGCATCGAGAAGAACGGAGAAGCGTTTCCAATCGTTTCGTCGTCTTCGTTAATCACATCGAAATCCAAGTCGCCGCGATAGAGCATGGCAAAGCCGACGCCCATTCGCTTGCCCACCGGTGTTTCTAAGCCCACGGATCCGCCCATTCGGTCCAAATCACGTTTTTCGGCATTCAACGTATAACTGAAGTTTTCGCGGAAACCGAGAATGGCCGGGTTCCAGTATGCCGCCGGCATGCTGGCCGTATCGGCAGAACCCGTATTTCCACGGCCAAGTTCACGAGCTCCAGCACCCATGCGTTCCACAAAACCGTCAAATCCGCCAAGGGCAGCCTTCTTTTCGACAACTCCAGCCAGCGAGATACTCACGAAAGCCATTGCGAGCAGCAATGTTCGTGCCAGGCGCAATTCTGCAATATTCACAATACGCATTACTTGTGCCCTCCCAAAGTCATCACCTTGCCCCAGCCCACATGGCCGTGGTTATCCTTGACGCGCACATAGTACACGCCCATGGTGCAAGGCCTGCCGTAATCATCCTTGCCATCCCAGAAATCTTCTTTGGCGTTGGTACTGCGCGATGCATCGGCCGGCCTAGAAGCCGACTTTACAATCTTGCGCACTTTTTTCATGTCGTAGCTGAACACTTCGATGGTAATCTTAGATTCCTTGCTTACTTTGTACGAAACCAACGATTCACTGCCTGCGACAATCACCGAAGGCACCATGCGAATTGTCCCGAGGTTATCGCTCAACTTGGCGCGGTTCAAAATCGGAGTCCAGGTCTTTGCCGTATCCGACGAAACCGAAATGCCGTTGCCGTATGTGGCAATGGCAAGCCCAGTAGATTCATCGCCCAATGGGAACGCTGTCATGGACATGACATTCACATCGCGGTCGGTAATTCCCATATTGAAATCGTACAGCCAGGCGCTACCATCTTCGCCTTCAAAGGCTCTTGCACCGCGGGAATCCACCTTGATGAATCCGCTCACCGAAGCCCCGACAGAACGAACGCAGACAAAGGCGTCAGCCCCGACAAAAGCAATATCGTTCACCGTGTAGTCGGCAATATCGTAAATATCCTTCTTGACCACTTTGCCTGCGGTATCCAGAAAATCAACCTTCGCGAAATCCTTCGCTTCGCCATGCATGCGGAATAGGTTTCCCTTCACCGATTCCTTGACTCGCTTGGAAGTTTCCGCAAAAACCTGCAAGGGTTCGCCGCCCATCCACACGCCCGTCACGCGCATGGTGTCAAGCATCTTGGAAGCGCTCTTCAGTGAGCCGTCAGACTTGCGAATCCATAAGCCCTTGGCGGTAGCAAGCCACAAATCTCCAGTTTCCGGGTGCAAGGCCACATCGAAAATTTCGGTATACTTCTTGAGGTTCACGGAACTGTTCAACTTCAGGGAATCCAAGCGTTTTTCGCCATCATTAAAAATAAAGCGACGTTCCACGGGGTCGTTGGTTCCCTTGGAAATATCGTAGGAAGTAAGCCCCACAGCGCCGCGAGCCATCCACAAAACGGATTTCGCGGAATCATAGGCAAAGCCGCTCACGGCATAATTCATGGCCGTATCCAATTCTTCGACGGCAGAGGGCAGCTCCAAAGGTGAACTGTAAATACTGCGGCCATCCAACTTGCGGATGGAGAAGAATCCCGTGGGGACGCGGTAGTAACCGTCGCCATCCTGTTCGAACATCGGAAGCACATAGCCCAACTTGCCTGCAATGGCATTCGGGATGCGGCGACGTTCCGCAAGGTCATCGGTAAAGATACCGTCCTGAACGGCAGTCTCTTCGCTGGAAACAACCTCTTGCTTTGAATCCTTCACCTGAACCGAGCCACCAGACGCGGTCTTCAGGTTCAAAAGGGTGACACCGCTAGCGGCATCGCCTCGACTGAACACCCACAAAGCCCCCTTGTCCGGGCCAGGCGCCACGGAAAAAGCCCAGTTGCTGAACAAAGTCTCGGTGGCCGCAAAAGCAGAAACAGCAAAACCCAGCGCAAAAAATCCTAAACGAGAAAACTTCATGCTTACCTCATGTCGATTTCATCAACACCCTTCACTGGCGTATACCTGAATTCTTCGGTGGTCACTTTTTTAACAACCTTCAACTTGACGATGTTGTACCACGAAGAGTTTCCCGACGGATCTACGGTAAAAAGACGCGCCGGAGAAAAATCGTTCTTGTTGAGCCAGACTTCCATCTTGGTGAACTGGCCTGCATACTTGGACGGGTCCAACTTGAGCACCCACATCTTTTTGCCATTAAAATCGCCCTCGCCCAGTTCCTTGGCCTTGCAGTTGAGGTACTTGAATAAAAGTTCCGAGGGGTGCAGCGAACTGGAAAGGTCCTCCACAGCCTTGATGAGCACCTGCTTTTGTTCGACATTGTACTGCCAAAGGCTTTCTCCGTCGCTGTAGAACTTTATGCCCGCCACATCCAACTTAAAACGGTCGCCATCGGCCACCACAATGGACCCCTGCTGGCTCACGATATCGGGAGATTCGGCGTAGAACACCTGCAACTTGAACTGCACGTCCCAGGCCTTGCCCGACTTGAACCACGCCTGCGACTTGGCCATGGCCTCGTCGGCGGTAAGCGCAAAGGAAAGAGAACTCATGAGGAGCCCTGCAAAAACGAAAATGACAAAAAATCTGCTGAATTTCATATTACTCCAGTAGCGATATACACAATAATACAAAACAACGGGCACAAAGACGTGGTTTTTCGCCCGATATATTTCTATCTTTAGGCTCGAAACTTATTTGGAAGGATTTTATGCGCAAACTCATTTTGCCCATTGCTCTCGCATCGGTCTCTTTTGCCCTCGCCGCCGAAGTAGAATTCCACGGCTCCGTCAACGCCGACTACGGTAGTTATTTTGACAGCGACTTCAGCCCAATCAACGCCGCAAACCAGGACATCGACCTGTCGCTCACGGCCCACATGGACGAAAACTTCTCCGTCACCGTCATGGGCAACACCCACAGCACATACGTGGATTCCAATGGCACCGAAAAGGCTTCCGAAACGCACCGTCACTACTACGCCCACAGCGCAGCCATGGGCGACGGCGGCCGCTTCACCGAATTCAATTTCGACGGTGTACAGTTCCGCTGGGACGTGGCCAACGCGGTCGGATTCGTATTTGGCGACCTCACCTACAATGCCGGTAAGTTCAACTACTTCTACTGGCGCGACCCCGCCCGTTACGCCGTAATCCTTCGCGACGAATCCCTCCGCGGTATCGGCGCCGAAGTCGGCACCCAGAAGTTCGGCAACGGTAAATTCTACTTGGGCGCCTCCGAGGACAACGAGCACTCCATGGGCTTGTTCGCCACCTACTCGCTGCCCATTTTGAACCACGTAGACGAGCACTTGGTGTTGACCCCGAGCATTGACTGGATGTTCGGCGACGACATTGGACGTAATTACACCTACTCTCTGGGCACCGAAGTGGACTACTCCAAGAGTTTCGGAACTTTCAACTGGGGCATCTACGCCGTCTGGGGCCTGCACCCGTACAAGGGCAAGGGCGTCCACAGTTTCTTGCTCGAACCCAGCATGAACTACGCCTTCTTTAACTTGGGAGCCACGTTCTTCCGCGCCCTCACCGACGACCGCTACGCCGCCGAAGACCAGATCTTCACCGAAGACGCCATGCTCTTCGCCGTGGAACCCAGTTTCAACCTGCACAAGAAACTCACCATGGGATTCACTTACGAATACCACGACCCCGACACCGAAGTCCACGACAACGACTACAACTTTGGCGGTCTCACGTTCCATGTGTACCCCACCATGAATACGCAAATCGACTTCTGGTTCGGCTATAACTTCAGCGACAACATCGATACAGATTTCGCCATGGGCATCAGCGCCCAGGCCGACTTCTAAGGGAATCCCTAACCGCGGAATTCCCTGTGCGGATTCGGGCTCTTGATTCCATTCGCGGGCTTTTGCTTTTGCAAATGACCCTGGACCATTTCGGCAAGCCCATATCGCATTACCTTTACCAGTGCTTCGGCTTCTTCAGTGCGGCCGAAGGCTTTTTCTTTTTATCGGGCTTTGTCGGAATGCTGGCAGCCACCAGCAAAAGCTCCAAGGACCCCGGTCAGAGTTGGATGCGCTGGAGGGCACTAAAGACCTGGCGCTACCATGCCGCTACACTTTTGGTTTTATGCCTTGCCGCCTACTGGCTATTCCCGACACTCACGCATTTTTTCAAAGGAATTTACCAGCACCCCATGCAAGGCATGTTGTGGAGCGTTCTTCTGGTGAACACGCCGGAATGGCTGGACGTTCTGCCATTGTACGTGATTTTTCTTTTAGTGGCATCGTTTGCATTCCCGCTGTTCGTGAAGGCGAAAACCAAGACGCGCGTTCTTTTATTGTGGTTACCGTCTTTTGCCATATGGATTGGGGCGCTGTTCGGGCTTCGCGATGCCGCGAACTCGGTGTTTCCCGACTGGATTTGTCACGGCGACTTCGACCCGTTCGCCTGGCAGTTCGTGTATTTTAGCGGGGCTGCGATGGCCGCCTGGTGGAAGCGCGCCAAGAGCGAAGAATCGAGTGGGAACGCGCTCGCCGTGACTATCGTAAAACGATTGACTCCGGCCGTCGGCGTCATTCTTGCGTTCTGCTTTTTGTGGTCGCATCAGTTCGTCCAGATACCCTTGCCGAGTGACTTTTACGTGAGCAAAGTTCACGTGGGGGCACTCCGCTTCGTGAACTTTTTTGCTTTCGTGATGGGCATCGGATTTATCGTGCGCACCTGGCCTAGCCTTTTGGACTTCAGATTCACGAATGTGATGGGACGGCACAGCCTGGATGTTTACACTGTACACATCGTATTCATTTATATGTGGTTTGCAACACCCGCAAACATCCGTTACCACGCCCCGTGGAACATGATTGTACCCGTAGCGGCCTGCGCACTGCTTTGGGCGCTGGCAAAAATACGGGAACCCCGATAAACATTTCCGTATCGCGGGAAGGCACCAACTTCGTCATTCCGGCTTGCCGGAATCCATACTGTTCCGTACCACCGTTTTCGAGACGTATGGGCCCTGCTCGCGGCGGTGCCGCTCCCAGGGTGACTGCGGGTTTCAGGATACCGCTTCCAACACCGCGGGAAGGCACCAACTTCGTCATTCCGGCTTACCGGAATCCATACTGTCCTGTATCGCGGGAAGGCTCCAACTTCGTCATTCCGGCTTGCCGGAATCCATACTGTCCTGTATCGCGGGAAGGCACCAACTTCGTCATTCCGGCTTGCCGGAATCCATACTGTTCCGCACCGCCGTTTTCGAGACGTATGGGCCCTGCTCGCGGCGGTGCCGCTCCCAGGGTGACTGCGGGTTTCAGGATACCGCTTCCAACACCGCGGGAAGGCACCAACTTCGTCATTCCGGCTTGCCGGAATCCATACTGTCCTGTATCGCGGGAAGGCTCCAACTTCGTCATTCCGGCTTGCCGGAATCCATACTGTTCCGCACCGCCGCTTTCGAGACGTATGGATTCTGCTCGGCACTTCGTGCCTCCCAGAATGACGTCCCCCAAAAAAGCGCCTCCCAGAATGACGCAAAAAAAATCCCGGTCGCTAGGACCGGGATTCAAAAACATCATTCAAGCCAGATTACTGACCAAGGAACTTACGGCCGATACCGAATTCGTCCTTGTACTGAACGTAGTCAGGAACGAAATCCTTACCGTAAGAGAAGTTCACGTTCAAGGAGCACTGGAATTCGTTCATCAGCTTGCCCTTGGTGCCGGCCTTGATAGCCTGCTTCTTCTTTTCGATCTTTTCGTCACCCTTCTTGCCAACGAGGACTTCGGCTTCGCACCAGCCACCAGTGGCCTTGGCTACGACTTCCTTGCCGTCGGTAGAAACGAGGGTGATCTTGGAAGGATCAAGTTCAGTATTGTTACCGGTAGAGGCCCAGAACTGGAGTTCGCCGGAGAGGCTACCCGGAGCAATCTTGATGGTGGGGAAAGCCATGACATAGCCCCACTTATCGATGCGGCGGTTCACCGGTTCACCAATCTGTTCACCGAAGATCAGGAAGTAACCACGAGTGCCCTTACGGCTCTTGTTAAGAGCAGCCTTGACATCGGCATTTTCCGGAGCCATTTCGGCAAGTTTCATAAGCATGTATTCGCTCACGACCGGATCGGATTCACCAACGGCTTCAGAGAGATTCTTGGCGACGTAGGCGTTTTCAGCTTCGGTGCGGATAGCCTTCACAGCGCCTTCGGCAACATTCTTTGCCTTGGCGTACACGAGAGCGGTGTCGATACGGGCGAATGCGTTGATGACCATATTGAAGTCGGCACCGTCCTGGGAAGCCTGCTGCTTACCGAGGGTGGCGAGTTTGGTCACGTATTCTTCGACCACTTCGTCCTTCTTGACTTCGGGCATGTTGATGCGAGCCTTGTCGTAATAGTTTTCGAGAAGTTCGCTGTTCAGGTCCTTCTTGGCTTCCATTTCGGCAGCACGCACAAGGGCCAGGGTAAAGTTATCGTAGAATTCGTCAGAGACACCGCCCTTCTTCTTTGCTTCCAGGTAGGAGTTGATGGCGTTACGGAAACGATTTTCCTTCAGGTGATCATCGCCGCGCTTTTCGTTAGTGCCCTTACAGCCGGTCATGGCGAGAGCCACACTTACAGCCAAAGCAGCCAGAAAGAATTTCTTCATTTTTTGATTCCTCTAGTTTTTTTCTAAAAAAGGCCCATTTCCCCCGTAAAACGAGAGGCCAGGTCTACCGCAACATAATTTAAATAAATAAATTTATCATTACTTACGTTTTTCGTAAAATTTTTTTTGAGTATGAGGAATAATGGACATTTTAGTGGTCAGTCCTGAGGCCGGAAACTGGGGAACCCCCAGTCCACTGGCAACCGCAGTCAACCGAATGACAGACGCATTCGGCCGTGCCGGCTCCAACGTACTCACCTGTTCACCCCTGTACAAAGACCACATTTTGCACCTGGAAAGTTACACCTGCATTTACCAGGGAACAGAAAAACTACAGGGAAAGCCTTTTGAAGTCTGGAAATCCAAGTCCGACCCCCTCCACACTTATATTTACAACGAAGAATACTTCGGCAGGCCTCACGTTTACGGCCCACCGCACAGCGTTCCTTTCGGCGACAACCACCTGAGGTTCGCATTCCTTTCTTCGGCGGCATTGAGTTACGCGGCATCCACCGGGATAAAGTTCAACGCCATTCTCGGCCATGAATGGGGCGGCGCACTGGCAGGAGCCCTGTCGCAAACCGTATACAAAGAAGAATTCGGCAACGTGCCATTCTTCTTCACAGTTCACAACATCACCTACGACTTCCACGTAAGCGCAAGCGAAATTGCGAAAATCGGCCTCCCCCCTGCCGATTACAACATGGACGGCTACGAATTCTGGGGCAAGGTCAGTCTTCTGAAGGCCGGAATATGCTACGCCCACAAAGTGCTGTTCCCTTCCCCCGGTTACCGCGACGCCATGTTGAACACCAACCTGCCCGGTGGACTCAGCGGATTTTTGAACCACAACGCCCACAAACTCATCGGCGTACAATTCGGCGTTAGTTACCGAGTCTGGGATTTCAACATCCAGGACAAACTACCCATCAAGGAAGCCAAGCACAAAGCCAAGGCGGCACTCGCCAAGAACCTGGGTGTAGACTTCAGCGACAAACTCGTGATGTACGTGCACCTCGACGACGAAGCTGGCAACACTTCGGAAACTCTCGCGACAGTGCTTTCGGACATCACAAAACTGGACATTTTCATTATCGTGGGTCTCTCGCCGGAACACGCCGAATGGAACTACTACCAGGACGTTTCCAAGCAGTACCCCGAAACCATGAAGGTGCTCGAACTGGACCCCAACTTCGAAAGCATCTCCAAACTTCGCGGAGCCCTGTCCGGCTCTGATGTTCTGTTCGCCGCCAACCTCAGGGAGCCCTCGTCTTCGATTATCTTGAAGGCTCTCGCCACCGGGACTATCCCCCTTACCGGATTCAACGTCGGCGTGGCAGGTTCCCTCGACGACTACGCCCCCGAGACTGCCGGAAACGCCAACGCCTTCCTGGTCGAAGACGCAAACGCTCCGCACCAAATGCTGCGCCGCCTCAAGGACGTACTCCACGTGTACCAGACCGAGGTGGCCGACTGGGACAAGGCTGTCGTGAATGCGTACAGCGGATTCCATTACGAATGGGATCGCACAATTTCGAAATATTTACTTATATTTGGCGAGCTGGGGCTTTAGCTCAATCGGTTAGAGCCACGGACTCATAACCCGTTGGTTCCCGGTTCAAGTCCGGGAGGCCCCACGAAAAAGCCGCTTCCATCACGGAGGCGGCTTTTTTAAGAGCTTTTTTACGACTTTTTAAATTCAAACAACATTTTCCCACTTGTCCGTCTGCGCGGACTTCGCGGCAGCCTGCATCATGGCGAGACCTTCGAGCGAGGTCTTGATGTCGCAGACGTACTGGCTCGTGAACGAACCCGTTTCGCGGAACTGCGATAGGCAATCGGCGATGTCGTGGTAGTAGTTCGCAAACGCTTCGATGAAGCCGGCCGGGTGGCCCGCCTTGAAGCGGTTGTAGCGCTGCTGGTTCGCGATTTTCACGTCGCCCGTGCGGTCGCGGAGACTCACGCAGCCACGCAAGTCGCAAGTCTTGAGCGTTTCAGGTTCCAACTGGAACCATTCGGCGCTGCCTTCGCTGCCATAGACGCGGATGCGCAGGCCGTTGCGGTTACCAAGAGCCGTCTTGCTAAACCAGATTTGCGCACGAACGTTGTTCGTATACTGAACAAGTGCGCCAACGTTATCTACAATCTGCGGGAAGAGCCCGAACGTCGTCTGGTCTGCGACAATGCGCGTGGGGCGTTCACCCGTGAGGAAGTAAACCATGTTATGCAAGTGGCTTCCCAGGTCCAGGGAAATTTTCGGAATGACGGTATCCTTGAGGCGCCAGGCCTGCGGCTTTGGAGGTTCATTGTTTGCACCGAGGCGCATAAAGCCTTCCTGCGGCATTTCCACCTGCACCTGCTGGATCTTGCCGAGTTTTCCGTCGGCGATGAACTGCTTGAGTTCGCGAATCATCGGGTAGCCGGTGTAATTGTACGTAGTGCAGAAGAACCCCTTTGTCTCGGCGACGACTTTTGCAATCGCCTCGCCTTCTTCGACGCTTGTCGCAAGCGACTTTTCGCTCACCACGGCAAAGCCCGCCCTAAGCGCGTCGATGATGATATCCTTGTGGAAGTCCGTCGGAGCAAGGACGATTACGGCATCGAGTTTTCCCTGTTCCGCCTTGAGCAAATCCTTGTAGTTTGCGTAAATGCGGTCTTGCGAAACGCCCCAGGCCTCGGCGGTTTCGCGGTTCACGGATTCGTGCGTACTGAACGCACCCGCCACGAGTTCAAAGTAGCCATCCATCTGGCTTGCGGCCTTGTGGACTTCACCAATGGCGGAATTGATGCCACCGCCGATAAAAGCAATTTTAAAAGGTTCTTGACGCATACTTTGAATATATATAAAAGACAGAAGGTGTGAGGGATGAGGTCGGTCGCCTACGGCTCCCTTTGAGGCATGAGGTATATTTTTTAGCACACGAAGCAATTTATTTGGCAAGCGACACTTGAATAAGATCGGTCATCCGAGTTGTTTTCTCGCGCATTTCCTCGACAGAATCGAACTGCAAAAAGACGATGCCGGCCTTGTAGTAAAGGATGTCGCCCGTAGGCTCGCCCTTTTTAAACCACAGGAATTTTTCAACGATGTTCCCCGCAATTTCAGGGGAGAAATTCACGCCCTGCACCACGCCTTCGCGGCTCGCCATCACGCAATGACGGAGGAACGGCTTTACCAATGGCACGAATTTTGCAACATTAACTGTGCCGGCGGGAGTCAAATCGCTTATCTGCAACGTACCAGTTTCTGCAAGGATGATGGCTCGCGGGTAATCTACGCCAGTCGCATACTGCACGAACTTGATGTACAAATCGCCAGGCGGGCGACGGCAAATTTCAATAATCACAGGAATTCCGTCATCGCGTTCGATATACTGGATATGCAGAATGCCATCGACCAGCTTCAAGTCGGCGGCAATGCGTTCACTGTATTCGCAAAGGAGGTCGAGCCCGCGTTTGCTCGTTGTGCTCGGCGTGCTTGCACCCGAAACCATGTACTTGTTTACAAAGTACTGTTCGTTGTCAGCAAAGTAGAAAGCCACCTTCCCATTCACGAGCATCGCCGAAAAACCATGGTTCGTGCCCGTGACAAATTCTTCCACCACCACATGATCTTCGCGGGTTCGGCTTACAGCATTTTCGTAAGCCTTGACGGCTTCTTCGTAATTGGCTGCCCTGTGGATGCCCTTGCCACCCGTGAGGTCGATGGGCTTCACGATGACCGGGAAATCAAGATTGAGTGCGTCGAATTCCTCGCGGTTTTTCACGCTTACCGCACGAGGTGTGGGAATTCCTAAACGCGTCGCCAAGGCGCGGTACTTGTCCTTGTGATGAATTTGCAAACTCGTCTCATAACTATCGTGCCCCGGGAGGCCCAACTTATCACAGACGTAAACCGTACTGAGCAGTGCAAAATCGTTACAGCCACTGCAAACGGCACTTACATTTTCACGGCGGGCCAATTCAAGCATCGCCTCTTTGTCGCTGAAGTCTTCGAAAACGTTCTTGTCTGCAAACGGGTGGCCAAGTCCTTCGCGAGCATTCCCTGTAGTAATAACAAAGTAACCCAAAGCCTGTGCAGCCTTGATTAACGGAATTTCGGCATGTCCGCCACCCAACAACAATAAACGTTTTTTCTCTTGCATATTATTCTACTTGAAGAATTCATGCACCTTTTCGCACACGAAGTCAAGGTCATCGCGTTTAAGCCCGTAATACATCGGCAAGCGCAGCAAGCGGTTGCTTTCGCTCGTGGTAAAGCGGTCTTCGCCGCGGAACTCGCCAAACTTTTTCCCGGCCGGAGCATTGTGAAGCGGCACGTAATGGAACACCGCCAAAATTTCATTCTTCACCAAATGCGCAATCATCTTGGTGCGGCCATCGAGATTTGGCATCTTGATGTAGAACATGTGCGCATTGTGCTTGCATTCTTCCGGGATTTTCGGGAGTTCAATGAGACCAGCCGTTTCCAAGTCGGCAAGGCGTTCGCGGTAAGCGTTCCAGCTATCCATTCGGTTGTCGAAAATCTTTTGCGCGTTTTCGAGTTCGGCGTAAAGGTAAGCTGCGTTCAGTTCGCTCGGCAAGTAACTGGAGCCGAGTTCCACCCACGTGTACTTATCGACTTCGCCACGATGGAACTGGCAGCGGTTCGTGCCTTTTTCGCGGATGATTTCGGCGTGGTCGGCATATTTCGGGTCGCGAATGAGAAGCGCCCCGCCCTCGCCCATGCTGTAATTCTTGGTTTCGTGGTAACTGTAGCAGCCAAAGTCGCCCAGAGCGCCCAAGGAGCGGCCCTTGTAAGTCGCCATCATCCCTTGCGCGGCATCCTCGATTACAAATAAATTATGTCTACGTGCAATTTCGTTGATTGTATCCATTTCGCAAGCGACGCCCGCGTAATGCACAGGAACAATCGCGCGAGTCTTTTCGGTTATCGCCGCTTCCACCAGTTTTTCGTCCATGTTCATGGTGTCGGGGCGAATATCCACGAACACGCACTTCGCACCACGCAGCGCAAACGCATCGGCGGTAGAGACGAACGTGAAAGACGGCATGATGACTTCGTCGCCGGGCTTGATTTCGCAAAGGAACGCGGCCATCTCGAGCGCATGCGTGCAACTCGTCGTGAGGAGCGCCTTTGCGCAGCCCGTATGCTCCTTGAGCCAGGCGTGACATTTCAAATTGAACTGCCCATCGCCGCAAATACGGCCACTTTCGACAGCGGCACGCACATAATCAAATTCAGGGCCAACAAAAGGCGGTTTGTTAAACGGAATACGCATAAATTAACCTCAGTTCAGCACCACGTACGGAGTCCATCGCTTGTAAAAACGTTCCTGGAATGCGAGCGGCGAAAGAATCGGATCGTGGTCGCCCTGCACAATAAAGCGCACATTCGGAAACTTGCGGGCCAAATCCGCCACAAGGCGAAGTGAACCCATCAAACGCATGGTATAGGCGGAATCCACAGCGTCAGCGGCACCCGAATACGGGTCGTCAAACCCCGGCAAAGGGAATTTCGTATCGCGAGTCGTCCACGCCAAGAACACCGGTTGCGCAAGCGAATTCATCAAAAGCGAATCCACCATCGCAGCCATCGAAGAATCCGTACGAGCCGATGTTTTTCCCGCGATATTTTCCGCCCCCCAAACCACGTTTTCAAAACCGATATTCCTTATGTACTTGTAACGCCACTGTTCGGCGCTGTCGCCACCGAAAAGGAAGGTTGTCGCAAATCCGCGTTTCGCAAATTCACTGGGCAGGAAGGTGGTATCCCTGCGGCCTGTCGTATCACGACGCCACGAAGAAATCAAGTCTTCGCGCTCGGCCGTTCGCGTGCGGCTGTACATGCGGTGGTGAACGCCCACCTGCATCGGGATTCCCTTGAACACGGCAATCTCTTCGGCAAAACGCGCAGGGTCCATCGGGATACCCCAACTTTCCACCAGCACAATCACGTTGCTGCGCGACGTATCCACAAAATCGCGCGTCACCGACGGCGAGTCCGTAACAGCAATCGCAGCATTAAAATCAACTCCCGCGGACTTGATTGCCGCCGCATACCGCACAGCAAAATCCTCGGGCAATTTTTTGCGTTCCACGGGCTTCGGAGCCGTGCGGGCCAAGTAATCCACCACCGGGAACTGCGCGAGCGGCTGCGCCGCATAATAATTGTAGGCAGCCAAGTGCGCCACCAGCGAAACGAACAAAATAAAACTCACCGCAGGCAAACTGAACCCGCGCGTTTTCCAGAGCATCGCCACGGCAAAGGAGCACGTCACAAAAGGCAGAACGCCGTACCAGCCCGTCTCCCAGCCCTTTATCGCGAGCAAGTTCTGCAGGTCAATCCACGCGACTACAATCATCAAGGCGAAAAGCACCACCAGCAAAAGCACCGGCAGCAACACCTTGATAAAATCAAGCGACAAGCTCGGCCTGAGCGAACGAACAAAATCGCGCGGCTTTCCCTCGAAAACATGAAAACGAGTCTTCACCAAAACGAACAAAAGCAAGAGCGCAAACTCGCTGTACCCGAACAGACCGCGCACAATATCCTGCCCCTTCTCGAACGTGAGCAAGAAGGGCGCAATCGTAATAAGCGCACTCGCGATGAGCGGATAAAGCAAACGCATCATGCGATAAATCTAACTTCACTTTCAAGAAAAAAACGCTTATTCAGGCCACTTTTCAGCCATTTTTTAATTAGTTTTCAACTTATGAAGAAGATTTCATTTGTAATCCCGTGCTACCGGAGCGAACGCACCATCGAAACCGTGGTCGCAGAAATCCGCGAAACGGTAAGCACCCGCGCCCAGGACTTTGACTACGAAGTCGTGCTCGTGAACGACAGCAGTCCCGACAACGTGTGGCAAGTCATCCAGAAGCTCGCGGCAGCCGACCCGAAAATCAAGGGAGTATGCCTCGCGAAGAACTTCGGCCAGCATTGCGCGCTTATGGCGGGCTACGGTCAAGCCTCCGGAGATTACATCGTAAGCCTCGACGACGACGGCCAAACGCCCGCCAGCGAAACCTTCAAGCTCGTTGACAAGCTCGAAGAAGGCTTCGACGTTGTGTACGGCTACTACCAGCACGCGGCACAGCACCTATTCCGCCGTTTAGGCAGCTGGGTCAACAAGAAGATGGCAGAAAACATCATCGGGCAGCCGAGATCGCTCAAGACGACAAGCTTCTTCATCATGCGCGATTTTATCGCGAAAGAAATCGTCAACTACAAGCACCCCTTCGCCTACATCAGCGGACTCGTTTTCCGCGCCACGAAAAATTTGGGCAACGTCGAAGTCGGCCACCGTCGCCGTCTCGAAGGGCGTTCCGGGTACACGCTTGCAGGGCTTATCGGACTCTGGACAAACGGATTCACCGCATTTTCCGTCAAGCCGCTCCGCGCCGCCACCTACATCGGACTCTTTTGCGCCCTGCTCGGATTCGCGGCAGGCATCTTCGTCGTTTACCAGAAATGTACGCATCCCGAAGTCCCCGTGGGCTATTCGAGCATTCTCGCAAGCCTCATGTTCATCGGCGGAATGATCATGCTCTTGCTCGGGCTTATCGGCGAATACGTGGGCCGCATCTACATCTGCATCAATCAGAGTCCGCAATACGTAATCCGCGAAATCACGAAGTAAAAAACGCAAGGTAACAAGCCGCATGGATCGATTCACCGAGAAAAGCACATGGCGCAAAGCGTTCGTTACCGCCGTAGCGATCAACGTCTTCTTCCTTGCACTCTGCCTTATTTTCGGCGACATCAAGTACGGCGCCATCGACGACTACTTCATGGCGGCCATCCTCACCGGCGCGCACGGCACCACGTACAACCCGCACCTCGTATTCGTCAATGCGATTTACGGCTACGCGCTTTTGCCGCTCTACAAACTGTTCCCCGCCGTGGGCTGGTACTACATCGGCGAAATGTTCGCGGTATTCCTCGGGCTCACCACCATCAGTTACATTCTCGTACGCCGAATGGGCCTGCGCTGGGGCGCCATTATCGCCACCTTGTTCGTCGCATTTTTCGCAAGCGACTTTTACCTTGTACTGCAATTCACACAATGCGCAAGCATCTTGAGCGCGGCGGGCATGCTCGCCTTCGCGAACGCAATCACATCCGCGCAAAAACAGCAATCAAAAGCCGCGCGGATTCTGCCGTTCGCAGCGCTCGCCTACGCAGTTTTCCTTTTGCTTTGGGGGAGTATTTTGCGCTGGCCCGCCTTCCTCATGGGCATGCCGTTCTTCGCGCTCGGCCTCCTGTTCGTCATCAAGGATTGCTGGCGGGCCCGCTACCGCACGATAATCGCGCTCGCCGTGATGTTCGTGGCAGCATTCGCCATGCAGAATTTCGACCGAAAACTCTACCTGAACGAAAGTTTCCAAACATACAACGAAATCCAGGGACCGCGCGTACAGTTCGGCGACGGCGGCAACTACAACCAGAACGCCACCTACGAAGACGCCGAAGAAATCGGCCTCTCGGGCAAAGACTACCACATGCTCACCGACTGGATATTCTACGACACGGAAACATTCAGCGCGGAGAACCTCAAGGCGTACGCAAGAATCGCGAACAGCTACCAAGACAAAAGCCACAACGAGAACATCCCGAAAGCACTCCTGAACGCCCTCGGGCACTCTCTCAAGAGCCCGCTTTTCTGGACCTGGTTCATCTTCTGCCTGCTCATTTACGCGACGAACAAAAACAAGGCGAAAAGTCTCTACCTTTGGGCAAGCCTCGGAGCCGTTTTCGCATTAATGACAACGTTGCTCGCAATGGGGCGTCTCGTTTACCGCGTCGAAAGCGGATTCTGGCTCTACACGGCATGCCTCGCCATTCCACTCGTCAACGAAATTCGTTTCAAGTTGAACAAGAAAATTTTCATCGTGGCACTCGCCATCATCGCAGTGGCGAACATCGCGACCTACGCCACGAGCGGTGAAACCGTTCGCGACCCGAGCACAGGCTCGAAGCGCACCCTCGCCATCGAAGACACGACCGACTACGCACAAGTCTTTGACTACATCGCACAGAACAAAGACAAGATGTTCCTTTTGAGCATGAACGCCTACATGCGATTCAGCCACCACAAAATGCCCCCGTACAAGGCGGAGCCCATCGGCAGTTACTACAACACCATAAGCTTCGGCTACTGGACCCCGTACCTCCCCGAAGTCACGCAGGCCTTGAAGGAATACGGCATCACAAACCCCATCAAGGACGTGGTGAACCCGAACGTCATCGTGATAAACGAAGGCGGATTCCAGGACTTTTTGCAACGCCACTATTACGACAGCGTCGCGGTGGACACGCTCAAGATTATCGGCGAAATGAACTTCTACAAGTACAGACTTGTGGAATAATTGTATATTACGCGTATGCAGCAAGAATGGACCACAGTCATCAAGCCCAAAACGAACCTACTGAACGTAGACTTTGGCGAACTGTGGCAGTACCGCGATTTGTACCGCATGTTCGTGAAGCGCGACATCGTCACCTGGTACAAACAGACCATTCTCGGCCCGCTCTGGTTCTTTATACAGCCAATCATGACCACCGTGATGTTCATGGTCGTGTTCGGCGGCATCGCAAAAATCTCGACCGACGGGCTTCCGCAACCGCTCTTTTACCTCGCCGGCATCTGCCTTTGGACGTATTTTTCGGAATGCCTGAACCAGACAAGCAAAACCTTCATCGACAACGCGAACGTATTCGGCAAAGTGTACTTCCCGCGACTCGTGGTGCCCATGGCGACCGTTACAAGCAACCTAATCCGCCTCGCCATACAGATGGGGCTGTTCTTTGCGGTTTTCGCCTACTACATGATATTCACCACGGCGCCCGTGCACCCGAATTTGTACGCACTTCTCACGCCCGCGCTCATCGTGATTCTCGCAGGCCTCGCCCTCGGATTCGGCATCCTGTTTTCGAGCCTCACCACCAAGTACCGCGACCTCACCTTTTTGCTGACCTTCATTGTGCAACTCTGGATGTACGCGACACCGGTTATCTACCCGCTTTCGACCATCGAGAACCCGAAACTCAAACTCCTGATGCAGGCGAACCCGCTCACGAGCATCATGGAAACCTTCAAGTACGGCATGCTCGGCGTCGGCGAATTCAGCTGGGCCGCCCTCGGCTACAGCACAGCCTTCGCACTCGTGCTCCTCGCCGTGGGCATCATCGTGTTCAACAGAATCCAGCGGACCTTCATGGATACGGTATAGACCTTGCTCTTCAGCAGGCTCTCGTCAATGAGGATGATTTCTACAAAGAACAATTTTTTAGGCTCCCGACAAATATAAATCGCTTCGATTGTCAAAAGGTGACACTTTGAGCATTTTTTGTGGCACTCAAGGCAAAACCGGCAACATCAGCATCTCCTCTATCAATTCGTGATAGACTTCGGGATGCTCAATGCTGCTTATCGAAGTCACGCGCTTTCCCGCGTCCTTGCTGGAAGCTCCGCAGTGGAACATTTTTTCGCGGTCGGTTCCGTAATCCAAAACAATGTAGCGGTCATGAAAAATGCCTCCTGCACTTCTCCGTTCAATATCCACATCCGGCCGAACAGCTTTAAAGTCCGCAACCATTGCGGGCGTCAAAGCACAGCCACTCCGCTGGTCACTGAAAAAAGTCACCTTCACATTTTGGGCGATGCCACGCAGCAAATCCAATGTTTTTACGCCAACAAAGTCGTCAAACACGAAAATTGACTCTTGAGCCATGCCGTAAATCTGCGTGTAGGCCACGTCGGCCTCAAGTTTTCGACCGTTCAAAATCAAGTGGTGCTTGTAAGTGGACGGATCGTGGAAAAATTCCATGACCTTGCCCAGGGACTCCTGGGTTTTCATGTTTTCACCCTCCAAACGAGCCACATCCGTGCGAATTTCGGAAATTTCGTGGGAATGTTGAGCCGTCAAAGCTGCAATCTGCACACAGTTTGCACAACCCAACAACTGTTGATTTTCAGACGCTATATAGTCCTTCATGTCTTTAAACAAAAGCATTATGGCAATACTTTGCTTAATGGCAAGTTCCCCCTTAAGAACGGTCATCAGCATATAAACGCCTTGTTCAGTAAAGGCATAAGGTAAATAGACACGACCACCTTTCATTCCTTTGACTTGCATCGAGGTGCAATTTTTGCACCTCGATAATTCAACGATTTCATCCATGGTCAACTGAAACCGAAATATTTCTGGAAAACGCTCTATATTATTCTTTACCTGTCTATTGAAATCCTTGGTGCTATACCCGTAAATTTCCGCCAAATCGGCGTCGAGCATGACCTTTACCCCACGGATGGTGTAGACCTTTCCGGCCAACGTCATCCCGGCCTCCGAGCCGGGATCGTCAATGAGGACTATTTCCTTAGTTTTCTCGGCGACATCGGCCGGAACGGCTCCATCCCCCGCAACAGGGACTTCTTTTTTCTTCATACGACTCCTTTTGCGTTACAAGCAGGGCTCCCACGCCAACGCAAAGAACAATTTTTTAGGCTCCCGACAAATATAAATCGCTTCGATTGTCAAAAGGTGACACTTTGAGCATTTTTTGTGGCACTCAAGGCAAAACCGGCAACTTCAGCATCTCCTCAATCAATTCGTGATAGACTTCGGGATGCTCAATGCTGCTTATCGAAGTCACGCGCTTTCCCGCGTCCTTGCTGGAAGCTCCGCAGTGGAACATTTTTTCGCGGTCGGTTCCATAATCCAGTACAATGTAGCGGTCATGGAATATGCCTCCTGCGCTCCTCCGCTCAATATACACATCCGGCCGAACGGCTTTAAAGTCCGCAACCATTGCGGGCGTCAAAGCACAGCCACTCCGCTGGTCACTGAAAACAGTCACCTTCACATTTTGGGCGATGCCACGCAGCAAATCCAATGTTTTTACGCCAACAAAGTCGTCAAACACGAAAATTGACTCTTGAGCCATGCCGTAAATCTGCGTGTAGGCCACATCGGCCTCAAGTTTTCGACCGTTCAGAATCAAGTGATGCTTGTAAGTGGACGGATCGTGGAAAAATTCCATGACCTTGCCCAGGGACTCCTGGGTTTTCAGGTTTTCACCCTCCAAACGAGCCACATCCGTGCGAATTTCGGAAATTTCGTGGGAATGTTGAGCCGTCAAAGCTGCAATCTGCACACAGTTTGCACAACCCAACA
>JAZLMK010000086.1:0-24932 GCA_045598645.1 Fibrobacter sp.
ATCGAATCGCTTTTCAAACAACTTAAGCAAAACTTTCCCCTACGCTACTTCTATGGGGTAAGCGAGAACGCCATCAAGACCCAAATCTGGGTGACCCTCATCGCGAACCTTCTCCTGACCCTTGTGCAACGCAGCCTTGAACGGCACTGGAGTTTTTCCGGGCTTGCGACGATGATGCGGATTATCCTGATGCTCTACATAGATATGTTCGACTTTTTCGAGCATCCAAAGAGGGATTGGGAACGCATGCTGCAGCATCCACCCAGCCCATTGTAGCACGCAAATTTCTAGGGAGGGGGCTTGCAACAGCAAAATAAAAGTCTAGACCGCGTAAAATCTAAGGCCTAGGCGTTTTGAAAAAATTCTCCGGACACTAATAATTTTTTATATAATTGTAGTTTATATTGCCGCTGATTAGTTTTTTTTCGAAATCGCTAAAATCTGTTGTATTTTCATTTTGGGCGAAAGAAAATCACGTGTAACACATCGCGCTTGTTCGTCGCTCAAAAGTGGCCACAATTCCGTAGGCCGAGTGTCGTGAGTAAACTTGTATAAATCTGTTTATTGCATACAAATCACTGTTTACTAATATGGGGCAATCAGCAAGGGTAGCTTTTTTTATATTGATATTCATGAAAAATGCTGTTTTTTGTTTAGCGTTTGCTTTAGTTGTTTTTTACGGGTGCACCACCGATGCCGGTTTTGACCCGAGGGACGACTACAAGGACGAGCCCGTTGATTACATTGTCGACGTTTTGCGAAAAAACGGGGGTGACTACTTTTTGCCCGATTGCGACGAAAAACTTCAAGACAAGATTTTCTTCGTCAACACAACTTCCTTTGTCTACGCGTGTGTCGGAGAAGACTGGGCCGAAATCCGCTCTCTTGATAAAAATTCCAAAGAACTATCGGACGTGCCGTACTACGACCCCGCCAGGGACAAATTGATCAAAGACACCAAAATCCACGACGTGAAGTTTGGTGAAGTCACGGATTCGCGCGATGGCCACACTTATGCAACTGTCATTATCGATGGCATGGAATGGATGGCCGAGAACTTGGACTACGACGACACATCCAGCGTGGTCAACGAAAAATGCGCAAGCCTGTATGGAGCCAAGAACTGCCGCCGTTACGAGCGTTTGTTCAACGCCGATACCACCGGCTACAATCTTGAAGATCTTTGCCCACAGGGTTTCTATGTGCCCGATGAAAATGATTGGATTGCACTATTCAAAGCCGTGAGCATAGACAACTACTACGCCTACGCCGCCAACGTCCTCAAAAGCAAATATTATGTCGATGATAGAAACCATAAAGGGGAAGACCTGATTTCGTTCTCGGTGATTCCTGCCGGATTCACGTACCGCGAAAGCGGATATCTGGCTACGACAGAGGCAGCCCCTGGGAAAAACGCCGGTTTCTGGTCGTCGTATGGCGATGGAGTCTTCTTCAGGAGTGACTTGGATTACGTCGTGTTCAGCGAACAGCAAAGCAAAGAATTATTCTCCATTCGTTGCATGAGGTCGATACGATGAAAAAAGCAATTCTTTTACTCGCCGCCCTTATCGCATTCGCTTTGTTCACGGCCTGTTCCTCTACGGAATTCCTGGTTTTGAACGACCATAAAAAACGTACTCCACTCGATACAATATCGCAGGTGAGGTTCATATATGCCCCAGCGACGCCAGTGATACCCGAAAACGTGGAACTGGTGGGCGTAATGATGAGTAACACCGGCACGGACTGTTCTGCCGAAGAAGCCGTTGGAGCCATCGCAAAAACGGCCAAGGATCTGGGCGCCGATTTGGTGTTCGTCAAGGAATTTAAGGATGTCCTCGTCGATAAAGGTTATTACAACGGCACCACGTACATGAGCAACATTGTGCATTGTCAGGTCTTGACGGCAGACTTGCTCGCTACCAAGAAGGAGGACGAAAAATGAAGAATTTCATTTACGCACTCCTGACGGCTTGTGCTTTGGTTGCGACTTTCGCGACTGGCGGTTTTGCCGCCACGGACTTCAGCGATTTCGAAAAGAGCCTGATGAACGAACCGGCAAAAAATTCTGCTCCCGAAAATGCATCTGCGGACAATGCAGGCGAGTCGGCGGACAGCACAAACGCCCCGACCGCAAACTCGGCCGACGGCATCAACGAGTTCGAACAGAGCCTGATGAACGTCCCCTCCGAAATGGAGCCCATCTACAGCATTCGCGATCAACTGTTCAACGCCGTCAAGAAAAAAGACACAAAGACGGTGCGGCAGGAAATGGAAAAACTCAACGCCATGCAAACCCGGAGCGTCATTCCCATAAAGAATATCGAACGGGAATGCGTGTACAATGAGCTGGGCATGTTCGACGATTGGCTGGAAATGCTCGTCAAGTATTACAAGACCGTCCTGGATACGGACCGCTACGACGAAAACCCGACGATTGCCGAAAAAGACGGACTTTCCTTGTTTGTCATGAAGTCCTTGGATGCCCAAGATACATCAAAGACGTTCTACAGTTCTGTCGCTACAAGGATTCAAAAATCCAAGCTTCCCGATAAGACACGCCGTAAACTCGAAATCATGCTTTTGCTGCGCGATGCCTACAAAGACAGGGAAACCGGCAAACGGGTGCTGGACCAGTCCGAGGAATTCGTCGAAAAATATCCCGACGATCCTGAAACTCCATGGATCAAGCATACCATCATCGGACCGTTGTCGCGTATGGATATCCTCGATTACAAACTGCAAAGGCGCGCCGAGTTCAAGGAGGATGTCATCCAGAAAAAACTCTATACGGGCGGCCTCGGATTCAACTTTTACTTCTTGATGGGTGGCTTTGGCCTCGGATTCGATAAACTTTACCGAAGCGACATTTACGAAGCTGACCCGTTGCCCGTGAATGTGGAACTGTATACCCAGTTCGGCCCCGCGGTCATTTCGCTGGAACTTCTCAATGCGGGTGTTTCCGGACTTTCTTCCATTGGACTCGGCGTAGGCTTTGTCCTTTTTGACAGTCGTTATATAAAGATTAGACCATACGCTAGCGTTGCTTCTGTATCTATGAGTGTTTCCACCAACGAAAACTCCCTGACGAGAGGCGGAGCGTTTTACACCCTCGACAACGAGGAATCGTCCGATTTCGATGGTGAACGCTACATTATTGCCGCTAACGTCGATTTCAAGTTCATCACGTCGTACCTCTTTTTATCGAGTTCCAAACTATCCAGTTTCTCGCTGGTGGGCAAGTTCGGCGGTTCCTATTTGGACATCGACAATGACCTGGCCAAGGGGAGCGGTTTCGAAGGTTTCGTAAGCCTTGGCTTGGGCATTTTCTTCTGGTAGTATATGAAAAAAATTCTCTGCATTTTGATGTTTGCCGTCGCGGCCTCTCTCTGGGCCCAGGATTTTAGCCAGCCTTCCAAAAAAGAGTTGTACGCCAGAGCCCGCGACGCCCTGAAGACCGCTCTTGAAACGCAGGATTTCGATAGGGCAGGGCAGGCCCTGGACTACCTTAGGGCGAACGTCGACAACGGTGCCCCGCTGACCAGATTCGAGGAATACCTTGCCGCATCCGAAATGGGCCGTTTCGACGAGGCGGTCGACATATACAGCGACTTGCGGCGCACCGTGCTGGACTCCGCTTACGAGCCCCCAAAAGACTTCCGCATCACAGAAAACGACGCCCTGAATCTTTACCTGTACAAGAACCTTGTGCCATTCGACGATTCCAAAGCCGATTCGCTTGTGGCCCACATGGATTCAACCGATTTGTCGCAGAATAAAAAAGACCTCTACGCCGCATTGATTTACTCCGAACTCGTCGTCGGCGTGTACGGATTCAAAAATAACGATAAGAGGTCTGTCATTTTCACCATGATCGACACGACCCGTGCCGAACAGTTCCTTGTGCGCGCCAAGAAATTTGTCGCCGAAGACGAGTATTCCTTCCACACGCCGTACATGAAGCGGCATATCGAAGGCATCGAAAATAACATTCAAGTGTTCCGCGATTTCCGCAAGGACCCGTTCAAGCACAAGTACTACACCGGCGGCCTCGGCGTCTACTTGGGCAAATGGCTAGGATTCATGAGCGGCGAAGCCACGGACTACCTAAATGACGAAATGGGCAGCAGTTTCATCTTTGAAGGCGAAATACAATTCTGGCGCATCGCCCTCGGATTCTTTTGGTCTTACGGGCTCGTCACCACGCCTAAGTACGATGTGAACTACTATCTTTGGGATGAATACGAAGACGAATTGATGGGCTTTACGCTTGGTGTGACCGTTTTCGATTCCAGGTTCCTCAAGGTCACCCCGTTTATTGGCATTGGTAATTACAGCCTCATGACGATGGACGTGGAAGACGAATCGGAATTCCTGTTCGGCTTGAATATTGACTCGCACCTTTTGGCGACGACACCATCGCGAATCGGTGGAATAAGTTTCGGCCTGAATCTTAGATTCAAGTACATGGCGCAAGTGGGCGAGTTCAGCGACAATGAGGCTTGTGTCAGCGCCAGCAATTGTCTCACGTCCAGCGCCAAGACTGAAGAATTAGGCGGCAGTTTCATCAACCACACCTTCGCCTTGGAACTCGGCCTGATAATGTGGTAGAGTGACGCTTTTTTTTCGGGTGAAAACGATAAAAAAAGGATTTAAAAAACGAAAAGACCTCTCGAACGAGAGGTCTTTTTCGCGGGATAGACGAGGCTTGAACTCGCAACCTCCGGCGTGACAGGCCGGTGCTCTAACCAAAATTGAGCTACCACCCCAGGTGGTGTTAAGTTAGTTTCCTAACCGAACGAGCCAAATGTATAAATATATCGGACGTTTGTCAAGGGATTTAGCATAAAATTCCACTTTTTTTGAGTAAAAAGTTGAATTTTATAAAAGGACGCATAAACGAAAAGACCTCTCGATGGAGAGGTCTTTTTCGCGGGATAGACGAGGCTTGAACTCGCAACCTCCGGCGTGACAGGCCGGTGCTCTAACCAAAATTGAGCTACCACCCCAAATTCTTCAACTTTCGTTGCCGAATTCTCGGTAGTGGACGATAACGGATTCGAACCGCTGACATTCTGCTTGTAAGGCAGACGCTCTGAACCAGCTGAGCTAATCGTCCAAATTACTTGTCCTGTTTCTTGCCGCCGAAGAGAATCCCGAGAGGAATCACGACCACGTATGCAAGCACCAGGATAAGAGGAGCAACCGTGAGGGAGACCGGATTATTGGCAGGGCCTGTGGCCAAGCAGAAATAACCGATGATAAGCAGCAAAACGCCGATAGCAACAAGAATGATATTCTTTTTATTCAACATTTTGAGCGTTCCTCAAGATTACTCGCCAAATATAAAAACATTTTGAACGTTGTCAATAAGATTTGGGCTAAAATTCGTGTTTTTTACAAAAAATCGCTATTTTTGGCCGGGGTACTTCACACGAGTATGGTAGGTACCGTCCAAACTGTTCAAGAAAGCCTTTTCCAACTTGAACAATTCACGAATCGAAAGATCGCATTCGCTGAACTGCCCTTCGTTGAACCTGCCCTGGATGGTCTTGTGGATCATGTTCGCCAGGGATTCGGTGTTCTGGTCGGTCATGGAGCGGCTCGTGGCTTCGATAATGTCGGCGAGCATAAGGATGGCGGTTTCCTTGCTCTGCGGCTTTGGACCGTTGTAGCGGAAATCGTTTTCGCTGACCACGGAGCCGTTCGTTTCGGATTCTTCGAGCGCCTTGGCATAGAAATACTGGATGAGCGTTGTTCCGTGGTGTTCGCGGATAGCCGCAGAAACGAGTTCCGGAATCTTGTAATCCTTGGCAAGCACTGCACCCTGCTCCACATGTCCAACGATAATCTTTGCAGACTGGACGGGTTCCAGATTGTTATGCGGGTTCACGCCCTGCTTCTGGTTTTCGGTAAAGAACTCGGGGCGCATGGTCTTTCCGATATCGTGGTAAAGTGCCATCACGCGCACGAGTAGCGAATTGGCACCGATGCTGTCGGCCACTTTTTCGGCCAAGTTGGAAACCTGGATGCTGTGGTGGAATGTGCCGGGAGCGAGTTCAGAAATACGCTTGAGGGCCGGACGGTTGAAATCGGACATTTCCATAAGCGTAAGCACTGTGGTAATGCTAAAGACGCGTTCGATAAAGTGTATGAACAGCACAGAGGCGATTGCCGTACAGGCCACAATGTTTATGCTGCCCGCGATAAGGGTCAGGTAGAAAGGCTCGAGTTCCATGCGGTTACGGAGAATGAACATCACACATATCGATGCCGCCAAGGCGACGACGCCTACGATAATGCTCCACACAAACTGGACACGATAACGCATACGGACAAGCGGATAGGTCAAGGCTAAATTCACGCCAAGCACCATCACCATGGCCGCCAAGTCGTAGCCGTTCAGAATGCCAAAAATAAAAGACGAGAATACACTAAAGGCAATAGCAATGCGTTGGTCGTAAAGCACTGTCGCAATCACAGGAGCCAAGGCGAAGGGGCAAATCCACATCATGTCGACGCCTTCCGGAATGAGCGTTCCTTCGACGCGTCCAATGTAGGCAAGCAAATAGCGCATACCCCAGAAAGCAAGCAACTGCAGGGCCGCAAGGACGATAAGACTCCACAACTGGCGACCGGACTTCAAAGTCTTTGTCGCAGGCGAGAACATAAAGAACAAGAAGAATACCAACGTGATAATGAAGAATACCAGCGCTTGTCCATAAGGTGCAGTGAGTTTACGGGCGTTCTCCTCTTTTTGCTGGGCGCGCTGCAAGGCTTCGATCTTTTCAAGAATGTCCTTTGTCACTGGAGCGCCCTGGGTCACGATTTCCATGCCGCGCGGCACCATGCCCTTGATGAGCGTTACTTTGTTGCGAGCCTCCTGCTTACGCGTTTCGGTATCCTTGTCCAGATAGAATACGTTCGGCATCGCAAAAACATAAAGCACTTCGTAGAAGGCGCTCTGCAGGCCCTGTTCTGTCGGGAAGGCGCTCTGCAACTGGCTGAACGCTTCGTCGATACGGCGCTGCAGCGGTTGAATTTCGCTTGCTTCCAGCGTGAATTCCTCGTTTTCCTTGATAATGGAAATGTTCGGCTTGTTGTAAATAAGCGACTTGACGTTCTGGATATTGTAGTTGTTGATGAACAGTTGTACTTCGGTCTCGGTCTTTGCGAGAAGCGTGTTGGAAATTCCCTTTTCAAGCATTCTGTTGAAGGCTGCGAAAACAGAATCTCGAGCCTTGGAATTCACGCTCAGCGGCTTGATTGCGGTAATGGAAAGGCGCTGCTTTAGAACCTCGTAAATGCGCGATGCCTGAGTCACCTTGCGTTGGACCGCGGTGTCGCCGCCCTCTTCGCTATTCGTGTTGATTTGGGCCTGCAGAACACCGTACTGTCCCAGTTTGTGCAGGTATTGCTTGAGGTCTTCGCTGATGCGGTTCGTTTCATCGGAGTTGAATTCGAAAATGGCGTTCACTTTCTCGGCCGCACGGGCGCGTTCGGCTTCGATTTCCTGCTGCGACTTGGGAATGTCGAAGTTCACCGGCGAAATGATGGTGCGCGTACTCAATTGGCCCAGGCGCGGGTGGTCGGCCTGCATTGCGATGTTCTTGTCAGGGAACAAGACGATAGCCATCGCTGCAATAATCAGCATGCCAATGAAAAGATGAATCTTTTTCTGTTTTTTCTTCATTTCTTCTTTTCCTTCTGCTCGTAAGCGAGCAAAATATCCTTTACCAGGTGATGACGCAAAACGTCGGTGGCTGTAAACTCGACTTCGGCAATACCGCGAATCCCCTTCAAGATTTTCATAGCGTGTTCAAGTCCCGAAGTCTGCCCTTTGGCCAGGTCCACCTGGCTCACGTCTCCGGTAATAATTGCCTTGCTGTGCGGGCCCAGGCGCGTGAGGAACATTTTCATTTGCGCGGTTGTCGTGTTCTGCGCTTCGTCCAAAATAATGAACGCGCGTTTCAGGGTGCGACCGCGCATGTAGGCGAGGGGAGCCACTTCGATTGCGCCGGATTCTTCGTAACGGCGCAACTTTTCGGCTGGGAGAAGTTCCGAAAGGCTGTCGTGGATTGGCCTAAGGTACGGTGCGATTTTTTCCTTGAGGTCGCCCGGTAAAAATCCCAGAGATTCTCCGGCTTCCACTGCTGGGCGAACCAGGCAAATACGTTCGGCCTCGTGGCGTTCCAAACTGGCTACGGCGAGAGTCACCGCCAAAAATGTCTTGCCCGTACCTGCAGGCCCCTTGGCGAAAATCACGTCGTTTCTTTCGACCGCCTTTACCAGTTCAGCCTGGGCTGGAGTCTTTGCAGAAACGGCAACACCAAAACGATTCCGGAAAATGGGCGTATCCGGAATACTCCCGCTAGACTCGCTTTCCACGGGCCCCAAAAGGCGCTCCACCTGCGTGGCTGTCAGGATTTCGCCATTGCGAGCTGCGATTTTCAACTGATCCAACACCGAAAGAACGCCTTCCATGTCGGCGTTCTTCAACGGTTTTATGGATAGTCCCGGCAGACGGGTCTGTATTTCAACACAAAAACGGCTCTCCAAAAGTCGGAAAACCGTTTCGCGTTCACCCGAAACTATTCGCTTCAGGTTATCTGAAATTGAATAGCGAGTTAATTCACTCATTCCCTATTATTCTGCAGCAGCAGGAGCGTCTTCGGCAGGACGATCTATAGGAATGCCGAGTTTGTTCTTGGCATCGAAGATTTCCTTGCGGAGCTTATGGTTTTCTTCAGTGATGTCCACAGCTTCCTTTTCGGTCTTCTTCAGCTTGTCTTCGTCAACCTTTTCCTTAGGAGCGGAACGAGCGCCACCTTCTTCGGAATAACCACCCTCGTCAGAGGAGTAGTCATCGCCACTGCCACCCGAGGAACCGGCACAAGCAGTGAGAAGTGCAAAAGAAAGAGAGGCGAGGATAAGTTTCCAATTCTTTAAAAGAGACATTATTTTGAACTCCATTCTAGTCTTTGATGGCTAAAATATATATAGTTATTCTCAAAAAAATGTTAAAAAAGGTAAAAATTAACGATGCAAACGCAAAAAAGTTTGGCTGAAGCCTATTCCCAGGTGTTTATTTCATCAAAAAACTACGATTCCAAGGCAATTTATGCGAAAAGAAGAAGCGAATTTATGCGAAAAATGGATTCGTTCTGCGTTTTTGCGGGCATGCCTGTGGAACCTGGCTGCGAAGAGGCGTTCGTGCAGACTTGGACCCGGATGGTTCAGGAACCGGCTTTTTTGTACCTGACAGGCGTAAACCAGGCAGGTTGCACCCTGGTGCTGGATCCTAGAAAGAACCGGGCTACGTTGTTTGTTCCGAAGAAGGACCCGTTCAAGGAATTCTGGGTCGGTAAAAGACTCGGCGTCGTAGGCGAATGTGACGAGGTTTCAAAGGTCACCGGCATCGAAGATGTACGGGCGGCAAGCGAACTCTGGGGTTTCATAGACGAACTGGCTAGGGAATACAGTACAGGCATAAAAGCAAAGAATTACGCCTACGCCTTTTTCTTCGAGAAATTTCAGGGCGACCACAACCGCACACTCCGGTCCGCCCTCCAGGCAAGGCTTCGCAAGTTCAAAATGGAAGTCAAGAGTTGCGCCAAGCAGCACTTTGAACAGCGACTGGTACTGCAGCCGGAGCGCATAGGGGAGGCTCGCAAAGCGCAGGCCATTACAGATAAAGCATTCCGCGCCTTGCTCGCCCGCGCAAAAGACATCAAGGACGAGCGCGAACTCATGCTGTTCCTCAACTACGAAATGCAAAAGGGCTCCGATGGGGACCTTGCGTTCCCGACCATCGTCGCCGGCGGCGAAAACGCCTGCTGCCTGCACTACGTAAAGAACGATGAACCGCTCCGTGGAGGGAGCCTTGTGCTGCTCGATTTCGGCGTCCGCTACGGCACCCTCCACAGCGACATCTCGCGCACCATTCCCGTAAACGGCAAGTTCAGTCCGCTGCAGGCCCTGCTTTATCAAATCGTTCTCGATTCCGCCAAGTTCTACCAACGCCTTGTAAAGCCCGGAGTGAGCCTCCAGGAAATCGGCCAAAAGCCATGGGAATACATCATCGAGCAACTTGAAACTCGCCTGGTGCAAGATTGCAAGGGTGCATACAAACTATTGTACGACAAGCGTCCCCACGGTGTAAGCCACTTTATTGGCGAACAAATCCACGAAGGCGATCCGGGCTCCAGGTCGCTCAACGTATTGCTCAAGCCGGGAATGCTCATCTCGTGCGAGCCCGGTTTGTATGGCGAATTCTCGGCCACAATCAACGGTAAGCGCTACAAGCAAAAAATCGGCATCCGCATCGAAGACGACCTCCTGATTACCGACAAGGGATTCATAAACATCTCCAAAAAAATTCCTCGCGAAATCAAGGAAATTGAATCCCTGATGTAAATAATAGAGTGTCCGTACGCTTTAAAAAAAGTGTTTTACGTGCTTTTGGAAATTGTGCTTTGTACGGAACGCAAGATTTTTGTAAATAAAACGTAATATTTTTTGATATAAATCGCAGATAAAGTGCATTTTTAAACGACCAGACGGCAGGTTGCCCAAATATCTTTTGCTACATTTCCCCTCAAAGTTTTTTAACAGGACTCAAAAAGAAATGTGGAAAATTAAAGGATCCGTCCGTTACTTTTTATCAATTCTTGCAACTGCGTTTGTACAGATGGGTGTATTCATTTACGCCCAGAAGATTCTGTCGACCTCTTTCGTGAATGCGACAAGCGGCCAAAGTTGGCAGAGTTTCATGCTCCAGGTGTTCTTTATCGCTCCCTACGTGCTCATGATTTGGCCGGCAGGGTTCTTCAGCAACAAGTTCTCGAAGAACAAGGTGCTGGCCTGGTCCTCGTTGATGATGACATCCTTTGTGATTGCGATGGCTGTACTTGTCACCTGCGGCTGCCCCCGCGTGGCATACTGGCTCGCTATCGGTCTTTGCTGCGGTTTCGCCATTCACAGCACCGCCAAGTACGCCATTTTGCGTGAAATGTTCGGTGTGCGTCACCTGAGTTATGCCAACGCATTCTTGCAGATTTTCTCCCTGGCCGGCATAATCGCGGCTAGTTGGCTTGCCATTGTCGGCGTGAACCTTATCGACATGGAGGCTTTCGCCCAATACGAGGCCGTCGGCCACATTCTTTCCAAGTCCGTGGTGATTCCCTGGATTTTGACAGGTATCAGCGTCCTTGGTACAATTGCAAGTTTCATTGTTCCAAAAGTCAAGTACCAAGACAAGAACGTGAAGTTCTCCGTTGCTCGCCGCCGTTTGAGTTTCGGTTGGCGTCACCGCACGCTCCGTGCCTGCATTATTGCGCTTTCCATGTTCTGGGCCATGGCGCAGGTGTTCGTCCTCATGTTCCAGGACGTTTCCGGTTCCAATGCCGTGGGAATGATCCAGAACTACCTTGCCTTCGCCATCGCGGGCCTCATGGTGGGGTCCATCATCGCTGCGCACAACTCCAAGGACTTCATCGAAACAGGGTTCATTCCTCTCGGCATGATAGGAGCCTCCATCTGCATGTTCCTCGTGCCTTTTATGGGGAACGGAGTCGCCCTTTCCATTATTTACGCCGGCATCGGTATCTTTGGCGGCATGTTCCTTGTGCCTGTTAACGCCTTGTTGCAGTACAATACGCGCCCGAACAACTCCGGCTGGGTCATCGCTCTTGCGAACCTCATCCAGGCGTTGGTCCTTATCGCGTTCCTGTTCCTGTTCTCTTCGATGGTTCACTACACCAGCATCAACCGTCAACTTTACTTCATCGGGCTTGCGATCGTTTCTGTCGGCGTGTTCTTCTGGTCCATCTCCAACTTGCCGCAGGCCCTGGTGCGTTCGCTTTTGCGCCTCGTGTTCAGCCGTTACAAGATTCGCGTTTTGAACGTAGGCAACATTCCAAACGACGGTCCTGTACTTTTGGTCGGCAACCATCACAGTTTCATTGACTGGGCCATGGTCCAGATGGCATGCCCCCGTCCGCTTTGCATCGCAAGCAACAAGGACCACTTCGAAAAATGGTACCTGAGGTCCATGCTCAAGCGCTTGGGCATGATCCGCATCGACAACCGCCACCCTGAAGATGCGATGGAACGCATCCGCGAGCAACTTTTGGCCGGCCATGCCGTCGTCATTTTCCCCACGGGCGAAGTCTCCAAGTCCCCGCACGTGGAACCCTTCAGCATTGACTATTCCAAAGCGGTGGAGGGGACCGACGCCCCTGTCGTCCCGTTCTACATCCAAGGACTCTGGGGTTCCAACTTCAGTTACAGCGGTTCCGACATGTACGGGGCCTCGGCCGAACGCGCCGTGACCATCGCCTTCGGCGAAACCATTCCGTCCACTACACCGGCCAACGAAGTCCGCGCCATTATCCGCAAGATTTCTATCGACGCCTGGGACTACTCCGTATCTTTCCTCAAGCCCATCGCCGAAAGCTGGGTCAAAACGTACAAGAAGTACGTGAAGAACGGCCCTGCCATTTACAACCCCGATGGAGGCCACTTCTCCGGTTACAAACTCATGGGCGCAGTCATCGCGTTCAGCAGACTTTTGAACAAGAAACTGGGGCAAGACGAACAGAACGTGGGCATCATGCTTCCGCCGAGCCCCGCAGGCGTCATTGTGAACTTGGCCCTGTGGCTCCGTGGCAAGACTAACGTGAACCTGAACTACACGTCGTCTGTGGAAATCGTCAAACTTTGCAGCGGGCGAGCCGACATCAAGACGGTCATCACCAGCCGCATGTTCATGGAAAAACTCAAGCGCCGTGGCAACGACTACACGCAAATCGCCGACGAAAATCTCAATTTGCTTTATGCCGAAGACTTGATGAAAGAAATTCCAAAGGCAAAGATTGCCTTCTTCATGTTCTTCTGCATGCTCACACCCGCCTGGATCATCAAGTTGCTGTTCCGCAAGCGCGTTTCCATGAATTCCATTGCTGCCATCGTGTTCAGTTCGGGCTCCGAAGGCGTTCCCAAGGGGGTTCAACTCAGCCACAGGAACCTCATGGGCAACATCCAGCAGTTGGCTTGCATCTTCAACGTGAACCGCAACGACGTTATGCTTTCGGAACTTCCGCTGTTCCATAGTTTCGGCCTTACCGTGACAACGCTTTTGAACCTCACCGAAGGAAGCCCGATTGTTGCAGTGGCCGATCCTACCGATGTGAAGACCATGGCCCGCGTTTGCGCCGAATTCAAAGTTTCCGCATTGGTGGCAACGCCGACGTTCCTCCGCGCCTTTACCATCAGCCGCTATGTGCACCCGATGGCCATGAAGTATGTGCGCATCATCATCGCCGGTGCCGAAGCCTTGCGCCCCGAACTTGCCACGTCGTTCCGTCTCAAGTTCGGTAAGGAAATCTTCGAAGGATACGGCTGTACCGAGACGGCCCCGGTCGCTTCGACAAACACCGAAAACACACTTCGCAGCGACTACATGACGATGCAGGTGAACAACAAACCCGGAACCGTGGGCATGCCGCTCCCAGGCTCTTTGTTCCTGATTGTGGACCCCGACACCAACGAACCGTTACCTACGGGCGAGGCTGGCATGATTCTCATAGGCGGTTGCCAGGTGATGGAAGGCTACCTCAAGGATCCGGAACGCACCAAGAGCGTGATGACAAATATCGACGGCCGCGACTACTACCGCACCGGCGACAAGGGCTACCTCGACGAAGACGGATTCCTCACGATTGTGGACCGCTACAGCCGTTTTGCAAAACTCGGTGGCGAAATGGTGAGCATGGGCGCCGTCGAAAAGAAAATCCAGGATACCAAGATTCTCGAAGGCAAGGATTACGTCATTACATCGATTCCTGATAGCGCCAAGGGCGAAAAGATTGTGCTTTTGTACCAAGGCGAAAAGGAATCTTCCGACGTGATTTCGGAATTGCGCGCTAGCGGTATGCCGCCGCTCATGATTCCATCCTTGGCTTTCAAACTCGATGTCATCCCGAAACTCGGAACAGGCAAGGCCGACTTTACCACGGCAAAGAAAATTGCCAAGGAACTTGTCGAAAAGAAGTAGCATGAAAGGCTTTACCCCAGTAAGAACCGCTCGCGTCATTGCCGGCTGCATCGCATTGCTCGGCATGTTCTTCTTGTTCATTGAGCGTGTCTTGGCGACCGTTTTGCAAATGGCAAGCCAGGGCGTTCAAATGGGGCTTGCCCGCTACGACAACTTCACCGGGCGAATGGCGGCGCAGAATTTCGCCGAAGACAAACAACTGCTCTCACTTCTGCACGATGTCGAGAAAATGCTTCCGTCCGCGGATACCGCATTGACTGTCCTACTGGTGCTTGCCATCGTTTTTTTGGCTATCGCCTTAATCGGGCTTGCATTGCCAAGGCAGTTCGGGCATGTTCTCGTGGCTGTTAAACTGCTCCGGTGGCAAGAATGCAGCGAAAATGTAGATGGGGAAGGTGGCCAGAGCGAAAAACCGGGACTTTCAGCCGGACAAAAGAAAGTCGCCTCCATCGCCGGAGTTTTGTTTTTGGCAATCGTGATTGTCGGCGTCTGCATATCCAGTTGCGCCGAGAAAATCGCCGAAGCCTCGCTGGCCGAATCCATCGACACTATGCAAAGTCACGCACTGGAATTCATCCAAGGCCAGAAACAGTATTTTGGAGCGAAGAAAGTCGTTGGTACGGCCAAAGCCATGAACATGGCGGATTCGCTTGAAGACAAAAACTTCTCGTACAGGATCAAGGGGTCTAGGTTCGAGGCCGTAAGCAAAGTACAACTGGGAAAATGCGCCGCAGGCACAAAGTGGAGCGTCTCCGCCTCGACAAAAGGTTTCTTTACCAAGGACTTGGTGTTATACAGAGCGTTGCCCAAGGATACCGCCTGCGCCAAGTTGACGCCGGAATTCAAGCAACTGGGCCGCAATAAACAATAGCGCAATTTTGCACGAAATTGAAAAAGCGCGAAGCCTCCAAAAAACGCGTAAATTGATAGTTTAACGGCAAATGTGCAAAATTTTCGCAGAACGTGTAATTATTATTAATGCATATTTAACGTTTTTACAGTATTTTTAAAATATTTAAAATTTTTGTGTAAATATTTTTGCAAATTAACCAACATGAATTAGATTTCTGAACAGAAAGCACGATTATCGTGTTTTCTTGGTGTATGTTGGTTTATATTTGGAGTTATAATGAACAGGACTTTCCCCCTTGTGCTTGCCGCTGCGGCAAGTTTCAGTTTCGCCCAGGTCGAATGGGTTTCCCAATGCAAAAGCAACGGCTTCACGCTGATCAAGGAATCGGCGCATTTCGAAGTGTGCAAAAAGCCGACGACCGACGACGGCCAGGCGAACAACGTAAGCATCAGCGATGCCGACGCCCAGGGCGCTCTGGAATCGCTCGAAAAAGTCTTCACGTTCTACACGGATTCCCTCGGCTGGATGCTTCCGTTCCCGAGCAGCCCCAACAAGAAACTCAAGAGCAACATCTACGTGTTCGACAATTCCGTCATGGACGCTCTTTACGGCGGCCAGGATTACGTGAAGGGGCTGAACAACGAATTCGGCCCCGGAATGTGGATTGGCGTCGGTTCCCTGAAGGACTACTGGGGAATGTCGCACGAGTTCGCGCACGGCCTGCAAGGGGTCGCGGGCTGGATGGGCAACAATTCGCACGCCGGCTGGATGGCCGAAAGCCATGCCAACTGGATGGCGCACCAGTACAATCCGAACGATGCGCACTGCTCGGAGTACTTGATCAACTATCCGTACCTTTACTACGGCTCTACCCGCGACCGTTACTGCAACTGGCAGTTCCTTGAGCACCTGAAGGAAGTGTTCGGCGGCGGAAACAAGGGTGCCGCCGAAGTCAACCGTATCTGGATGGAATCCATCAAGGACGGCCAAAACGGTCGCATGGAACAGACGCCGTTCACCGCGATGCTCATGGTCTACGACTGGACCCTGGACGACCTGAACGAACAATTCGGCCGCTTCGCCATGAGGAACGCGACACTCGAGTACGCTCCCGCAAAGAAGGCCTTGTACAAGAAATCCTATGGCGACTACGAATTCCCTACGCGTCGCGACCTTTCGGGCTGGGACAATTACCGCAGGCACACTCGCGTTACGATGCTGAACCGCATGGAAGGCGCAGATGGCGCTGCCGTCGGAAGCACCGCTGGTGGTACCGTCGGTGGTTCCGCCACTGGAGGCGCAAAAACTGAGCCGGCGCGCTATGTCGTGCCGAGTTACTGGGCGCCGCAGCGTTTTGGCTACAACCTGGTGCGAATTTATCCGGATTCGGCGGGCAAGGTGACAGTGAAGTTCCGCGGAATCGTGCAAAGCCAGAAGACCGTGAACGGCTACGCCTGCTTTGGCGACAACAACGACTGGTACAACGGCAAGCAGTACAAGTGGTGCAACTACGCCCCCGACGCCCTGCCCGATCCGGCGAGCCAGTGGGCTGTTGGCCTCGTTGCGGAAGGAAGCGACGGCACGCCCCGCTACAGCGAACTTAAAATCGGCACCGCCGGGAATATCTCCATCGACACGAAAAAAGACGACAAGGCGCTTTGGCTCACCGTGACCGCGACTCCCAAGGAAATGCAGTTGGTCATGTGGGACCAGTTCTACTACAGCATTTACCGCTACCCGTACATGATTGAAGTTGTAAACGGCAGCCCCGAAGGTTACAACAAGGATTTCTGGAAGCCGAGCGGAAGCGGCTATACGGCCCACGGCAACGGCGGCGGCTTGGTGAGCAGCAAGGCGAAAGTGGACGCTACGGTTTACGTGGGCCCGGACGCCGTCGTGAACGGCGGAACGGTAAGCGGGAATGCCCGCATCGAGGATTTCGCGGTCGTCAATGGCGGAACCATCAGCGGAAAGGCGATTGTCCGCGGTCGCGCCCTGGTGAGCGCCGGTACCATCAGCGATAACGCCGTTTTGGAAGAAGACGCATGGCTCGTGAGCGGAACCATCAAAGGCAATGCCAAGGTCGGCGCGATTTCCATAATCGTGAACAGCACCATCGCAGACGACGCCCAGGTTTACGGCGTGATGTGGGCGCTGAACGGCAAGAAACTGAGCGGTACGGCTCAACTCCGCGGCGACCTCGAAAACAACTTCGACCAGGAAATCAAGAAGGGCGTATTCTACGGCATGGTCGACAACGGGATGCTGAACAATGCGAACTACGGCGCCAATTTGACTGCTCCACCGACCGATGCGACCGCAGATTTCTCCGACGCCAAGTGGTACGCCATCGCCGAAGATTCCTCGACCGGTTCCGAGGGCGGTGAAAGCGGGGAAAGCGACGGTAAAACAGATGACGGCTACACGACAATCGCAGCATCGCGCGTTCAATTGACAGAAGTCGAATCGCAGTACAGCGTATTCAGCGTGAACGGCCAGTTCGTCGCCCGCATCAAGGCGTCCAATGTCCTCGAAGCCCGCGATGCGCTGAAGGCCACCACGATACCTCACGGAATTTACCTGATCAAGGGTGCGCAAAGTCTGCGCGTCGTCAAGTAAAACGACGAAGTGTCGGGCAAAGCCGCAACGTCAAAAATTTAAAGAAACTTATTTGTCCTTGGACCAGGATTCTGGCACGGGCTGGATGACGATATCGTCCACCCGGGCTACGATTTGATACTTGTCCTCATAGACGATTTCGCCGGGAGTGTTGGTGTAGACCAGATAGTAGGGGATGCCGTATCGGTCCAAAAGCCAAAGTGCTGGCTTCATCCACTTCAGCATCTCGCCGGCGTTTTCCGTCTTGAAATAGCAGACGACGCGCTCCTGCCTTTTGCACTGCTCCGGCCACGGCAGATTTTCGGCGAACCAGGAATCGATTTCCATGTACAGGTCGGCGTCCTCCTGCTCCATTTTTTGGCTGCGGATAAGCTCCATGCACAAGCCAAAGACGCCTTTCCCGGTAAGCGTATTTTCCACGAGGTTGCGGCCCTGGATTCTCACATATTTGTACTGTGCAACATCCATTTGAAAAACTCCATTTTTCACTAATATATTTCAAAAATGAAGTTTTGCCGATAAAAGCATTCGTTTTTTGAACAAAAATGGGCTCCAAAATGAGGAAAACCTTCATTTGGAGCCCGAATTTTTCATTTCAGGTCGTTTTCACGGCCTTTTGACTTTTGCAGCCTGCGCGCCTTCGCGTTAGCAGTCTACCTTCGGCATTTTAGCGAAGCTAGCCTGGATTTCCTCGTCGGTCGGGATGTAGTCGCCCATCGTACCGTCGTTGAAGCGAGCGTAGCTCATCATGTCGAAGTAACCGGTGCCGGTGAGGCCGAACACGATGTTCTTCGCTTCGCCCGTCTTCTTGCATTCCAGGGCTTCGTCCATAGCGACGCGGATGGCGTGGCTACTTTCCGGAGCGGGGAGGATGCCTTCGGTGCGGGCGAAGGTTTCTGCAGCTTCGAACACCTTGGTCTGTTCCACGGAGCGAGCTTCCATGATTCCCTGGTCGTAAAGTTCAGAGAGGATGGTGCTCATGCCATGGTAGCGCAGACCGCCGGCGTGGCTTGCAGAAGGCATGAACTTGCTGCCGAGCGTGTACATCTTGGCCATTGGGCAGACGCAACCGGTATCGCAGTAGTCGTAGGCGTACTTGCCGCGAGTGAGGCTCGGGCAGCTTGCCGGTTCCACGGCAATGAACTTGTAGTCCGCTTCGCCACGGAGCTTTTCACCGACGAACGGGCTGATAAGTCCGCCGAGGTTACTGCCGCCGCCTGCGCAACCGATGATGGTATCGGCCTTGACGCCAAGCTTCTTGAGGGCAGCCTGCGTTTCGAGACCAATCACCGTCTGGTGCAAAAGCACCTGGTTAAGCACAGAGCCGAGAACGTAGCGGTAACCTTCCTGGGACCTGGCCGCTTCCACGGCTTCGGAAATGGCGCAGCCGAGGCTTCCCGTTGCTCCCGGGAATTCTGCGTTGATCTTACGGCCGACTTCGGTCGTCATGGAAGGCGACGGAGTCACCTTGCCGCCGTAAGTGCGAATAACTTCGCGGCGGTGCGGCTTCTGTTCGTAGCTGCACTTGACCATGTAAACCTGGCAATCCAAGTCGAAGAAGGCGCAAGCCATGCTGAGAGCCGTGCCCCACTGGCCGGCACCCGTTTCCGTGGTGACGCCCTTCAAGCCCTGCTGCTTGGCGTAGTAGGCCTGTGCGATGGCGGAGTTCAGCTTGTGGCTGCCGCTCGTATTGTTCCCTTCGAACTTGTAGTAGATGTGGGCCGGCGTGCCGAGGGCCTGTTCCAAGAAGTAGGCGCGCACGAGCGGACTCGGGCGGTACATCTTGTAGAACGTCAGGATATCTTCCGGAATGGGGAAGTAGGCTGTCGTTTCGTCCAGTTCCTGCTTGATGCATTCGTCGCAGAAAACGGGCTGCAGGTCTTCGAAAGTGACCGGCTTCAAAGTCTTCGGGTTGAGGAGCGGAGCCGGCTTTTTCTTCATGTCGGCACGCACATTGTACCATGCCTTCGGAAGCTCGTCTTCTTTAAGGTAAGTCTTGCACGGCCCGTCAATTTTGAGAGAATTTCTCATTTTATTTTCCTCGTTTAAAAGGGTGTAACTTCACAGGTTCCTCGTCCGGTATCATAAAAAAAGGCTCCTTTCGAGGAGCCTGCATCTTTATGAAAACCTAAACAAAAATACCAGACTCCTATTTACAGGGTCTGCCACCACCAGAACTTGATGCTTGTTACGTTTTTCATGTGTGCAAATATATCAAAAACTTACGCGAATGGCAAGAGAAAATGAAAAAATATGCAAATCTCAGCATTTTTTCTATTTTTGCGACAAATGTCCAACCCCTTTGAACTTCTTAAGACTTCCGAAAAGTCCAAGGCGCGCCTTGGCGTAATCCACACGGCGCATGGCGACGTGACGACGCCGATTTTTATGCCCGTGGGTACGGAAGCGACAGTCAAGGGAATCACGAGCCGCGACATCAAGGAACTCGAAGCCGAAATCATTTTGGCGAACACGTATCACTTGTATTTGCGACCGGGCACGAAGACTGTCGCGGAAGCGGGCGGGGTGCAGAAGTTCATGGCGTGGAACGGCCCGATGCTCACCGACAGCGGAGGCTTCCAGGTGTGGAGCCTCAAGGACTTGCGCCACATTACCGCCGAAGGCGTGGAATTCCGCAGCCACCTGGACGGGAGCCGCCATCTTTTTACGCCAGAAAGTGTCATGAAGGCCGAGCGTGAAATCGGCGCCGACATCATCATGGCTTTTGACGAATGCACGCCGTACCCGAGCACTGTAGAAGAGGCCGAAAAGTCTCTTGCGTACACGCTCGACTGGACCCGCCGAGCAAAGGCCTGGCTCGATGCGAATCCGCCGATTCACGGCTACCCGCAATTCTTCTTCGGGATTGTGCAGGGCGGCATGCACAAGGAACTGCGCAAAAAGTCTATCGAGGCACTCAAGGAAATCGGGCCCGACGGTTACGCCATGGGCGGCCTTTCCGTGGGCGAACCCGTGGAAACCATGTATGAGATTGCGGACTTCTGCACGAGCCTTTTGCCCGAGGACCGCGCCCGCTACGTGATGGGGGTGGGGACGCCCTGGAATTTGCTCGAACTCATCAGGCGTGGCGTCGATATGTGCGACTGCATTCTGCCGAACAAGAACGCCCAGGACGGCCTCGTTTATACAAGCGTCGGAGTGCTCCGCTACAAGGGCGCGAAATTCGCACACCAGCACGACGTCCCGCTCGACCCCAACTGCGATTGCTACTGCTGCAAGAACTACAGTCGCGCCTACCTGCGCCATTTGCACAAGACCAAGGAGCCGCTCGGCTGGACGCTCGCGACCATCCACAACCTGCGCTTCTACATCCGACTCATGCAACAAGCGAAGGCGCACATCGCAAGTGGCGATTTCGAGGAATGGAGCGACGCAATTATCCCAGTGCTAAAGCAAGACGCGACTCTTTAAAATATTTCCATTTTACAAAAATGTGTAGCTGACAATATAATCCATTATTTTTTGTATTCATCCCATGATGTTAGTGAATGAGGTGCGT
Source organism: Fibrobacter sp. (assembly GCA_045598645.1). Classification (GTDB taxonomy): domain Bacteria; phylum Fibrobacterota; class Fibrobacteria; order Fibrobacterales; family Fibrobacteraceae; genus Fibrobacter. The sequence goes on from JAZLMK010000086.1 coordinate 21,049, forward strand.
GTATCACAGATTGAAAATTTTGTCCAGATTCTAGCAATATGTCAACCGAATAAGAAAGACATGGAAAATACTCTAAATGATCATTCGAAAAATTGACAGGACAAAAAGCTTCGGTAACGCCATTTACCATAACTTTTTCCACTTTTATATATGAATTTTCCCTATCTATAGAAACTACTTTACTAAAATCCTTTTCAACGACTTCCTTCAATGCTGTTTTGTTTGTGTACATGTCGTCGTTCAAGAATATCTTCCTCTCTGTAAGAATCAAGTCTTCCGCAGAAATCTCTATATAGGATACAGAACCATCTGCATTGACGTAAATCTCGAGTGTATTTGACGGCCCACAAACAATTCGGTTCTCAAAAACACGTTTATAAGATAATATGTAACTATCCAGCAATCTGTTCCCTTTGCTTTCTACATATTCTAAACTAGAATATTGAAAATCAAACTCAGATGCTATTTCTCTAGGGAAAATGTTATTCAAAATTTTTTGACCACAATGATACTCTTCACCATCAAGGCAAGAAAGATCAACTATTAGTTTGTTTTGTGGCCAAGCATGAATTTCACTATTTTCTTTTATTTTTGTCTTAAATTTTTTTTTGTAATACTTTTTCAAATGATTTTAAAGCTTGAGCAGACATGTTCTTCTGCACGGTAGACAATACGTTGGACTTTTTTCCATCAATTTTTTTTCGTCAAGTTGTTTGGTTCTATATGCTGTATATGTTTTTCTATTTTCAAGGAAACTGCTTACTGTATTGGAGTAAGAAATATCTGGCTGAGCCATTGCTTCTAAAAATTCAACCGCAATTAAACACAATATAGTTCTTATATTCATTACTGATTTTCTCCAATAACTTTTATGTTATACAAAATTGGATTAACTCCCAAAATGATAAAATAATTTACATGAGGGTCTTCATTAAACTGTATATATACTCGAGGGAGTAATCCATACATTGAATCATTCTCTATGCACAATACAGGGTCAATAATTTTTTCAGAAATATTTTCGTAAGACAACCAGAAAAATAGGGAATCTCCCGATATCTTATATTTAACATCACCTATGACATTATTCGAAGTGTCGCAATAAGCAGATATTTCTTGATAATTCCCGATTTGGTAGATATCTCCTTCCTTTCGTGGTGCGTACAAGAATGCGGTATCTTTTTCATCAAGGACCATATCCTTTATTGTTGAAAATTGAACAGAATCAGAGGTTCCTGGAGGAAATGCGGTCGTGACAATATTTGGAGCCATGCAGCCTGCACAAGTATCTTCCATATTTCCATCACATGAGCATAATAAAAACGCGAAAAAAAAGCTCAGTATTGTAAGAATCATAAATGCCCCTTCCCTTTCATCAATATGATGGACTTCCATAAATTTGATCTTTTCTTTTTACTTGATCCATACTAGGAAAGATTGGACCATTGTATACATTCTGAAAACGTTCCTCAGAGAAGTTGACATCCTGACCGTTTTCGGCAGTACTTTCAACATAATAAATTGCGGGACGGATTCCGAGTCCTCCGTTTGTATAGATTGATTTTTTTACACCTTTTTTGTAAGCATCCCATATTGTTTCGCCATCGTCAATAAAGTAATCTGCAAAATAATTGTACATATCTTCACTGCGGTAGTGATCACAAGAAAAAAAACAATTATACGAATGTATAAACTGCCAACCTAAAGAAACATTTCCTAAAATAGAGTGAACACCATTGAACCAAGCATATGCTTGTGAGGGTGTTATTCCTAAAACTTTACAAGCATCAAAAAATACCCATCGATTAAATTCTCCAAAACTTTTTTCTTGCTGATATAAAACATTGTCGTATAATGCAATTAAACCAACATTACCATGCCCTGCAAAGAAGACAATTTCTGAATAATCATTTACATCATTTATAAAATTCCATTTTGTTGCGGAACTATTTTCCCTATTGATTACGTGATTAACCCCGATATTTGGGTATTTGTCATTGATTTCTTCTGTGAGTTTTGATACAAAACGATTTTTATGCGCTAGTGAGCGAGACAAATCGTCGGTATTGCTATACTGTGAATAATCGTTTACTGCGTAGGTTGCGATATCTAGGCTATAAGGTAGTCCCCATCTTATTTCAGCAAAACAGAAAGTTGCTATAAAGAACAACAAAGAAATAAAAAAACGCGTAAAATCACCTCCTTTTTTCTAATATATGTAAAAAATTTTCAATTACCAAATAAAAAAGTTTAGTTTTTTGTAAAAAAGCAGGTCGCGTATGAAAAAGATTTCGATTTTCTCTTTTTGGGGTTGTGTCGTAGCCGTCATCGCCCTTTCTGCGTGTACAAACTCTTCGTCAGAGGATTCCTCCCAGATTTCGGAACAAGAAGTCAGTGTCAAAAAGTTGGATGATTACCTGTATCAGGTCGAATACGACGATTACAACTTCGATTCCATAGCGAATGTGATCAATGAAAGTTTCGCCCCGCCCAAAGCCGCCTGCTCCCAGGTCCGCAAAGGGAATTTTATCGCCCGCAACTTTGACTGGTACATCAACCAGGACGCCACAGCAATTTTACGCGTAAAAGGGAATTCCGAAAGGTTCGCTTCGGTTGGTGTATCTGGCGCTTATCCTTTGTTCAAGCAAGTTAACGGAAAACTGGACACGGCCGAAAATGACCTTGGACAAATGATGTTCTACACCGTCGACGGGATAAACGAAAAAGGCGTCTATGTCGGGGTCAATGTGGCTCCGACAGGCGAAACGAGCATGGACAAAAGCAAATGGAAACCTTACGCGTGGGGCGTAGGGGCAGCCTACACGAATCCAGAAAGCAAAACGCATTACAATGTGATGTTCCTGGCACGTTATATCCTGGATTACGCGTCTTCCGTGGACGACGCCATTGAAAAAATCGAGGCTATAGACTGGTTTGAACCGTACAATTTCACTTCTGACGGAGGAACCCAAAGTTTCCATTGGATAATCGCGGACAGAACAAAAAATGTCGTGATTGAATTTATTGATAACAAACTAAAATACCTGCTGACCGACAAGGTTGACGAACCGTCGTTAGCCACAATCATGACCAATTTCAGCAACGGGATTATGGCTGATTCCAAACAGCAAAAGAAGGATTCCTTGATTCAATACTTGGCGGCAGGCCTGGAGCGCTACGACATATTGTTCAACAATTACGACAAGGCCGAAACATCGTTCAATGGTATGAAAAATCTTATCAAGAAGGTGTGGTACAGCCATGCATTTACCGACAGCGTCCAATCGGAGAACTTTTTGTTTACCGAATATGCGGGTGCACAGAAAGGCGATGGGGGAGGAATTTATCATGCAGAGGACCTTTACAAGAACAAGGACCTTGCCAACGATTCCGCCTTTGCGAGCATAGTGGACAATAATCACAATCGATTTGCTGACAAGTCAAATTGGCATACTCCCGATACCAAGCTTTGGTATACGACGCACTCCATTGTGTACAATCTTGAAACCAAAAGCTTCGAAATCATTCTTCACGAAGGTTTTGACGGCATGAAGGATTGGCTGAAAGTTGAATTCTAGTCTTTCAGTTTTCTCGCAGCCTTGACGCAGTGCGTGTAGTCGCAATCTGTCAGTTTGCGGTGCTTTTGCGTGCCGCCGCGTTCGACGGTAGAGACAATTTTAAAACCGGAGTAGCGGCAAATTTCGCGCAATGCGTTTATGGCTCCGCGCGATTGCTTAAAAAGAATGTTGAACGGCCAGGGCGTTGTGCAGGTGCTTAGCAGGATGCATTTTTTGCCTGGCATCAGGGGTTCCGGGAAACGGTCGGTTTCGCGCATCATTCCGTAAACCATGCGGTCGAAGGCGAGCTTCAGCTGGCCGGGAATG
>JAZLMK010000087.1:0-121868 GCA_045598645.1 Fibrobacter sp.
CGGTGTTGCCGCCGCTAATAGGAATGACGGTTGCGCCCAGGGCTTCGAAACCGCCGTGGATGCCCATGCCGCCCGTGAAAAGCCCGTAGCCGAAGAAGTTCTGCACGATGTCTGTGCTTCTGAAACCGCAGGCGAGGAGGCCGCGCTTCACGACCTGCGCCCACACTTCCATGTCTTCCTTGGTGTAGCCGACCACAATCGGTTTCCCGGTGGTGCCGGAACTTGCATGCAGGCGAACGACTTCGCTCAGGTCTACGGCGAAGAGCCCGTACGGGTAAGTGTCGCGCAAATCCTTCTTCATCGTGAACGGAATCTTGGAAATATCCTTCAGGGTCTTGATGTCTTCGGGCTTGGTGCCCTTTTCGTCCATGCGCTCTCTAAAAAGCGGCACCTTCTCGTAGGCGAGCTTTACGGAAGCGCGCAGGCGCTGCAATTGCAGGTCGCGGAGCTTTTCTTCGGGCATAAAATCAAGGGCCATTTCTGGCAAGACCTTGTTTTCTTCATCATTCCAGGCAGTGGATCGCATATAGACCTTCTTTGGGGCGCCTTTCGTGGCGCTGCTTATAGTTTTTACGGCGCAAAAATAGCTTTTTTGTGGGGCGGAATGTCTTTTGTTCGGCGCTTTAGTAGGGCAAAAGAGTGCAAAAAGAGAAAAAAACTCGTTTTGTTCATTTGTTTGTAACCTCCGGTAGCGTTTTGATCGTTGAAATTTCGTGGGATTTTGTGAAATTTTAGACTTTGTGACTTGCATCGTCATTTTCGGCTCATTTTATTGAATCTTATGGGGCTTTTGAGGTCCTTTTTTTGTATTTTTGGGCGGTATTTTTGAATTTTATGTTTTATAGGTAGGTTTATTCTGCGTAATCGTTTGCTTTTTCTGTTGCTCGCTATCGTTGGCTTGGCTCAAGCTCAGCTATTGGATATGTCGGAAATGTCTCCCGAATTTATGGTGGAAAACAAGATCCATCAAGTCCGGGTCGAAGGGAATATGCACATGGATGAGCGGTCGGTGCTGAGCCGAATCGGTGTCCGGAGTGGTCAGCTCTACACTCCGTCCGCTCTTTCGGAAAAGGTTCAGGGGGCGGTCACCGCTCTCTACGAGTCGGGGCTGTTCGATGATGTGACCGCATGGATCGACTATGTCAATGAAGGAACCGATGTCGACCTGATTTTCAAGATCAAGGAACTTCCTGCGCTGGATACTGCCATCCTGGATGGTTGTGATGAAATTAGCGAGGAGGACTTGCGCCTGAAACTCAGGATGATTCCGGGTCAGGTTTATAGCAAGAGCCAGCTGGAACGCGATCGTCAGGCTTTGATTGAACACTATCGTTCCGAAGGTTATCTGCTGGCGGAAGTCGGATATCGCGAAGACCCGACGGACGAGACCAAGAACCAGGTGACGTTCATTATCCGCGAGGGAGAAAAGGTGAAGGTTCGCGAAATTGTCATTGAAGGGAATGACAACGTCGCGAAGGAAGACATTACGGACCACATGCTGACCAAGGTGGATCAGTGGTGGGGTGGCGGTGAATACAAGGAAATCGTCTTCGAGGCCGACCGCGATACCGTATTGAATGCCATTCGACATTTTGGTTATCTGGACGCAGAGCTTTTGGATTTCAGCGCCGAGTATATGCCGGATTCCAGCTGCATCTTCTACATGGGCCGCATGGTTCCCGTCGGGTCGCGATTGGAACCGCTGTACGACCAGCTGAACCAGGCGATGAGCGATTCGTCGACAGCGATGTACAAGATGGCTGGAAAGCCGACCATGGAGGTGACGCACTACTTCCGCCAAATGCATCGGTCGCAATCCCACGACTTTGTGACCCGTCCTTTACCGGTGGTCAAGTCTGAAGAAGATGCCGCGAAACTGATTAACGACATTATCCGTTACGAAAGCGCCCGCAAGGAATGGCTGGAAATCGTCAAGGATTACAAGTTCGAAAATCCGAAGATCGACAGCTTGAAAAAACTCAAGAAGCGTTCCATATACGAAGAAAAACTTCTGGTGCGCTACATGATCGAGGACATGTTCCCGCTCCTGAACCGTTACGACCAGATTAAGACATCAAGCTCCATCCGCATTCATATTGCAATGAACGAAGGGCGCCGCTACTACATGGGCGGTCTGCATTTCTCCGGCAACGAAGTCCTGAATGACCGAATCCTGAACTACGCCTTCCAGCTGGATAGTGGTGAAGTTTTCGACCAGTACAAGTACGAAGCCTCCAAGAAGGCCCTGCTGGATTCGTATCGTGAAGACGGTTACCTGTTTGTCCAGTTCGATGAGGAACGGACCTTCGAGAACGACTCGACCGTGAATCTGACGTACCGCATGCGTGAAGGGCTTCCGGCCTCGATTCACAAGGTGTACGTCCACGGCAACACGAAGACGAACGAGAGGGTTATTCGTCGCGAGGTTCGACTGTATCCGGGCGATACCTACCGCCAGTCCGCATTGGAACGTAGCTTCCGTGAAATCATGCAGCTGAATTTCTTTGATATGGTGACACCGGATATCAAGGTCGTGGGCGAGCAGGAAGTCGATTTGGACTTTGCCGTGCAGGAAAAGGAAGCGGGAACGGGTCAGTTCAGTTTGGGCGTCTCCTATAGTGAAAGCGATGGCCTTGTCGGAACGGCGAGCATCTCGATCCCGAACTGCTGCATGGGCGATGGTCAGTATGCCGCCTTGAGCCTTGAATATGGTGAAGACAAGAAGAGCGCCTCCGTCAGCTTCCAGGAACCGTGGCTCTTGGATAAGCCCATCACTTTGGGAACAATGCTCAGCTATAGCTGGTGGAACATGGAAGATTACGACGATCCTGATTACACTCGCTATGGTGGACGCGTTTATCTGGGCAAGCGCCTCAAGTGGCCGGATGACTACTTCTATGGTCAGGTGGGCTATGCCTGGTGGATGAACGACCAGGGCCGCAATGTTCATGGAAGCTATGTGATGTATTCGGGCATCGAATCGTCGATCGACTTCCGCCTGGTGCGTGATGACAAGAACCTGCCGCAGTTCCCCACGGACGGCTCTCGTTATGTGCTGGACGTTCAAATTGCGGATGATGCCCTGTTCAGTGACTTTAGCTTCATCAAGACGGAGCTGTCCATCAAGTGGTGGTTCCCGTTGTTTAGAGATCGCTTGACGCTCGCTCTCACGAACGAATATGGCGTCATCTTTGGCGATCAATTGCAATATCGGACGTTGTACCAAATGGGTGGCGTGATGTCGTATAATGGGCAGATGCGTGGTTATAGTTCGGGCTCCCTCGGTTATCGTCGCTTGGGACGCAGCTTCCAGTATCTTGGAGCGGAACTCCAGTTGGGGCTTGTACCGCAAACGTTCTATCTGTTGCCGTTCTTCTTTGATGCGGGTAACGTGTTCGGCGATCGCTATGACCCGAATGTCAGGGTGTCGAAGCCGAGCCGCAACCCGCTGAATGAATGGGATCCGAGCAGTTTGAAGAAGGATATCGGTTTCGGTTTCCGTGTGGTGGTTCCGATGCTCGGGATTATCGGCTTCGATTTCGCATGGCCTTTGGATGTGGGCGAATCGGTTAACGGTTACGACCGTGATGAAATCGGAGATATGGAATTTAACTTCGTCATTGGACAAGGCTTCTAAAGGAGGCGCAAAATGCTCAAGCGCTTGATGATTCTGTTTATTTTTGCATTGGCAGTCACGGGGTTTGCTGAAGACGGACTCCGCATTGCCCATGTGGATTCCAAGTTGATTTTTGATGGCTACAAGGGGACGAAACGCGCCCAGGAGGAATATGACCGCCAAGTAGCCAAGTGGGAACAGCAGGCAAACCTTTTGCAGAAGGAACTCTCTGCCATCAAGGAAAAGCTTGACAAGCAGGTTTTGATGCTCAGCGACGAAAAGAAACGTGAACTCGAAGCCGAATATCAAAAAAAGGATACTGAACTCAAGAACTTCATTGACCGCGTGTACGGGCGTAAGGGCGAGCTCATTACCGAGAACGAGAAGGTGAGTGCCCCGATTATTCAGCTCATCCGCAAGGCGGTGAACGAAATCGCGTTGCAGGAAGGCTACGACATGGTGGTGGACCGCGCCACGGGAGCCGTCCTCTTCTGGAAAAAGGAAAATGACCTTACGAATAAGGTTTTGGATTATCTGAATAACCGCTAATTTTTTTTGTAGAACGATTAATCGGGTGTCTTGCGCTTTTAAGGAAATGGTTATGAAGAAATTGTTTGCATTAGTATTCTTGTGCGGATTTTTGTTGTTGACAGCCTGCGGTGACAGTGGCTCTGATGCAAATGATTCCGTGAACCCAGGGAACGCACCGAATCCGGACGAACAGAAATCGGCTCTTTCCTTGCCCGATACCGTACAAACACTTGATTCCCTTTTGAACGAGTACAAATGTCGGAAATCGTACAAGTGTGCCCACGTGTACCTTGTTGAGTTGGGTAATACCATGGAATGTAATGGGGATGCTTGGGTTTACTTGAGCGAGTACCAGCCTTCAGTCTGTGGCTACGAACTCGGAGACGATTCCGGTAATGAATCTGAACAGAATTCGGGGCTGGAACAGGATCCTGTGCCCGAAAGTTCCAGTGCTGTGGCGCAGCCCGTGTCGTCTGATTCCGACCTCCCCGAGTCTATCGTTTGGGATTACGAACTGGATTGCTACGAGAGCGGGGCCCAGTTGACCATTACCAATATTGAAAATTCCTTCATGCAGTGCGGTGATTCTACGGAAGGCTGGACTGTCTATGACAAGGACCATTGGACTCTCTATATTTGCAAGGCGGGGAACTGGATCGAGAAAGAAGCGTTCCCCTGTTTCCTTGACTAGTATATTGCCAAGTAGCAGCTTGCCCCGCGCACGATAATCACCCTCTACCCAACCACTAACCACCAACCACTAGAATTATGGCCGAACAGAATAAAGCAGAAAAATTCGTTTTCTACATGTACAAGATGACTAAGTCCTATCCGCCGAACAAGGAAGTCTTGAAGGACATTTCCTTGAGTTTCTACTATGGCGCAAAGATTGGTATTATCGGCCAGAACGGTGCCGGTAAGTCGACGCTTTTGCGCATCATGGCGGGCATCGACAAGGAATTCCAGGGCGAAGCTTGGATTGAACCGGGCCGCACCGCAGGCTACCTGCCGCAGGAACCGCAGCTCGACCCGAACCTCACCGTGAAGGAAAACGTGATGCAGGCCGTCGCCAAGAAGCAGGCTGTGCTTGACCGCTTCAACGAAATCTCCATGAAGTTCGCGGAACCCATGGAAGACGACGAGATGAACAAGCTCTTGGACGAACAGGCGAAACTCCAGGACATCATCGACGCCCAGGATTTGTGGAGCCTTGACCGCAACATCGAAATCGCGATGGACGCTCTCCGCTGCCCGCCGGGCGACTGGCCGGTGACGAACTTGAGCGGTGGTGAAAAGCGCCGCGTGGCCCTTTGCCGCCTGCTCTTGGAAGAACCGGATTTGCTGTTGCTCGACGAACCGACGAACCACCTGGATGCGGAAACCGTCGCATGGCTCGAACGCCATCTGCGCGAATACAAGGGATCCGTGATTCTCGTGACCCATGACCGTTACTTCCTCGATAACGTCACGAACTGGATTCTGGAAATCGACCGCGGTCGCGGCATTCCTTGGGAAGGCAATTACGCCCAGTGGCTCGACCAGAAGCTCGAACGTATGAAGAACGAGGAGAAGGGCGAATCCGACCGTCAGAAGCGCCTTGCCCGCGAACAGGAATGGGTGAAGGCCAGTCCGAAGGCTCGCCAGGCGAAGAGCAAGGCCCGCTTGAAGGCTTACGAAGACTTGCTCGCCGAAGATTCCCGCGAACAGATCAAGGTGGCTCAGATCCATATTGCGAACGGCAACCGCCTGGGCGATGTCGTGATTCAGGCCGAACACCTGCAGAAGGCCTTTGGCGAAAAGGTGCTGTTCGACGACTTGAACTTCAGCTTGCCGCGTTCCGGCATTGTGGCCATCATTGGCCCGAACGGTGCGGGTAAGACTACTTTGTTCAAGATGATAACCGGCTCCGAAAAACCGGATGGCGGTACCTTGAAGATTGGTGAAACCGTCCAGATTATCAGTATGGAACAGGGCCGCGAAAGTCTCGACGATTCGAAGACCGTGTGGGAATCCATCACGGGCGGAAACGACGAAATCATGATTGGCGACAAGAAGATGAATGGCCGCGCCTATTGCGGACTCTTCAACTTTACGGGTGCCGCCCAGCAGAAGAAGCTTTCGCAGCTTTCCGGCGGTGAACGCAACCGCGTGCTCATGGCGAAGAATTTGCAACAGCCGGGTAACCTCCTGTTCCTCGACGAACCGACGAACGACTTGGACATCGAAACGCTGCAGGCCCTGGAACAGGCAATTCTCAAGTTCGCTGGCTGCGCCGTGATCATCTCGCATGACCGCTGGTTCCTGGACCGCATCGCGACCCACATTCTCGCTTACGAAGGCGATTCCAAGGTCGTGTGGTTCGAAGGCAACTGGAGCGAATACGAAGCCGACCGCAGAAAGCGCCTTGGCGAAGACGCCGACAATCCGAAGCCCATCAAGTATAAGACGCTCACGCGCAACTAAATTGCGCGAGGTCGCTTCGCTTTGAGGTCGCTGCAGTTCACTTTGTGAACTTGCGCTTTGAGGTGTGAGTAATATAATGGCGCCTATCCATTCGTTTGGAGGCACCTTTTTTGTTCATTTTTGAACGCCGTATTGGATCATTGCAGAGCTTGATAAGAGGGGGGGGGGCTTACATCGTCAGGGCCTTGATTCTGTCTTGGACAAGGCGCTTGTATTTTTGTCGACTTTGGCGTTTTAGAAAACTGCGGTCGAGCAGTTTGCAAATGCCTTCGAAGTGGCAGCAAGCTTCGTGGATAAAGCGCTCGGCGCGTATTTCCCGAATGCCTATTCGCTTGGCGAATTCCATAAAATCGGGTTTGCCGTAAAAGGCGTTTTCCTTGAAGAACTTTGTTTCGAAGTCGTCGCAGAAAAGTTCCAGGGCGGTGCGCCCGAGTTCCTGGACGTGCAAAGAGGTGTTGAGCAAGTCGTAAGCGGGGGTTAGCTTGAAAACCCCGTTGGCATTTGGGGAGTAAATGGAAAAGTTCTTGACATGGGCATCGCCGTTACAGACGATGTAGTTGAACAATACGAGCCTAAAGAATTCCTCGACTTCGACACCGTAGGCGCTTACATACTTTTTCATCAAGTGTGCAATTTGTTCGTAACTGAAATCGTATTTGTAGTTGCTTCCGTTTTGCCCGGGCGTAAGCCCTGCCACTTGCGCGAAGTCCTCTTGCAAGATGCGTTCCCCGCTAGGCTTTACGTCGAATCGCTTGGTGATGTAGGCGTTTAAGCCGTCCGAAAACTGCATGAAGGCGCAATCGGCTGTTTGTAGCCCGAAGACTTGCCGCGCGATTTGCATGGAGACGTGTTCGTTCGCGGGCATTTCATCGGCGGCGTTGAATATCTCGCGGATGGCTGGCTTGAGCAGGAATGTTCCACCGTAATCGGTGATTTGCAGTTGCCCTTCGTTTGTGCGCAATGAAAACTTTGGCTGTGCGCCGGAGATGGATATCTTGTAATTGGCGTTGCATTGGGTGCGCAGTTCCGGCATGGAGAAGGGGAGGGTAGCACTTACCTTGTGGCGCCTTGTCGTGCCGAAAAGTTGCTTGGTGCAGACGGTGCAGAAGCTGCCACTTTGATGTTCGTCGCTTATTTCGCGGAGGCAGGCGTGGCAAATCATGCGTCCTCCATGACGGTGACGGCTCCTATGGTTTCCTTGCCCGCAAGTTTCAGTAGCAGGCTGAAGGAATCCCTGGGGTCGATTTTTTGCAGCATGCAGAACAAAGTTCTGCTTTCGCCCTCCGGTAACAGTCCCTCAAAAAACGGGAACAGAAAATCGGAATGATAGGGCTCCGCACGCCTAGGCATGTCAAGCGCGATGGATGGCCTCGCTTGCGACAAGTAAACTTCGTCGTAGGTGAAAACGAAGTGTGACTTTGTATGGGCTTTGTTACTCTCCACTTTGGCAAGTGTCCCCGCAAGGATCCCGTTAAAAAATACGGAGGCTCGCCTAGTCATTCTTGACGCGCTCCGCTATGGTGAGGGTGAGGCCCATAGGGGCGAGAAGGGCCTCCACGATATCGAGGGTCGGGTTGGCGGAGCCGTTTTCGAATGCGTTGATGGTGCGCAGTGAAACTCCGGAAATCTCGGCGAGATCCTTTTGCGAAATGCCTAAGGCCTTACGGCGGGCGACCATCTGTTCTACAAAATTTGTCATAATGTGCAATATATTGCGTTATTTTATGGTAATATATAATTTTTATGTTTGAAATTCAATAAAATGTGCAATATTTTGCGTGTTTTGCTGTTGATTTGCGTGGAATGTGCTTGGCGAGACTTAATTTTTTTTGTACAGAAATTATGAATGGATTTTGATAAAATTTAATAAAATGTGGATTTTTGTAAAAAATCATTATTTTTGTACAGAAAAATATTGTTTTTTCTAACAAATGGTTTTATATTTATTCCCATGATGAAAGCAATAGTTGAATATGAAGATTACCGCCAGTTCCTGCTGGATTTTTACGAGGAGCGCAAAAGGACGGGTGCTTTTACTTGGCGTGAATTTTCCAAGCTGGCGGGGTCCTCTTCGCCGAGCTTTATGAAGATGGTTTGCGAAGGCAAGAACGGCCTTTCGAAGCTGGGCGTTGAACGCGCGGCGAATGCCCTGGGCTTGGTCGGTTATGAACTGGTGTACTTCAGGGCCATGGTGACTTTTGGCCAGTCCAAAAAAGAAGACGAACGGCAAAAGGCTTACAGGGAAATGCTCGAAATCGCAAGCGAACACAAGGTGCGCTTGTTGGAAGCGGATTCCTGCAAGTTCTATGAATCGTGGCGGTACCCGGTGCTCCGTGAACTTGCCCCGATGATGCCCGGTGCAAAACCTTTGGAAATGGCCAAAAGGTGTGCGCACACGACTTCGGCCGAGGAAGTGCGCGAGGCTCTTGATTTTCTGGTGAAATCAGGTTTCTTGAAAAAGGCCGGCGACAACGCCTACGAGCAGATGGACAAAACGATGAGAGTGTCCGCTGCCGCCATGCCGCTCGTGAACCGCGCCATGCATAAGCAGATGGCGGATTTTGCAAAGGCGGCGATCGATGAAGTTCCCGCAGAAAAGAGGGACTTTAGCGGCGTTACTATGGGCGTTGACCAGGAGAGCTTTGACGCAATTGTCGCCTTGCTCAAGGAAACCCGCAAAAAGGCGATTGATATTGCCACAAGCAAAGAGGGCGGCTCTCAGGTGTACCGCTTGAACTTGCAACTTTTCCCACTGACAAAAGATTCGGAGGCTTGATATGAAAAAGCTCGTTTCATCATTTATCGTATTGGTCGCCGCTTTCTCCATGGTGGTTGCGCTTATCGCTTGTTCCGATGATTCCAGTTCCCATGCGGGTGGCGCCGTCGAGGATACGAATCCGGTTGCGAACAACGATTCTCTCTCCGATTCGCTGCAAGGCGGTGGCTTTACTGAAGCAGAGATTGCTGTAATCGACAGCATTGTCTCTGCGAATATGGTGTCACCCACTAGCAGTAATAACGCCTATACTGAAGATAGTTATGTTCTTGATACTGTCGAAGTGACGCCTTCTTCGGCAACGAGTTCGTCCCGTTCAAAAATAGACGAAGCTTTCCGCTGGGAAGATCGTGAAAATGTCTATACTTTCCACAATAATGGAAACGTGAATTATTGCGCCGTGTTCGCGTCCGAAATCAACCAGGGACTCTTCCAGACGCAGAGTGAAAAGGGCGGAAGTGGATACGTAATCTTTGAAATTTTGGAAACTGAACTTGGAACCCTGGCCATGGAATATATGCATTATTCCCGCTGGGGCATGGACTGTGTCGCCGAAAGCGATGCTCTCGCCGAAGAGTGCGATGGGCGAGGCGGTTACTACAAACTTAAAGAGGAAAGTTGCCAAAGTGGCTCCTTGGATGCCGCTTGTACGTACAAAATAACCGATAAAGATGATGCCCGGAAAAGCTTCCAGGAAAAGGCGATTGCGAATTGTAAGGATTTTGAATCGTCGCATCCCGAAGAAGTCATTCCGAGCGTCTATTGCGAGGGGTCGTCGGAAGGTGGCTTGAAATGTGACACCACCTATAGCGATACGACAAAGAAAAAGGATACGCCTGTCACTGTCGGCCGTTACGTTTCCGACGGTTTGTCGTGTGTGGTGAACAAGTCGCAGAATGGAATCGGCTACAATTTCAAGGGCGTAGAAAGGGAAGGCGATTTTGGAGGCTATTCCATCAGGTTTGCGGATTCAAGCGAAACGGTTTCGGCTCATGAACATCTGGAACACTACTATGCAAGTGCCGTCGATAATTCTGGCTGCCTTGCCGACAGTGCTGCCTTTAGCGGGGAATGCGAACGCAACCACGGAACGCTCAAGCTTGAGAGTTTGCACAGCTGCGCCAATAACCATGTGGAATTGAGCTGCGATTACGAAATCGCGACCGAGAGCTTCAAAAAGGATGATCGTCTGGCCGAATTGGAGGAGCAGTTCCGTTTCGAATGCCAGGTAGGAAAGTAAAATTGCTATAATTCCCGTTAACGTACTGGGCCCATGGGCCAAAGACTGTCATGATTCTCCACGTTCTTAAGCATGAATTTCGCCTGGTTTTCCGGGAGCCCCGCTTCTGGATTCCCTTCATTATTCCGCCGGTGATTTTGGCGGCATCGCAGGCGATTGCCGTTTCCCGCTATGGCGGGCAGATCATGGAAGGGATGGATGGCTACATGATGCTCTTGCTCGGTTGTCTGATGGCGCCGATGGCGGCTCCCTTGGCGGCGGATAGTTTCGCCGGCGAAAGGGAACGCAACTCCCTTGAACTCCTGCAACTTTCGCCGGTGAAACCGGCCCAGTTGTTCTGGGGCAAACTTTTGGCGATTCTGCCGTTCTCGCTTGCGTTTGCCGTGCTGGTGCAGTTGGTTTACTGGGCCGCGCACCCGACGATTACGGGTGCATCCGCCGCCGCGGCGATTCTAGGCGCAGTTTCCGCGAGTCTCCTGGTGGATTCCTTTTCGCTGATGCTTTCTTTGAAGGCGAAGACGGTCCGGTCCGCGACGCAGGCAACGCTGTTCCTTGTCATTCCGCTATTGCTTTTGGTACAGTTCGGCTACGAGGAATTTCTTGCGTCGCTGTGTGTTCCGGCTGCCGTTTTGCTTGTCACAATCGTTATTTGCGTTTCAATTGTCTCGATTTCCCTGCGAAAGTTTGTACGTCTGTAAATTTACGATGCCGACATCTTTTTTCTTGAACGCTACGTTTACGCGGCGTTTTTTTTGTATATTGCAGACTAGAGTCCCAGTTACTCTTTTGTTGGCGTGAAGTTCCGCCACTTTCTTACATCCCGGGCAGGGGCCGCTATTGCGGGAATGCCATTTACGGGGTGGCTCGATGCCTCCAAACAAATCTCGTTTTCGCTTGGGCTGTTTTCAGCCGGCTGTGGCCTTGATTGCCGTGGCCTTGATTCTATTTTTTGCCGTAAGGTCGGAGTCCGCCACTTTTGATTTCGTGGATACCCCCATGGAAGATGTAGCGCGGTCTTTGTCGCTTGCCTACGATACTCCGATCCTTGTGGATTCCGGCGTGGAAAATCGTGTGACTTTCCATTTGGAAGGTGTAGGCGTGCTGGAAGGGCTTGTAGCGCTGTGTGAATCTCAGGGACTTGAATTGGTCCAGACGGGGAATGTGTTTCATGTTCGCCGCCGTACGGATCGCGGTGAAAACTATTTTCAAAAGAAGGATTCTCTCGTCTCGGTCTCGGTTCGCAACAAGGACGTGCACGAGTTCCTTCGGGAATTCGGGAACAATGCTGGGTTGAACATCGTCCCTTCGCCGAACATTTCGGGACAGGTTTCCGGAAATCTCAAGGATGTGCTGCCGGAGGTGGCGCTCAGGGTACTGATGTCGGCCCATGGCTTTCGTGTTTACCGGGATGCCGGGTGTTTCCGGGTCGATTCCGACAGGGGTGCGGTCAATGGTTCCTCTTCGGAATCCCTAAGCATTGTCCGCGATGGCGACCTGTATTCGGCGAATCTCAATGGGGCTCCGCTCCAGGCTGTTCTTGCCGAAATAGCACGGCTTTCGGGGCTGAACTTGGCCATATACGGCGATATCCAGGAACCGGTGCGTGTCCAGTTCGCAGATGTTCCCTTGGAAACCTTGATAGCGGCCGTTTTTAAAGGAAGCCGGTTCGCCTATTCGATGGATTCCGTTAGTTTATTTGTGTCGGAACGCGGTGCAAAAAATACGCTCTCCCTGACGCGTCTTTACCCGTTGAAGCATGTGCATGCAGAAAAGGCTCTTGCGCAACTTTCCAAATGGCCGGCCGGTTCAAATCTTGTGGTTTCCGAGGTCAAGGAACAGAACGCTTTGCTGCTTGTAGGTTCCGCATCCGAAATAGAATCGGCGGTTTCCGTGTTGCAAACTGTGGATTTGCCCGCTATGCAGGTGACGCTTTCTTGCATTATCGTGGAACTCAAACGGGGAAAAAATTTTGAAATAGGCTTGCACGGCGGCAATTCGCGAAAAACCGCCGAAGGAAATGTCGGCTTCCGCGGATTCTACGATTTCTTGGGGAAAGATGTTTCCAAGTCGGGAGCTTTCGGAAAAATTGGAATATTGCCGGATCGTTTTGAACTGGAACTTTCAAGCCTTGAAGAACAGAACAAGGCCGAAGTTTTGGCGAGGCCGAAACTCACGACGCTCAATGGCAACAAGGCCGAACTGAACGTGACCAATACAGTGTACTATTTGGTGAGCCAGGTCTCTGCGGATGGCTACCCGATAACCGATTATCGCAGTTTCAACGACGGTATTTCGCTGGAACTCACGCCTTCTGTAACGCAGTCGGGTTCCATAACTCTTGAAGTTTCGCCCGAAATAAAGACGGCTGGGCGTTCGACTGGTGATGGCCCACGAGACATCAGTACGCGCAACCTGAAAACCATGGTCGTGCTGAAAAATGGCGAAACCCTTTGCCTTGGCGGGCTTAGACGCAAGAATAAAACCGAGGTGAGAAACGCGATTCCTTTTTTGGGAAGTATACCTGTTGTTGGAAAGTTTTTCAGTTACCTGAGCGAAGAAGAAGACGAAAGTGAATTGGCGATTTTCATAACTCCGGAGGTGAGCGGTGTTCAAATGGGTGAAGTTCAAAAAGTTGATGCTCAGAATTCCGGGTTGTAGAACTGCGGTTCCCGTTCCCGCGCGGATGTTCACATGGGAAGTTGTAACGGCGTTCGAGTCGGAGCCGTCTCTACCGGATTTGCAAAGAAAGTTTGGTGAGGAATTTCCCGAGGAATCGCGTATTCCGTCGTTTTGGAAACTCGTGTCGTTCAATGGTTCTGCCGGAAGGAGTCATCGCTATTTGGTGGCGGTGCCGGAGAGTGGGCGATTGGAGCCTTGCCGAGGCCGTTATTTGCCTGCGCAAGTGGGACTGTTCGGCGAGTGCGACGATTTTTTGCGAAAAAATGACTGCAATGGCAATCTGCGCTATGCAACTGTGGCCCATGGAGTGCTTTACATTCTGGTTTTTATGGAGGGCAGGCTTTGCCACTGGTCCGAAGAACGGGGCTACGCCGAAACCGGCCTTGTGCAGGAGCGGCTTGAGCGTTTTGACGAGTTTCTGAAACGGGATTCGCTTTTTTCGACCATAGAAAAATCTGGAGTGAAGAAGTTTTTTTCGGTATTGGACGATGACGCTGATTTTGGCGCTTTCAAATCGGCCTGTAGGGATCCCTTTTGGCGGAAATTGCACTTGAACCTGCCGAAATCCCAAACATTCTGTAGGCACGCGAATTCCCGATGGCGGGGAATCAAGTCTGGCGTATGGGTTTTGCTGTCTTTGGCGTCGTTCTGGGCGCTGTGTACGGCTTTCTTTGCTTGGAACGGAGAAAGTGCTTTTGCCGACGAAATTTTGCTCGGGGCTCCTGAACTGGATGCGCCCGTGGTGGACTTTGAACATCTCGACACTTTGGGCATGGTTGTCAGGAAAGTCTCCTGGAATGCGCCTGCGGTCCGCAACAATGAAAAAAGAGATGATTGCGGCAGGGCGGAAATTCGATTGCAAGGGATTGTGGAAGGGAAGATTGCGCGGATTGTCTTGGCCGATGGTCAAAGGGCTTGGTTGCGCCCGGGGGATTCGTTTTCAACGTTCCGTGTGAAGTCGGTCGGCCGCGACAGGGTGAATCTTTTGTGCGGTACAGAGACTCGCGTGGTTTTTATGGAGGGGTACAGTGCTCAAACCGCCAATCGCTAGAAAATCGGGATATGTGCTGCCCTTGGTCGCAATGCTTTTGCTTGCGCTTACACTTTTGTTTACGGCCCTTTTGCATGTGCCCGGGAACATCAGGCGCTATGCGAACCGCGCTGCCGCCACACTGCAGAACATCTACGATGCGGAATCGGCAATCATGCTCCATTTGCGAGGAATCCCGGCCAGCGCCATTCCTGCGCTTCCTTCCGTAAACGAAGAATCCTTAGGGCCATTCAAGCGGCTGTGTGCCACAAGTGAATCTTCTCTCGCTTTCGGAGTGACCGTATGCGCAACAGCCGTGTCGCGGTTCGAACGCCTTTCATACGGGGAATGGCTGTCGGGTATCGGTGAATACAAATCCCGGCTGCGAAACACAATCCTTTCGCGTCCGGATCTGCGTCGCTATTCTGGCAACCATCGTTTTTTTAAACCTCCGCCACACGCAAACATCCTTGTTCAGGATGGTGACTTGACTCTTGATTTTGGCGGCAATGTGGAATTCTTCAACGCTTTTGTGACTGGTGATGTGAATGTCTCGGGGACTGCCGAATTTGATACCTTGCGCCTGTTTGCCTTGGGAAACATCACGCTTAAGGGGAATGTCCGTACCGCCTTTATGGAAGTCGTTGCGGGTGGCGATATCGAAATCAAGGGGAATGTGCTTTTTCGGGGAATCGCGGTCTCGGAACACGGCATAGAAATGTCGCGCAGTGTACAGGTAGTTTATCCGGGAATGGCCATAGCCATGGAACACCTCAAGGATTACACCGATTCGATTATGCCCGCTTTTTGGGATGGCAAACTGGAAGTCTTTGAAAGCGGAATGCTTGAATGATGATGAACGTGAATTTAAAAAGAGGCTTCACTTTGCCGGAAGTTTGCATTGCTTTGCTTGTTTTTTCCTTCGGCATGCTGGCGCTGGCCCGTTTTGCCGGCGGTGTCCGTAATGTGATGCTGTTGGAACGCCAAAGGGCGGAACAGGTAATTCAGGCTGCGCAAACCATGGAACGCCTAATCGCAAGTCCGCCGCCGTGCGATTCCTTGGCCGGTGCTGTTCACCACGACAGTTCCGTGGCAAATTACACTGCCTTTTTAAAACACGTCAACTTGGTGAACGTCGTTATCGAAGTTGATTTTGTACAAATTAATAGATGGGTCAAGTGTAAATGAAAAAGGACGGATTCACGTTGATTGAACTTATGGTGGCTGTCGCCTGTGCTTGCGCCTTGTCTTTTGCGGCCTGGAATTGCTTTGACGCTTACCACAGGACGGCCGTGTTTTTTGCCGTGGACTACGACCGCATGTCGGTCGAACTTTTGCTTCGACTTCGCAACATGGTCCCCTATGGAACTGCCGTGAAGTCCACGAAAAAAGCCCGCGATTTTCGCGGGCCTTCGTCAAATCGTTTTTAGATTACTTGGTAGCCTGGGCTTCGACGAATTCGTTGTTCTTGCGAGCCCTGTGGACTTCGGCCAGGTTGCTGATGAAGTGCATGAAACTAAGCACGCCCACGGAGAGGAACCCGATTGCGTAGAGCGCAAGGAACGGTCCGATGATGAACTTCTGTGCGCCGATGTATTCGAGCATACCGAAAATGCAGTACACGCCGACGATGAGTTCCATGAGGGCGAGCCAGGGGAACTTCTGGGCGTAGTGGCTCTTGGCCTTCTTCTTGCTTCCGCCGCTCTTCGGGGTGCGGACGAAACTGCCCTTGCGGCCCGTTACTGCGGAGAACACTGCCTTGGAGTTGCTCACGGCGATGCCGACGCCCAGAGCCATAAGGATAGGGAGGCTCAACAGGCGAATTTTCCAACCGGTGTAGCCGGAGCAGCGCTGTGCCACAAAGTAAAGAACAGAAGGAGCGATAGCGGCGAGGAAAATGAAACTGAAGCCTACCGTGTAACCCCAAGTAGGAATGTGGGCCACCGGTTCAAAGAAGGCGAGGAGCGGCCAGGCGCAGAGCGCCGTGAACAGCATGCAGGGGTGAATGGAATAGTGGGTCGTGTGGAGGATAGCTCCGATCTTCACGCGCAGCGGAACCTTGGCACGGAGAACACGCGGGAGAATCTTGATGGCCGTCTGGATGGAACCCTTGGCCCAGCGGAACTGCTGAGCCTTGAATGCGTTGATGTCGTTCGGGAGTTCGGCAGGGACGATCACGTCGAACACGAACTTCATGCGCCAGCCGGCGAGTTGAGAACGGTAGGAAAGGTCCATGTCTTCGGTCAGGGTGTCGCCTTCCCAGCCGCCACCGCCATAGATGGCCTGCTTGCGCCATACGCCTGCGGTACCGTTGAAGTTCATGAAGAGTTTGCCCCAACTGCGGGCGGACTGTTCAATAACGAAGTGGCCGTCGATACCGATGGACTGTGCAAGCGTCAAACCGGATTCGGTGCGGTTCAAGTGGCCCCAGCGTCCCTGGACGAGGCCAATCTGTTCGTCCATAACGAGGTAGGGGATGGTCTTCAGCAAGAAGTCCTTTTCGGGAACGAAGTCGGCATCGAAGATGGCGAGGAATTCACCCTTGGCGATGGCCATGGCTTCCTTGAGGGCGCCGGCCTTGTATTCCTTGCGGTTGGTACGGTGGATGAGCTTGATGTCGTAACCCTTGGCGGCCAGTTCTTCGACCTTTTTCTTCGCGACTTCGTAGCATTCGTCGGTGGAGTCGTCCAGAACCTGGATTTCGTGTTTGTCCTTAGGATAATCGATAGCGCATACAGCGTCCAAAAGGCGTTCTACGCAGTTGGCTTCGTTAAATACAGGGAGTTGGGTGGTGACCTGCGGAAGGTCATTCATGGAATGTTCGCGATAGTACTGCAGAATGGCCTTGCGGTCGCTAAGACGTGTATGTCGGCTGTTCTTCAAGAAGAGGTAAATGCTATAGTAGCAGCTGAACCCATAAATCACCAGTCCCACACCGGCGATAACGTAGACTACGAACATTGCGTAGAGAAGAATTGTACTCATTCTATCAAAAACCTTTGCATATTGGAATGCTTGCGGCCAAATATAGAAACCCTTGGGCTAGTTTGCTACATTTTTAAAGTAAAAATGTGCGAATTTTGTTGATGAACTTATCATTTTGCAAAAAAACGCGTTTTTTTTGTGTTTTTTTTGTGGTTTGCAACTAAATTGTAAGATTGTAAATGAACGTGGATAAAGTTGTTAACATTCAGGACAGTGCCGTTTGGCGGTGGATCCAGGCCAACAGACATGACGAAAACTTTGACCAGGCCCTGCGGACGCTGGTGTCCTATGCCTGTGCGGAGTGGATTCGGCGTTGTTCCGGCTGCATTTTGGGGCCCGTGGCGGCTCTTTCGAAGGTCGCGCTTTCTGTGCATGGCGAGTTCCCGCTAATGGACTGGTTGGAGTCCGCCCAGGAACATTTGCCTGAAATTGCCGATTTTTGCGAGAAAACGAAGAAATTGCATCTCCCGACCGATTTAAATTGCGAATTTCCTGGCATTCTCGATTTGAGGGGTGTGCATTGTCCGCGCAATGCCGCCCGTGCGCGTCTCGTGATGGACGGCTATCCCGAGGGCAGGACGCTGGAAATACTCCTTGACGATGGAGCCCCCATCGAAAATGTTCCCGGCGCTCTGGTCGCTGACGGCCACAAAGTCGTTTTTCGTGAAAAAAAAGCGGATTACTGGATCTTGAAGGTGGTCAAACTAAATAATAAAGAGTAGATTAGTAGCGTGGAAAACCGAATGTTGATAATGGCCGACGAGTTGTTCGGCGAACAGGGCGAGGTGGCTGTACGCTGCGCCGAAATGCTTCTCTGTCGTAAACCGAACCGGCCAATGCAGTTCTCGCTGAACGCTCCGTTGCTTTTGTCCATGTCACAGTTGAGTGCAAGGGCATCTTCCGACATTATTGGCAAACAGGCCGGGAGCATCGTGCTTGGGCTTGGACTTGGCGAAATGAAGCGCGAAAGAGGCTGTGCTGCCGAGGTTGCCAAGAATTACGAAAGCCTGGTTTCCGAAATAGTCAATAAAACTCAGTCGCGGCTGTTCCTGGTAACTATCCCCAGAGGTCTGCTTCCCGAAGTCGAAGACCAGGTGGACCAGCTGAACCAGTCCATCGAGGGGTTCGCCTCCAAGGCTCCCGGGCGCATTATCATAGTGGATTTCGCAAGGCACGCCGAAAAATTCAAGGAAATGCAGGCGGAAAGGGGTAAATTTGCCCGCAGTATCTATTCTGACGATGCAAAACCCACCTCTTTGTGCCTTACCCTTTTGTCACTTTTTTTGCAAGATTGTATATTACAAACGATGAATTAAAGATAAGGAGTTACCATGAGCTTGTTTGATAATCATTTTGCCTCTAAGAATGCCGCCAGTGCACGTGCTTGGGCCATGGACGACGAAAAGAATAAAAAGGAAAAGCGCAAGGAGCCCGCGGCTCCGAAGATGGGCGTTTGCGACAAGTGCCACAAGGAGGCTTTGGTCCGTTCTTACCGTTCTCGTCAAGCCGACCTGGGCAATGGGGCTGCGAGTTTCGGGACGGTCATCAAGCACCTTTGCGAGGAATGCGCTCCCAAGAGCCGCCGCGAAATCGATGCCGAGGTTCCGCAACTTGACAAGAGGCAGGTGAAGAACCTGATGCGTTCCGCCAAGAAGGGCTTGTTATAATTTTCTTTTTACCCTTAACGGAATTTGTAAATTTTTTTAAATTTGGGCCGCATTTTCAAGATGGAGAGCCCAATGCACAATATTCGCGCCAAAGAATCCGTCAAAAGCTATTTGACTGGCGTTGTTGCGACTATTACCCCGGAATTAGCCCGTAGTCTCAAGCGTGGTTATACCCGCAAGAATTTCACCAGCGACTTGATGAGCGGTGTAATTGTCGGTATCCTGGCGTTGCCGCTGGCCATCGCTTTTGCAATCGCTTCTGGTGTCGGACCGGAGCAGGGCCTTTATACGGCCATTATTGCGGGATTCGTCATTTCGCTGTTGGGCGGCTCCCGATTCCAGATTGGTGGCCCGACGGGCGCCTTTATTGTAATTGTATATGGCATTGTGAGCCAGTACGGTTACGATGGACTTGCTTCTGCAACGCTTTTGGCTGGTATTTTCCTCGTTATTTTCGGCTTGGCGAAGTTCGGCGCCATAATTAAGTTCATTCCGTATCCGGTGACTGTCGGCTTTACTGCGGGTATCGCCATCATCATCGCCCTGGGTCAGGTGCCCAACTTTTTCGGACTTACGTTTGCGGGGGCCGATCCTGCCGATGCCGTGGGTAAAATCAAACTTTACGCCTCGTCTTTTGGCTCCGTGAATGTGTTCTCCGTTATTGTGGGCTTGGTGGCTTTAGTGGTTTGCATTGTATGGCCGAAGATTACCACCAAGATTCCGGGGTCGCTGGTTGCTATTATCGTGGCGACGGTCTTGGTGAAGGTCCTTGGCTGGGATTCTGAATACGGCGTAGTGACCATAGGCATGAAAAACCACATTCCGACTGGTTTCCCCATGCCTCATCTGCCGAACATAAGCCTCGAAATGATGCAGAAAGTGTTCCAGCCTGCCTTGACAATCGCCATGCTCGGTGCTATCGAGTCCCTGCTTTCGGCTGTGGTGGCTGACGGTATGACCAGTACCAAGCACCGTTCCAATACCGAACTTTTCGGCCAGGGCGTTGCCAATATTTTGAGTCCCATTTTTGGCGGTATTCCTGCAACGGGCGCCATCGCCCGTACGGCGACCAATATTCGTAATGGTGCCTTTAGCCCCATTTCGGGCTTAGTCCATGCGGTAGTCCTCCTTTTGATTATGCTTGTCCTTGGCAAGTACGCCGAGATGATTCCCATGGCGGCCCTCGCTGCAGTGCTGTTCCAGGTCGCCTTCAACATGTGCGGCTACCGTACCGTCATCAAGATGTTCAAGGCTCCAAAGAGCGACGTCACCGTGATGCTGGTTGCGTTTTTCCTTACCGTGATTATCGACCTTACCGTGGCTATCGAAGTGGGCGTCCTTTTGGCTGCAGTGCTCTTTATCAAGCGCATGAGCGACGTTTCGGAGATGGAAACCGTGACCACTGCATTGAGGGAAGACGATGAGGAGGCCGCTCATAACGATTTGAGCCGTCAGGTGCCGAAGGGCGTGGCTGTCTACGAACTGGCGGGTTCGCTGTTCTTTGGTGCGGTGGACAAGTTCAAGGATACCATGGCCCGCATTTCCGATAAGCCGAAAATCCTTATTTTGCGTATGCGCAGTGTATCGAGCATCGATGCCGCCGGTATCCAGATGATCGAGGATTTGCTTGTGCGCTGCAGGCGCGAAGGCACCCAGTTGCTTTTGAGCGGTGTCCATGCGCAACCGGTGGTGGCCCTGACCCGTGCTGGCGTGCTGAAACAACTGGGCGAGGAAAACGCCCTTGGAAATATCGATGCGGCCCTGAACCGTGCTCGTGAAATTCTTGGCCTTCCTGTGGTGGACACGTCTTCGGAACCAGTGCAGGTTCCTACGGTTTCCTGGGAAAAGAGTCTAGACAAGCCCTGGATGCCTGAAGAATCCAACGCAGCCATTGCCGAAGGAACTCCCGAAGTTATTACGGAACGCATGATGGACGAGCCAGTCCGCAAAATCGAAGAAGATCGTAAGTGATTTGCGAAAATCAGCGTATTTTCAAAAGTTTCGCGTAAGAATTTTGACACTATGTGATGAAAATCGCAGTGTGATTGTTGATACTTTGAAGATGTCCGATTCTTTTATATCTTTCAAAATGTAAAAGGGAAGGCAATAAAATGAAGGCTGTAATTCTCAAGGATCTGGCAAGCAACAAGTTCTTAGTGAATTTCTTGATGGCATTTTCTGGAGTTACCCTGGCATTGGTTGTCTCCATAACGTAGATCTTTTTTCATTCCGTTCCCTAAAACCGCCCTTTGCAAGAAGGGCGGTTTTTCCATTATAGGGAAATTTGGGATTCGCGAATTTAGAACTGCTGCAGCAGACGCTTTTTGGCGGGGCTGTCGGGGAGCGCCTGGAAGAGTTCCTTCGCGAAACTCGCCATGAGCATGGACTTTGCCGTTTCTTTCGGGATTCCGCGGCTCACCAGGTAGAACATCTGTTCTGCGTCCAGTTCACCGCAGGTGTTGCCGTGCGTGCATTCCACGTCGTCGTGGTAGATTTTCAAGATTGGCTTTACCGACACGGAACTTTCGTCGCCGAGGAGAATCGTGTTCACCAGTTGGCTGGAGTTAACCCCGGTGCAGTTCTCGTTCACGATGACGCTGCCGTCGTAACTTGCGTAGGATTTGCCGTCGAGCAGGTTGCGCGAGAACTGCGTACTTGTGGTACGCGGAGCCTCATGGTAAATGTGCAGTCTGTGATGACTTCCGGAATTATCGTTTAGTTTGTTCAAAGTGCGGATTTCGAAGTTGGCGCCTTCGCCTTTCAAGAAACAGTCGATGCTTACGCGTGTGGTTCCGTTTCCGCGTTCGATGCTTGAAAACCGCACTGTGGAACCTGCCGCCTGCGTAATGCGGAAGTGCCTGAAACGCAGGGGAACGTCGCTCGCGGGATTCGCAAAGAAGATTTCTACGTCGGCGCCTTCGGCGACGTTTATGTCGAATCGTTCCGCGGCAATTTCGTGGATGACCTTGTTGTCGAGAATCTCGAGGCTTGCTCGAGCGCCCTTGCCGATGTTTAGCACGGTGTGGCCGAAGTCGTTGTTGCACTTGATCATCGCCATTTCGTTTGCGCCGTCGGCGATGTTCTGCACCATGGGACGTGCATTTTTGGCGATGGGGAGGAGTGCTGCGAAATCGGTCTCGCTTGCGATGCCGAAATCCGTGTCGACGTGTCCGCCGTTTGCGGAAAAAAGCGGGTCCGCGTCGTTCCTTGTGTCAAAATCCTGGACGGGGATTTTCGCTACGGGGAAGAATGTCCACAGTTCGTTGTTGCGGCGGGGCGCCCCCAGTTCGGCGATGCGGGCTTGCGCCTGCGTGCAAATGTTCGTGTCTGCAGCCATTATGCTTCCTCGATCCAGTCGTAGCCCTGTTCTTCGAGTTTCAACGCCAGTTCCGGGCCTCCGCTCAGGATGATCTTGCCGTGGCGCAGCACGTGGACGTAGGTGGGCTTGATGTAGTCCAGCAGGCGCTGGTAGTGCGTTACGAGGATTACCGCTTTCTCGGGGCTCATGATGTGATTGATGCCGTTTGCCACGATACGGAGGGCGTCGATGTCGAGGCCGGAGTCGGTTTCGTCGAGGAAACTCACTTTCGGGTCGAGGATTGCCATCTGCAGGATTTCGTTCCGCTTCTTCTCGCCGCCGGAATAACCTTCGTTCACGCCGCGGTCGCGGTAACGGTCGTCCATCTCGAGGAGTTCCATCTTTTCTTCGCACAACTTCTTGAATTCGTCATCTGCGATTTCTCCAAGGCCAAGGAAAGTGCGCTTGCTGTTGAGGGCCATCTTCAGGAATTCCACGTTGTTCACGCCCGGGATTTCGGTCGGGTACTGCGTGCTGATGAAAAGTCCGGAGTTCGCGCGTTCGTTGATTTCCATCTCCAGGAGGTTCTTGCCGTCGAGAATCACGGAACCGTCGTCCACCTTGTAGGCGGGGTGGCCTGCGATGACCTTTGAAAGTGTGCTCTTTCCCGAACCGTTCGGACCCATGATGGCGTGGACTTCGCCGGGTTTCACTTCCAGGTTGATGCCTTTCAAAATTTGGGTTCCGTCTTCGATGCTTGCTTTAAGATTCTTGATGGATAGCATGTGTTCCTCGTTTAAAACTTATGTGGCGTATTACGGTGTCGCCAAAATCTGGATTAACTTCTGCTTGCTTTTGATAATTTGGTCGGCCAGGAAGTCTATGGAAAGTTTTCCGTTGCGGTACTGGGTTTCCAGTTTTTGCATATTCTGGGTGAACGTATTCATTTCCAAGCGTTTCTGCATGCCTTCCTGGGTGCTTAGGTCAAAGGCTTTTTTGGAACGGTCGCAGAAGCGCAGTGTAAGGACCATCAGAGTTTCGTAGAACTCGATGATTTCCTTGGGGGGCGTCCAAGTTTCTTCGGACAGGTTCTCCAGGAAAAGTTGCAGGGTGGGACTCAGTTGCTCGTACAAAATCTGGGCAGAAAAGTACCCTGTTTCTGAGTAGCCCGCGATAATCGTATTCACGAACTCGTCGATAAGACCGGATTCAAAAATCTGGATTCCACTTGCTGCAAAGTCCATGTCGAAGTATTCGCAGGCGCGGTCCATGAGCGTCGGGTTGTGTACGAGCAGATTTGCAAAGCGGATTTCTATGGGCGATAGGATTTCCCAGGGCACGCGCACTTCTTCTTGTGGCGAAGCCTGAATTTCTTCGCCGAACTCGTCTAGCATGGGCGGCGGTGGCGGGGCGGAAGTTTTCTTTTGCGGCTTGATGCTCTTGACGCCACTCAGGGACCGGCTGGTGTCGAAACGTTCCGCAATCAGATTCGCGTACTGGTTTTGAAGTTCGCGGTTCTCGATGCTCTTGATGAGGGACTTTGCGTAGGTGATGAATTCTGCTCGGTCTTCGATGCTTTGTAGACTCCTGCGGCTGGAAAGATAATCCAGCCAGTCTACGGCGGAGGATAGTTCTGCACGGAAAGCGTCGGCGCCGCGTTCGTTCACGAAGTTGTCGGGGTCTATCTTTGTGCCGTCCGGACGCGAGAGCGCGAAAACTCTCGGGTTGATTCCCTTGGGCAAAACAATTTCGAGCGAGCGGAGGGTCGCCTTCTGGCCGGCGGCGTCGCCGTCGAATACGAGGTATGCGGTTTTCGCGTAACGGCTGAGTATGCTTGCGTGTGTCTCGGTAAGGGCCGTTCCCGAGGCAGCGACGACGTTCTGTACGCCGCCCTGGTAAAGGCTAATCAAGTCGAAGTAGCCTTCCACGATGATGACTGCGCCTTCTTTCGATATGGCGTTGCGGCTGTGGTTCAGCCCGAAGAGAATGTCGCTCTTGTTGTACAGCGCCGTGTCGGGGCTGTTCATGTACTTGGGACGCTCGAAGCCTTCCTGCTTCGGAGCGAGGTCGCGGCCGCCGAATGCGACGACGACTCCCGAAAGGTTCTGGATGGCTATCATCAGACGGTCGCGGAATTTGTCGGAGATTCCTCCGTTCTGCTTTTCTACGGCAAGTCCCGCCTTTACGCAGTCTTTTGGCGAAAATCCGTTCTTTGCGGCGTAGCCTATAAAGCCTTCGCGGCCGTCGGGCGCGTAGCCAATGTGGAATTCCTTGCGGGTCGCTTCGGATATGTTGCGTTTCGCCAGGTATTCGAGTGCTTTGGGACACAGGGATAACTGGTGCTCGAACCATTCGCAGGCGAGTTCGTTCAACTTGCGAACCATGGCGCGTTCTTCGGTGACTTCCGCGTTTTCCTTGGAGTTGAACTTGGGTAAATCGTAACCCACAAAGTTTGCGACCCATTCCACGGCGCCGTTGAAGTCTATTTTCTCGTGTTCCTGCACGAACTTGAACACATCGCCGCCAGCACCGCAGGCAAAGCACTTGTAAATGCCGAGTGTCGGGTTTACGCTCATGGAAGGCGAGTGGTCGTCATGGAAGGGGCAGACGCCTGCGTAGCGGTTTGTACCCGTCTTTTTCAGCGGCAAAAACTGCTGAATCACAAGCGAAATATCCGCTTGCGATTTCAGTTGCTGAATCACTTCGTTCGGGTAAAAGGGCATGCCGCTAAATATAGTTTTTTTATCGTGTGCCTTATAAGTATGTTGACTCCGAAAACGGCTTTGAGCGAAAACAAATCACTTCGTTCGATTGTTTTCTTGTCAAAGTCGTTTTCTCCGTCAAAAAAATAACGGTGGCTTTCCAAAAGAACGTTTTTTGGCGGCAATAAGGAAAGTCTTTCGCAGGGGAATCGCTCGTGATCGTTGATCCCTTCGCGATTCCTTCAACTGCGATTTCGAATCGATGAGTATGTTGACTCCGAAAACGGCAATGAGCGAAAACAAATGTGTTTGCTATACCACGGCCTTGCTTTTCCAGCGGCCGCTTCTCCAGCGCCAGGCGTTTGCGAACGAACGGTAGAGTTCGTCGGCGGCCATGCCGAGCCAAAGTCCGGGAAGCCCGAGTCCTACGACGAAAGCGAGGATGAGGGCCGTCGCGAGGCCCAAGGTCCACATCATGGCGCTTCCGACGATGGCGGGGAAGTTAGAATCGCCGGCGGCGCGGAGCGAGGTCGTGATGATGAAGTTTACCGCTTTAAATGGTTGCACGGCCACATCGCACCAGAGGCAGATTTTCCCGAGTCGTATGACCTCCGGGTTGTCGGTATAAAGTCGGATCAAGTGTTCGCCTAGAAGCGCTACCATGACGGATAGCAGAAGCCCGCTCGTGATGCCTACGGCTAGCGTTTGGCATACGCGCCTGTTCGCCTTTGCAAAATCGTGGGCGCCCACAAGGTGGGCAACCAAAATTTGGTTACCGCTGCCAAGACCGACGCCGAGGATTACAGACAAAGCGGCGAAGTTCCCGGCAAAGACGCGCGCGGTCATGGCAGTGGTGCCCACGTACACCACCATCGCCGTAATGAACACCTGGAACAGCTGGAAACTGATGGGTTCCGCTGCCGCCGGGAGGCCTATGCGAATCCAGTCGGGCAAAAGCACCCTGGAACGCTTCCAGTCGCGTCGATGGCTGTGGTGCTTAACCTTGAACGTGAGCACCATCCAAAGTATGCCCGAGGAAATCAGCCAGGAGAGCGCCGTGGCGAGCCCTACCCCGTAGACTCCCAGCTTGGGAATTCCAAAGAGCCCTTCCAAGAATATCACGTTCAAGAGCGCGTTGCTTGCGATGGTGAGCACGTTGCCGACTAGGTTCCACACGGTGAGTCCGTGAGTCGCGATGAGGGCCGTCAAAATCGTCTGGAGCGCGCGGAAGGCGAATCCGAAGCAGACGATGCTCAGAAACTGCTGTGCGAATTCTGCCGGGCCCTCGGTGAGCCCCATCCACTGCGGAATGGTGCCGGAAAGCGGGAAAATCAAAAAGTTCAGGGCAACGCCTAGGAAAATGCTCCCGAAAATCACCATGGTCTGGGTACTGCGGGCGTGCCCGTTCTGCTTAGCACCGATGAACTGCGAGGTGATGCTTGCGCCGGATTGCGCGAATGCGTGGAGCGCCGTAAACAAGGCTCCGAGAACGGGCATCATGGCGCCTACGCCCGCGGCCGCGGTTTCCGAGGTGCGAGAAAGGAACCAGCTGTCCATCATGGGCTGGATCATGCCCACGGCGAACGTCAAAATCAGCGGCCACGAAAGGCTGATGAGCGATCTATCTTTGACTTCCACGACTGCGCCGGACATGCCTAAATTTTAGCAATTGCGGTTCCCCGCGGGAAGACCCTGCCGTAAGTTTTTTTGTTTCCGCCTGTATACAGGTTAGTGGTCGGCGGCTAGGGATTTTCCGAGCGCGATGCGGGCTTCCCGGCGGATGAGAGCTTGCTCAAAGCGGCGCTTTTCTTCGGCGGTTTCGGGGATGACGGCGGGAGCCGGCACGGGGCGCCCGTTTTCGCCAATCGCTACAAAGGTGAAGTAGGCCCTTGCAACCGGGATTTCCTCTTTCTTAACGGGCTCGGTCTCGGTAATCTTGATTCCGATTTCCATGGAGGTGTTGAACACGCGGTTCATGCTCGCGTGGATATTCAGGATGGTTCCCACGTCGGTCGCCTTCCAGAAACGCACGCTGTCGATGGAGACCGTGTTCACCTTGCGGCCGGCGTGCTTGAAGGCGACGATGCAGGCGGCCTCGTCCATCAGGGACATCAGGTAACCGCCGAAGGCCTGGTTCAGGGCGTTCGTGTCCACCGGATGCACGATGGCGTGGCTTTCCAGTACGGATTCGCTCACTTTGCGGGGGGTCGAATCGTTTGCGATTTCGGGAATCAGTCCGGTGTTCTTCATAGCGCGTTCCTCAGTTTTTCGATGATGGCGTCGACGTCGGTGAAGGCGCAGACGGGCAGGCTTACGGCTTTCTTGCTTGTAATGTCGGCGCAGTTCAATTCGCAATCCTTGTTTGCGCGGTTCGCGCTGCTGTTCGAGGCTGTGCTGCCCGATGCCGCGGAAATGCCGTCGTCCGCGTTCGCTGCTTTCGCAAAGCACGGCTGGCGGTGGAGCGCCATGGGGTAGTGGATGCAGTAGGGGATTTCCGCCCGCTTCAACTTTTCTGTGAACGCGTCGCGGTCGTCTGCAAGCACCGTGTACTGGGCGTACGTGCTCGTGTTGCCGTCTGCGATGCGTTGCGGCTTGATGCCGTCGATACCTGCGAAGAACGCGTCGTATTTCGCTGCGTTTTCGTGGCGCTTGCCGAGTTCTTCCTCGAAATGCTTCAGCTTGACGTTCAGCACGGCGGCCTGGATGGCGTCGAGCCTGCTGTTCACGCCCACGGTCTCGTGCAGGTAACGTGCTGAACTTCCGTGGTTCGCGATTTGCCTGATTTTCGCCGCCAATCCGCTGTCGTCGGTGAAGAGCGCTCCGCCGTCGCCGTAGCAGCCGAGCGGCTTGCTCGGGTAGAAACTTGTAATCGCGATGTCGCCGAAGGTGCAGGCGTGGCGCTGTTTTAGGTGCAGTTCAAAATGGTCGCGTTGTTCAAAATCGCGGCGCTGTTCGAAAAGGTCGTGGGCGTCGCTGGTGTCGCGCGGTTCCAGTTGATTTAAATCGCCTTGCGGCACTTGTGCGTCGTCGATTTTTTCGACGCTTGCGCCGAAGGCCTGGGCCGCGTCCTCGATGATCCACAGGCCGCGGTTGCGGGCGATTTTGCGCAATTCCCTGAACGGGGCGCACTGGCCAAAGAGGTCTACGGCGATGATGCCCTTGGTCGCAGGCGTAATGTGTGATTCCACGCTGCGTGGCGAAATTTGCAGCGTTTCGGGGTCGATGTCCGCGAATTTCGGAGTCGCCCCAAGGGCCGCCACGCATTCGGCGGGTGCTATAAAGGTGAAATCGGGGACGACGACTTCGTCACCCGGTCCGACTCCGAGTGCCATGAGCGCTATTGTGAGGGCTTCGGTACCGCTTCCACAGGCGATGACGTTTTTGATTCCGCAAAATTTTGCCAAATTGGCTTCCAAATCGCCTACGGCAGTTCCTCCAATAAAGCATCCGCTGTCAAAAATGGCTCGTTCCGCCTGTTCCAGTTCAAATTTGTAGGCGTTTCGTTGGCCGATGAGGTTGACAAAGGGAATCATATTGCCAAAAATAGCAATTTTGAGGCGAGTAGGGGGGCTTGACAAAATCCAAAGCTTTACTATCTTTGTGCCTACAAAATTTTTAATTAGGTTTTTTACCCGGAGATTAAAGTGCCGCAACATAAATCTTGCAAAAAGCGTTTGCGCCAGGCCGACAAGGCCAATGCTATGAACCGCGCAGCTCGTTCTGAAATTCGTGCTAGCCTCAAGGTGATCCGCACCGCTACCACTAAGGACGCTGCTCTCGCCGAAATGCCGAAGCTCTTCAGCATGCTCGACAAGGCTGCTTGTTCCAAGCGCGCCGGTTTCAATGCTAACCGCGCTGCCAACTACAAGGCCAAGGTCGCTAAGGTCATTAACGGCTTCGCCTAATCAGACTTTAGTAGTCGGTCTTATAGTCTTTGAATTTAAAATGCCGATGCGTAAAACGCACCGGTGTTTTGTGTATTCAGTTTTAATATCGTTACCGGTGGCTTTCCCCCTTTATGGTTAAATTTGGGGGTTGGTAAGGGTTTCCTGAGTCTTGATGGGGTCGGTGAGGCTTTTTCCGTATGGGTTCAAGATGAATTTAATTGAAAAAATCCAAATCGGCCTTTGCGTTTTTTTTTTTGTCTTGGCGTGCTCCGACGACCAGGAAAAAAAATTGGCTTCGGGATATACCGAGGAGCAGAATGCTGGCGTTTACGACCCGGAACTGGTAAAACTCCTTAGGACGTGGGATTCCGATGTCCCGGTTGATTCGGCTGAGCGTTCGGCGACTATCGGTTCGTCGGTCGTCTCCTGGTACGAAATCCAGTTTACAACAGATGCCGAGGTGTTTTTTGAATATGACGACATGCCTGCGGCGTCCTGCACGGTGAATATCTACAAGCATGAAAACGGTGTGCACCTCGATATGAAGTGGTCTGAGACGATAAACGTGTATACGCAAATCCTGATGCGCGATTCGGCCCAGGCTGTTGCCGTCGACCGCCTGGACAATTCTTACGATGCGGATTCAGCGGCTTTATGTCGCCGGGATTCCAGCGCATTCATCGAAGAGTGCGAGGATAACGGGGGCCTGGTGGAAGACGTGCTTCGTACTCCCTCGTGCTCTGAACTGCACCTTGTCTGCACAAGAATGTTTACGCCCAAGGTGGATGCCGGAAAGTTCATGGAAAATACTGCGACGGAATTCCAGAGGCGCTGCGAGGACAAGTTTTCGCAGACACATTCTGACATGGTTGATACGACGGGCGGAACAGGCGTTTTCGATACAACCCTAGTTGATTCCCGCGATGGCAGAACGTACAGGACTGCAGTCGTCAATGGTCAAAACTGGATGGCCGAGAACCTGAAGTACGATGCCGGCGCGGCAAGCGCGTGCTATGACGATGTCGAAGATAATTGCGAGGCCTATGGAAGGCTTTACAACTGGGATTCACTTTTGTGCCCCACGGGGTGGCGCATGCCGTCGCTGGATGAGTACCGCGCCTTAGTGGATTTTGCGGGGGATGCGTCCAAACTTAAGTCCGCGACGGATTGGAATCCTGCAGGATCCGATGAATATGGACTCGACTTCCTGCCGGGAGGCATGTGCGGCCCGGATAGTGAAGGCGATTATTCCGGCCTGGGCGAGGAACTTTGTCTGTGGACCTCCGATTACATGGGAATGGCCGTTGCTTTCAATTTGGATAATGACGGCGACCTGATGGTGATATCGAAGTATTCCTATCTCTACGTTCGATGCGTGCAAAACGAGTAATGCTGTTTCAAGACAAATTTGTAAACTTTAATTTACATGCGTCTGTGGCGTGCTTGACCATGAAATCTTTGCGACTTTACTTTTGCTTAAAAAAGACGAAAAATAGGGTGTTTTTAGGAACGCGAAAAACTTTCATTGCCCATCTTTTATTAGATTAAGTAACAGAGTATCAAGGAATTGAGATGTCTTCGATTAATTTTGCTACACGTGAGATAAGCTGCAAGGTGGTCTATTACGGACCCGGTCTTAGTGGTAAGACGACAAATCTTCAGGTTATTCACCAAAAGATGCCCCAGGATAAGCGCACCGACATGGTGTCGCTTGCTACCGATGGCGACCGAACGTTGTTTTTTGACTTTTTGCCTTTGAACCTTGGCGATATCAAGGGTTTCAAGACTCGTTTCCAACTTTACACGGTTCCCGGTCAGGTTTATTACAATAGTACTCGTAAGTTGGTGCTGCGTGGTGTAGACGGCATTGTGTTCGTCGCCGACTCCCAGCGTTCCCGTCAGGCCGAAAACTTGGAAAGTTTGCAGAATTTGCGCCAGAACTTGCAGGATTACGGCATGGATTTGGACGATATGCCGTTTGTGTTGCAGTACAACAAGCGCGACATGGATAACGTGTTCACGCTCGACGAGATGAATGCGGAACTCAACGCACGCAACGTGCCGTTTTTCCCGGCTACGGCCCACAATGGCAAGGGCGTCGTTACGACCCTCAAGACCATCGCCATGCTGGTCATTGAAAAGTTTAATGTGAAACAGGGCTTTTTGCGTAAGGCCGCCGAAAGCGCCAATAACACTGGTGTGCACGACGTGTCCCTTACCAAGGAAGGCATTTCGGTCAGCCAGAACGCTCCGAAGCCTGCCGCTCCCGCCGCAGCCCCTGCCGCTTCGCCTTTCAAGATGCCGTCGTTCGCGGCAAAACCTCCGATTGGAGGAGCCCCGTCTACGGGTAGTGGTTCGGGCTTGTTCCAGAAGGGTGCGACTTCGTCGCCTTTTGGACGTCCTCGTGCCGTGGCTCCGGTTACACGCATGCCCACCTTTGGGCGTGTGGTGGACAAGCCCCAGGATACTGCCGATGACGATATCGAACTGCGTCCTTACGTCCCCAAGAAGAAATAGTCGATAACAGTTAGCAAGAGTAGGTATAGAATGAGTGATTTTACCATTTATTCCGATGACGTCGGCAAAGTGCGTCGCCTTATGCTCGCTTACCAGGCCAGCGTAAAGGCTGAATACATTGTTCTTTGCCACCGCGACGGTTCTATTATTGCCGAGGTGGGCTCTCTTGGTATCGATGCGACTCCGCTTGCTGTTCTGAGCACGGCTTCGTTCGACTCTGCAAAGCAGGTGGGGATGATGCTTGGCGGCGAAAATTTCCAGTCGGTTTCGTATTCCGGCGAAACACGTTCCATTTACATTTCCCCGGTG
Source organism: Fibrobacter sp. (assembly GCA_045598645.1). Lineage (GTDB taxonomy): Bacteria > Fibrobacterota > Fibrobacteria > Fibrobacterales > Fibrobacteraceae > Fibrobacter. The sequence goes on from JAZLMK010000087.1 coordinate 31,701, forward strand.
GACGAAGCCCTGCTTTTGGTACAGGTGTTCCCCGGTTCCCGCCTCCCGAACCGTATTGACGACTTCAACCGTCTGTTGGTCGAAAAACTGGTAGATGCAGTTCCCGCCTTTACCCAGAATACCAGCAAACTTATCTAGCAGAGGTTATTGTGGCTGGCATTCCGCCACTTCGCAACATTCGAAAGACGACAGTACTTGTACTGCTCGTCTTCTTTGCTTTTTTTGTTCACCGTTTTATTGACATCTGGATCGAAGACCATGCTGTAGCCGATGTAGCCGAGACTGAACTTTCTCCGGCCCAGAGTGTGGTCTGCCGCAATGTTGTTCGAGGAACCCCCTTTGGTGTAGACAGCGTGTTCGATGTGAATACACGTCTTTACTTTTATTCCACCATTTCGAACGTGATGCAGTATTCCAAGGATACGCTCAAGCATATCTGGTTTTGGGGGACCGACACGATTCAAGTGCTTCCTTGCGAAAGCAAAATGGAATCGTCCCAGGATGTGGGCGTGTGCCATACCGAGATTTCGCCCAAGTTGCTTAAACCTGGCGAATGGAGCGTAGATCTGGTGGTTGGCCGCAAGCTTCTTTCTAGCAAGCAGTTCGTGATTGATTCTACCGGCAGGTAGTGTGTATGCGCAGGGCAAACGGGCTCGTTCTTTTGCTTGTGGCGCTTGCCTTTGCTCGGTCTTTCGCTTTGAACCTGGATTCGATTCCCGTGTGGAATCCAGAGATTATCGTAAAACAGAAAAACGTGGGTGATGCTGTTCCGGAAACGAATTCGACGGCATCGAACCTTGAAACCCATGGCTACAAGACCATGCAGATTACTGTGGGCGATGGCGGAACCCAGGTGGACCAGGAACTGCGCCTGTCTATTCAGGGAATGGTTGGGGACAGCGTTTTTATCGATGCCATGTTGAACGATGTCGATCGCAAGGCTGGGGACCAGACGACGGCCACTTTGCAGGAAGTGGACCAGGTTTACTTTAGGGCTGAGTCTCGGCATTGGATGGTGCACTTGGGTGATTTGACTTGGAAAGATGAGAACATGGGATTTTTTGGCTTTGAACGCTCAACTCTGGGAGCGATGGCCGGTTTGCGAGCGGGTTATTCGGAAGTGCGTGGGGCTGCGGGCACCGACGAGGTGAATCGCAGAAGTCGCGTGATGAATGGTGTGAGCGGGCAAAGAGAAGGCTATGCGATAAGCGGTGATGGTGATTACCTGGCCGTTGTCCCTGGCTCCGAAAAGGTTTGGGTGAACGGGGTGGAACTCAAGCGCGATGCGGATTACGTGATGAATTATGCTGGCGGTCTTTTGAATTTTACGGGCAAGAGAATTCCTGGCCCCGACGATGAAATCCGTATAGAGTACGATGCTTACGAAAACGATGATATCTATAATTTGTATGCAGCCAAGGCCAAGTACAGGCATCCGAACGTCTATTTGGACATGTCGGGCTTTCGTCTTGAAAATGACCGGAACCGCTTGAAACGCGGTGTGTGGACCGATGAAGACTATGCAAGTCTAAAGGCGGACAAGGGCGGAACGCTTTACCGCTCGAACGACAGTCTGCCCGGCGGTGTGGATTCCCTTGCCCCACTTTCAAGGCCGGAACGCGCAGAACGCTTTGGTGCCCGGATGCGCCTGCAAGGCGACCACCGCTATTACGCCGATTTGGAAGTCGCCTTGAATCGCAAGGATTCCAATATCGTTTCGGATAAAATAAATGGTCCCGAAGGCCATGCTTATCGCTGGTACGTGACAACGGACTCGACGGAGCAAATGAAGAAGTTTCCGTTGGCGTTCTCGATGTATGGAAATTATGTGGAAGACGGATTCGGTATGGGAGAATACCAGGGCGGCGACATGGACTGGAACGCCTATGGTCTGCAGGATAATTGGGACTTGGACAGTTCCGCCATCGGTTCCGGGAACATGCGCCACGACGAGTTTGGGTTACGCTACCGCTTTGGAACAGGTTGGTTCGCTAAAGCCCTGTGGGGATACCGTCAAGGGGAAAGGGAGGAGTGGAATTCTTCCAGGGGCGGTATTTCCGTTTTGCACAAGACGAACCGGGTGCAGAGCGACGTGGGTGTTGTGCGTGTGGTCAGCGTGCAGAATTCTGAAAAGGAACGATACCAGGCCGCAGGTTCGTCGGAATACCTGCAAGGCTTTTGGAGACCCTATGGCAATTTCGACTTGCGCTATACCCAGAGGGATTCCTTGAACGTTAGTGATGAAATCGCGTATGGAAAATCGGGAGCGGGTTTCGCCTTGGTGGGTGATTCCTGGAATGTGAATGAAGGGGTCGAAAGCAAGTTGTCGAAGCGTCGGGGCGATACTTATGGCGACGAGTGGAGTGATTCCCTGAAGTCGGTGGTGTGGACGCAGAGTGCGGATTGGCGGAACCGCTATGTGGACATGAATCACTTTTTGCAGTATGAACGGCGCGTTGTGGATTCAAGCGAGGCTGAACAAAGTTGGGTGGGGGACTTGGATGCGCGTTACAGCGATGAAGACCGAGGCGTGACGGCAAGTGTGAATTACAAGTTGGGCTTGACCGAAGAACAGACTTACACAACCATATACAAGGCTGTGGCGCCTGGGACGGGTGATGTACGCTACGATAGCCTTACGGGGGCGTTTATCGAAGGCGTTGATAATGGAGATTTCGTTTACGAGGGAATGGGACGTAACGATTCCATTGGTGCTGTACTTTCTTCCAATGCTGCTTTCGGGCTCGATGTGGACTGGAATCCGGGACTCTTCCTGGGCGTTCGCCAGGGGATTTTGCGCGATGTGACAGTTGGCGGTTCGTACAGCGCTTCGGGTGAAGATACTACAGGCAAAACGTTGTATTTTCCGCCGGCGACGCCCCATGAGTTGCGTAAAATCTCTTCGGGTACGGTTTCTTGGGAAGGTCGCTTGAGTTGGGTTCATCCTGTCGGACTTTCCGTGGCCTATAAACCCGGTGCCGACTACGATAAAAAACTCAGCGCCATGCAGTATTTTGAGACTACCCTGCATCATGACATAGATGGTGGATTCCAGATGAACGAAAACCATTTTGTCGGGGGAACTGCTCTTTTTGAAAACGTGGAACTGGAAGCCTTGCAAGATTTGAATTGGAATACTCGGGATTTTACGTTGCGGTACCGGTACAACTTCCTGGACGGTTTCCATGTGGAGCCTGGCGGTCGGTACCGTTATGGTGAAGGAACCGATGATGCCGACTATGAATTCGATGCCTATCTGTTGGAAGGCTTTTTGCGGTTCGGCTATGTCAAAAACAACGTGGCGGACGGTTATATTCAATTTTCGGCGACCCAGATGGAAAGCGGTGACGACATTATTCCTTACCAGATGATGTCGGGGTATGGCGATGGACGTACATATCGCTTGGAGTCTTCGATATCGGTGGAAATAAATGATTTTATAACTTTTGGATTGCGCTATGTTTTGCGTTTTGGCGATGCCGAGGAAAATATCTTCCAAAAGTTGACGACTGAGGCAAAAGCGTATTTTTAATTGAGTGAAAAATGTGTAGAATGGCTGACAAAATTTGCAAGTGTGGGCGCAATCGAATTGCCGCTGTTCTGCTGTTGTTCTTGCTTGTAGGCTTTGGCCATGCTGCGGACTCTCTGGCCGTTTTGGCAAGTGACGGAAAAATGTCCGGTGCAGTGACGGCTGACTCGCTTTGCCGCATTGATTCCGTGGTGTGGATAGGCGAGCATGCGCTTTTTGATGAATTGCAAATGGCTTCAGTCGTTGGGAACCCTTGCGCTGCGTGGAGGCAGGTTTCCGAAAAACTGGTCCGTTATTACGAAGATCATGGTTTCTTGGCGGCCCGGATTGACGGAAATGTCGTTGGGGGCGTTTTGACCGTTGAATTCAGACGTGGCCCCGGCTACGTTTGGGCGCCTGCCGAAAATTTAGATTTTAGTGGGACGAAACCCGAGGTGTTCCATCGGCTGAGCGGCATTGAAGATGGCGCCCCAGTGTCGCTTACGGACTTGGAACGTGCCGAACGTAAACTTGCGCGCATCGGCTACTTTGAGCAGACGGCGCCTGTACGATTGTTCAGGGATGGTTCCCGCAACTTGATTGTGCCTGCGTTCAGTATGCGCAAGGCAAGCGTGTCTGAAGCGGAAGGTGTTTTGACTTATTCCAGCGAAGACAATGTCTGGGAAGGCCAAGTAAATATTGATTTGTACAATATCGCGGGAACGGCCAGAGATTTACAACTAGAAGGCTTTACTGGCGAGGATTCTCGGCATTTGACGGGTTACTACAAGGAACCTTGGATTCTGGGAACTCCGTGGAATGTGGTTGTTCGCGGTAGTTTTGACGAAGAAACGGTTTTTGACGAGACTGCCGTAGATTCCGAAACCGAAAGTGTAGAACGCTTGATTGTGGGCGAGGTGGGTGTTACTCGCGATATCGGTTTCGATTTCAGCGTGGGCGTATTCCTTGGGTTGAGCGAAGACGACAAACATTCGACTTTTGAAATGTCGTACGTTTCGCTGGACCGCTTTGCATTGCCGCGTAGCGGATGGCGCCTGGATGGCTCGTTTACCTGGAAAATGGACCGCCCCGATTCGCTGGATAACTATTTGAAAGCCTATGGCCGTGCCGTGGCGTATTTCCCGCTGTACGGGAACTTTATTTCGCGTTTTTCGGGTGTTGCTGGCGGAATTTTCCCGACGGATGCCGACCTGATGCGCACGGATTATTTTGCCCTGGGCGGCCTAGACGATTTCAAGGGAATGCAGTACCATGCGCTACGGAGTCGTGCTTATGGCCTTTCGGAACTTGCGGTGATGTGGCAGGACGGATACGACCTGAGCATAGAACTTTTCTACCAGCCTGGGCTTTATCGCAGACTTTCTCCCGGCCACGGCTGGGCACGCGAGCAGGATTACGGCGTGGGCTTTACGCAGTACCGCAGGAATTGGAGCGTGAACTTGTATTACGCCTTGCGTAACGGCTGCAATTATTTGGATGGCGTCCTCGGATTCGGTGTGAAGACGCTGTTTTAGCGTTCAGTTTTGAGTTTTGAGCCCGCGGCTACCGCCGCTATGAGTTTTAATAATCGTGCCTCCGGCGCCTTACTTAAACTCTCTGCTCACGGTTCATGCTTCGTCGGTGGATGCCGTTCTCCGCTCGTTTCTTTACTTCGTTCGAAACCGGCTTCGGCTATTTTCGCTCCGCTCACGCCTCGCCGGAGTCGCTCCGCCCGGCAGTCACCTCCAAGCGAGAGTAACGAACTGCTTCACGCCTCACGGCTCATGCTTCGTCGGTGGCTGCCGTTCTCCGCTCGTTTCTTCACTTCGTTCGAAACCGGCTTCGGCTTTTTTCACTTCGTTCACGCCTCGCCGGACTCGCTCCGCCCGGCAGTCACCTCCAAGCGAGAACTGTAGCAATCTTGCGAAATTTTCCTCAGGGTGACGTTTGTTTATGGCACACAGTTCAAATAACCAAGTACTCCTGACCCCTGAAACCTGATACCTTAAAGGCCGAAGGCCGACCTCACACCTCACACCTCATACCTCACACCTCACAGCGAGCAACGCGAGCGACCTCATCTACACGGGTGTCTTGCTTTTTTCACCGGCGATTTCACGCACGAGTTTCGGGACCATGTAGCCCGGCAACTTTGTCCGTATTTTGGCAATCAGGTCGCGGGCGGCATCGTCGCCAACTTCAAAGTGCGCGACGCCGTTGGCGTGGTCCAACTGGTGCAGGTAGTAGGGGAGTACGCCTTGCTCGAAAAGTCTGCGGCTCAGTTTTGTAAGCGTTTCCGCACTGTCGTTCACGCCTTTCAAAAGTGCGCTCTGGTTCAGAAGCGTCCATCCGGCGTACTTCAGCTGTCCGAGTACCATCTGAGATTCTTCGTCGAGTTCGTCGGGGTGGTTCACGTGCGTCACGAGAACGCATTCGAAGCGGGCCGGCAGTTCGCGCAATAGCTCGAAGTGCTGCATGGCGAGGTCCGGGCGCATGATGGGAAGTCTCGTGTGGATGCGGAGCGTGGTGACGGAACTGTGCATGGCGATGGCTTCCACGAGGTCGCGGAACCTGCCCGGCGAAAGCATCAAGGGGTCGCCGCCCGAAAGGATCACTTCCCAGATGTCGGTATGCACATCGAGCCAGTTCGAAACCTCGCCTGCGATGTCTTCGACGCCTTGAAAGGGGTAGTTCCTGCGGAAACAGAAGCGGCAGCGCACACCGCAAGCGCTGGTCGAGACGATGAGCGCACGGTTGTCGTATTTCTGGATGATGCTGTCGCACTTGCCTGCGGGGAGGTCCCCGACGGGGTCATCCACGAAACCAGGTACGGCCTCGTTTTCCTTTTTTGATGGCAACACTTGGCGCAGGAGTGCTTCGGGTTCGTTTGCGTTCTTGATTAAACTTGCGTAATGCTTGGAGCAGTTGAACGGGTAAGTTGGGGTTTCGTCGAGGTCTATGCCGGCGTTTGCGGCGATTTTTGCAGCGAAATCCTTTCCCAAATACTCAAAAAAGTCAGAAATTTGCGTAAAAGTTTTTACAGAATCTTCCATTATATGCTAAATTTAGTTCAAAAAACCAAAAGAGGATAATATGGGTACTGTAAGCACCAACGAATTCCGCAAGAAACTCAAAATCATGGTTGATGGTCAGCCGTACGAAATCATCGAAAACCAGTTCGTGAAACCGGGTAAGGGCCAGGCCTTTAACCGCGTTCGCATCAAGAACCTCGTGACCGGTCGTACTCTCGAACGCACTTGGAAGAGCGGCGATACCGTCGAAGAAGCCGACGTGACCTACACCGAAATGACTTACCTTTACAACGATGGCGAAACTTGGTACTTCTTGGACAACACCACTCAGGAAACCATGGAAATCGCAAAGGCCAATCTGAACGGTTGCGAAGTTTGGCTCCTTGATGGCGCCACCGTCGAAGTTACCTGGTGGAAGGATCCCAAGACCTTGTCTACCATGCCTATCGAAGTGATTCCGCCGACCTTCGTCGACCTCATGATCATCGATGCTCCTCCGGCTGTGCAGGGCAACACCAGCGGTAACGTTCTCCGCGAATGCACCGTCGAAACTGGCGCCAAGGTGATGATTCCGTTGTTCATCGAAAACAACACCAAGATCCGCGTGGATACCCGCGACGGTTCTTACCTCGAACGCGCAAAGTAATTCTTAATTGAATTATTTAAAACGCCCTCGGTTCAAAACCGGGGGATTTTTTTGTCTCGCTTACTTTAGCGCTTCGCGGAACGCCTTTGCGACTTCGTCGGGTCTGTCGCTCTTGAGCCAGCTGAGCGTCTCGGTGCCGCGGTAACTCCAGGCGAATATGTTCTCAATGCCTGCCTTGCGGCTTTCCTCTACGGCGATGGCAAGGTCGTTTTCGCGGCCCGCCTCAATCTGGTAGGCCTTTACCCACATCTGTGTCGCTTTGCTGTACTGCTTGGCGACTGCGGTCAGCTTGCGGGCGGTCTCCGCGTACTTTTCGCGCACCCATTCCTCGGTGGCGCCTTTTTCCCAGTAGGGGTCGCTTGCGATTTCGTCGACACTAGCAAGGCTAGCTACTTTTCCCCAGTCATCGAGGCCGGCGGGGAACCAGGGCGGGAGCATGCATACGCAGTTGCGTTTTCCGTGGGCGCGCACGTCGTCGGTCATCTCTTTCAGGAAGTCGATGAGGCTGTCTTCGCGGAACTGTTTTACGTCACAAGCCTGGTCTGGCGGCATTTGGTCAAAGGTGGTTGCGGGCATTTCGTAGCCGAATCGCTTGCGGAACTTTTCGCGGCAGCGTTCGCAGCGGCAACTCCAGTTCGAAAGTCCGCCCTTCTCGAAGTAGAAGTGCGGTTCATCCCAGAAAATCGTGCTTACTTTGGTTGCACAGACGGTCTCGATCCACTTGTGCATGTAGGCGCGAAAATCCGGATGGTTCGGGCAGGCGGCGACTTTCGGTTTGCCGTCAAGGCCGACCTGGCACATGTCGTGGTTCCTGGCGGTGAGCTCGGAGTAGGCTTCTCCGCCAAAAACGCGGCCAACGCCCCAAGGGTTCACGTACACATCTAAACCGAGGGCGGAGGTCCCGTCCACGATTTGCTTCATGGTGTCAAAGTAGTATTGCAGGTCTTCTTCGCTCCAGGTGTGGAGCACGGCGTTGAAGCCCGCGGCCTTGATGTCGGCCATGTCTTGCAGGGCGTACTTTGACGAGCGTATGCCAAAGTAGCTTACGCCTTTGATCATGTTTCGGCCCATTGCGGTGTGGGGGTGCGCAGAAGAACTTGTTCAAGGGTCTCGGCCCATTCTTCTTCGTTCACGGGGCGGCGAATCCAGTAAAGACTTCCATCGCTCTTTTCGATAGGCATGTCGTCGGGGACGATTTCCACAATCCACGATTCGGGAATGCTGGCGTGCAACTGCTTGCTGAACTTGAGGTTCGCCGTCTTGGAACGCTCGGCATGGTCGAATACGATGAGGGCCGGCGATTCCCCTTCGATGAGCGCAGATTCCAAAAGGTTCTGGGCATCTTCGATAGAGTTGCATGTGTACATGGTGGAATCTTCGGCCAAATCGTTCTGCAAAAGCCAACGAAGAGTCCACTGGCTCATCTTGTCGAGGCTTCCCGGTGACGAAGGCGTTATGAAGAATATGTGTCCCACGAAATGAATAATAGCAAAGAAAACGCTCAATGTTGATAAAAAAAAGCATTTTCTTGAAGTTAATTTCTATTTTCTTGTTAGATAACAATTTCTCAACAGTCAACGCAACAGGTTGTTCTCAACATGTTTCCAAACCTCGGAGAGTTCCGTTTAGTAAACAAAATCCTGGAAGGGGCAGCCCCCTTCAAAACCCAGGGCCCGGTGGAGCGTCGCTGGCTCCCAGCGGGCGATGACTGCGCCATTTTTGATGGTTGGCTAGCCACAAAGGATTTGTCTGTAGAGAACGTGCATTTTCGCTTGGACTGGTCTACGCCGGAACAGGCCGTAGAAAAGCACATTGTGTCCAACGTATCGGACATATCTTCGATGGGAGGGCGTCCCCGATTCGCCCTTTTTGGTCTTTGCGTGAACAAGTCTTGGTCGGTGGACGTGCGTGACCGCGTGGTGAAAGCTGTTGCGGATGGTTTTGCGAAGCGGGGTATCACCCTGATAGGCGGCGATACGGTATCGGGCGAGGTGGGTATGTTCTCGACGACCCTCTTGGGTGAAATGCCCGAGGGAAAACCGCTTGTGAGGAGTGGCGCAAAACCTGGAGACGGGGTGTATGTCGCAGGAACTCTGGGCAAGTCCGCTGCCGGCTTGTGGATTCTTATGAATCATCCCGAAGATGCTGGACGGTTTAAGCGCCTTGTGGATTACCATCTGGCCCCCGTGATTGATGAGTCAATGGGCGAAAAACTCGTGAAGGTGGGAGTGGGCGGGGCCTGCATGGATATTAGCGACGGACTTTCGTCGGAACTCAACCATTTGGCGCTTTCGTCTTCGGTTCGAATGGAAATTCGCGAGGAAATGGTGCCGGTGGACCCCGAAGTGTGCGAAATGGCACAATTCTATGGCATCGACGCTATGCAGTTGGCTATGAACGGAGGTGAGGAATATCAACTGTTATTTTCGGCTTCGAAAAAAAATGATATATTTCAAAAGGGAGTAGAGGGTATTTTTGAAATAGGAAAAGTTCTGGAGGGTACAGGTGTTTTTATGGAACTTCCAGGACATGTGTTTAAAGGTATAGAAGCTCAGGCTTGGTCGCATTTATGATTAGTAATGCAAAAATGAATTTAAGCGAGTTGCTGCTTCGCCAAGGTGTTTTGGACGAAGACCAGTTGGCTCACGCCATGTCGGAACACAAGCGTACGGGAATGTCGCTTGCGAAAATCCTTGTCCGCTTGGGAATGGTCACCGAAGATGCTCTGACGAGTATTCTTGGCGTGCAAATGCAGTCTTCCACCAAGATGCGTATTGGTGAAATGCTTTTGTCGCAGGGCTACATTCAGCAGGACCAGTTGGACAAGGCTCTCGAAACTCAAAAGACTACGGGCAAGCGTCTTGGCCGTACCTTGGTGGATTTGGGATATATGCCCGAAGAACGCCTTGTGGAAATCCTTTCCAGGCAGTTCGAAGTTCCTTACGTAAAACTTGAAAATTTTGTCATCGATTCCGAGGCCTATACCTACCTTCCCGAAGATTTGTGCAAGGCCTACAAGGTGGTTCCTCTCTTCGTGTCCAAGACCGAAGACGAGCGCCGCGTGCAGCGAACCGCCATGACTATCGCAATGACCGATCCCACCAACATGCGTGTGATCAACATCGTGAAGTTCAAGGTCAAGATGGAAGTCGATGTTGTCATGGCTTCTGAAACCGATGTCCAGAAATGCATTGAACGCGTGTTCGCTGGCCATGGCCCGCAGGAAGAATCCTTGGCGGACCTTATCGGTGAATCTAAGGACGGCGAAGAACTTGAAACGGTGGAACGCGGCCAGGGCGGCGGTGACGAACCGGAACTGACCGACGAAGAAGGTCGCGCGGTGGTGAAAATCGTGACGACCCTTATTCACGAAGCCATCGCCCGCAAGGCTTCCGATATTCACCTGGAACCGCAGGAAACATTCCTTAAACTGCGTTACCGTATTGATGGTGACTTGCAGGTGCAACCCCCAATTCCGGCTCGTTTGATGCCGCAAATTCTTTCGCGTATTAAACTTCTTTCCAAGATGGACATCGCCGAAAAGCGTCGCCCCTTGGATGGTCGTTTTACTGTGCGCTACAAGGGCTCCGAAGTTGACCTTCGTGTGTCTTCGTTCCCGATTTCTCTGCGTAAGCGCGGCGTTTGCGAAAAGATCGTTATGCGTATCTTGAACCCGAACTCTGGCCAGTTCCCGCTGAAGGACATGGGTTTCGACCCGCGCGTCTTGAAACAGTTCCTGGACGCGATTAACGCTCCTAACGGCATTGTGCTTGTTACAGGTCCGACGGGTTCCGGTAAGTCTACTACGTTGTATGCATCTATTGGTGAAATTCTTGATAGTACCATTAACATCTCGACCATGGAGGACCCTGTCGAATTGAATATCGACGGCGTGAACCAGGGACAGATCAACAATGCGGCCGGGTTTACGTTTGCCGCGGGCATTCGTGCCTTGCTTCGTCAGGACCCTGACGTAATCATGATCGGTGAAATGCGTGACCAGGAAACCTCATCAATGGCTATCGAAGCTGCATTGACGGGCCACTTGGTCTTCAGTACCTTGCATACCAACGATGCTGCCGGTGCATTCCCTCGTCTTTTGGAAATGGGCCTGGAACCCTTCCTTGTGTCTACCGCTATCAAGGGTGTCCTTGCACAACGACTCGTGCGCCGCATTTGCAAGAACTGCAAGGAACCGGTTGAAATCTCTGCGTCCCTTCGCGAAGAACTTCATTTGTCTCCAGAGATGCAGTTCTACCATGGCAGGGGCTGCGAAAAGTGCGACGGCTCCGGTTACAAGGGCCGTTGCGGTATCTACGAATTCCTGGTGCCGAACGAAACTGTTCGTAACCTTATCATCAAGCGTTCCTCCGGCGATGTCATCAAGCGTGCCGCTATGAAGGAATGCGGTATGATAACGCTGCGCATGGATGGCATCCAGAAGGCTTTGGATGGACATACGACCTTGGAACAGGCCGTGGGTGCATCTGCTGCTGACGATTGATATTTTATCGCTAAATTGAACTTGCAAGGGCAGTCCTTCGGGACTGCTTTTTCTATATTGCTCATTTGAGTAAAAATGGAGCTTTTTGAATGGCGAACATTGTTGATGGAAATGTCTTAGATAGCGAACTGAACCCGGAGCAGGCAGCGGCTGCAAAGAAAATCGATGGCCCTATGCTTATTTTGGCGGGGGCCGGTTCGGGTAAGACTCGCGCCATCACTTATAAAATCGCACACCTCGTTTCGTACCACAATGTGGAATCCGACAGAATCCTTGCCGTGACGTTCACCAACAAGGCTGCTCGCGAGATGAAGGACAGAATCCAGAAACTCCTGGATTGCCACATGGCGTTCAGTTGGATGGGAACTTTCCATTCTGTTTGCCTTAAACTTTTAAAACTCTGCCTGAGCAAGGGGTTTGTGGCCGAAGCCCTGGGGGGCAATTGGTACGATGCCAATTTCTCGATTTACGATGACGACGACCAGAAGCGAATTCTCAAGGATATTTTGAAAGAGGAACTTGGCGATAATTACGAGGCTTCCGAAGTCAAGAAAATCCATGGTGCGATTTCCCGTTACAAGAATACGGTGTTGTACGAGGGCGGAAAGCCTAAACTGCAGACTCCCGACGTGGCCATGGAGCGTGCCGAGTTCGCCGACGAAGAACGCCGCGCCCGCATATACAAGGAGTACCAGAAGCGCCTGCAGGAATCGAACGCCATGGACTTTGACGACCTGCTGTTCAATGCGGTGCTGCTTTTGCAAAAACTTCCGCAACTCGCAAACCAGTTGGCCGAACGTTTTCTGTATGTTGTGGTGGACGAATACCAAGATACCAACGATGTGCAGTACGAACTTCTGAAACTCTTGATTAATGAGCAACGTAATGTTACCGTAGTGGGCGATGATGACCAGAGCATCTATGGTTGGCGTGGCGCGAACATCAAGATTATTCGTAATTTCCATCGCGATTTTGCCCCGGTGACAATCGTGAAGTTGGAACGCAATTACCGCTCGACCTCGAATATTGTAAAGGGCGCAGGTTCCGTGATTGCGCACAACGTTCGCCCTGCCGAAATGGAAAAGAAGGTGTTCTCTAAAGAAGAGGCGGGCGACCCGATTCGCGTACGTCACCTGATGGACGACCGCAGCGAGGCACAGCAGATTGCAAACCTCATTTCGGTCGCAGGCCCGGATATGTATTCCAAGACGGCGATTTTCTACCGCACCAATGCGCAATCGCGTGTGATTGAAAAGGCGCTGAACGATAATCGAATTCCGTCGGTGATTTTTGGTGGTACCAGGTTCTGGGACCGCAAGGAAATCCGCGACATCCTTTCGTACCTGCGCTTGCTTGCAAACGAAAAGGACGACGCCGCCCATTTGCGCATTATCAATACGCCACCCCGCTCCATTGGCAAAACGACGGTCGAGGGTGTTTTGGAACGTGTCCGCGTTGGCGAAGGATCCCTTTGGCAGGTACTTTTGGCCGAAGCCAATGGCATAGGCCGCGCGGCTCCTAAACTGAAACAGTTTACCGACATGGTGCAAAGTTGGAAAGACTTGCTCAAGGCGGGCGAGACGCCGCTCCCGATTCTTGCGGAGCGCATCATTCAAGATATTGGCTACAAGGATTTTTTGCGCAAGGAAGACGAACTCTCTGCTGACGAACGCATCGCGAACTTGGACGAAATGGTGAACGCCATCCGCGAATTCGACGAAGACCATCCGGGTGCCACTCTGGATGCTTTCCTGCAAGATATTTCACTATTGACCGATGGCGACAAGAAGGTGGATACTTCCAAGGGCATGGTGACGCTAATGACCATCCACATGGCAAAGGGCCTTGAATTCAATACAGTCCACATTGCCGGCTGCGACGAAGAAATTTTTCCGCTTGTCCGCGGCACGGCCTTTACGCCCGACAAGGAAATGCGCGAACAGATGGAAGAGGAACGCCGTCTGTTTTATGTGGGATGCACACGCGCCGAAAAGAAACTTTATCTGTACCATGCGGAACGCCGGTTTTTCCAGGGAACAATCCGCCCGTTCGCACCTTCGCGTTTTTTGAAGGAACTGGATCCGAGTGTCGTGGAATTTACGCCGTGTATCGATGAACGGCCTGCTTATGGGAACTCGTCTTTTGGCGGTGGTTCTGGCTTTGGGTCTTCTGCGGGCTATGGCACAAGTGGAAAATTGCATTACAATGCTCCCCCTGTGGGTTTGTTCCATAAGCCGGTTTCTTCTAGACCGTCTACAGTTCGCCCGTCCTCCTCCGTTCCTGCATCCATTCGCAAGAATGATCAGCGCATTGTGTACCGTAACCCAATCAAGGTGGAAAAGCCCGTGGTTCCGTCGGGGCCGCGCGTAGTCTACGACGAGTTCAGTGAAAATCCGTACCATCTGGGAGTCCGCGTGCGCCATTTCAAGTATGGCGTGGGGACGGTGTCCAAGTGCTATGGAACAGGCGACAATGCCCGTGTGGACGTTCGCTTTAACGGGGATGGAACAGTTAGGACGATTATCCTGAAGTATGCCGCGCTGGAAATTATAGGGTAAAAGGTGTGGGGGCGCACATTCATTCGATGTCGTTCATCTTATGTTGCAAATATTGCTACATTAACGTGTGAAATGAAGAAAAGAGGTTTTTATGCTTGAAAATAGTGAAGTGCTGAAGTTGGCCAAACTTTCCCGTTTGAGTATCGCCGACGAGGACATTCCCGCAGTGAAGGGGCACCTGGACCAGATGCTCAACCACCTGGAAGCTCTCAAGGCCTTGGACCTTTCCAATGTGGAACCGATGACCGCTGTCGAGAACGGCGCCACCATCCTTCGCGAAGATGAACCGGTGCAGGGATTCTCTCTGGACCAGGCTTTTGCGAACGCCCCCGCTGTTGAAAATGACCACTTCGCCATTCCGAAGGTCATCGGCGGCTAGTTTCCCGAAAAAAATTTTATTGACTATATGACCGCAGTTCACTGCATAGTTCCCGCGCGTATGGGGTCTTCTCGGTTTCCTGGGAAGCCCCTTTTTCGACTGCGCGGAAAGGAAATGATTGTCCGGACGCTTGAACGGGCTCGGCTGGCGGAATGCTTCGATTGTATCGTCTGCGCAACGGACAGCGAAAAAATTGCGGAGGTCGTTTCTGCTGCGGGTTTTGACTTCGTGATGACCGGACCTGCCGCGACGGGGTCGGACCGCGTAGCCGAGGCCGCCCGTAAACTCGATCTTGACCTGGTGGTGAACCTGCAGGGCGACGAACCATTGGTGGAACCGTCCGTGTTGCGTGATGTCTCACGCGAACTTGCTTTGCATCCGGATTCATGGGTGACTGTCGCATGCCCGCTCAATCCGGCGGATGCAAGTCTCAAGACCGTTGTGAAGGTTAAGGTCGAAAATGGCCTGGCCGTTGATTTTACCCGCGAGGTTGCTTCGGAGGATGCGCCGCGCTGGTTCCAGCATCAAGGGATTTACGCCTATTCAAGACGCTCCCGCGATGAATTTTCCTCCTTGCCGCAGAACCCTGTTGAACAGGAACGTTCCTTGGAACAAATGCGCATTCTGGGCCGTACGCCCATCCGCATGGTCCAGAGCCCGTTTCCCAGTATTTCTGTGGATGTGCCATCCGACGCGAGTGCGGTGGAGGCCTTACTAAATGAACACTAGATAGTGAGGTGACTCCATGTTTTTCAACGAAGTTGAAAAGGCTCTGACGAAGGTGGTGCTCTATGAACGCTGCTGAAAAAAAAGTTCTTCATATTGCAATCGCGCTTTTTGCGATTGGCCTCCTGGTCAGGTTTCTGCCTTGGGGCGTTCCGTCCATCGAACAGCAAAGCGAACCGTCCAAACAGGAATATATTGCGAGTTACATGCAGTCGTTGCGCGAGAATGGACCCGAGTACAGCGAAAATTCCTCCGAAGAACGGACTGTTACTGACAAAGTAATCGAACCGGGGGATCCGAAAAATGTTTCGGGTCCCAAGAAAAAGCGAAAAAAAACGAAAAAAACGGGAAAAATCATTTCTTTGCCGGTCCACATCAACTCCGCCGGGATAGATGAACTTTGCGCCCTCAAGGGGGTGGGACCCAAGCTTGCAGAGAAGATTTTGGCCTTCCGGGAGCAAAATGGACCCTTCACGACCCCCCAGGACCTCCAAAAAGTGCCTGGAATTGGCAAGAAAAAAGCGGAGGGTATACTTTTAGGGGTGATTTTTGATTAGTTTTAGGAAGTAAAACTTTCATAAGTCGTTGAGTATATGAGTGATACGAAGATTTACCTGGGCATAGAAGTTGGCGATGCTTCCCTAAAAGTCGCCCTCTTGGATTCCGCTGAAAGGCGAGTTCTCAAGACTGCTGTTCTGGAAACGGAAACCAGCCCCATCGATGATATCTACACTTTCGAAACGGTCCTGCAGTCGTGGTTGGAGGCCAATCAACTGGAATCCGTGGAGGCCATCTCGGTCGCTATCCCGGCGTTCCGCTCCATTATACGCCAGGTCTACGTGCCTGCCGAGGCTGCGGCTCATATGGACCAGTACCTCCAGTGGTATCTCGGGCTTATCACCAATGCCGATAAAGATGCGTATGTGGTTGACTACAAGGTTCTGAGCGGTAGCGCTAATCTTGGGTTCACCGTACTGCTTATCGCGGTTCGCCGCCAATGGGTGGATGCTTTGCGCAAGGGCTTCCGTGCGAAGTCCCTTACGCCGAAGTCCATGGACGTGGATGTGCTCTCGATTTTGAACTTAATGGACGTGGCTGAGAATGTGAAGAATTTGCAGTGCGTTATCAAGGCTGACTACATGGGCGTTACCATCATGTGGCTATCCAAGGATAATCTGCAGGGACTTCGTTGCGTATCTACGCTTCCCTTGGTAAACAAGTCTCGCGAAGAGGCTTACGAACTTTTGGCAACCGAAGTGCTTAACCAGATTGGCTTGGCTAAGGACGACAATGCCGCGTTGGATATCCATCAAATCAACATCTGTGGCGAACTTGCCATGGATCCTTTGTTCGTGGAAGACCTTCGCAAGAAGTGCGAAGATTACCAGATGACCTTGATGGATTCGTTCTCTAATCTTAGACTCCCGGTGGATGAACAGGATTCTGCTGCAGTCCTCTGCTGTGCAGGTGCCATTGGGACGGCCCTTAGCGTGATGGAGGGTGTATGATTCGTTTGAACTTGATTGACGCTGCTGAACGCGCGTCCTTGATGGACAACGTAAATCCGGTGCACGTGACCGATGTGTCGTCCCTGGAAAAGACGTCCAAGAAAAAAGTCTTGACGGTGTTCTTGTCCATTCTTTTTGTCTTTGTCGCATTCAGTTGCTTTATCAGCGTATGTGGCGTTCCTCAGGCTTTGCAGGGCGTGCTGCCCAGCCAGTACCTTGATTTGATTGGTGCCGAAGACGCAAGCCGCGCGGCTCTTACTTTGAGCAACGGCCAGACGACGTCTGCCGGCGGTGCCTTGGAGGCTCAGGAGGCTGCTGCCAGGGCTGCCATCAAGCATCGTGAATCTGTTACGGTGGGACAGTTGGTGAGCGAGGTGAATCCTGCAGTGCTGTTCAACAACAAGCGTGCAGACTACATGCAGTTTTTGCCGATGGAAAAGATTTCTTACCAGCGTGCAGCGGTTGCCCAGTTCCTCACGTTCTTGAATACCGCCGCTCCCGATGACGTTGGATTCTCCGATTGCATTTTCCAGATGCCGAACTTCTACTATATGCGTGGTGTCGCTGCCAAGCCCACTTCTCAAAGAAGTTTCCTGGAACGCGTGAAATCCTTGAGTTCTGAATTCAGGACTCCGCCTATTCCGGAAAATGCGCCTGCTACAGATATTACCGCCTTCGGCCTCTTCAATGTTTCCAACGTAAACATGGGCGCAGTGACGACATTCGTCAAGGCTGCGGAACAGGCCGAGGAACTGAAGGCGTTCAAGACCTTGGCGACCAATCAAAAGGTTACGCTGAACGGTCTGGACAAGCCTGTTGTTGAAGACTTTGGTGTGTACAAACGCTACACCTACCAGGCTTCGTCGACTAGCGATTTTCCCGAATTGCAGGCGTTCTTCGCAGCACTTTCGGAATCCCCGGTTCGCGTGGGCGTGCAGAAGATTGAAATGAAGTTTGTCAAGAAGTACATGCAGACTGCGTTAAGCGTCGTCATGTTCGTCGCTCCGTAATATGCCAATCCGCATAACCGGTGGTAATCTCCGGGGAAGGAACGTGCCTTCGCCGGATTCCATGAAAACAAGACCTACGGCTTCCCGTACCAGGGAGGCCCTCTTTAACATTCTGCAGGGCGTAGAAAACTTTAGAATGCTGGACTTGTTTGCCGGTTCTGGCATTATGGGCATCGAAGCCTTGAGCCGCGGTGCCTTGGATGTTACTGCTGTTGAAATGGCTCATTCCCAGGCAAACGTTATCTTGCAAGCGTACAGGTCTCTTGGCCTGACGTCGAAACTTACTTTGTTGGAAACGAATGCGTTGACACTTTCGAAGGAACGTTTTTGTGCCGAAGAGGGCTTCGACCTGATTTATGCCGATCCTCCGTTCAAGGATATGGAGTATCCTGACTTGCGAAATTTCTGGCAGTGGCTGAATCCTGGCGGAATTGCCGTTTTCGAGGCTCCGAGCCGGAACTTGCCCCTCTGGGCCAAAGAAGAAGAGTCAAACGGAAACCTTCGTATTCGCAAGTATGGCGAATCATCCTTGCTTTTGTACCGCTCAAATTTGTAACTTTGGGTATATGGAAAGAATTGCTGTTTTTGCAGGATCCTTTGACCCGTTTACTAGTGGCCATTTGGATATTGTCAAGCGTGCCGCCAAGATGTTCGACACGCTTTGGATTGTCGTCGCCCAGAATGCGAACAAGAAGAACATGTTCAACAGTCTTGTCCGCGCAAATTTGGTGAAGACGGCCGTGGCTCAAATTCCGAACGTGAAGGTGGCTGTGCACGAGGGCCTTACGGTTGATTTTATGAAAGCCGTGAATGCCCGTTATTTAGTACGCGGTATTCGTGGAGCCGCCGATGTGGAATTTGAGCAGTCCGTGGCTTGGAACAATAAAGTTCTTTGCGGCGATGCTGAAACCGTGGTGTTGTTCAGTGCGCCGGAGCACTTGTCTGTGAGCAGCAGCCTCGTTCGCGAACTGCTTTTGAACGGTTCTTCGAAGTCTGTGCTTGCGAAGTTTGTGCCTGCTAAAATAGTCGCTAAACTCTTGATTGAATTTGGAAAATTGAATGAGACCTTTTAGATTTTTACCCAAGGCCATCCAGGTTTTGCTTTTGGCGAATGCCGCCGTTTTTGTCGTAGCCTATTTGCTTGGAACTCTCATGGGCTTGCATTTGAATGTGCCCGGTGCTGGTTATGGCAACATTCGTGATTACATCGTTTACTTTGGCGCCTTTTTCCCGACCAGTCCGCTTGAAGCATGGCGTTACTTGACGTACATGTTCGTGCATGTGGATTTTTGGCATTTTGTATTCAATATGCTTATGCTCTGGATGTTCGGTTCGAGTGTTGCGGAATACATGGGTGTCAAGCACTTTACGGCGATGTACCTCTTCTGTGGAGTGTTTGCCGCATTCTTCAGTTTTCTACTTTGCCTTGTCGGGCTTACGAACAATCCGATAATCGGTGCTAGCGGTGCTTTGATGGGAATTTTTGTCGCTTGTTACAAATTCTTCCCGGAATCCAGAATTTTGATGTTCTTCTTTGTGCCGATGAAACTGAAACACGCCATGTGGGTGATGGTTATTTTTGATTTGTTGATGGCGCCTTCGGGTGATGGCATCGCGCACTTTGCACACTTGGGCGGTGTTGCCGGCGGGTTCATCTATATGGCTCTGTACCAAGGTGGTTTCCGCAGTTTGCAGAACAAGTTCCGCAGATCTCGTGTACATGTGGAAAACAGCGGCTGGAATACCAACAATACCCAGGACGACAGTCCCAAGGAGCCCGAGGTCTTGGAGGGTGAAGTCTTCTACGTGAACGAACAAAAGCGTATGGACGAAATTTTGAAGAAGGTCAATAGCGATGGACTCAATTCGCTGACCGAAAGTGAACGCCAATTCTTGCTGAAGGCGGGCGAGAAACTTCGCCGTCGCCGTGGAGGTTTTTAATGAAAAAGGTTCTTGGCATGGGTGCTGCCCTGGTCGATATTCTTGCGAATGTGACGGATGAGTGGATCGCTTCTCAGGGGGTGCAAAAGGGCGGTATGAATATGGTTGACTGGTCGCAGATGGAAAAATTCCTTGCGAACCTCGATAAGCCTCTGCGTGTTCCTGGCGGATCAACTTGCAATACCATGGTGGGCCTTTCTCGTTTGGGTGGACGCGCTGCCTTCATCAGTAAAGTCGGTCATGACGAACTTGGCGAATTGTTCCAGGCGCACCTGAAGAACAACGGTGTGGAATCTAGATTGGGATTCTCGAATGCCGCTACAGGCTGTGTGTTTTCTGCCGTGACTCCTGACGCCCAGCGCTCGATGTGGACGTATCTTGGCGCATCGGATTTTTTAGGTTCCGATGATTTTGTACCGGCCTTGTACGATGGCGTCGGCTTGCTTTACGCTGAAGGCTATCGCGCCTTCAATGGCGCTTGCTTCAAGAAATCCTTCGAGTTGGCTCGCTCCCTGGGCGTGGAAACCGCTTTGGACTTTAGTTCTTTTGATGTCGTGAATGTTTGCCGAGGTCTGTTCGATGAACTCTTCGAAAACAAGATGATTGACATCATTATCGCAAACGAAGACGAAGCCTTTGCCTATGCGGGAGTCAAGGAAGATGCCGCATTGGAAGTCCTTGCGAAAAAGGCGAAAGTGGCTGTGGTAAAAATCGGAAAGCGCGGAGCCCTGATTGCCAAGGATGGCGTCGTCACGCGTGTGGCTGCCGGTCCGGACAAGGCCATTGATACGACTGGTGCCGGAGACTTGTGGGCTTCGGGATTCCTGTACGGCTATATGAAAGGCTGGGGCATGGAACGTTGCGGAAACCTGGGTAGCCTTGTTTCGAACGAGGTGGTGCAGGTGATGGGGGCCCAAATTCCCGAAATTGGGTGGAAACGCATCCTGGCGTCGGAAATTATCCAGTAGATTGAGCATAGTCACAGTCATTTAAGCCTGTTCTAGTATATATTACCTAAAGACAGTGGAGGTGCCTATGCGTCGCTGGCTTTTAATGGTATCTGTTCTTGCAATCTTTTCGACAAATGCGCTTGCGCAAAGCGAAACCAACATTCGCAATGTATGTGATACGCTCCCGATGAGCGATATTGGACCGAAGGTCGAATTAAGTTCCCCGTACTACGAAGAAACAAATTGGTACGGGAATCCGAAAACCATGAAGATGGATTCTTCTTCGGTGAAACGTTTTGAGTCCTATTCGGAGTTTGACTTTCGTGGCGATAAATTGAGAGTCCCGTTGACTATCGAGGCTGGGTGCGCAGAAGGGCCCAACAGTACGGTAACGTACGCTACATGGAATAACAGTAAAAAATGGGTTGTAAAGGAGGACTCTTACTTTACTTACATTGTTGATACCCACAACATGACCACGGACGAAATCAACGACAAGACTGCATACAATATGTTGATTTTGCACAAGGGAGAAAAATCGGCCGATGACAGTTACATGTCGGATGAACTATTTGTTTCGAAGTTTTTCGAATTCAGGTTTGAATGGTGGCTGGCCGAGGTGTCGTACGAGTATAAAAAGGACACTATTGTCGACGGGGGAAAGGCTGTTTACATCGGAAGGCCATATTCCTATGCCATAGCCACGGATTCCGTGAAGGCGGTTGCCGCGGCGATGAACGGGTTCGTAATTCCCGATACAATCTTAACGATTCGGATTCAAACGGTCAAGGCTTTCTTTATGGACCCGAGAAAGCCTGAACCCGGTTCTTCGGAACAGCAGGAATCTGTCTCGTCCAGTTCCAAGACTCAGCAGGAGTCGAGTTCCTCGGCGTTGCAGGAGCAGGTCTCGAGTTCCAGTAAGAAGCAGGAATCGGTTTCCTCGAGTTCCAAAAATCAGGAATCGAATTCTTCAAGTTCCAAGGAATCGAAACAGAACTCCAGTTCCAGTAAACAGACGGAGGTGAATTCCTCCAGTTCCAAGCAACAGGAAAATGTCTCGTCCAGTTCAAAGGCCAACTCTTCGTCTAGTTCGGCAAAACAAGGCAAAACCTCCAGTTCCAGCGAAAAATCCGAAGCCATCCCGGTTCAGCGACTGGCTTCCCCTGCCGATATAGACTGGTCGACTGCCCAGGTGCGACGTTTGGACGGCTCTGTTGTACAAAATAGAAGACAACTGCCTCCGGGTGTTTACTATATGAAGTCTTCCGACGGAATGTGGAAAAAGACCGCCGTGTATTAGTAGATTTAGGAAAACATCCCTTATCGTTTGTTGCTATATTGTACCGTATGAAAAATACCGTTCGTTCATTTGTCAAATCTTTTATAGCTATTGCTTTTTTAGCAATTCCTCTCTTTGCTCAAAATGCTCCGGCTGCCGAGACCCCGGTTCCCGCGAATGATTCTTCTGTAACGGCTGCGGTCTCTGCAAATCCTGCCACGGCAGACCTCCAGGCGGAAATCGCCCTTCGCGATAGCGTGATGGCGGCTCAGGGCAATGCCTGCAATATGGAAAAGGATTCCCTTCGCAAGGTGGTCGAAGTTGAACAGGCCAAGTGCGCCAACTGGGAACAGAGTTACAATTCCATGAAGAAGGATAACGAAGTGTGCGCCCAGGCCCTGATGGTTTCCATCGATATGAACGAAAAGAAAAAAGAGAAGGACGAAGATGTCCGTAAAGAGGCCGCCATGATGGCATCTTCTTCGTTCCTGGGGGGACTTGCGCTTGGTGCCTTGATTATGTGGCTTATCATGGATTGATTTTTAGGAGGGGGAATGAAAAGAGAAATCTTTTTGGGTTTGGTGATTATGATTGGCCTGTCTTTTGCCGATGGGCCTGTTTCTGTTTCCGGAATACTGGCGCCATTGTCGCAGACTCAGGTGAATTCAGCAGAAATCACAGCCTACATGCCCTCCGCGAAAAAATTGTTCACTGTGGGTGGCGAAAAGATTATGGAAGTCCTGGACTTCGCGAATCCGCAAGCCCCTAAAAAAATAGCAGAACTCGCTTTGCCCGGAAATGCCTCGAGTGTGAGTGTGAGTGGCGATTTGGTGGCGGTCAGTCTTTTGAGCGAACCTGAATGGAAACAGGGGCATGTTCAGTTGATGCGTTACACCGATAGCCTTGAAGTCGTTGGACTTTACAAGGATGTCTGCTCGCAGCCGGATATGATCACGTTTACACCGGATGGAAAGAACTTGTTGGTAGCTTGCGAAGGTTCGCCTAGCGAATATTTCGATGCGGATCCTGAAGGTGGCGTTGCGATTATTTCCCCGTCTTCTGCAAAGCAGGGGGGCTGGACTTCTCCTAAAATAACGGTTGCCGGTTTTTCGGGACCAAAGGCGAAACAATATGAACCAGAGTACATCGCGGTTTCCAAGGATTCCAAAACGGCGTGGGTAAGCCTTCAAGAAAACAACGCCATGGCGAAGGTCGATATCAAGGCTAGAAAGATTACGAAGGTGTTCCCTCTTGGCGAAGTGGACCGCAGCCAGCCGGGTTTTGGTCTCGATCGAGTCAAGGATGGGAAAATCAATATTGTGAACGAAGCCATTTGGAGTTTGCGTCAGCCCGATGGCATTGCGACATTTGCCGAAAAGGGAAAGAATTATGTGGTTACCGCAAATGAGGGTGAAGATCTCAAGTCTTATGAAAGTGACCATCCTGTAATTTTTGGTTCGCGTTCCATAAGCATTTTTAACGGTGATAATGGCGAACTCCTTTGGGATTCCGGTGATGTCCTGGAACAGACTTTCGCCAAGGTGGCTCCGGACTATTTTAACTGGAATTCCAAGAAGGGTAAAAAGAAGATGGATGCCCGCAGCGATGATAAGGGCTGCGAACCCGAAAACGTGACGATTGGAACCGTGAACGGTAAGCGTTACGCCTTTGTCGGCATTGAACGCATGAGCGGTGTCGCCGTATTCGATTTGACCGATGTGAAAGCCCCGCAGTTGGTGGACTATTACATGGATCCGGCAGATCGTGGCCCGGAAGGGGTCTTGTTTATCGATGTCGAAGAAAGTCCTGTTCCTGGGCAGGCTCTGCTTGTTGTCGGTTATGAATACAGCAAGACCTTGACGGTCTATTCCGTTAAGTAATTATTGGACAGAAACGGTTTCGGGCCATGGGTGCTTTGGATAGCGCCCGCGCAGTTCCTTGCGGACTTCGGCGTAGGTGTTCTGCCAGAATCCCGTGAGGTCCCATGTTTTTTGAATGGTCCTGAAATTGGGCGCCAGAATGTCGTAGCGAACCTTGATTTTTCCGTCGGCGATTTTGTGCTCGCCTTTCATTTGCATAAAGTCTTCGATGCGGGCGGAAATTTCTACAAGGACCCCGGGAGCACTTTCTATAGTTTGTCCGCGGTCGTTTTCGCAACTTGCTACTGCTTGGTAACTGTAGCGGGCGCGTTTGCCGTTTGGGAATACAAAGTGGTCGGGGAATGTCTTGCCGAGCCATGAAAGCATTGATTTGCCGAAGTATTCTTCGACAATGGTACGGTAACGGTCTTCGTTGATGTCGCGGAGTAAAAAGATACCGTCGGTAAACTCGTCGAACAGAAGTTCCATATCTTCGTCGTTGAAAGCTTGCAAACCGTATTCCGGATATAATTGGGCCGCCAGGCGCATTTTGACAAGGAGCGTTTCCATGGATTCCGTGATGTAGCGTCCGGTCCAGTTTTCCTTTTCAAGTTTTTCTTTCCAGGCTTTAACGGTGAGTTCCTTCAACTTCGCAAGCACCTTGGGCGAAGCCTCCTGAGGAACGATTTCTTTGCGGCTCAGTTCGCGGATATTCTCGCCTTCGCCAGTTTCGTGAATTTCTATGCCGATGAAACGCTCCTGGCCACTTCGCCACAGGAGTTCGTAGCGTACGGATTCGGTTTCCTGTTCCAGGAATTCTTTTGCGACAGGGGCGAAAAGGCTTACTCTCAGTTCCGATTTGCTGCCACCGCCTGTGCGTAGCATGGCGAGGGCCAAAAGTGCGTAAGGTGGTTCCATGGCTTGCAAACGAATAACGTTTTGATTCGGCAACTTGTAGGCGCCCGCGTTTGGTGTTGCGAGTCTGTCGGGGAAAGCTTTCAACAATTGCGGTACAATGCTTGCCGTTGGCGTTCCGGTCGGCTTTCCGAATGTGTTGTCGCGGTAATCTCGCAGTTGTCTCAATGTAAATAGGACTTCGCGAGGTGTACCGGAGCCGCCTGCCAAGGTGTCGTTTGCGAGAGTGATCAGGTTTAGTGCCGCTTTCGCTTTTTGCGTGAACTCCGTGCCGGAATGGATCCAGGCCATGGCCGCAAGCAATGTGTCCGGGAGGTCACTTGCGTTCTTGGCGCTTACCAACAGCAGAGCGAGCGGAATGTTCGAAATCGGCGTGAGTATCGCTTTTTTACCGAGCTCCGTGATGAGCCCTTGCTGCATCATGCCGAGTTGCTCCAGGAGTTTGTTTGCGTTTTGTTCGCGGTTCGCGGGAATCGCTGTGGGCAATTTTAAATCGGCCGAGAGCGATGCCTTTTGTAGCAACAGTTCCGAAGGCTCTATTTGCATGACTTCGGGAACGATTCCCACGGGCATGTGCTTTTCGGCGTCATCGCTCCAGAGTCTAATGGCGCATCCGTTTTGTGTTCGGCCACTGCGCCCGCTGCGTTGAACCGCGTTCTGTAGTGATATGGGCAACGTACGCAGTACATTCACTTTTTCGCTGTCGTCGTATTCGCTGACGCGTTCAATGCCTGAGTCTACGACTCCTGTAACGTTGGGGACGGTTATAGAGGTTTCTGCGATGTTTGTGGTAAAGATGACCCGCGGTCTTTCGGTATCCTCGAAAATGCGGTCCTGGGTTTCACGGTCCTGGCCTCCGTACAACTCCAGGAATTCGGCGCAGTTGTTGCCCAGGGCTTCGCTTGCGGCTGTATGGCAACGGCTGATTTCGGCCTTGCCCGGCAAGAAAACTAGAGTTGTTTTCCACACATTGTTGCGATACAAAGTGCGGAGTGCTTTTACAACCTCGTTCTCGAGACCGGTGCCCGATGTTATGGATGTGGGCTGCGCCGGAGTTTGGTGCAGAATTTGCACAGGGTATAATGGATGGCCAAGTTCGAGACATTTGACACCGAGGACATTTTCCATTTCGTCGCGGCTCAACTTGGCGCTCATTACGGCGAGGCGAGGGGCCTTCACTTTGTCGGGGCTTGACTGTAACTTTAGCAGGTATGTGAACAGCAGGTCCATGTCGGCCTTGCGTTCGTGGTATTCATCAAATATGACCCACTCCGCATCCATTTTGCCGTGAAGCAGTTCCTGCAAAAAGTTTCCGTAAGTCTGGAATAGAATGCGCGTGGCGAGAGACTTGCAACTATCTTGCCTGAATTGGTAGCCGACCGTTTTTCCGCAGGACTCGTTGTGGAGTTTGGCGGAATATTGTGCAAGCGAAAGGGCCGCAATACGCCTGGGCTGCAGAACGACAATGCGGCCGCTAAAGTGCCTGCTTAAAAACCACGGAATGTAAAGAGATTTTCCGCTGCCGGTCGGAGCTTCAATCAAAAGATTCCTGGAAGCGAGAATCGCGTTTTCCAGTTTGCTTTCTTCTTCGGCGAGCGCTAAATCCTTGTAGGTACGCATGAGGCGCCCGAGTTACCTCGGGTACTTGAGTTTTTCGCCTGTGGCCACGTCCATGTAAGGGGGCTTGCCTTCGCGGAACTTCTGGTTGATGACCAGGTTCTCGATACGGCGACGAAGGCCGGCTTCGGTCTTGCAGAAAAAGTAAACGACCTTGTTGGTGCCAGGAATGAGGAACATGGCGAGTTTGTACTTTGCCTTGACCGCGTTGCGGAAAATTTTCATGTTCTCTTTGTCGGGGAGCACCAGGTTGCTGCCTTCCTTCGTTTCGCAAATCATGTCGGCATCGGCCAGGAGGGCCTTGGACTTTTGCTTGAGGGCGGCAAAGTTAGGTTCGGAATTTTTGCGGATGGTTTCCAGGCTGAACGCCCCACCGCCTTCCTTGATTGCCTTGCGGACGCCGCGTACAGCGAAAACAGCAAGAACAACAACTACGACAGCGATGAGCCACGGCCAGTAATTTGCGAGAAAGTCTAACATAAAAACCTCTGATTTGCGCACAAATATAGGAAATTCAAATTTGGACAATGAAACTTTTCTATTTTTTTAAGTGTAAAAAAGGGACTTTGTGAAATTTAGGCTGAAAAATACAGTTGCATTTGCTGTGGCGCTGGCCGCTGTCGTTTCGGCGCCTCTTTGGGCGGCTGATGGTTCCTGCTACGATGGAGCGCCCGTGAACGGCATAACATTCGAAGGCCTGGAACACACCCATCCTCGAGTCATCGAAAGGGAACTCTTGAACAAGGCGGGGGAGCCTTATTCCGCACAGAAGTTTGAACAGGAAAAACTGAGGCTCTTGGATCTTGACCTTTTTACCGAAGTCTCGGTGACCTGCGAATCCGCGGGACTGGTGTACCATTTCAAGGAAATCTTCCGCTGGATTCCGTCCCCTGCCGGCAAAAAGACGGACCGCGACGGGCTGATGATTGGCCTTGCCCTTGCCAACTTGAACGTGGCCGGTGAAGACGTCCGTGCCGAAGTGCAGTACAGGACATCGACAGATCCGTTCCTTGACAACAACGAGTACGCCTTTTACGCCAGTTCCCCTTATCTGTTCGGCTTGCCCCTGGGCTGGAATTTTGAATTTCTGCGTACCGACAGTTGGGACGACATCCGTGGCTATCAAGATGAAAGTTGGCTGTGGGATCTGGACTTGAACTTGAAACTGAACGGACACCTTTCCCTGTTGGGAACTGCCGCTTTCCGCAATCTCAAAGATGCCGCGGGTCTGCCCGAAGCCGGCCTTGGCTTTGCCTTCGATTACCGGGACCGCGAACTGGACACTCGAGAGGGCGTGTACGTGGAATACATGCTTGCCCATGTGGGAATGGGAGACGATGGCGACCTGGTGGGCGAAAATTACTGGGAATACCTGACGGATGCGCGAGCCTACTTTACGGCTTCGCGATTCGTGACGGGGGCGACGGCCTTGTTCCGCTACCGCCCGGGCGACGTGGAACGTTTTGACTACTACTACCACGGTGGAGCCAATACCTTCCGTGGCCATGAATCCGATTCGCTGCACCTGGGTGTTCACGAAGTGCTCTTGACACTGGAAGAACGTTTTGTGCTGCGTGAACGCAAAGCGGCTTCGTTGTGGGGCATAAACTTCTTTTACGGAATTCAGTTAGTGGCAGGCCTTGACGGAAGCCTCCTCTGGGATAAGGGCCACCCGGGTTGGGATGACTACGAGGGCGCCGTTTATGGTGGCCTCCATCTTGTCATTCCGGCCTTGGACAGGATTCGTTTTGAAGTGGGGTACAGCCCCGACAACGGAGAACCGGTGTTCTACTTTGGCTTGTTCGACAAGACGACATCGGCCCGCTGGCGCAGTAGGTAGCCAAAAAACACTTGACTTTTTGAATATAATAGTTAAATTTATCGTAACTTATTGAATAACAACAAATTGCGAGATTTGCCAGTCTCGTTTTGGAGAAAATGAATGGCCATTAATTACCTGGATCTTCCGATTGGACGCAAATATCCCTACGAAGTGGACTGCGTTGTTGAAATCGGAAAAGACACGAATTTGAAATACGAATACGATGAACGCTTGCATGTGTTCCGCCTGGACCGCTGCCTCTTGAGTTCCATGAGTTACCCTTGCACTTACGGCTTTATCCCGAGCACCAAGGCCGACGACGGCGACGCTCTCGATATGCTCATCTACAGCCCCGCATCCATGATGACCGGTACGGTCTGCACTTGCCGCGTGATTGGCGCCCTCGACATGACTGACGGTGGCAAGAAGGATTACAAGGTCTTGGGAGTGCCCGTGTTCAATCCGCGCCCCATCAAGGACATCGGCGACGTCGACCAGATGTTCCTCCGCATCACCAAGAACTTCTTCCAGAACTACAAGGAACTGGAAGGCAAGGACGTGCAGATTGGCGAATGGCAAGACGCGGCGTTTGCCCGTGAACGCGTGATTGCTGCCCATAGGGCTTATTTCCAGAACCAGGTCCAAGTTCCCGAGACGTTCTACCAGGAACCGGAGAGCTCCGAGCATTTACCGCCTGAAGAACTTATCTAGTCGCCCTGAAATCAAGGATTTCGAAAAAAATTGAAAAGCCGAGAACAGCGTTTCCGGCTTTTTTTGTGCATAAAAAAACGCCCGCATTGCTGCGAGCGTCTTTTAAAAGCGATTGCTTTTTCCGCTTGAGGCGGCTTACTACCTGGAGTAGTATTCCACGACGAGCTGTTCCTGCAACTGAACAGGAATCTGTTCACGGAGCGGGAGCTTCACCAGTGTGCCTTCCATCTTGCCTGCGTCGACGGAAAGGTATTCCGGAGCGGCAGGAGCGTTGGCAATGGCTTCCTTGATCTGCACGTGTTCCTTGGAACGTTCACGAACAGAAATCACGTCGCCGGCCTTGACCAAGCGAGCGGGAGAGAAGCTGCGGACACCGTTCACGGCGAAGTGACCGTGAGCGACGTACTGGCGGGCTGCAAAGATTGTGCGAGCAAAGCCCATGCGGAACACGAGAGCGTCCAGACGGGTTTCGAGCAAAATCATCAGGTTGTCACCTGCAGAACCTTCACGACGGTTAGCTTCCTTGTATGCCTTGGCGAGCTGAGCTTCGGAAATGTTGTAGGTGAAACGAAGACGCTGCTTTTCGACGAGCTGCTGCTTGTACACGGAAGCGGACTTCTTGCGGTTCTGACCATGCTGGCCAGGTGCGAAGTTGCGGCGGTCGAGAGCCTTTTGAGTCTTCTGGGAAACGGCAACGCCGAGAGAGCGTGCTACTTTACCTTTTGGTCCACGGAAGGAGGACATATTATACCTCTTTGAGGAAGCTCTTTGGTTACGCTTGCAAATTGGCAGAGCTTGGCACGACTTGCAAGATTAGGCCCCAAAATTAACAATTTCGGGGCGTTTTATCAAGACTTTACTGCACGATAATGGTCAAAGTGTCCCTTTTCAGGGGGTCTGCGACGCTTTCGGCGATTAATCGGAACGATCCGCCCTCGGAATCCTTGGCCGGAACCAGTTTCAACGTAGAAATCTGCTGTTCGCCTTCCAGCAGTTCCTTGCCGCTGTTGTCCTTGCAGTCGATATTCTGTACATCGTAAACCGGGGTGGTCATGAAGCCATTTTCGTCTTCGTGCGGAACGATGTCTTCGCACGGGGCGAACCATTTCATGGTCGAACTGGCAGTGCTGGGCTGGGTTCTGAACATGAGTTTGCTGAATTCTACGGTCTCGCCCTGGTCAATGTACATTGTGTCGATGATGCTCTGTTCGGTTTTGCTATAGAACGAGAAATCCTTGAGGGAACCGTAATAGCTGATGTATGTTCTAAACTTGAGGGATTCGTCGTCGTTGTCGTTACTCAGGTAAGGGCAGGTGCTCAGGTAGTGGAGATATACCGGACCGTCCTTGGTGGCCTTGTAGCGGTTGTCCAAGGCGCCAATGGATGCCAGTTTTTCACCTTTCTTGTTGACGATGGTGTACGACTTGTTGTTCACGCCGCCGAAGTAACCGAGCATTTCCTGGTATATATCAATGGAGTCGCCCTTTTTCATGTCGGCAAGCCATACGAATTGTTCTTGGCGAAGGTAGTACTTGGCGCGGTTGTTGCGTTCGCGAACGATTTCAAGCACATCGCCGGGCTTGACCAGCGAGTCCGGATAGGCGAGGTATTCGCCCTGTCCGAGTTTTCTGGATTCCGTGATGGCCTCGAACTTGGCGTACGGTCCCGAAAGGTAGTTTTCGATGTTCAAAGGTTTTACCATGAGTGTCCACGAGGAAGAGTCTTCGGGCAAAAGCAATTGTTCCAAGGCGGAGTCCGTGGTGACGACCAGGTCCTTTCCTTCGTAGAAGTCAAAGGAGTTAATCCACTCGCCTTCCACTTCGAGATTGATGCTGTAGCCTGTCCCCGAACTGAACTTTACGTTGATTTCCTTGGGGGAATTGCCGATAATCGCTATGCCGCGGAGGGTGTCCTGCAGGCCGATGGTCACTTCGTTTGTATCGCCGATGTAATCGTAATATGCGGTGTCAATTTCTACGAACAGGTGCAGGTGGCTTGTGCTGTTGAATGCTGCGTGGAGGTCCAGGTAATAGAAGCCCTCCTTGAACGTGATGAACTCGTTCTTCGTTAGTTCCTTGTGCCCGGGAATCATGTAGTTGGAGAATACTTCCGATTTCCTGGAACTGTCGTAAACGGCGAAACTGGTCTTGAGAATTTCACCGAGTTCGCTGCGAACTTGGATGGAGTCCTTTTTCATATCGCTGGTGTAGGCGCTGACAGAAATGCGGCTTCCGGCAGGGAAGTCCCCGAGAAACAGGGAAACTTTGTTTGCAACGGAATCGATGCACAGAGCGTCTTCGCTGCAAACATATTCCACGTACGAGGTGTCCTTTTTCTTGACGGTGTCCAACTGCGCCCTTTCGATGACGATGATGGCCGTGTCGCCAATTTCAAGTGTGTCGTTGTATTCGATGTCTAGACGTGTAGTCAGTGAGGAACTGGACTTGAACGATTCTTCGGCGTAACTGCTGCCTTCGTTTTCGTCTTCCCAGGTGTTGGTATGTTTGTCATCACTGCAACTTAAGAAAAATGTGGCGGCTATGCCCAAAATAAAGAGTTTGTTTGTATTCATTTTTTACCCTTTAGTTGAGAATGTAGAATTTCTGTTCTGCGGTGAAGGCTTCACCGATAATCTTTAAGGTGTACTTGCCGGTGGGGAACACCTTCGCTTTGAACTTGAAATTGGTTTTCTTTTCGCCGGGGAGTTCGCGGGCGGCGACTACCAGCATGCGTTTGCCAAATTCATTCAGAATCTCGATTTGTATGAACTGCGGGTAACCCACGGTAAGGTCGAAGTCGCAGTCTAAACTGTAAATGTCGATGTTCACCTTGCTCAAGGTGTAGCCGCCGTCCATGGCGTCGCCGGTAACGGATTTCGAGTTGTCGAAGTAACCGACGAAAAGCGATGGGGCGAAGTTCTTGCCCGCCTGCTTGGACTTGATCAGTGTTTCGCCTGGTTCTACAGCGGTGAGAATTAACGTGTAGAGGCCGGATTCATGCTTGCGCTTGAAGAATTCGGTCAGTGTCGGGGTCCTTAGGAATGCACCCAAAGGAGCTTTTGGATTGATGGTGATGATGCCTAGATAATCGGCGTACTTCGTGTCGACACCACCGCCAGAGTTCTTGCGGATGTTGAACTGTCCGCCGTTTTGATCGTGGATGTTTGCCGGTGCGTTTTCCCAGGTGAGTTCGTCGTCGCGCCAGTCTATCCCCAGTTTTTCTTCGCCGAAACTCATGTCCTTGGATGTTTCCTTGAGCCCGAAAATGTTCAATTGCACGGGTTTCTTGATGGAGTCCGTATCGAATTCCAATTTGAGGGCAGCATCGAACAATGGACCGGGCAGGGCGGAAAGGTCAAATTTCAGGTAAATCTTTCCGCCTTCGTCCTTGACGTTTGCTACGCGAAGGGTCTGGTCGGTATTGTGGGGACTGTAGTTGTCGAATTGCGAAATCCAGGTATCCATGCCGCGACCGCTTGGAATGTTGTCGCCGCTGTGGTCAAGAGTCGTGTAGCGCTTGTCGAACACGTAGACTTTCCCTGTGTCGGTTCCGGTCTGGTAGCCGTCATTTGCAGTAAAGAGAATGTTGTAGCGTCCGCTGGAGGTGAACGACACGTCTGTTTCGTAACTGCTGCTGTCAGAGAATGTCGCCTTGCCCGGACCGGAGCCTTTCTTCCATTCTACGGGAACTCTGCAAAGGCCATCGCCGCGACCATCGTCTTCCACATCGCCGACAAGCCTGAGTTTGTTGGGCTGCACCAGCAACTGTTCTTTTGCAATCTTTGCGATAGGCTTCTCGTTGGCGCCTTGCTTCGGGGCGTAACCGGTGTACAGGGTGACCATGGAACCGCCGCCTTCGTTCTTTTCTTGGTTTGCACCCATCAGCGGATAAATAGCCGAACCCATGCGGGATTCTTCCACTATTTTCAAGAACGGGTTTCCACGCGTGATTGTTTCCTTGAGGCCTGCAATGGAAAGACTCGAGTTGTCGTTGATGAACATTGGCCTGGTTTTTGCCTTGTCGCTTGCGATAACGTGTACGCCTAGCAATTCCGCAAAGCCCTTGTTGAAGTTCTGCAGGATGGTGTTTCCGTCGCGGGCGGTAAGGCCTAGAATCCAGATGGTGCCACCATTGTTCTGAATTTTGGGTGCCTTGGTGTCGCCGCTCATGGTGATTTGGCGTCCCCACATTTTCTGGTAGTTCAACTGGATGGTCCCGACGGCAACGTCTTCCATGTAGACGTCGCCGACTCCGAGTTCGTCGGATTCAAAGGACCTGAACATCATGTTCTTGAGAAGCAGGGAACGCCTGGATTTGAAGATGATGCCGTTTCCGAATTCAGAAAAGCGTTCGATGGTGAGTTCGTTGAAAGCGCCGTCTTCAATGATGAATTTGCCCTTTCCGTCGATGTGGCCCTCGGTCCCTATAAAACGGCGTACTCGGTTGCGAATGTAAATGTCGCGGTTGATGGTCCAGCGTCCACCGGGCGGGAAGTAGATGGTTTCTGCGCCATCGTCAATGGCGTCTTGGATGGCCTTGGCGTCGTCGGAGCCTGTGTTCTGCTTTCCGCCGTAGTCACCGGCGATGGTAATCCAGTTATCGGCCTTCTGTTCAGAAAAGTTCGGAGTTTCGGCCACGGGGACGCGCATGGATTGCTTGGGGCTGTGGCACAGTTGCTGGCTGGCTTGGGTGGCGAATTCGATGATTTCGTTACCTACGAAGGATTCGCCGAAGGCTTTTTTTGTGCTCTTTATCTTTGTGTGGAACTTGCTCGTCATTACAGAGCGGGCGAAGAGATTGCTTTCGTTTATAATGGCGGTTGTGGGTGCTGTCTTTACGCCCTTAGCCGTGTTGTACTCCAAGGTTGCGTCGACAAGCACCATGGAGGCGTCCTTGCCGTGGTTATAGACTGCAGGGACGGAACCTTTGAAGCGAAGCCCGCGAATAGCCAAAGTCTGGTTGTCGTTTTCAAGGCCGTATTTCTTTTGCCCGCCCAGGGTGACGTGTTCCAAGGTCATGCCGTTCATGGCTCCTGCGGTATAGACGCCGACATTGAAACCGTTGATTTCGACGTTTTTCAAAAGCAAGGGGCCGATGTTTTCGGTAAAGCCCATATCGATACCGTACACGCCGCTGCTGTCGCCCGAGTAGACCTTTACGTTGCTAATGGTGCCTTGCATGCCTGCGTTGTATCGAATGCCGATGGCGCCGGAGTTGCCCTTGCCGGTGCGGATGGTGAGGTCACGAATGGAATTGCGCTGCTTGATTTTGGGACCTTCGCCTGTCATAAGTATAGGCATGGGAAAGTCTGGATTGTCGAACCCTTGGCAGTTGTCTTCGAGTTTGATGATTGTACCGCCGATACTTTGCCCCTGCAAAATGGTGCGCTTGTAGGCGTCTTCGGGCTTTTTGCCTTCTGGCCAAGTGAGGGTGTTGGTAATCTTGTATATACCGTGGGGGAGGTAGATGATGTAGTCACCGTTGGGGTGGTCGTTCAAGGCGTTTTGGATGGCTTCGGTATCGTCGGTCTTGCCGTCGCCCTTGGCGTTGTAGGGAGCCTTGGTCACGTTGACCACTTCGGAGCCCAAGGGGAATTCGACTTGCGCGAAAGACGGGTAAACGAGTACCGCAAATAAAGATGCTATAAAAATCCGAAAACGAAACATAACAACCTCTTGAGGTGGGGTTTTACATTATAAAGTTACCTTTTTTTATGAAAAAAACGGACAGTTGGCCTCGGAAACTCTCTTTTATATTGCGAAAATTTGCTGTTCCTCACTCGAAATAGGGGATTTTTACTCTCAAAATGCTACATTTGTGAAATGATTCTTGCGAAATCCCGTTTAACTTTGTTTTTCTTGTCGGCAGGCCTTGTTTTTGCGTCTGCAGCCCAGGCCGCATCGCCTGTTGTAGGTGCCGAACGCACGCGCAACTTGCGCGAACTTCAAATGTATCCCATGCTGTTTGAGTACCACGGACAGACCGTCGGGGATTCTCGTCAGTACTTTACGTACCCGCGTCGTGATACGACCTTCCGAAAGCGCTTTACGCAAACTGAGAAAAATGCGCTCCTCTATTTCGATAATGCCAATGGCGCCATGGTTTCTGGGCACGGATCTGCCCGCGATTCAATGGCGACCCCGAGAATTGGTGTTGCGGCAAGTCTTGTGGGTGGCATGGACTACCGTGGAGGGGAGACTCTTGGCGACACGATTTGGCCCGGGATGGACGGAGGCATCTATCTTCGCGGCTTTGCCGATTCCGTGGATTTCGTTTTGGATGCACGAATTTATGATGAGGGGCATTCGGCGGAACGTCCGAAGTCCTGGGACCGTGAATTTTTGGAAGTGCAAAAAGAAGAAAATAACTCGGGTGTCGAATACACAAGTTACGCCCGTTACCGCACGCATTTCGCTTTCAATCATGATTGGCTGCGCCTGGACTTTGGGCGTGACGTGATGCACTGGGGGCCTGGTTATTACAACAACTTGACGTTGAATCAGTTTGCACTCCCTTACAATATGCTTAGTTTGGATTTGATGATTGGCCCGTTGCGCGTGATGAGTTTCTACGCGGACCTTCGCATTTACGATAATAGCATGAGCATGAAGAATAAGGATGATCGCAACTTGTTTGGTCATCGTTATGAACTTGCTGTGGGGAATGCAACGTTTGGTATTAGCGAACTGCAAATTCAGTATGACAACTTAAAGCCATGGCTGTTTGTGCCCACGGCTCCGCTGTTCATGGAAAAAGGGAACTATAGCGAGGACAGCAACAATGGAGCCCTGGCGTTTGACTTTAACTACCGCTTGTTTAATGCTGCCCGTATCTACACGGAATTCTTCTTGGATGATATGGAGTCTCCTATTAGCCTTGTGAAGAACGATAATATCGAGGCTAAGTGGGCCTGGATGGCTGGCTTGCAAGCGGGACATGACTTTTACTTCAAGGGGCACAAACTCGAAGCGGGGACCATCGCCGAATACGCTCGCGTAGAACCCTATGTTTATAGCCACTTCATCAAAAACACGGCTCAAATAGCGAATCTTGGCTACCCGCTAGGAAACCAGGGTGGTCCCAACAGTCAAACGATCGACTGGAATGTCTATGCCCGCCTTGATGGTCATATTTTTGCCTCGGTTCACAGCACGTGGTTCTGGAAGGGAACTGACTTTGGGAGTGCCGTGAACGACACTACACCGCGTCATGACCACATGAAAATCCACAAGAAGTTCCTGGATGGGGCCAAGATGCAGTATTCCCTTTCTCCATCGCTCAGTTATGAAGGTCAGTATGTGAGCTTTATGGGCGAATTGACTTTTATTGACGACAAGAAGGTTTATGTGAGAGGTGGTTTCAAATGGTAAGGAAGCCAGAACTTCTTGCTCCGGCGGGCGACCTTGTCCGGATGAAGTACGCCTTCGCCTATGGCGCCGATGCCGTTTATGCCGGGCAGCCGGCTTTTTCGCTCCGTTCTCGCGAAAACGGGTTCAAGAATCTGGACGACTTGGCGAATGGTATCGCCTACGCCCATGAACATGGCAAAAAGTTTTACCTGACAAGCAATGTAATTGCTCGCAATGTGAAGGTGGAACCTTTCCAAAGGGCTCTTTCGGCTGCATTAGCGTTGAAACCCGATGCCCTGATTGTTGCGGATCCCGGTTTCGTGGGCTGGCTTCGCAAGGAATTTCCTGAAGTCGAAGTTCATTTGTCCGTGCAGGCCAATACCACGAATTACCTGACGGCTCAGTTTTGGCATGATTTGGGTGTACGCCGCATTATTTTGAGTCGTGAACTTCGCTTGTCGGAAATTTTGGAAATAAAGGAACGTATTCCGGACCTCGAACTGGAGGTGTTCGTCCATGGCGCAGTCTGCATGGCCATGTCGGGTCGTTGCATGCTGAGTAACTGGGTGACGCATCGCGATGCCAACCAGGGCGCTTGCGACAATAGTTGCCGGATGCCTTACCGCCTGTATGCGAACGAAGGCCCCCAGTGCGAAAATTACCGTGAACACGAAGGTCGTTTTTCTCTGCAGCGCACGGATCGCCCCGAACTGGATCCTGTGGCCCTGGACGAAGATACCTGGGGAACCTACTTCATGAGCAGCCGGGACCTTTGCGCCCTGGACGTGGTTCCCGAACTGGTGCAGGGCGGTCTGGACTCCTTCAAGATAGAGGGACGCACCCGTTCCGTCTATTACTTGAGCCAAGTGGTTCGCGCGTATCGAATGGCGATAGATGCCGCAAACGAGGGGCAACCGGTACCGGAGGAATCCCGTAGGGCGATAACCTTTGTAGATGGTCGAGGTTTTATGCCGGGCTTTTTGCGAGGCCCCCTCCCGCAGAATTACGAAAGTACACATGTGGCCGCTGAGGGCGGTTGCGTGTGTGCCCAGGTGCTTGAGTACGAGGAATCCACCGGAGCCTTCCGCGTGAATGTGAAGAATCCGTTTACCATGGATGATTCCCTGGAACTTATGACTCCTGGTGGAATGTACCCTTGCCAATTGACGGAACTCCGGGATTTCAGGGGTGCTGCCGTGGACCGACTCAATCCCGGGACCGAAGGCCGAGTTTTTTTGCAAAGTGACGTGCTGAAAAACACAGAAGAGGTCAAATTTGCGTTTTTTGTGAGAAAAAACACTGCGAACATTTAGCGCAAAACATAAATTTGTGGCATGGCTGTCGACGAGGCGACTAAGAAACAGGATGAATTAGAGCTTTATCAAATAGATGATAAGGCTATTTTGCCGTTCTTCAAGGATCATCTTGAAGAGTTGAAAAAGTTTGTTCAGGAGCATACGACTGAAGGGCTTTCGCTCCTGGTGATGCTTAAGCAATTTATTCGTACATATCGCATGCCGTTCAACATGCAGCGCTATATGGAAGTGCAGCGCACCTTCATTCAGCAGAGCATCCACGAAAAGATGCAGGATCGCCAGGCCGCCGTGAGCCATTGGATCCAGGAACATGCGGGAAGGCATCGCGACCGTATGATCCAGTTGCAGTGCCTCTACCTCGATAAGGTCAAGGACAAGTTGCTGCCCGAGGTGGAAGCCATGCTGGAACGACGTATTGAATCCTTGCAATCAAAAATGGAATCTAAATAAAATTTTACAAAGAGGCGAAATATAGTTAAGTCGTTGAGTTTTATCACGTTTTTTTGAAATTTCACCGGCGTGCAATTTTGAGATAAAACTTTTGGATGATATAAATGTATATTTAGTGCCGGTGGATTAAGGAATTTAACAACAGAGGTAACTTATGAAAAAACTGTTCGGTCTACTAGCGGTATGCGCCCTGGTGGCTTGTAACGAATCCAGCGATCCGGCTTCCGCCGCCGATAGTTGGGCAAATGCCAATGGCAATAACAACGCTGCAGCCAACAATGGCAATAGTGCAGCAGATTCCCTGCAGAAGATTATCGACCAGATGCGTGCCGATTCCCTGCAGAATGTTATTAATCAGATGCAGCAGCAAAGTCAGCAGCCGGCATCGTCTGACGCTATGGTCGGCATGTCCAGCATGGGCACAATTGGAGGCTTGTCTAGTACTGGTGTCGCGCCTGTTGTGTCCAGCAGCAGCGTCGCTGTTGCGCCAGTTTCCAGTTCTGCTGTTGTAGTTCCGAAGTCCAGTGCGGCTGTGACTCCGAAGTCCAGTGCGGCTGTGGTTGACGATGGTACCATTAAGTTGGAATTGTGGGACGCCTCTCTCGGTGATCCGCACGTGCCGGTGGGAAACCAGAAAGGTGGCTGGTGGTACAGTTATGACGATAGCAATAACGGCGGTTCTTCTGAAATCGTTTGGGATGCTGAACCCGGTGCCGGTGGCGATATGACCCCTGTGATTGAAGCCTGCGGTGGTATTTGCGGTTCTTATACCCTGATTGTGGGAACCAATGAATGGCAACCGTTTGTCGGCTTCGCATTCGGCTTCGGTGCGGATAATACCTATGCCGGCGACGCTTCCGCTTTGCTTGGTGTTTGCGTGGAATACACCTCTACTGCAGATATCCACCTGGAACTTGGTTTGACTGCGGCTAAGGAAAAGGCTATTGATGGTGGTGCAAACGCTTTCTATCTGTTGCCGGCTTCTTCTGCCAAGAAGGTCGTCGATATTGGTTGGGCTCAGTTCGCTCCTCCTGATTGGGCAAAAACTGTTGTTGCCGGTGCAGCATCTGCCAAGATTCTTTCTTCCCTCAAGTTCAAGATTCAGGGTGATGAAAATGGCGAAGACGGGGCTCCGGGTTCCTTTGCCATCTACAAGGTCGGCCCGAAGGGTTCCTGCAACTAATAAGTTTTCGAGAACTTAAAAAAACGCTCCGCGAGGGGCGTTTTTTTTGTGCTTGAAATTGGTTAGAAATGTAAGGAGCGGCATTTTAAGGCGATGGGGTGTGCCCTGCTGGAATGGACGATATGCTGAAAGTTGCCCGCTTGCCTACTTGAATCGACGGCAGTAGGTACAGGATTGGCAGAACGGGTGGCGCAGTTCATGCTTTGCGAAGCCTTCGCGGATTTGCGTGGCGAATGGACTCTCGAGAATTTCCGCAAGGCTTTGCTCCTGAATTTTTCCTAGCGTAATTTGTCCGCTATGGTCCAGGCAGCAGGCGACAACGCGCCCGTCGTGGAGAATCGCGACATGCGTA
Organism: Fibrobacter sp.; assembly: GCA_045598645.1. GTDB lineage: Bacteria > Fibrobacterota > Fibrobacteria > Fibrobacterales > Fibrobacteraceae > Fibrobacter. The sequence goes on from JAZLMK010000087.1 coordinate 71,316, forward strand.
TCGAGCGCATGGCATGTGCCTTTGACGGCTTCGATGCTAGATGCAGAATTTCTCTCGTCTAAACCAGGCCATTCGAAGCGCGAGTCTTCGTGGAGGTAGAGCCTTCCGGTCACATTGAAACTTTTGTGGCGGCTGCAAAAGTGCCCGGGAGCGACTTCCGTGCCGAAGGTTTCGTTGACGCGGGCGAGCATGTAGTTGTTCCAGCGTGCGGCTTCTTCGGCTCCGACATTCCATAGGCGCAAATTGATGTAAAGGTCGGGTCGCAGAGCTTGCGCCATCTGGCAAAAGTCGAGGACGTTCTGCAAATGGGATTCTGCGGTTTCGCGGGCCAGTTCCGCGTAGGCGTGCGTTGAAAAATTCACCTGGCGCACGGCGCTACTTGCGAAAATGCTCCGGCCTGTGCGGGCGATGGTTGTACCATTTGTCGTGAGCGTCACCTTGAGCGGCGTTGATTCGACTTTTTTGAGGTACAGGCCGAATCCCGGATGCAGCGTGGGCTCGCCGAGGACGTGGAAAAATACGTTGCCCGCGCCGATTTCTACAGCGCCCGCGAGGCATTTTTCAAATAGCTCCGAGGGCATGAACGTGCGTGAGGCTGTTTCGCTGGCTTTGGAATGCGCGTCTTTCCCGCAGGGGCAGAAACTGCAGCGGAGATTGCAGACGTCGGTGATTTCGATGTACACGCTGTTCATCGATTGTCTCCGTCCAGGTTGTGCGAATTTGGCGAAACGCCTGCCGCCTGTGTGCATAGGCTTTCGTCGAGCAACTTTACGGCCGCATGGTATTCTTCGATGTTTCCCGCTTTGCGGATTTTCTTGAAAATTTTCTTGGGGACGCTAGATTCCTGGTATTCCCAGAAACTCTGCAGATGCGAAAGAATCTGGCTGTCGCCCTGGTATGTGCGGCATGCGAATTCCATCAGTGCCGTGTGCATTTTAAGAACGAGCGTGCGTCTTTCGTTTTCGCTCCAAATTCTGCCGGACTTGTATTCGGTGGCGAGCGCCGGATTTGCCAGGAGCCCGCGTCCGATCATGATGCCTGCGAGTTTCGGGTATTTGGATTCCAGTTCGCGGATGCGTTCGACAGTGGCGATGTCGCCGTTCAGGTACAGCGGATGCTTGCATTCTGCGTAAAAGCGTTCGAATGCTTCGAAGTCTAGTGCGCCCTTGTACTGTTGCTTCCCGAGTCGCGGGTGCAGCGTGATGTGGGCGAGGGGCGCTTCGTTCAGAATGGGAAGGAGGGCGAACGCTTCGCTTGCGTTGTTTTCGCCGAGCCGCATTTTTACGGAAAATTTGACGGGGGATTTTCCCTGGTCGCCGCCCTTGCCGCATGCGGAACTGAGTTTGGCGATTTCTTCCATGATGGCGGCGACTGTATTTGCGTCGTTTAGGAGTCCTGCGCCGCGGTGGTGATTCACTTGCATGGGGAACGGACATCCCATGTTGAAGTCGATTTCTTCAAAACCCCGCTGTTGCAGGGCGTTTGCGAGAATGCGGAATTCTTCGACGCCGTTCGCGATAATTTGCGGTACGGTTTTCGCGAGGTTTTCGCTGTTCTCCAAATCCCGCAAATCCTTGGCGCGCGGGATTCCGTTTTCGACTCGCAGGAATGGCGCGTAGTAGGCGTCGATTCCGCCTGCGAATTCTGCGTGCACGTCGCGGTAGGCTTTTGTCGTATAGCCTTGCAGCGGAGCGAACAGAATCTTGAACATGGCGTTTCCTTGGATCTCGGGCTCGCGGCTATTTGCCGAGAGCCTTTTTCAATGCACGGATGGCGTTTCCGCGGTGGCTGATGGCTTTTTTCTCTTCCAGTTCCATTTGCGCGAAGGTGCGCGTTTCGCCGTCGGGCACGAAAAGCGGGTCGTAGCCGAATCCCATGTCGCCGACGGGCGCGTGGTTGATTTCGCCACGGCATTCGCCTTCGAAAATCTTGGGCTCGCTTATGACGAAGTCTCCGACGACGTCCCCGTTCGCGGAGGCGTCGGCGTTTGCGCTTGCTGCGACGTTCGCAGGAGCGTCGGCTGTCGCGCTGCGCCTAGTGACCGTCTGGTACGAAAGTGCGCAGAAATAGCGCGCCTTGCGGTCGTTGACGCCTTCCAGATTTTTCATGAGCAGGTTGTTGTTGTCCAGGTCCGCACCGTGCACGCCGCTGTAGCGGGCGCTGTAGATTCCCGGTTCGCCGTTCAATGCGAAAACTTCCAGGCCGGAGTCGTCGGCGAGGACTGTCGCTTCCATGCCGCGCTTGGCAAGCCAGCGGGCGGTTACGCTCGATTTGATAATGGCGTTTTCGGCGAAGGATTTTCCGTCTTCCACGATTTCTTCGTCGAAGCCGATGTCCTTGAGAGTCTTGAATTCGTAGTGGTCCGTGCCCAGAATGTGGGCGAAATCCCTGATTTTTCCGGCGCTTCCGGTGGCTATTACAAATAAATGCTTCATGGCGGTAGTCGATTAATATTTTTCTGGTTTCATGACAATGAGAATGGCGTCAATGATGACGCCCACTCCGCAAAGGCCTCCAGTGCAAAGCCACAGAATTCCTGTCCAAATTTTGTGCTCGTAAAAACGGTGTATGCCTAGATACCCTAGCAGAATGCAAAGGGCTAGGGCTATCCATTTGTTGTGTTCGCCTTCGCTTGACATTTTGGCTCCTATTATTGTGCACTAAATTTAGAAAAACCTCTCGGTAGGGGCTTTGAATGTCTGCTGAAAGGGGTTTTATGAGTGCGGTAAGGGCGGACTACGTTGATTTTTAGTATATTCGTCTTTGTGAATAAGAATATTTCCTCCGCTATTATCGTTTTCGCCGGAATCACAGCAGTTTCGCTGATGGGACTTTCGGCTTGCGCTTCCTCCAACAAAGGGACTCCTGCCGACGCACCGTTGTCTGAGCCAACGGTTCAATCGCCCGCGGTGCCCAAGCCCATTGCTAACGCCGTCACCAAGTTCGAAACCAGAATTTTAGATGATGACAAACAGGTTCGCGTTGTTGGAAAACCGACAATGGCCGCCTTGGACTTTGCCGCCTATTGCAATAATCCCATTCGTTTGGCAGGGAAAAAGGAAAAGCCTGAAAACTACAAGGGAACCATGGGTGCTGTTCTTCCTGAAAAGTATCCGTTTCCTATGCTGGATTCTGTAACGACGTTTGAACCTGTCTTTTTGTCCGAAGTGGCGCCGATTGCCTGGGAACCGTTCTCCAAGATTCTTTATGCGCAAACTGGGGTGGATTCCCTTTCGGTTCTCATAAACAGCATTGAAGCTGTCAAATGGGATGAACCGGATGTTTTCCGTGCGTTCCAAACGGTGACTCGCCTTTGGGGCGTTGCCGGTTCGGGTGAAAATGCCGGCAAGGTGGAATGGTGGGTCGAGGTGACGCCTGCTTCGTGGACGGACAGGGCTCCGTTCTATGGCAAGTTGAAACTTGCTTCGGGTGGCGAAACCATGGAGATTCTCAATTACTACCTGACGGCGGAAATGAATTCCGAAGAGACCATGAATTGGATGCGCACGTTGTCGTCGTACTGGTACCCGACTTTGAATACCGATTTGGAACAGCATGTCCCTGGAGATATTTGGGTCGATGGTCGCAACAGGCCTTTTGCCGTGATGCGCGGAAATCCGATGGGAACTCCGATGTGGATAGCCTTTGAAGTTCCCGCCTTCCGAATGACCGATGAAGATCTTTATGCTAAGCGCAAGGCCGATTCCCTGATGGCAGCAGGTGAGGTGATTCCTGTTGATAGGACGCTGGATACGAATTCTCTGTTCCGAACAGAGACCTTGGCCGCCATGGAAAATAGTTGCCCCGCAAACGAGGGTACGCAAAAGTTCCGTGATGCGCTTGCTAAAAAACTGGCGAGTCTTCCCAAGGAGCAGAATGCTTGGGAAAATAACGGAATGCTGTGGTTCCGTCGAAACGCCAATTACCTCGTGGCTGACAAAATCAGTGGCCAGGACAGTCTTCACAATCCGCTTCCGCGCATGGTGGAACTCAAGCAGTACCTGGATTCCATGAATATTCAGTTGCTGGTTGTGCCCATTCCTGTGAAAGAGGAAATCTACGCCGATAAACTGGTTGAAGGTACTCCCGCCGATTTGTGCGTGAATGTGAATGGTCGTGAATTCGTGAGGGAAATGCTTGCTGCAGGTATCGATGTCCTGGATTTGTATCCGGCATTGATGGCTGCCCGTTCCGCCGACGAACCACCCCGCTACAGTTTCCAGCGATACGATACGCACTGGGCTTTGCCGGGAATGCTCGCCGCCATGGAACAGTTGGCCACACGCGTGACGCAGTATAGTTGGTATGCTGAATCCGGGGCGCAGCCGGGAAGCCTTGCTATGCGCGATACCGTGGTCCTTCGCGAAGGTGATTTGGTGGCGCATTTGCCCGATTCCGAAAAATCCAAGTATGCCGCCGATACGCTTGCCGGAATGAAGATTTACAAGGGCGAACAGGCTTACAAGGGTGGCAAAAACGCCCCGATTCTTCTGATGGGAGATTCCTTCACGGGTGTATTTGAATCCGTGGACCAGAAGAGTGGCGGTCCGGGGTCGCTTTTGGCCTATGCGACTGGGTTGGATGTTCAAGTGGCGACGAGTTGGGGCGGTGGTCCCGGCGTTCGTAGCCGTATGATGAAAATGCAAAAGGACTTGGCTGCCAAGCGTCTTGTCATTTATATGATGACGGCCCGCGATTTTTGGCAGTCTCCCATGGAATGGGATAAATTGAGATAAACATGTCCCGTTTTTTTTGGCCCGTTTTTATCGCGGTACTTGCAGTAGCGGCGACTCTTGTGTTGTGGAGCGGCCGTGATGAATCCATGAGTTACCGCAAAATGGCCTGCGCTTTTGAAGAACGGAATCTGGGCTGTGTAGACTCGCTTATGGAATGGAATGCGGGGCTTGCGTATTTTGACAGTTCTGTCTCGGCATCCCGTGATACATTGCAGTCCCTGAAAAATCTGCTTTGGCTGTTTTGGAATATCGAATTTGCCGGGGCGGGCGATGCCGCCGTGCAAAAGGAATCGATTTTGCCGCTGCAGGTTTTGTCATCGAAAAAATCCGGATGCATGGGACTTGCCTGGGTGGCCATGATGGTCGCCGAGGCGCGTGGCTTGCCTCTAGAAACCATCTTGTTACCGGGCCATGTTTTTTTGCGCTATGGCAGTGTAAACATGGAACCCAATCGGCGAGGCTTTTCGTATACCGATGAAGAATATCGCGAAAAGTACAAAAGGGGCACTTGGACCGGCCTGGAATTCAAGCCTTTGCAAGTGCAGCAGTTCATGGGATTGGCGGCGTTCGATATCGGCAATCTGTATTTGGAAAAGGATCCGCCCAGGGCGCTGACCTGGTACCGCATGGCCGAGGAATTCTTTGCCGAATATCCTGGAATTCGAGTAAATCAGGAAGTGGCCAAGAGTCGTTTGCCGTAAGGAAAACGGCCATTTTTCTATATTGAGTCTATGGCGTTTTTTAACGGTTGCAGACTCTTTTTTACAGGACTTTGTGTAGCCCTTTTGATAGCCTGTACCGATGATTCCGAAATGTCGGATACTCTGTTGGTGCCTGAAATCATTTCGGTGGATTTCGACAGGGATTTCCAGCCTGGATTTATCCGCATATATTCTGCAGGTTCCCATACGTACTTGGGAACGAATGCCGAGGAATTCAAGTCAAGTGAACGCCCGCGGATGAAAGTGAACTTTACGTATGATTTCTCCATGGGCAATCATGAGGTGACCTGCGATGAATACAATGGTATACTCCGCAAAACCGACCTGCCGCTCAATGCCGATTGTGATGGTGATTTCCCAGTGACGGATGTCTCGTATTTTGAAGCCGTGCTTTTCGCCAATGCTAAAAGTAAACTTGCGGAAAGAGATACCGCGTATAGTTACTCAAGTGTGTCTTTCAACGGAGATAATCATGTCCAGAACATTGAGGGCCTGAACTTTATCCCCCAAAGCAATGGCTTCAGGTTGCCAACGGAGGCCGAATGGAATTTGGTGGCGAGTCTTGATTGGCAAACCAGGTTTGCATGGACTGCCGAAAATTCTGAATACAAACTTCATGAGGCTTGTTCTATGCCGCCCAGTAAAGTCGGCATTTGCGACATGGCCGGCAATGCGATGGAATGGGTCAATGACTGGCTTGGAAATTTCCGCGACACCGTACTCACGAATTATGTCGGATCCCCGGATGGCGGGGCTATCGGTGAACGTGTCGTGAAGGGAGGAAGTTTCCGCAACAAGGCGTCTTCAATAAATATGGTGAGTCGAGGGGATGTCTATTCTGTAACGTCGGCGACTCGCGCAAACTATGTAGGATTCCGTCTTGCGTATGGTAGCATTCCCGATGCCGTATGGATGAATTCGCTTGGAATGTCTTCAAACTCCATTTTGAAAATTTCTGCCGGTTCTGATAAACTATTTTCTCTTACAGGAACGTATAATACAAAACTTGCCTTCCGGAATGATCTTACGGGAAATTTGGTATTTGTCGATTATATTTCCGGTTTCCTTGTTTATGTGGAAATTGCAGATACCCTGGATGTATACCATCCGGACATTTCTCCCGATGGAAAGAGGGTGGCGTTTTGTACAGGACTTGAAGGCATAGACGGAAAATCCAGTATCTACGTTCGTGACTTGAACACAGAGGGTTCCAACTTGGTTCGGCTGAATGTGGAATCGGCGACGATTCCCCGCTGGCGAGTCCTTGACAATGGTGATACGGTGATTGTCTATGTGACAGGGGCTGGCAATAATAGCGAAAATTCCAATTTCAAAAAGCAATCGACATGGCAGGTTGTATTCAAAGATGGAAATTTCGGTTCGCCAAAAAAATTGTTTGACGGGTCGTACCATGGTGGCGTTAGTGCGGATAATCGGCTTGCCGTTTCCGGATCTCGACTTCTTCGCGCACGGGTTGCGGATTCTGCTTCGACGATTACCGAAAGTGCCCATGATGCCATATGGTACGAAGGAGAACAGGCTTGCAATGCAAGTTTGGCAAATGATGGTAGCAAGCGTACGTTGTTTCTGGATTTTGGAGGCTCTGTCGGACAGAAATTTGTTGGAAAATCTTACGATGTCCACGAAAGGCTTTTGGTGATTGACAGTTTGGGCTCCCTTGTGCAAAGTGTTGCTGCTCCCGCGGGCTTTTCGTTTGACCATAGCGAATGGGCATTGAATGTACTGGATTCTGCCGGTGGGCTTGCCGTTGCAACACTAGTGAATGCAAATGGCTCGCATTCAAAAATCGTGGCCGTGAATTTGCGGGATTCAAGCATCGTGGATCTTATCGATGGCGAAGAACTTTGGCATCCGTGCCTGTGGCGTTATCCTAGGTCGGATGCTCACGGTGAAGATTCCGTTATTGATCTGGATAGTGCCGGGGCCTATTTGAGTGCAGGCTTTGATGATCAGCAGGTGCGTTTCCGTTTAAAGATGGAACGGTTCTGGAAAAGGCTTCCGTATACAGAGGTGTTCCTGGCGGGGAGTTCCAGAATGGAACTAGGGGTGAATCCCGACTTGTATCCAGAGAGGAATATGCTCAATTTTGCCGTAGAAGGAATCGATTTGGACAGGGACTTTTATTTTATAAAAAATTATTGTCTTAAGCATGCTGGCAAAATAAAGGCAATAGCATTTTCTGTAGATTTGGATGATTGGCGTGGACACAACAAGTTCCTGTACCGCATCGTGAAGTCCGGACCAGGCTATGCTTTTGATGCAAACCACAATTTTTGGCAGGATGGCCTTCCGACAGGCTTTATTTCGATGGTCGAAAGATTCCCGATTCCCGCGGGCGTAGAGAATCTCTATAGCGACAGAGGAAATGCATTCTCGGAATCGGCATCGTGGGATTGTCTTGGTGCCGACATACTGGCTGATACGGTGTTTGATGCCCGGGAACGTCAGTATCTAGATCATAATATCGAAAAAATCAAGGCTCTGGCCGACACCTGCGCTGCTCGAAAAATCCACTTGATAGGAATTGTATTCCCGCAGTCTCCAACGTACAGGAAAACCGGAAGTTTTGGCTTGTACGCCTTGCAACGTTCCGTCGCCAAGGAAAAATTGGATGAACTGAGGAATTTTGCAAAGCAAAATTTGTATTTTCATTTAATGGATGAAAATAAAATGGGTAATCATGACTATACCGATGAAATGGCGAGAAATCGCGATCATCTGAGTTCCATTGGTGCAGAGCAAATGACGAAGAGGTTTGTAAAATTATTGGATTCCCTATGAAAAAATGGCGTTTTTGTTTTTTGATTCTGGTTGCTTTGCTTTGTAGCTGTTCTGATGATTCCAGTATGGCGGATTCCATTGTCGTTCCCGACATCAATGGCGTAGATTACTCTGTCGATATTCCTGGCTTTGTAAAAGTGTATTCGAACGGCAAGTCCGTAAAGCTGGGAAGTGACGACGTTGCCTACAAGGCTAATGAACGTCCGCAAATGAGGGTGGATTTTTCCTACGATTTTTCTATAGGGGACCATGAAATCACTTGTGGCGAATTCAATGACGTGACGAAGCGTGCGAATCTTCCGCTGTGGGCCGAGTGCGATGGCGACATTCCGGTGACAAACGTTTCTTTCTTTGATGCGATTCTTTTTGCAAACGCTAAAAGCAAATTGGCAAAAAGGGATACGGCCTATACCTATCTGCAAGTGACCTACGACGATAATGGACATAGTGTTGGTGTGGAAAGTTTCGGTTTTCATCCGGAAAGCAATGGCTTCCGGTTGCCAACGGAGGCCGAGTGGATTTTGGTTGCAAATCAGGGCTGGCAAACCCAATTCACGTGGAATGCTTCCAATTCCAATTACGAACCTCACGAAGTCTGTTCAGTCCCTGCCAATGCTGTGGGCGTGTGCGATATGGCGGGTAACGTCATGGAATGGGTGAACGACTGGATGGGAATGCTTCGGGATACTGTTGTAGAAAATTTTGTCGGGGCGACAGATGGCGGTTCCATTGGCGAATGCGTGGTGAAGGGGGGCAGTTTCCGCAACGAACCGCATGCCATGAACTGGGTAAGTCGCGGAGATGTCTATACGGTGACGGCGACAACGCGGGCTAATTATGTCGGTTTTCGTTTGGCCTATGGAAGCATTCCCAATGCCGTGTGGATGAATTCTTCGGGGATGGCTTCGGAATCGCTGCTTCGGGTTCTTTCCGGTTCCGACAAGATTCGCTCTCTTACGGGCTCCTATAAATCAAAACTGGTTTTCCGCAATGATCTTACGGGCAATCTTGTTCTTGTGGACTATTCCTCGGGTATGCTTGCTTACGATGAAATCTCCGACAGTTTGGATGCCTATCACCCGGATATTTCTCCCGATGGAAAACTGGTTGCGTTTTGTACTGGGTTAGAGGGTGTGGATGGCAAGTCGTCGGTCTATGTCCGTGACTTGAATTCGACAGGTACGAATCTGGTTCGCTTGAATGTGGAATCTGCGGCCATTCCTCGCTGGAGGGTCTTGGAAAATGGAGACACGGTGATTGTCTACGTGACGAGTGCCGTGAACAACAAGGAACAGTCGGATTTTCAAAAGCAGTCTACATGGCAGGTTTCGTTTATGGGCGGCAAATTCGGTAAGCCGAAAAAGTTGTTTGACGGAAACTTCCATGGAGGTGTCAGTATCGACAATCGCTTGGCTGTAACGGGAGCGCGCCTGCTTCGCGCCCGTGTTGCGGATTCTGCAGAAACGTTGATGAGTTCTGCAAAGGATTCCGTGTGGTATGGAGGAGAACAGGCTTGCAATGCAAGTCTTGCGAACGATGGCACTAAACGGACCTTGTTTTTGGATTTTGGTGGAAAGACCGGCCGTGAATTTGTCGGCGAGTCTTATGATACCCACGAACGCCTTTTGATTGTGGATAGTACGGGGACTTTACAGCAAAGCATCGCCGCACCGGCAGGCTATACCTTCGACCACAGTGAATGGGCCTTGAATGTTCAGGATTCCATGGGAGGAGTTGCCGTGGCGACTCTTGCCAACGTAAATGGCGCACACACGAAAATCGTCGCTCTGAATATTCGGGATTCAAGCATCGTTGTGCTTGTGGAAGGTGATGAAGTTTGGCATCCGTGCCTATGGAGAAAACAAAAGGTTTCCAATGCGGGTGGAACACATCTTGACCTGGACAGCGCTGGTGTGTATTTCGACGAAACGGGTGGAGAGGGCGCCATCTTCCTTCGCTACAAATTGGAATTGTTGTGGAATTACAACGAGGAAGCCAACGTAGTGTCTCTAGGCTCCTCGAGAATGCTTGGCGGTTTCAATCCGCTTCTGCTGAGTCCTGAATTTTTTGCAATCAACATGTCCAACGTTCCCAATAGCATGTATGTCTCGGAATACCTGTATAAAAATTATGTGATGCACCAGGTGAAGAATCTTAAGTATCTTCTGGTGTCATTGGATATCGACATGTGGTACAAGGCCGATGAAAGCGAAAGTGAAAATTTCTTTTATACGGAATACCGCAGGTACCCTGGGTTTGTCTACGATGAAAACCATGATTTTTGGAAAAATGGAACGCCGGAGGGAATGGATGATGCGGTCATTGAAGCTCCGGGGAACAGCGACTACAAACGCTGGCTTACATCGCAGCGCGGCTTTTATGCCGATAATGGCAACGGATGGGGAACTTCGGATCTTGTAAATAACGATAGCAATTGGATGGATTACAAGAAGGAATACTTCGAGAACGCTCTGGGCCACCTTGAAAATATCCTGAAAATGGCGAAGAAACATAATGTCGTTGTGGTGGGCGTCATCTTCCCGCAAAGCCCGGCGTACAGGAATACAGGCTCCTTTGGCCGATATGGAATTCGAAGAAGCGAAGCGGGGGCGATTCTTGAAAGAATTAAGAATCTGGGCGACACGTACGACAATTTTGTCCTGATGGATGAAAATAAAATGGGTGATCACGACTATACCGATGAAATGGCGCAAAACCAGGATCACTTGAGTATAAAGGGTGGAACCCAATTTACGGCTCGCATGGATTCCTTGTTGAAAAAACTTGAGCGGGAGCATTGATGGGACGTACTCTTGCTAAAATACTTGTTCTTGCTTTGCTTGGCGTTTGCTCGCTTGCGTATTTGGGCTGTTCGGATTTCTTTTCGGACGACTGGGAAGAACCCGATGGAAATTACCTGGAAAGTGAAAGCGATTCCCTAAAAGGCATGGTTCGAATTCATTCCAAGGGGGCGCAGACTTATCTTGGCATTGATGGCGAAATGGCGAAATCCAATGAACGTCCGATGATGACCGTCCGGTTCTCGTATGATTTTTCCATTGGCCGTACCGAAGTCACGTGCAGCGAATACAATGCTCTTACAAAACGTCCACAGAAGTGCGAAAACTCCAAGTATCCTATGACGAATGTAACGTTCTTCGATGCAGTGCTGATTGCCAACTCCCGCAGCAAAAAGGAAAATTTCGATACGGCGTATACATACGACAAGGCCACATTTAACACAGCAGGGCATTGCACGAATCTTGAAAACTACGCGTTCCATCCAGAAGTGAATGCATATCGTTTGCCAACGGAAGCGGAGTGGGTCTTGACTGCGACTCAGGGCTGGAGTGTCAAAAAGGGATGGAACAGCATGAGCTCGGGACATATGCTTCACGAGGTGTGTTCCTTGCCTGTTAATGGAGTCGGGATTTGCGATATGGCGGGGAATGCCATGGAGTGGGTCAATGACTGGCTTGGAATTTTCCAGGATACGACATTGACGGATTTTGCAGGCGCTCCGGATGGTGGCGGTATTGGTGAACGAGTCGTAAAGGGCGGGTATTACGGAACATCCCCCGATGCGATGAATTACTATTCCCGAGGCGATGTCTATATGGTTTCTTCGTCAACGAGGGCTGAATATGTTGGGTTCAGACTGGCTTTTGGTGCCATTGAAAATCCGACATGGATGGACCGTAGCGGGGCGGCGCAGACCAGTTTTATCAGGATTCTTGCAAAATCTGCAGATGTTCGTTCTCATACGGGAACATACAAGACAAAACTGGTTTTCCGAAACGATGTCTCGGGAAATTTGGCCTATGTGGATTTTGTCAGTGCGTCGCCAACGGTTACCGAGATTTTAGATACCTTGGATTCCTATCATCCGGACATTTCGCCGGACGGAAGGCATGTTGCGTTCTGTACGGGACTTGAAGGAATTGATGGCAAGTCCTCTGTTTATGTGCGTGATTTGAATGCCAAGGGAGCCAACTTGGTGAAGTTGAATGTGGAGTCTGCTGCCATTCCGCGATGGCGCGTGCTTGAAAATGGCGATACTGTAATTGTTTATGTGACCGGAACCGGCAACAATAGCGATGAGTCGTCTTTCAAAAAGCAGTCAACGTGGCAAGTCCCGTTTATGGAAGGCAAGTTCGGTACGCCCGAAAAACTGTTCGATGGTGCATATCATGGCGGAATCAGTGCTGACAATCGCCTGGCGGTAACGGGTGCGCGTCTGCTCCGAACGAAAATAGCCAATCAGGGCGAAACGCTAATCGATGGCGGCCGTGATACAGTGTGGTACAACGGCGAACAGGCTTGTAACGCAAGTCTTTCCAAAGATGGATTCAAGCAGACTCTGTTTCTGGATTTTGGCGGGAAGACCGGGCGTGATTTCGACGGCTCCGAATACGACGTTCATGAAAGGTTGCTTATTGCCGATAGTACGGGAAAACTCGTAAAGAGTATTGCTGCACCGTCCGGATACGCATTCGACCATAGTGAATGGGCTACGAAGGGCATTGTTGCGACATTGACGAATATGGATGGATCGCATAAAAAAATTGTCTACATTGACCCCGAAACGGAACTCGTTTTGGAACTCGCGAGTGGCGATGAACTATGGCACCCTGCCATGTGGAGTAAAAATGTCACGGGAACCGAGATTGATGTCTTGTTGGATCTGGACAGTGCTGGCATTTACTACAATCAGAACGGCGAAGACTACATGTTCGTTTTGCGAGAGAGAATGGACGATTTTTGGCATAAAAAGGATTCTGTCAATGTCGTTGCCATGGGAAGTTCCAGAACGATGTACGCAATTAACTACAAGGAAATGCCGGATTGGAATGTTCTGAATATGGCATATCCCGGTGCCGACATGTATGACGCGCGCTATTTGTTCTTGAACTATTTGCTGATTCATTCGCCCAACATAAAGTATCTTGTAATGGAATTGGCGCCCGACATGTTCTTTAGATCTGCTGGTGAGCATTGGATTCCTACGTATGTCGCTAATGTGGGGTATCAGTACGATGCCCATCATGGCTTCTGGAAAAATGGAGTTCCCGATGGTTTTATCGAGGCTGTAGAGGATGCTCCGACATATGTGAATAAAGAGGCGCTTCCTTATGATGAAGATTTCATGTTCCCGTCGAAATCCTGGGGTTCGGCGGAATTGCTCGCCGATTCCGTTTACTCCATACAAATGGATTCCATCGTGGAAATCAGTTTCAGTACGTATGCCGAAATCGTAGAAGGCGCAAATGAAGCCGGAATAAAGGTTATTGCCCTGATTTATCCAAGACACCCGGCGTACAAGAAAACGGGCACTTTCGGAGCCTATGGCCCCATGCGTTCAGTGGCCAAGAAAATCATTGATCGCGTGACTTCTGAGCTGGATGTGATTCTTATGGACGAAAATAAGTGGGGCAATCACGATTACACCGATGAAATGGCCTACGATTTCGATCATTTGAGTTATTTGGGCGCAAGGCAACTTTCACACAGAGTAGATTCCCTTTTAAAGACGCTGGAATAGATGGCTTTGCCGAGTCGTGTCATATTGCTTGTATCGGTTTTGCTGTTTGCGATTTTTCCGCTGACGGATACCGACATTTGGTGGCACTTGGCTTGCGCCAGGGAATGGGTGACGACGTGGACCCCTGTGCGGTCGCCCGTGGTGAACGTTCATGAATTTTTCCAGCATTCTGTCTTCGGGGTCTACAGCCTTGGCGGAGTCCCTTTGCTAGTGGCCTTGAAGTCATTTTTGTGGATGTGCGTGTTTGCGCTTTTCTTATGGCCGCGGCGTCGACGCTTTGGACAAGACATGTCTGTGGGCGGAATTCTTGCGGCGATTCTCTTGCTGTTCGTTTTCCGATTCCAGTTCGAAATGCGCCCGGTGCTTTTTACGCTGCTTTTCCTGGGTGTGTACTGGAATGTTCTCCCATGGCTTTGGTCACATGTGCAATCGCGAGACTTGCCGTGGTGGAAAATTGTAGTGCCTTCACTTGCCATACTGCTTTGCCAATGGGTTTGGTGCAAGTGTCAGGGACTGTATGTTCTTGGACCGGTTTATGCGGTGTTCTTGCTGGTTAGTCACGGGACAAGGGATATTTCTTTTTGGCGTAGCCGAACGTGCTTTTGTGGCTTTGCTTTTGTGGCTTTGCTTTTGGCTATGCCTTTTTTACATTGCGAAGGCCTGCGTCTGTTTATGTATCCCTTTGGCTTATTGGACCGTTTGCTTGGACTTTCGGATTCCGCAGCGATTTTTGCAAGCCAGATTGCCGAAAATAGAAGTCCAGTTTCTTTACTGCTTGCGGGGGAGAATGTTGTCCAGAGTGTTTTGATGCTTGGACTTTCGCTATCCGCTGTCGTTATTTCGCTTGTTTTCTGGATTCGCCCCGAAAAAGGTGTAGACAGGGGCCAGGCGATTTGGCTTTTGACTACAGCGGTTTTGGCGCTTGTGGCCGAACGAAATTTCGTTCTCTTTTTGCCTGTGCTTGTCGCCGTGTTTCCCATGGATGTAATCCCGCGGTTGCCTAAACTTGGCGCCATCGCTGTTCTATTCGCTTTGCTTGGTTTTTGGTGCAAAAGTCTTGTGGCCTATGACGCTTCGATGGTCTCGTCGGAACGTGTGCCTGTCGCTGCGGCGGAGTGGGCAAAAGCCAATCCGCACGAAGGAAAACTTTTTAACGATGATCGTGCCGGCGGTTATTTGGCGTTTTCGAATCCTTCCGATTCGGTCTACATTGATGGACGCTTCATTTTGAAGACTTCCGCATTCTTTGAACGATATCTGCAGTATGCCGAGTCCCCTGATTTGTTTTTTAACGATGCCGCTCTTTTGAATATAGACCGTATTCTGCTTCCGTTGCGCTATTATGCCCGTTGGAACACGCTCATTACCGCTTTGAAGCAGGCCGACAGCTGGCAAGTTTCCTATGTGGATAGTGATTTCGTGATTTTTGATAGAAAAATCTTACGATAAACATATTCAACTGCAATTCCATCAACGAGTTACAATTGTTTTTATTCGAAAAAATCGCGAAATTTGTGAAAAAATGACATTTTTTGTCTGGTAAAGTGCTTTTTTGTGCAATATGTCCCTTGTCAAGGGATTGTTGAAAATTTTCCTGTTGATATGTTGTGAAATCCATAGGGTTTCATAATGGATTCCTGCGTTATTAACTATGTGTATTACGCGGATAGAAACGGTAAAAAGCGGGGGATAGAAAAAAATTGACGTTTTTCAGTTGTTTTGGCACATTCGAAAAAAAAATTGGATGATTCTGTGTTTGTGGGGAGGGGGATTACCTAGTTTTTTAGCCCCAACAAGTTTATAGATCCTATTCTCTTTTTTTTGGAATATTGTGGAAAACATTGTTTCTTTATTAGATGTTGTTTCGTCGCCCTGGCAGTCGGTGCTGAAGTGTATCCGCTCGCAATGCAACGATTTTGGCTTGGCCATATTGGATGCCGTGGGTTACGAAGGCTTTTTTGATGGTTACGCTTGCCTCACCGTGCCCGACACTTTCCGTGAGACTTGGCTCAATAGCCATTATGGTGAATTGCTTCGCAAGGCTTTTGCTCAGGTTCTGGGTTCGGAATTTGTCGATTACAAAGTTCGTTTGCTGACTCCTTCTGAACGGACTCCTGAAAAGCCCGTCGAAATTCATGTCGCCCCCAAAGTTGTTCGCTCCCAGGCGAAGAAAGTTGTTCGCAAAAAGTTGAGCCTGTACGCAAATTACACCTTTGAAACATTTGTCGAGGGGCAGTGCAATGCCATGGCGCTTCGTGCATGCGAAGATGTTGTAGAACATCCCGGTGAAAAGTCGAATCCGCTTTTGGTGTATGGCGCGACAGGATTGGGCAAGACCCATCTGCTGCATGCCATGGCTGCAAAATTGCAGGCGACAAGGCCCGAGTTCAAAATCGTTTACCGCCAGGCCTACGATTTCTTGCGCGATTGCGTATCCATGGGTGAAGCCTCCAAGGCCGGGGAATGGGAACGCCTCCAAGAAATCAGGGAACAGTTCAAGGCTCGCTATGTAGACTGCGATGTGTTGCTGATAGACGACATCCAGTTGCTGGAAAAGGCTGCAAAGAGCCAGGAACGCCTCGCCATTTTGGTGAAACTTCTGCGTAGCCAAGGAAAGCAGGTGGTTCTTTCGTGCGACCGCAATCCGTCCTCTTTCAAGAAACTGATGCCGGGAGAACAGTATAATCGCGATTCCAAGATTCCTCAGCTTTCTGCAAATTTGCTTTCGCACTTGGACAACTGCGTTGCCGTTGGCCTCGTAGAACCGGACCTCAATACTCGAATGAAGTTAATCCAGGAAAAGTCCAAGAAACTGCCTTTCGCTGTGGAGGATCGCGAAGAAATTTGCCGATTCCTGTCGATACCTCCGCGAGCCAATGTTCGCTTGATAGAGGGCGTGTTGAATTGGCTTGGAGCCATGCACACGTTGAACGGTGTGGACCTGACTTTGAACTGCATCAAGCAATTGCTGGTTTCCCCGCAGAACGACGGGGCCACGCTTTCGCTCAAGAACATCAGTGAAACTGTTGCTGCCACATTCCGCGTAGAACCCGTGGTGCTTGCGTCCAAGCGCCAGGACAAGGGCGCTTCGCTTCCGCGTAAGGTCGCCATGTTCCTTTGCCGTGAACTCACGACGGAATCTTTGCAAGAAGTGGGTAAAATGTTTAATCGCGATTATGCCACTGTAATCGCCGCCATTCAGTCTTTGATTTCCTTAATGGACAAGGATGAAGCCCTTGCACGGCAAGTCAAGGACATACGTTATATGCTGGAATCTTAATGAGAGCGCTTATAACGGGTGGTGCCGGCGTCGTAGGGAAGGCGCTGTGTCGGGAACTTTTGGATCGCGGAATGTGTGTGCGCGTCCTTACGCTCCCGGGCGATACATTGGCTAAATCGCTTCCTTCTCCAGTTGAAGTTTTTTATGGCGACGTGACCGCCTACGAATCCATTCGCAGTGCTTTTGACTGCGTGGATGTTGTTTTTCACTTGGCGGCCATATTGCTTTCGACGGACCCTTTTGCGTTTGAACGCATCAATGCCGGCGGCACACGGAATGTGGTTTCTGCTTGCCAGGATGCGGGTATTCGCAGACTCCTTTACGTTTCCAGTATTTCGGTGACCTACCCTGTGCTGACCCCCTATGGCAAAAGCAAACTTGCGGGGGAGGCTTCGGTAAAGGAATCCGGCCTAGATTGGACCATTGTACGCCCGACTCTCGTGATTGGCGATGGTGGAGGCGTGGAGTTCAACATGTACGCCCGTTACGTGACCCGATTCCCGGTGTATTTTTTGCCCGGCGGAGGACTCGCCAAGAAACGTCCGGTCCGCAGTGTGGACCTGGTCAAGGGAATCGCCTCGGCAGGTCTTGCGGACGCTGCGGTCGGGAAAACGTTCGCTTTGGGTGGGTCCGAAGTCATGACCATGGCGGAGATGGCGAAACGTATTCTTGCAAAATCCCGCAAAAAACATTTGATGATTCCCTTGCCTTGGTGGATTTCCAAGCGCCTGGCCGTACTCAAGAATTGGATAGGCGGCAACCGTGTTTCGGCGGAACAGGCTTTGGCTGGGTTTTTGTACGATGCCGTCCCTTCTATCGAGGATTCTCAAAAAAACTTGAATTTTGACCCGAAAAGTGCCATTTAACGTGATTTTAACGATATAATTGTGCAATTTACGGACAAACTTGGCTCTTTTCTGGTGAAATTGGTGTATATTCTTAAAAAAATGGAGAGGATATATATATGAAGCGTTCGTTTTTTCTCGCAGCGAGTGTAGCTGCATCTCTTTCTTTGTTTGGCTGTGGTGATGACGGCAGCACATCTACCGATAACGTTGATCGCGAATCCGCAGACGAATATTGCGACGAAGACGATCCGGACTGCTGCGCCGAAGACGACCCCGACTGCTGTGCCGAGGATGATCCTGATTGCGAAGGTTCCGAAGGCTCCGGCGACGAAAAGTCCAGCGACAGCAAAGGCGGAAGTTCTTCTTCCGATGCCGATGATGAATCCTCTTCCAGTGAAGAAGACGGAACTCGCGCTGCGACTCTAGAGGACTTTAACAAGAATTCCGTACTCAAGGGATTCCTTGGAACCGACATCGGTTTTTCCGTGGGTGCCAAGAAGGGCTTGTTCACGTTCTGGCTCCCAGGCCCGAACCAGGATTCCGCCTGGGTCGTCGCCCATGCAGACTTCAAGGACGGCAAGTTGAAAATCGATGAAGACAATGCGACCCTTGCCTACGTCTACGAAAAGGGAACCGTCGAAAAATTGCAGAAGATGATTTCTTCCGGTACTGAACTGACTTTCGTTGTCGATGGCGAACAATTGCAGTACTCTGACAATGGCAAGGATTTTGCCGATGTGGAATCCGCGAAGGTCAAGGTCGACGAAAACGTGATTTCCAATGCGGATACCCTTTGGAACAAGAAACTGAGTTGCACCGTCGGAGATACTGCCAGGACTTATTTCTTCTATGACGGTCTATTCATGGCGCTCTACGATGTGGACGAAACTAATGTGAACTGGATTTCCGGTTACGTTGATATTCAGCATAGCAAACTGCTGCTGATGACGTCCTCTTTCATGAAATCGGCCCAGGCTCTTTATACTGGAACCATGAATACGGACTATTCCATGGAACTCTCTGGAACGAAGATGGATTGCAAAAAATCGGATGTGGAAAAGGTATCCTTCAAGGCTAGCGACTTGGTCGGTGCATGGACCGCCGTTGACGAAAACAAAATCTCCTGGGACTTGGAATTCAAGGCGGACGGTACTTATTCTCTGCTTGGCAAGAATGGCATGGTGGAAGTTCGTGGAGGCTCCTGGAACGTGGTGGGCGACATTGTGACGCTTTCCAACGAAGAATGCCTTGATGTGACGTGTCAGGGAGTCTATGGCGTTATTTCCAACTTCAAGGCCGACTCCGGTTTTGAAATGGAACATAGTGCGGTTTATCCGGACGATGGCGAAGATCATCCGCCAGTATTCCCCACGACTTGGAAGGCCGCCAAGTACGAATAGAGTTTCGTAGTGTTCAAAGTTTTGTATGGCATTTTCGGCTTCGGCTGGAAATGCTATATTTTTTTTTATGAAAATCTATATTGCGCAAATGAATGTGGTGCCCGGAAATCCGGACGAAAATTTCAAGAACATGAAAACCGTGGTGGCTCGTGCCAAGAAGGCCGGTGCCGAGATGGTGGTGTTCCCCAAGGATTCTATTTCGGGTGATTTCTACAAACTGGGTTCCAAGCAGAACGAACGTGAATTCCAGGCCAAGTGCATGGCTTGCGAGAATGCCCTTGAAAAACTATCCAAGGGCATAGAAATCCTGATGGGTTCCAGTGAAGCTTTCGATGATTGCATGTATAGCCATTACGTCGATGGCAATATGGAAGGCTGGGAACATGATTTCGAAGTCTATTCCGGTTGCGAAGATTTTATTGCAAGTAAAGACGCCGAGGTCGAGGAAATTTGCAGGAGGTTCGTGTCCTGCGATAAAAAGCCGGTTGTGTATGTGGCTGGTGTCGGTACCGAGAATTCAGGCAAGAATATCTATGCTATGGATGGCGGTTGTCGCGTTTTCGATAAAATGGGGAAGGTTTCCTTCAGAATGCCGCAGTTCAAGGCTTGCGAGGCCATGGTGGATATTTCGAAGGGCAAGGTGAAGACTCTTTGGTGCGATTACTCCAAGACTCCCAAGTCCGCAAAGCCCGACACCCCGATTGCGCAGATTCACGACGCGCTTGTGTTCATGATTCGCGCAAACTTGGAAAAGTTCCATATCGGCCGCATGGTCATCGGCGCAAGCGGCGGTATCGACAGCGCTGTTTCCGCAGTGCTTTATGCAGAAGCCATCGGTGCCGAAAATGTTTATCTGGTGAACATGCCGACTCGGTTCAATTCCGATACAACGAAGAATGCTGCCCGCGATTTGGCGAAGAATCTGGGATGCCCCTATATGGTGGCTCCGATTTCAGAAATGCTCAACGCAGTTTGCGACAGCCTTGCAAAGTGCAATTTCGTGCGCAGCGACAAGAAAATTGTAGTGGAAGGAATCAACTACGAGAACTTGCAGGCACGCACGCGTTCTGCCTCTGTGCTTGCGACAATCGCATCTGTGCTAGGCGCTGGCATCACTTGCAACGGTAACAAGAGCGAAGCGACGACCGGCTACTGCACGCTTTACGGCGATACTTGCGGCGTGATGTGCGCTCTGGGTGATCTCTGGAAAACGCAAGTGTACGAACTGGCCCGTTACATTAATCGCAAGAAAGTGATTATCCCGAAGGCTTCCATCGATATTCCGGCTAGTGCCGAATTGAGCGACGCCATGAAGGTGGACGAAGGCAAGGGGGATCCCATCAAGTATCCGTATCACGACAAGTTGTTCTCCTATTGGGTCGACGGCAATCATGGACTTGCAGATACCGAAGATTTGCTGGACAAGGGGACTCTTTGCAGTGTCATCGGAGCCGATTCAAAGTATTTCAAGAAATTGTTCAAGACAAAGGCCGAAGCCCTTGACGACATGCGCTTGTGGCATCGCCGTTTCCGCGGGATAGCATTGGCCAAGCGTATTCAGTTTCCGCCGATTCTTTGTGTGAGCGGAAGCGCCTTCGGTGGTGGATACACCGAAAGCCAGGGCTGATTTTTATACTGGTTTCTCGAAAAAATTGCAGTAAATTATTTGTCGATGACGGCCGAGGCGACAACTCCGTCATCGGCGTATAGTACTAGAATCTGGCCTGGAGTAGATGCGAATTGCGGTTCGTCGAATTCTACGGTGATGTCATTTTTGCTAATGTTTGCAATATGCGCTGCGGCGCCCTTGTGGCCCAGCCGGATCTGCGCCGACAGATTGCCCTTTAAAAGTTCTGAACTTCTGTCGACCATCAGGTTGAGGCCGGTGGCGTGTACTTGGTGGCACTGCAAAATCCGGCGGGGCCCAAGAACAACACGGTTGTTCTTGGCGTCGATCTTCACGACGAACAAGGGCTCCGGCTGTCCGCCGATGTTCAAGCCCTTGCGCTGTCCAATGGTGTAGTAGACGATGCCACGGTGCTTGCCTAGAATCTTGCCGTCAATATCTACGAAGTCACCGGGAACGTTGTCACTTTCGTCGAAAAGCACGGAGTAGTCTCCGCATTCCAGAAAGTCCTGGCTTTCTTTTTTGTCGGCGTAGTCGTCCCATCCTAGTTGCCTTGCCATTTCCTTGACGTTTTCTTTCAGTAGGTCGCCCAGCGGGAACAAGACAGTTGAAAGCTGTTCCATGCTCAAGCGCGAAAGAAAATAGGACTGGTCCTTGGAAGAATCTGTCGGGCGGTAGAGGAACGGCCTGTCGGGGCTTTTGAAGTCGAGCTTTGCGTAATGCCCAGTGGCGAAGAAATCGAATTCCACGCACATCTTGCGGGCGGCTTCGAGCATGGCTCCGAATTTAATGGTCTGGTTGCATCGAACGCATGGATTCGGCGTACGACCGGCGCGGTATTCGCTGCGGAAGTAATCCAATACATTGTGGCTGTATTCCGCCGAAACCGGGACCGTATAGTGAGGAATGCCCATGCGGTCTGCAATTTTCTTTGCGGCGGCGATGCTTTCGCCTTCGTTAGGGCCGAAGCAACCGGAACGGCCTTCTATTTTCGGCAGGTTCGGGAGGGAATTGTCCCACATGGACATGGTGATTCCCACCACGTTGAACCCTTGCTGCTTTAACGACCATGCGGCCAGGGCGGAATCAACACCGCCCGAAAGCCCGACGGCCACGGTCTTTTTTTCGGAACTCATGAAAAGCGATTAATTACTGTGCGCTGATCTTGAAGATTTCGGTTGTGCGAGCCTTTTCTGCGGCATCGGCGTTTTCCATTTCGGAATTCAGGAAGAAGATTCCGTGAATGTCCATCTGGATGAATCCGCCTTCGCTCCAGATTTTCACTTCGTTTTCCCAACTCTTGGGGTAGAAGCAGGTGTTGCCGATGGTGGTCGTAAGTTTCAGACTCTTGCCGGTGATGGTCCAGTGACCGCGAGTCATTGCGCTTTCCTTGCAGGAACCGCTGAACAGGGGGGAGACATCGTAGGCGAAATCGCCATTATCGGTAAAGGTGATGGTGGATGGGCTCGACGAGAAGTTGTGGCCGGGGTTGATGGTCCTCAAGGTGTCGGAGCCGATTGCGGTAAGTTCCGTTGCGCCTTCCAATTTCCAAGTTCCCACAAGGCATTCGGCCGAAAGACCGGCTTGGCAAAGTTCTGCACGGGTCGGATCGGGATCGCTGTCATCACTGCATGCGCTGAACAGGCAAAGACTGGAGATGGCGAGCATGGCCAAAATTTTATTTTTCATAGCATTCCTCTTTTGTTTTATGCTTGGAATATAATTTTTTAGCATTGTAAATGCAAAAGAGTAAATGAAAAATAACGGATGAAGAGAAAAAAAACTAGAATATTGATATGAATTTCAGAACTTTGGGCCTAGCGTTTATTATTTCGTCGGTGTCTTTTGCTGCGCCAGACCCGAATTTCCATATTTACTTGGCCATTGGGCAATCGAATATGGAGGGAATGGGGCTTGTTGAATCTCAAGACAAGACCGTGGATTCCAGATTCCAGGTCCTGTGGACGGGAGACGAGGGGTCCTGTGAAAATAGAACCAAGGGTGTTTGGTACAATGCCACTCCGCCATTGGCAAGTTGCTGGGCTGGACTGGGACCCGTAGATTACTTTGGACGCACGCTTGTAAAAAATTTGCCTGCCGAAATCAAAGTCGGCGTGGTTGTGGTTGCCGTTTCTGGCTGTGATATACAGTTGTTCGAAAAGGAAAATTACCAAACGTACAAACTTCAACCTTACATGGAGACTCTTGTTGCAAGTTTGGGTGGCAATCCGTACGGACGTCTTGTGGAAATGGCAAGACTGGCTCAACAGAGCGGTGTTGTCAAGGGGATTCTGTTACACCAGGGAGAAACCAATATCGGCCAGGAAAATTGGCCTCTGCGTGTGAAAGGCGTTTACGAAAACCTGCTTGCCGATTTGGGCTTGAAGGCCGAGAATGTCCCACTTTTGGCTGGCGAGGTGGTTCGCAGCGAGTTGGGAGGCTTTTGTGGAATGATGAATGCGATAATCGACCAGTTGCCGAATACGATTCCCACGGCCCATGTGATTTCATCGGAAGGACTAGGGCATCCCGGTGATAGTCTCCATTTTTCTTCGGCGTCGTACCGAGTCCTTGGTGAACGTTATGCTGTAAAAATGCTTGAACTCCAGGGCGTGCCGGTTTCCGTTCCCAGCGAAAGTTCCGCAGGGACGGTTGTGGGGAGGGCCTTCGTATATGAAAATCGCGTGGAGGTCCCGGTGCCGGAATTTTATCAAGGTCGGATTTCCGCCAAGGTGTACAACATGCTGGGCAAGGAACTGGTTGATTTTAGCAATTCCTCTAGCCATGGAATGCTAGGTTTTCAGACTGCAAATTTGTCTTCTGGAATGTACTTGCTTGCCGTTCAGTTCGGGAAAGTGCAAAATTTGCAGACAATTCTTTTGAAAAAATGAAAAAAAAGGTTTTTTTGCCTTTTTAGAAACTTTTTCCTGTTGCGTTGGCGTACAACGAATTGTGCCGTTTTATTGAGTGCTGAAAAGGGCGGGAATATATATTCCCTATGCGGGATTTACCATCCTGCAAGTGTTGATTAAGGAGTAGTAATTATGAAAATCAAAAGTCTTGGCCTTGCGGCCATGCTTTCTTCGGTGGTCTTTGCGGCCCCCGACCCCAATTTCCACATCTATCTCGCCTTTGGACAATCCAATATGGAAGGTCAGGGCAATATAGAACAGCAGGACAAGTCTGTTGACAAGCGTTTCCAAATGATGGCGACCGTCGATAATTGTAGTGGCCGTAAATTGGGCACTTGGAATGATGCCGTTCCGCCGTTGGCGAGTTGTGATGGCAAACTCGGCCCTACCGATTATTTTGGCCGGACTATGGTCGAAAAGACCGATGAAAAGATAAAAGTCGGTGTCATCGTTGTGGCCGTGGCCGGCTGCGATATCGGGCTTTTCTCGAAGGACAATTACCGCAATTATACTGGTGGTCAAAGCTGGTACACAAACCGTGTCAATGCTTATGGTGGCAACCCCTATGGACGTTTGATTGAAATGGCTCAAAAGGCACAACAAGATGGCGTCATCAAGGGCATCATCTTCCATCAAGGCGAGACGAATGCCGGTGATGGAAATTGGCCGAGTAATGTCAAGAAGGTTTACGATAACATCATCAAGGACTTGGGTCTTGGCGACGATGTCCCGTTCCTCGCGGGCGAAGTCTTGAGGAGCGGCTCCAGCGCTGGCGCCAACAATAATATTGCAAAACTTCCGCAGCAGTCCAAGAATTTCTACGTGATTTCCTCTGAAGGTTTCAACCAGGCTTTGGGCGATGGTCAGAACGTCCATTTCACGAGCCAGGAATACCGTGATTTCGGCAAGCGCTACGCCGAAAAGATGATTGAAGTCCTTGGTGACAAAATCAAGCCTGTCGAGTCGACGCCTGCAGTAGCGTCCAGTGCATCGGTTTTGCCGACTTCCAGTTCGACGGTGTCATCGAGCGCTTCTGTGAAGCCGACTTCCAGTTCGACGGTAATCCCGAAGTCCAGTACTTCTGCCATACCGGGGTCCTCTTCCGGCTTTAATTGGAATAACCCGGGGTGGAGTTCAGGCAGTTGGGGTGATATCCATGGCGGGAACAAGAATGATTCCTCCTTGGCTATTGTGCAGGTGAATAATTTACCGAAGTCCGAATCCTTCACGGTGTTCGATATGCAAGGGCGTCTTCTTGGGTCGGTAACGCTTTCTGGCGATGCTTCTGTAAGCAATCTTCTCAAGGCTCGTTTCCATAAACCTGGAATCTACCTGGTGAAAAATAAGTCGTTTATGAAGCAAATTGTTGTAAAGTAATCACGATTGTAAAAATATTTGTTCATACTCCCGAAGGAGCCCTGCAATGTGGGGCTCTTTCCTTTTTTATAAATGAATACAATTTCCGTATTTTATTTTTGTTTTTTTCTGCTAATGTAGAATTTACACCTGTAAAGCCGTCTTTTTTTTAAATTTGTCTCACTTTTCATAGAACAAGGAGT
The DNA here is from genome assembly GCA_045598645.1 of Fibrobacter sp. Classification (GTDB taxonomy): domain Bacteria; phylum Fibrobacterota; class Fibrobacteria; order Fibrobacterales; family Fibrobacteraceae; genus Fibrobacter. The sequence continues at coordinate 96,744 of JAZLMK010000087.1, forward strand.
CAAAATGAAAAATATACTGATGCGCGCATGCGTAGCATGTGCTGCTGTCGCTTTCACAAGTTTGTCAATCGTCGCTTGCGGCGACGACGTGACCGAAGTAACCCAGGTGAACGAGGATTCTGTAATGTCTGTGCTTGAAGCGGGCCAGAAACTCTCGAAGCAAGTTTGCGACACCACCAATGTGGGTGAAATGCTTTTTGTCACGGATTCTTCGATGGTGTTCGTTTGCGATGGCGAACATTGGAACACGATGAAGGGTGACCAGGGCGAAGCCGGTAAGGTCGGCGCCGATGGTAAAGACGGTGTTGACGGTAAGGATGGCAAAGACGGCAAGAGTTCCGTGGATACCGTTGTCGTGAAGGACACGGTCTTTGTCAGGGACACCGTCGTCGAGAAGGATTCCCTTATCATCAAGGATACTGTGATTGTTCTCGATACCGTTCGCGGATTGAACGGCGAAAGCTGCACTATGGCAGAAATTGAAAATGGTTACAAAGTAATTTGCGGCGAAGATTCCGTCGGCTTCATCCTGAACGGTGAAAAGGGTGAGAAAGGCGACAAGGGTGACCAAGGTGACAAGGGTGACCAAGGTGAAAAGGGTGACAAGGGCGAAAAGGGTGACAAGGGCGAAGACTACGCCGTTGATTTCTCCGCTATCCCGCTTCCCAAGATTTACATGTTCGATACGGATGATGGTTCGTTCTCTGAGCTCACTAAAGATAAGAATGAAGTGACTGTTCACGTAAAGTCAACCGAACTGAATGGTGTGGAGTTGGATGTTGATGCTTCTGTCAAGTGGCAGGGCTCTAGCAGCATTGCTTTTGAAAAGAAAAACTATACTGTCAAATTGGCGAAGAAAAAGCCTATCCTCAATTCCAACTGGGATATCTACGGGGATCAAAAGAAGTATGTGCTCAAGGCCAACTACGTGGATTTCTCCTTTGCAAGGAATATCGTCGCTGCAAAACTTTGGGGCGAAATCGTGAAATCCAGAAAGAATCCCGGCAATACCGACGCGGAAAATACGTTGGCTTCTTTGCCCAACGGCGGCGCCATTGACGGCTTCCCGGTCCTGGTTTACATCAACGACGCATACCAGGGTCTCTACACTCTCAACATCCCCAAGGACAAGTGGCTGTTCAAGATGAATATGGAAGGCATGGAAGCCGTTATCGCTACGGACTCCTACACGGATGCCGCTAGATTCAACAATGTTGACGGTGTTTTCAGTGCTGATGAAGTTGGCCAGGACTTTACGATTGAAGAACTTGGCGATGGATATAATAATGATCCGACCCAAATGATTGAAAGCTTCAATGAAATGGTTGAATTTGTGATGAACAACGATGGCGAAACTTTCAAGAATGGTCTTGACGAATATTTGGATGTCGAAGCCGCCATTGACTACTTCGTGTTCTTCACGGCTCTCCAGGGCGAAGATAGCTGGTCCAAGAACAGCCTCTTCATCACCTATGATGGCAAGCAGTGGATTCCTTCTGCCTACGACATGGATGGCGTGTTCGGTGTCTCTGATGCCGGTACGCGAATCGCCGATCCGTCCGATCAGACGCTCATGAACTATGATGAAGAGAAAATGGGTCATCAGCTTTGGAACAAACTTTTCAGGAATTATCCGGAAGAAATCGCGGCTCGTTATCATGAGCTGAGAAACGGAATCCTTTCTGACGCTCATGTGTACCAGCTGTTCTACGAATACACTTTGAGCATCCCGAAGGTCGTCCTCGATGAAGAGGTCAAAGTCTGGAAGCAGATTCCCGGCACGCAAATCCAGACCGTGGACCAGATCATGAACTTCTGGAAGATTCGCTGCTCTTACAACGACAGAGTTATCAATTAATCTTCCTTAAAATTTTGAAAAGGCCGGCTCTTGCGAGTCGGCATTTTTCGTTGCGATTTAACTAGAGAAAGCCTACACGGAAACAACGATGAGTTGTTTTTCGCAAACCTTGAACTTGATTTCGTGTCCGGCGAAAGAAAATCCGTATATGCGGTTGGGGTCGTCTTGGTAGTGGGGACGCGGGTCTTCTGCAAGAACTTCTACAAGGGCTTCCCGTTTGTCGGCAGGCATTTTCTGCAACAGTTCCTGCGGAATTTGGACCTGCAGCTTTTGGTACAGAACGTTTTGGGCGAAGCCCCCGAGAGCCTCGGGCTTGCAGTCGGCATAAGGTAGGTATGGTTTGATGTCTACGATGGGGGTGCCGTCCATGAGGTCCGCTCCGCTAACCACGATTTCCGGGCCGTTGTTTCCGTCCAGTTTGACTTCTTCAATTTTAACACAACTCATGGCGATTGGGTTCGGCCTGAAACTGCTGCGTGTGGCGAATACGCCGAGTCGCTTGTTTCCGCCCAATCTTGGTGGGCGAACCGTTGGACTCCAGGTGCCCCGGATGTTCTCTGAAAAAATCCAGAGAATCCACAAATGGCTAAAACCGTCCAGTCCGCGGAGGGCGTCGACGTTCCTGAATTCCGGTTCAAAACAAATTACCGATTTCAGGGTACTCAAAAGCCCGCTTTGGCGGGGAATCCCGAATTTTTCGGGAAAGTCGCTTTTGATGCGGGCTATGATTTTAAAATTGTATTCGTTCACGGGAATGGCAATTATTCGAATCCATTGTCGAGGCCTTTTACGGCGTAGGCGGTGCGGTTTCCGTCGCTATCGTAGATGAGGGCGAAACCGGAAAGGTAGTTTGCCCAGCGCGGTTTGGGAACGATGGTTACATCGTAAACGCGATAGTTAATGGCGGCTTCGGTCAGGTAGGTAACCATGGGCACGACGAATTCGTCGTGGCTGCAGACGACACGGAAGCGGCCCATATCTTCGGCGGGCGGCTGCAGGTAGGTGGCAATCATTTCTTCGCTGCGTTCAGCGAGGTCGTAGAAGGCGTCGGAGAAGGCTCCCGTAAATGCCCATTCGGCCAGGACCTTGTTGGAACTGTAACCGTCGGCTTCGTTGTAGGCTTTGCGCTTGTCTGAATCCTTGACGAACCAGCTAGCCTGGAAAATGTCGTTGGTGTCGTGGACGAAATCTGTTTGGCCGCGGCCGACAGCGATGTTTAAACAGGTCTGTTCTGTGCGGACGTAGTCGGTGTGGGAGTACGTGAAGTTGCCGTTGCCCGCGAGTTTTGCGCCTACGGACACTGCCTGGGCGACACCGTCTTCGGTAAGAGCACTTTCCTTGGTTACGTATGGCTCGCGTTCACCATGGCGCAGGACGAAGACTGCCTTTTGGTTGCAACGGATGGACTTGAAAACGTCGCCGATGTCGGCGAAGCCGTTTGTGTCCAAGGCGACTGTCGTAACTTCGGCGTTGTCGACGCAGGGCTCTTCGGGAGGGAGAACGATGGCGGAACTGGATATTGCCGGGTCTACGCTAGCAGAGGAAGTCAGCGGATCGACGCCTGCAGAGGATGTCGGCAGATTGCCGATGTCGGTTGAGGAAGAGACCGGAATAGCCGATTCGGAGGAGGCTCCTGCATTGGAAATGTCCGTAGAGGAGGTGATGGCCGGCTGATCGTCTGTGGCGGAGGCGGAATCGTCGGAGCATGCCGAGATGGTGAATGCCGCGCTCAAAGCCAGGGTGACACCAAAAATTTTTTTCATGAGAGTGACCTCGCTAATGTTTTAATCAAAGATATTTATTTTGCTTTTTTTATCAAGTAAATATTAGGTAACTCGCGCATTTGGTGGGGAAAAACGTAATTACCTGTTGTAGTTGCATTCGTTTCGGCGCTTGAGTTCCTTGTTCAGCGGCCAGTAGATAGAGGCGAAGACTACGTAGCCGCAAAGGAGTACTATCCAGTGGTTCAGGCCGAGGCGCGTTTCCACGTAGTGCATGGTAACGAACATGAAGGGGCCGGCGATTAAGAATAGAGGCAGTTGCCGGCACTGGTCACCGAGCGAAAAGCGGCTTTCGTAACTCACGATGGAATTCATCATCGGGAAACTGGTGCAGAATCCGCCCATGAGGCGCTTGATAAACATGAGTCCTGCGACTACACCTGCGATAGCTGGGGCCTTGATGTAGATGGGAAGGGGAGTCTTGTAGCGTACGCCGGATTTGTATTTCTGCTTCTGGAACATGACTATGCCTACGACCAAATCGAAAATGCAGACCGCGATGAAGGCGGGCTCGCTGTCGGGGACGCGTGGCATAAGGAACGTGCCCAAGGCGACGAAACCCGCGAGGCCAATGACGATGGATGGAATTATAGGGACTTTAGCCTTGTAGTGGAGCAGGCGCACCGCGTTCGCGTAGAGCATGCACATGAATCCGGAAATCGCGTTTGCGGTACTCATCGGGAGTCCGACGGCAATGTAAGCGAAACCGCAGGGGATGGGGATGGTTGCTGCAACGGCCTTGAGTTGCGGGTCCTTTGTGTAGGCGCTGAAAACGCCCAGGGCGGTGACCATGAAAATCAGGAGCCAGTCGTAAAACGAAAAATCGAAGTTCAAGGATTCGAACATTGCATCCCAAATATAAAAAAGATGGAGGCGATAAAAGCGGTGAAACCGACTTCCCGAAAAGAAGTGAAACCAGAAGCGTTACTGCACGAATGTGTAGGCCGATGACTTTGCCCGACATTCTAACCACCTAATAGTAAGCAGTAAACAGTAAGCAGTAAGCAGGATTTATAATGACGGCTACGCCGCGTAACTAACCACCAACCACTATTCTCGAAATGCCCCTTTTTTGCCATTATCTTTCGTCTAAATACCCTTATTTTGCCCTGTTTTTTCTAACCACCAACCACTAATCACTAACCACTATTCTATATTTCGCCCCAAGTAGTTGCATTTTACCTTGGTCCTGCACCAGTTTCGCCAATTCCACTGGGTGCTTGCAGGGAAACTCGGGTAATAACGTGTAATTAGTTTCACAATCAAAAAAAAGGAATATGGATAGTAATATGGCTACCATCACTAAAGAAAAAGCTGCAGAACTCACCGCTAAGTTTGGCGCAAACGAAAAGGATACCGGTAACGTCCGCGTCCAGATCGCCATCCTCACCGAAAAGATCAAGAACTTGACCGAACACATCAAGACCCACAAGAAGGACTTCCACTCCCTCCGCGGTCTGTCCATGATGGTTGCAAAGCGTAAGAATCTCCTCAAGTACTACGGCGAACAGGACATCATTGCCCAGCGCGCCCTCATCAAGGAACTCGGTCTCCGCGGCTAATTGCGGACTGGAGGTAACTCATGTCTATTGATGCATATCAAGCCAAGTACGGCAAGATGCTCGACCCGAAGGAAGTTTCCGTGAACCTTCCCGATGGCCGTGTCATCACGTTCGAAACTGGCCGTATTGCAAAGCAGGCCCGTGGCGCAGCTGTCGCCAAGATGGGTGATGCTTTTATCCTTTCTACCGTTTGCTACGGTGAAGAAAAGGACGGCGACTTCTTCCCGTTGACGGTTGAATATCGCGAAAAGTCCTACGCTGCCGGTCGCCTTCCTGGTGGCTACAGCAAGCGCGAAGCCGGTCGTCCGAGCGACGATGAAATTCTGTCCGCACGTATCATCGACCGTCCGATCCGCCCGATGTTCCCCGAAAACTTCACTCGTGAAGTCCAGGTTATCGTGCAGGTGCTTTCTGCCGACAAGAACTTTGCACCGGACGTTCTCGGTGTGAGTGCAGCATCCCTTTCCATCGGTCTTTCCGAACTCCCGTTCGAACAGCAGGTCGCTGCCGTTCGCGTGGCTGTCGTCGATGGCAAGAACATCGTTATGCCGACTTACGACGAACTCGCCGTGGCCGATCTGGACCTCGTGGTCGCCGGTACGGAAGACTCCGTCTGCATGGTCGAAGGTGGCGCTTACGAAGTTTCTGAAGATTGCATGATTGGCGCCATCCTTGCCGGTCACGAAGTCATCAAGGAAATGTGCAAGGCCCAGCAGCAGCTGGTCGAACGTTGCGCAAAGCCGAAGATGGAACTCAAGCCGCAGCACGAAGGCGAAGCTCACGAAAAGCTTCTCGCAACCGTGAAGGAAGTCGTTTGGGAAGAACTCAACAAGGATGTTCATTCCAACATGGTGAAGACCGACTTCTATCCGGCTATGGCGGACCTCTGTGCTCGTATGCTGGTCGACCCGCGTATCACGGCAATCACTGGCGAAGGCGAAGCCGCCGACGCGAAGCTCGTTGCCGATGCGAAGGCCATCTTCAGCGACTACGAACGCACTGCCATGCGCGAAATGATCTTGAACGAAGACGTCCGCTTGGACGGCCGTACCACTACCGAAGTCCGTCCCATCGAAATCGAAATGGGCGTGCTTCCGCGTGCTCACGGTTCCGCTATCTTCCAGCGCGGTGAAACCCAGGGTCTCGTTATCTGCACCCTCGGCACCAAGGCTGACGAACAGCGCTACGAAAGCCTCCAGGGCGAAGGCTCCAAGAGCTACATGCTTCATTACAACTTCCCGCCGTACTCCGTCGGTGAATGCAAGAAGCTTGGCCTTAGCCGCCGCGAAATCGGTCACGGTCACTTGGCCGAACGCTCTCTCGCCGCAGTGCTTCCGCTGCCCGAAGACTTCCCGTACACCATCCGCGTGTGCTCCGAAATTCAGGAATCCAACGGTTCCTCTTCCATGGCCTCCGTTTGCGGTGGCTGCCTCAGCTTGATGGACGCTGGCGTTCCTATCAAGGCTCCGGTGGCTGGCGTTGCCATGGGCCTCATCTCCGAAAAGGGCTCCGTCAAGGAAGGCGGCAAGATCAAGATCTTGACCGACATCACCGGTACGGAAGACCACCTCGGCGATATGGACTTCAAGGTGACGGGTACTGCCGAAGGTATCACTGCCTTCCAGATGGATATCAAGATTCGCGGTATCACTCCGGAACTCATGCGTGAAGCCTTGGAACAGGCTCGTCAGGGCCGCCTCCACATCTTGGAAAAGATGACGACTCTCGGCCTCCCGGCCCCGCGTCCGCAGGTGTCTGAAAAGGCTCCTACCATGATCAAGATGCGCATTCCGACGAACAAGATTCGTGACGTGATCGGCTCTGGTGGCTCTGTCATCAAGGGCATGCAGTCCCAGACGGGTTGCACCATCAACATCGACGACAACGGCAACATCGATATCGCCGCTCCGAGTGGCAAGGCCGCTGCAGTCTGCCGTCGCATGATTGAAGAACTCACGGCTGAACCGGAACCGGGTCGCAAGTACAAGGGCAAGGTCAAGACGATTCAGCCGTTTGGCGCATTCGTCGAAATCCTTCCGGGTCGCGACGGTCTCGTGCACATCTCCGAACTTGCTGACCATCGCGTCGAAAAGGTCGAAGACGTTGTTCACGTCGGTGACGAAGTCGAAGTCCTCTGCCTCGGTGTCGATCCGAAGGGCAAGGTCAAGCTTTCCATCAAGGCTCTCCTGCCGCCGAAACCGGCTGCAGAACCTGCTCCTGAAGCTCCTGCTCCGGAAACTCCGGCCGCCGAAGCTCCGGTTGAAGGCTAATCTTCGAATTAATTAGGAAATTTCCTGGGAAACGCTCGGCACTGCCGGGCGTTTTTTTCGTTCAAAAACGCATATTTGTGCGTATTTTTCGTTGTAAAAGATTGCAAACTACTTTGTATTGATATATTTTTACATTCGGAAGTGTTGAGTATTATATAGTATGGCGTATCTCTATTTGACATTGATGCTGGCCTTTACCTTGGCGAACACCTGTGCTTTGCTGTTCTATTTTAGAAAGCAGAAAAATAGTTATATGTTCCTTGTTTTTGTGGCCATGGTTGTTTCCTGTTTTGGACACTGGCTTCTCGGATTTTCTACTACAGTTGAAGAAGCGAATATCGCAAATAAGGTGAATTACGTGGGGGCCGCGTTTTTCCCGATGCTTATGTTCTTTGTAATGGCCCAGGTGAGCAAGGTCCGGATTCATTCTGCTGTACGAATCACCATGTTCTTGCTCTGCTGTACGGTTCTCGGATTGGCCATGACGGTCGGCTACAGTCCCGTTTATTACAAGACTTTTGAATATGTTGTACAAAGCGGCGTTGGCAACTACGTGGCCACCTATGGTTGGGGCCATGACGTGTTCAATTTTGCGGTGGTTTTGTTCGGCACCTTGGACGTCGTGGTTGTCGCCTATGCCTTGTTCCTGCGTAAATCGGTTTCGTTAAAGAACATTGCGGCCATGTTCCTTACAGAAATGGTGACGTTCTCTTCTTTTATTCTTTCGCGCTTCTTTGAAAACGACATGCTGGTGATGCCGTTTGTCTATGTGCTGAACCAGGTTATATTGTTGTTCATCTGTTCGAGTGTCAAGTGGTACGATATCGTGGCATGTGTCCAAAAATTTTCCGAAGAAGATACGATGCTTGCCTTCGTTTCTTTTGCGAAGGATGGCCGTTACTTAAGTGCCAACAGTAATGGTGAAAAATTTTTCCCGGAACTGAAGTCCTGCCGTGTAGATAAGCCGATTGCCGATGTCGAAACCATGGGCGCCTTGTTCAATCCGCTGATAAGGCGTATGAATGACGGCGAAGGCGATATGCTTTTGGATTTTTGGCATGGGGAAAAGCATTTCAAGGTCATCGTGAAGACTGTCAAGATTTGGGGTTTCAGCGAAATCTACCTGTTCAAGATAGAAGACGATACCGATATCCAGTTGTACGTGGAATCCTTGGACAAGAACCAAAGCGAGTTGACGGAGCTTATCAAGAAAAACGCCCATGTGGTGAAGACGATTCAGGAACAGATGATTGTCGGTATGGCCAATATGGTTGAAAGTCGCGATGGCAATACCGGAGGCCACATTAAACGCACAAGTCATGTCGTTAAAATCCTAGCGGATAAAATGCGCAAAGATCCGGATTTGAGCCTGTCGGACGAATTTTACGATGCCTTGATTTCTGCCGCCCCTATGCACGATCTTGGCAAAATTGCTATTGACGACCATATTTTGTGCAAGCCTGGAAAGTTTACCGATGAAGAACTTTCCATTATGCGAACACATGCCGAAAAGGGTGCCGATATTGTTGAAAACCTTCTTTCTAAAATGGAAGAAACCCCGTTCTTTGTGAAATTGTCCAAGAACGTAGCCTATTATCATCACGAATGGTGGAATGGCAGGGGATACCCTTGCGGGCTTGCTGGCGAAAACATTCCCATCGAGGCGCGCATTATGGCTGTGGCCGATGTCTACGATGCTCTGGTAAGTCGTCGCTGCTATAAGGACCGCTTCTCTTTTTCTGATGCCTATGGCATTATTGAATCATCCATGGGCATCCAATTTGATCCTTCGCTAAAAAAATACTTCGAAGCCTGTAACGAACGCCTGAAGGAGTATTACTTGGCTGTAAGCCATTGATGGAGTGTGACCGATGACGATGTATTACTTGATTGCCATGTGTGTTATCTCGCTCATCAATGCCGGTGTGCTTGTTGTTTTGTACCATAAGCAGATTAACTATTACTTTACGGCTATTTTCCTGTTTATCGTTGTTGCGAACTTTGGACATCTGCTGTTGGCTTCGGCGCAGACTTTGGAAGGGGCTATTGCTGCAAACAAGGCCTGCTATTTAGGGGCGTCGTTCTTGCCGATGTTCGAGTTCTTCGCCGTCCTCTGGCTTTGCAAAATGAAGTTTCCCACGTGGGGAAAAATCCTGCTGGGGGTGGTTTCGCTAATTGTATTTGCTTTGGCCTGCACCATTGGACATAGCGATATCTATTACAAGTCCGTCGAATATATACGTGTTGCGGGCGTGGGTGGTTACAGACCGGTGTTTGCCCCCAGCCACATTCTTTGGGTCGTCATGCTTGGCGGCTATGCGCTTGCGAATATTGTCCTGGTCGATTATGCCGTCAGAACCCAAAAGAGCGTAAGTACCAAGACTTTACAGGGCATTGTGCTCTTGACAATCATCACCTTGATATCCTTTACGGTTTCCGGTATGTATGATTGCGATTCGTTGATCATGCCTGCCGTATATATTATCGACGAGTTTATTTTGTTCTTCCTTGCTTTTGAAGTTAGGAAACTTGATATTTCGGCAAGTATTGTGGATGCCTTGACGGCTGAGTCCCAAAGCGCATTTGTCGCTTTTTCGAGCAAGGGCGCATTCTTGGGTTGCAATTCCACTGCGGCGGCCTATTTCCCGGAACTCAAAAAATTCCGTATGGATCGCCCCATACCAGAAGATAGCGACTTGTTCAGGCCGTTCTCGAAGGCTGTCGAGGAATTTGAAAAGGATGGCTCGGTCAAGAGCGAAACGTTCACGTACAAAGATCGCCATTACAGGTTGTTTTTCAAGGACGTTCGCCGCAGTAGAAGTTCCAAGATATACCTGTTCCGTATAGAAGATGAAACCAAGGTTCAAAAGTACATTGAACACTTGGGCTCGAACAACATTATGCTCAAGGGAATGGTCCAGAGCGGGGCGAGCCATATCCATGCGATTCAGGAGCAAATGATTGTTGGCATGGCGATGATGGTTGAAAGTCGCGACAATAATACGGGCGGCCATATCAAGCGCACAAGTCGTGTGGTGCAAATCCTTGCCGAAGAATTGAAAAAAGATTGCATCTTCAACTACAACAAGGAATTTTACGAAGCCCTGGTGGCCGCCGCTCCTATGCACGATTTGGGCAAGGTGGCTATTGCCGATAAGATTTTGCGCAAGCCGGGCAAGTTCGAACCCGATGAATTTGAAATCATGAAAACGCATGCAGCCAAGGGCGCTTTTATTGTAAAGAACTTGCTTACCGAAATAGAAACCCCGTTCTTTGTCGAGATTGCAAAAAATGTGGCGTGCTACCATCACGAACGCTGGGATGGCAGCGGATATCCTGAAGGACTTTCTGGTGAAAACATTCCCTTTGAAGCGAGGGTCATGGCCGTTGCCGATGTCTACGACGCCCTGGTGAGCAAGCGCTGCTACAAGGAGCAGATGTCGTTTGGCACAGCCTTCGAATATATCATCGAAAACATGGGCAAGATTTTTGATCCGTCCTTGAAGGTGAGCTTCATCAACAGTCGAGAAAAATTGGAAGCGTTCTACAAAAGTGTAGAACATTGATTGATGGTCTAGTCGTAAAAAAAAGAGTTGCTGCTCGGCAACTCTTTTTTTATTTCGAAAAAAGCCTCTTGATGGCGGCGAGCGGCCCGACGGTTCTTAGGTTCGTCCACACCGTGTACGGGAATGCAAGCACCTCGGCGATTGGACGCGGGAATCTCTTGAAAATCTGGATTCGCGTGTTGATGCCGTTACGTACATTTTCGGGGCGCCAGTTGCTCCCGAAGTGGTGGATGCTGAAAGTCTCGTCGCTTGTAGAGATGGAACCGTCCAGGAATTTTTTCGGGGAGAAGTACCACTCAGGGAAAATTTCCAGATCGTTGAACTTGTCGCAGGCTTCGGTAAGAATTTGCGGAAGCACCATCATCTCGACCATTTCCTCGTTGTACTCGTAATGGCGTTCGGCGTAGTGCTTGAGGGCTTCGGTTATGATTGCGTTGCCGGGTTCTGCGCCCAGGAACGAGGGCTCGATTCTCTTGGAGCCGTTCTCGTAGCCAAGGATGTATTGGCGCTCGAGCAGCTCGTCGATGGGTTTCACGATTTCGACGTCGGAATCCAGGTAGATGCCGCCTTCGGTGTAAAGGGCGTAAAGGCGTACGGCATCGGCCGCAAAGGCCCAGTTCTTTTGTCCGAGCGCCTCGACCACCCAGGGTATGCCGGTGGCGATGGCCTTTTGGTAGTCCCAAAAGACGAATTCGTAATCACCCAAAAACGTCTCCCACGATTCCATACACTTTTGCACCTTAGGTGGAAAAGGTTCATTGGATAACCAACAATAGTGAATCTTCTTAGGGATCATATCAAAACTCCGTATTCAATATTTAAACTTTTTTTTGCGAAATAGTACTTTTTCTTGTAATTTTGTACAAAAAAGTGGATTTTTGTATATTTGAATCATGAATTTGCGTCTTAGCAGGATGGAATCGCTGATAGGTTCGGATGCTTTGGGGCGACTTGGAGCCCTCCGGATAGCCGTTTTTGGTGTTGGGGGGGTGGGAAGCGTGTGCGCCGAAAGTCTTGTCCGCAGTGGCGCTTGCAGTTTGACGCTGGTCGACGGCGATGTCGTGGCTGATAGCAATATCAATAGGCAACTGCCGGCGCTTGTTTCGACCGTGGGGCGACCAAAGGTGGCGGTGCTTGCTGAACGTTTTGCCGATATCAACCCGGAAGCGGAAATCATCCCGGTACATGCTCTTTATTCCAAGGATGCGCACGACCAGTTCGATTTCGCAAATTTTGACGTCGTCGTCGATGCCATCGACAGCCTTGCGCACAAGATAGACCTGCTTGCGACGGCCTCGGAAGCGGGGTGCAAGGTGTTCTGCAGCCTAGGTGCCGCGGGAAAACTTGACCCGACGATGGTGCGTTCGGCGTCCATTTGGAAAACGTCCGGTTGCCCTTTGGGAAAACTTGTACGGAAGGGCCTCCGCAGTCGCGGATTTGCGGGGGATTTTATGGCGGTGTACAGCGAGGAACCTTCTGTTGCTGCAGTGAGCACCGCTGGCCCGCTCGCGGTCAACTCCTCAACGCTGTCGAATGCTGATGGATCCGCGCCCGAAGTTCACGGAAACAGCCGCAAGGCTGCTGTTCTCGGGAGCGCCATGCCGGTGACCGCCGCGTTTGGGCTTGCGCTAAGCAGCCTCGTTATCCGAAGCGTGCTTTAGGGCGTATTATTCTATTTTCTGTGTATGTCCTGTTCAAAAGAATTCATAGATGTGGTATGCTCGGCGCTTGCTGAGCTGGGGAATGTTCGCGCGAGGAGGATGATGGGCGATTACATCATCTACGTGAACGACAAGATGGTCATTACCGCCTGCGATGAAATCTGCTACGTGAAGAAACTTCCTGCGATTGCTGCTTTGATGGCGGATGCCGATTGCGGTAGCCCTTACGAAGGCGCCAGGGAACATTACATTTTGGATATGGACCACAGAGAACACTCATTAAATGTGGTACGGGCGATTCTTGGGGTGTAAAATATCGCTCGAATTTTCTAGATTTGCAGGCATGCAAGATTTTATTCAATTCCCGTATGTTGCCGACCGCTTCAAGGCAGTCCGCAGGGAAACTGTACAGGTCCGCGTAGGCGAGGCCTTGATTGGGGGTGACGCCCCCATTTTAGTTCAGTCCATGACGACCACCAAGCCAAAAGATGTGGATGAAACCGTCCGCCAGACTTTGGTACTTGCTGCCGCAGGTTGCGGCCTTGTCCGCATTACCGCCCCGACTTTTGCCGACGCCGCAGGCCTTGAAGAGGTCATGAAGCGCGTCCGTGCCGCCGGTTGCACGGTGCCGGTTTCCGCCGATATCCACTTCCAGCCGAAGGCCGCCTTCGAAGCCCTCAAGTGGGTCGAAAAGGTCCGCATCAATCCGGGGAACTTCGTGGATACGGGCATCCTCACTCTCGAAAACCAGACGGACAAGATGTTCGACGAGGGCAAGGAAAAGGTCTTTGAACAGTTTACTCCGTTTGTGCAGGAGGCAAAGCGCCTCGGTCGCGCCATCCGCATCGGCGTGAACCACGGCTCGCTCTCCGCCCGCATGATTTACCGCTATGGCGACACCGTGGAAGGCATGGTGGAAAGCGCCATCGAATACTTGGCCGTATGCGAGGCCGAACATTTTGACCAGGTGGTCCTCTCCCTCAAGTCTTCGAACCCGCGCGTGGCGATTGCCGCTTACCGCATGCTCGCCGCCCGCATCAAGCAGGAAGGCTTCAAGCCGTATCCGTTCCACGTGGGCGTTACGGAAGCGGGCGCTGGCGCAGATGGCCGCATGAAGTCCGCCGCCGGTATCGGTGCTTTGCTGCTCGACGGTCTTGCCGATACGATTCGCGTGTCGCTGACCGAAGATCCGGTGGCCGAGGTCCCGGTGGCTCAGGACTTGATCAAGGCCTGCGAACTCAAGGCGGATGCGCCTAAGTTTGAAGTCCCGGTTTTCAAGAAGGACCCGTACCATTATGCACGTCGTGAATCGACGGTTGCGACGCTTGCCGGTGTGGAAATCGGCGGTTCGAATATGGTGAAGGTCGGCGTGATGGGTAACGCCGCAAGCGTCAAGGGCGAACGTCGTGGCCCGGAATTCGCTTTGTCTGGCCTGGATGCCGGCGCGAACATCGTGACTTTCAAGGATGCTGTAGATGTGGCTGCCTTTGCCGCGAATCCGGCTCAAGTTCCTGCGGATAGCGTGTTTTGCTATACGGGCAAGGACATGGTCTATGGCGTGCGCGCCATGGCTAGCGCCCTCACTGCCGCCGACCGCAAGGACCCGATTCTTCTTTGTGCAAACATCGGGAGCACCGAAATGGACATGCTCCGCGTTTCCGCCGACTTCGGAAGCCTCTTGACCGACGGTCTCGGTGACGCCGTCATCATCAACGGCTACAAGAGCCCCGCCGAATCCGTGGCTCTCGCGTTCGACATTCTGCAGGCCGCCGCGTGCCGCCGCAGCAAGACGAACTTCATTAGCTGTCCGGGCTGCGGCCGCACGCTGTACGACATTCGCACGGTGCTCGGAAAAATCAAGGAACGCTTCGGCCACCTGCAGGATATCTCCATCGCTGTGATGGGCTGCATTGTGAACGGCCCGGGCGAAATGGCGGACGCCGACTTCGGCTACGTCGGAGGCGGCCCCGGCCGTATTTCTCTTTTCGAAGGCAAGACTGCGGTGAAGAAAAACATCCCCGAGGAGAACGCCATCGAAGAACTCGTGAATTTACTCAAGGAGCGCGGCCGTTGGCAGGAACCGTAACTCCGCCCACCCGACTCGCAAAAAGTTTTAAACTCAAAAATAAGGACAATATATCATGGCAACTATCAAGACTATGAACAACATTTCCAAGAAAGGCCTGAGCCTGTTTGGCTCGTTCTACCAGGTTTCCGACGCCGTCGAAAATCCGGATGCCATCTTGGTGCGTTCTGCCCAGGTCGATACAGACAACTTTGACGGCCTTCTGGCTGTGGCCCGCGCCGGTGCAGGCGTGAACAACATCACCATCGACAAGGCAAGCGCAAAGGGCGTCTGCGTGTTCAACACCCCGGGTGCCAACGCGAACGCTGTTGCCGAACTCGTGATGACCGTGCTCGGCATGGCCGTCCGTAACGTTGCTCAGGCTGCCAACTGGGTCAAGGCTCTCGACGTGAACGACCCCGACATGGCAAAGACTGTGGAAAGCGGCAAGAAGAAGTTCGCCGGCATGGAACTCGCAGGAAAGACCCTCGGCGTGATTGGCCTTGGCAAGATCGGCGTGCTTGTCGCCAACTATGCTCGTTGGAAGAACATGCGCGTGCTCGCATACGAACCGTATCCGAACGCCGCCAACATGCACGAACTTTCCAACAAGGTTGAAATTGCCGACCTCGATACCGTCATCGCCAATTCCGACTTCCTCACCGTGCACGTTCCGTTCATCAAGGGCGTTACCGAAAACCTCCTCAACCGTAAGAACCTCGTGAACTTCAAGGGTACGCACATCTTGAACTTCGCCCGCGGTGGCCTTGTCGAAATGGACCCGATTTACGAAATGCTCGCAAACGACACCCTCAAGGGCTACCTCTGCGACTTCCCGGATGCAAAGCAGATCCAGAACGACAAGATTATGTGCTTCCCGCACCTCGGCGCTTCCACTGAAGAAGCCGAAGAAAACTGCGCCGTCATGGCCGTCGAAGAATTGAAGGACTACCTCGAATTCGGTTGTGTCCGCAATTCCGTGAACTTCCCGGCCCTCGTCGATCATCCGCACATGGGCGTGAAGAGCCGCGTGGTTGTGATTAACCAGGACGTCCCGAACATGATTTCCGAAATCACGAAGGTCTTCGGTGCCGAAGGTATCAACATCGCTTCCTTCAGCAACAAGAGCAACGGCAAGATCGGTTACAACCTCGTTGACGTCGAAAGCAAGGTCGATGACTCCATCGTCGAAAAGCTCGGAAAGCTCGACAAGGTCATCAAGGTCCGCGTGATCCACTTCTAAGTAGTAGGAAGTAGATAGTAGGAAGTAGGCAGTAGGAAGTAGGCAGTAGAATAATGGCGCCGGAGGCGCGTTATGAAGGTGCTGCGAAGCTGCGAAACTAAAACCTAACTACTAAGCAGTGGCTGGGATACTGTGTTGCGGTCGATGCTTCGCCTTGCCGACTGCCCTGCTTTGAAATCTGCGCTGAACCTGGCGTTCAAAAAAAATCCCTCGCGAAAGCGGGGGAATTTTTTTACCCCTGAAACAATTAATTTTTAAAATGACAACTTATGACAGTTTAAAAATTTTATATTAAACGTATAGAGCGAGGTGGTTTATGGTGTATGATTACGATCCAAGATTTTACTGTCATAAATGCGGAGAAAAACCGCTATTTGGAAGCCTTACAAATGGTCTTTGTTCCGAATGCCTTGAAAAAGAAAGGCGTGAAAAGGAACTGCAATATCTTCGGCATGTGGAAAATCGAAAAGAGGCGGAAAAACGGGTTCGGGAAATTCTTGAACAGAACGATAAATTTCACCGCGAAATGATGGAGCAGTCCGAACGTCAGCATCAGCAGCTTTTGGATACCTTGCTTCCATGGCAGGAATGCGAACATTGTCATAGGCAAGAACGAAAAGACCGCATTGTCACAAAGGATTCGAAAACATACTGCCAGGAATGCGGAGGCAAATTTGAGGTCTGCTCGGCTTGTGGCCTGGATTTCATAAAGGACGAACCGGTATTCGTATATTCCACAAACGAGGACGATTCCGTTGATCAAGCGATTTCTTTAGATAGAACGGTCGTTTGTAACGAAGTTATTCTCTGCCCTGCGTGCCTTTCCAAGGATCGTGCTGAAAAACCGATGCTTTGGGCAAACCAAGTTCAGTTAAAGGACAGGTACGAGGCGCAAATTGAAGAACGGGAACGGGTTGAACTGGAAAAACAGAAGGCGGTTGAACAGGGAATCGAAGCCAAGAGGATTGCGAATAGAACCCGCAATCAGGAAATCGCAAGGCAGAAACAGGAATCAAAGAAGAAATCCATGGTAGTTGCCCTAGTGTCGTCCCTGGTGCTAGCGGTAATTCTCTTGGTGGAAAATTTCTACTTGCATTACAGTCGCGTAGACATGGCGATTACCATCGGAATTTTTTCGGGTGTATCCTTCCTTTTGGGAATCTTCAAGCCTGTACTTATATATTCTGCTGGCGTATTTTTCGCTTCTATTTTGGCAATTTTGTTGAATGTAATGGTTTTATTAATTGGCGCTATTGTGTTTGTGGTTCTTTTGTCTGTGACTATGTTATTGGATATTTTTTTTGATTGCGAAAATTTTTTTGGGAATATTTTTGATACTTGTTCTCATGTTTTAAGTTCTGATGCTGCGATTTTCATTTATTTCTGTTTGCTTTTGGTGCTTTCGAATGTGGCTTTTGCCTTTCTATATGGTGGCGATCCTCAATCCGATAAAAATGAAGAAAACACTGATTAAGAAAAGATGGAATAGGAATGCTTACAGGTGTAAAAATCTTCACGTAGAACTTTTTGTCTTTTAGTAGGCAGTAGGAAGTAGACAGTAGACAGTGGGTGAGGTTTCGCCTTGCCGACAGCTTTGCTTTAAAATCCTCGCTGAACCTGGCGTCCAAAAAAATTCCCTCGCGAAAGCGGGGTTTTTTAGTAGACAGTAGGAAGTGGGAAGTAGACGGTAGACAGTGGGAAGTAGACAGTAGACAGTAGAATAATGGCGCCGGAGGCGCGTTATGAAGGTGCTGCGAATCTGCGAAACTAGCCCCTAACCCCAAACCACCAATCACTAGCCCCTAGTCACTCATCTCTGGTCTGTAGCCTGCCTTTGGCAGGTGTTCTCTCGCCTACCTATACATTTCCTCAATTTGCTCGGCGTATCTTGCTTCTGCGACTTTGCGACGAATCTTGAGTGTTGGTGTCAAAAGGCCAGATTCCACAGTGAGTTCGTCGGCAATTAAAGTCCATTTGCGGATTTGTTCCCAGTGGTTTAGCTTCTTGTTGACGCGGCCGATGTGCCTGTTGATGGCTTCGCGCAGGCGCAGGGATTCCATGGCTTTTTCGATGCTGAATTCTTCTTTGGAGAACTTGAGCAAACGGCGTGCTCCGACGGGGTTCAAAAACACTAGCGCCGAAGCGAACTTGCGGTCGTTGGCGATCACGAGCGCCTGTTCTATGGCCGGATGACGGTTGAGTTCCAGTTCGATGGGGTTCGGGCTCACGTACTTTCCGGTGCTCGTCTTGAGCATTTCCTTGATTCGTCCGGTAAAGTAGAGGAACCCGTCCTGGTCGAAGTAGCCCTGGTCGCCGGTCCTGTAGTATCTGTCTTCGGTAAATACTTGCGCGTTCATTTCGGGGTTGTTGTGATAACCGCGGAAAACGCTGTCGCCCTTCACAAGGATTTCGTTGTTGTCATCGATTTTGATGTCCAGGTGGGCCAGTTGTCGGCCGATGGAACCCGGCTTGGAATCCGTTTCGTTGTTCGCCGTGATTACGGGGCTGCATTCTGTCATGCCGTACCCTTCGTAAACGGGGAGTCCGATGTTTAGCAGGAATCGCAGAATGGTCTTGTTCAAGGCGCTGCTGCCCGAAACGATGACGCGGAAGTTTCCGCCCACGGCGTCGCGCATGCGCTTGTAAACCAGTCTGTCGTAAAAGCGCTGCATGAGGGTCGGGGCCTTTTGTGGGTCTGCAATTTTGGCGAGTTTGATGGCGTTCTTGATGACCCAGCGCTTTGGGCCCCGTGCTTTGCCGACAATGGAAGTCATGCTTTCGTAGACGCGTTCAAGAATGCGGGGGACGACAATCATCACGGATGGCCGGATTTCGGTCATGATGGTGGCTGCGTTCTTGGGGCTGTCGGCGAAGTAGATGCGAGCGCCGTTCAAGATGTAGTAGTATACGGCCATTCGTTCGAAAACGTGGGCCATGGGTAGAATTGTGAGGCAGGCGTCGTTCTTGCGGTTTATGTGGTAGAACGACAGCAGGTTCTGCAATTGCGAAAGCATGTTGCGGTGGGTGAGTTCGACGCCCTTGGGCCTACCAGTGGATCCGCTTGTGTAAATGATGCTGAAAAGGTCGTCCGGAGATATGGAAAAAATCTGTGTCTTTATCCATAACTTGGATTCGGGGCTGTCCATGACGGCTTTGCCTTCCTGGATCAGGTCGTCCCAGTAAACGCCGTTGGCGGGGAGTTCGGCGCTGTGGTCGATTTGGATGATTGCCTTGAAGCGGGGGAGCAATTCTTGCAGAGGCGCGTCCAGTTGTGCGAAGTTTTCGACGATTAGCACTTGAATGTTGGCGTCATCGCACTGAAAACAGAAGTTCTCGCAAGAGATGTTCGGGAAAAGGGGGACTACGGTGCCGTGGTTGATTTGAGTGGCGATGTCGGCCAACGCCCAGTTTACGGAACTGGGGGCGATGATACCAAGGCTTTCTTCGACGCCGAAACCTCGATTCCTGAGGGCTAGGGCTATGGCGGTGGCTGTTTCGCAAATTTTTTCTCGGGTGTAATGGGTCCATTCCCCGTTTTCCCGTTGGAACCAACCGCCGAAATCCGGTCGTTCGCAGTTGGCGAAGAACATGGATGTGAGCGAGTTAAACTGTAAAGGTTCCATACTCACAAAATAGCATTCTTATTTTGGAACGAACCATAAAAAAACACTTTTTTCTTGTTTCTTGACGATTTTGAAACGATTTGTGCATGAAAGGCGTTGAAAATTTGCATCGGTTTTTTAGTAAGACGGGTGTTTTTGTTTGTTTTACTACACACTTTTAGAAGGCTTTGTAGGGTTCTGTTTAAAATATTGCTCGGTGAGGAGGATTTTTCGTGAGCTCTGTGTAGTAAGATTGGAATTTTTCGTTGTTTTACTACATGTTTGGGAGCGAGCGGTGTTGTCCATATGTAGTAAGATTGGAATTTTCCTTTGTTTACTACATGTTTGGAAGTGAATGTGATATTGGGTGTGTTTCTTTTTGAGAACATTTGAATGAATGAAATTTTGTAAATTTTGAAAAAAAATGAAATTTTATGTTGCTTTTTCTTTTGAAAATTGATTATATTTGAGAAAGATTTTGAGAACAAAACGGAATGCGCTGTTTTTTACTCAAAGTATGGGATGTGTCAAATGAAAAAGTACGTTACAGTAATCGCCAGCGTGGGTATTAGCCTTGCTGTTCACGCCCAGGCCCAGGTTTCTCTCGGTGACGCTGCCGGATGGTTTGAATCCGCCTACGTGGAATGGGCCGATTCCGGCGCCGACAGTTACAATGTCTATTATTCCGGCGCCGGCAAGACTGACGTGAAAATCGATGCCGAACTTATCCGCAAGTACGGTTCAAAGGTCCGCGCGGACGTGCTGGGCCTCAAGGCCGGCGATTACACTCTGAAGGTGGTTCCTGTCAAGGGCGGCAAGGAACAGACCGCCGCTACGACCAAGGCGCTTTCAGTGAAGGCGCACGACCGCGCAGGCTTCGCCTTCAGTGGCGGCCGCGTTCCAGGGGCTTACAATGCCGACGGCACCCTCAAGGAGGGAGCCGTGGTCCTTTACGTTTCCGAATCCACCAAGGACAAAGTGAGCCTTGATGTGGTCACGAGTACCAAGGGTACCACCACGGCCTGCGTCGGCCTGCAGAACATCTTCTACAGTTACAAGAAAGGCCTCGATACGCGCCCGCTCGTAATCCGCCTTCTGGGTAACGTCACCGACATGGCGACGCTTGAAGGTGGCGATATCGTCATTGAGAACAAGAAGAATTCCTCCGCATACGTGACGTTCGAAGGTGTCGGAAACGACGCTACCGCCAACGGCTGGGGAATCCGTCTCAAGAACGCAAGCAATGTGGAAGTCCGCAATCTCGCCGTGATGAACGTGAACAGTTCCGAAGGCGACAATGTGGGCTTGCAACAGGACAACGACCACATCTGGGTCCATAACGTGGATTTCTTCTATGGCGACGCGGGTTCCGATGCCGACCAGGCCAAGGGCGATGGCGCACTGGACTGCAAAAAATCCACCTACGTGACCTTCAGTTACAACCATTTCTGGGACAACGGAAAGTCCAATTTGCTGGGCCTCAAGGAAGGCACGACCGAAGGTTTGTATATAACTTATCATCATAACTGGTACGACCATTCCGACTCCCGCCATCCGCGCATCCGCTTCTACAGCGCGCACGTGTACAACAACTACTACGATGGAAACGCCAAGTACGGTGCGGGTTCCACGCTCGGCTCCTCCGTGTTCATGGAAGGGAACTACTTCCGCAACAGCAAGTATCCGATGCTCACATCTTTGCAGGGGAGCGACCTCTATGCCGGCGGTACGGAACGCAATTCCAAGAACGGTACGTTCAGTAGCGAAGCGGGCGGAACCATCAAGGCTTATAACAACGTAATGGTCGGCACTTACACGTTTATTCCCTACGGCGCCTCGTCGTACATCGTGAAGGGCGCGGAAACTTCTGCCGCGAGCCAGGGAATCAACACCTCTGCCGACTTCGATGCCTACGTGGTCGCGTCCCGTGACGAAAAGGTCCCGAGTTCCGTGAAGTCTTACGATGGCGGCAACACGTACAACAATTTCGATACCGACAATTCCGTGATGTACAAGTACGCGGTGGAAGAACCCGCCGCGGCACGCGAAACGGTCATCAAGAACGCAGGGCGCTTGCAGGGCGGCGATTTCAAGTGGAAGTTCGACAATGCCGTTGACGACACCGCCTATAGCGTGAACAAGGAGTTGAAGGCTGCGCTTGTGGCTTACAAGGGCAGCAACGGCGAAGTCGCTTCCGTGGTCGTCCCCGATATCGACGAACCTCTGTCCAGTTCTAGCGAAAATCCGGTCTCCAGTTCCAGCGTAAAGGCGGATTCTAGCGCCGATGGCGATTCGTCTGGTTCTACGGATGGGATTACCGCTGTGGAGTCGGGGGTGGCGTCGATCGTTTGGAATGCTTCTTCTGCTCGTTTGGAGGTGTACGCTCCCGATATTCGCAGGATTGACGTGGTGGGCGTTGACGGTCGCAAAACGAGTGTGCGCTTGGCCTACGAGGGCGGTTTCGGTGTTGCGGATTTGAGTGCCCTGCAGTCGGGGGTTTATGTGGTCCGTGTTTACGGAAAACAAGGCGTTTTTGTAAAGAAAATTTTTAAAACGAGTGATTTCACCCACTCAAATTGAATGTAACCAAAGATATTACTTTGATTTTTGCGTATTTAATCTATTTTTGAGGGCGAAGGGATGGTGTAAACTCAAACCAAAAAAGGATGTAGAATGAGGAAAATATTTGCTCTTTTAGCTTTGGCGGCTGCAACGTCTGCTTTCGCCATTTCTGCAAGCCGAGTCGGTCCCGTGAGCACTTATGGTGAACTAAAGGCCAATGGCGGTAAACTTTCGGGTTCTTGCCCCGCTTACCAGAACCAGGCTGTCCAGGTGAAGGGCATGAGCCTTTTCTGGAGTAACGGTGCTGACAGTTCCACTGTCTTCTATTCCGAAAAGGCAGTGAACCTCATGGTGAAGGAAATGAATATTGAAGTCCTTCGTTTTGCCATGGGTGTCGACAAGGAAAAGTTTGAAGACCAGGGCCGTGGCTACTTGAGCAGCACTCAGGGCGAAACTCTTCAGAAGGGCTACCTCAAGAATGTGGTGAACGCCGCTATCGATAACGATATCTATGTCATCATTGACTGGCATATTGAAAGTGCAAACGGTAAGACCTCCGAAGCTGCGAAGTTCTTCGAATACGCTGCTAAGGAATATGGTAGCTACAACAACGTGATTTTCGAAGTGTGGAATGAACCGACTGGTGCTGATATGGGTACCGTTGCAAGCCACGCAAACACTGTTATCGCTTCTATTCGTAAGTATTCCGACAACCTCGTGCTCGTGGGTAGTCCGGAATGGTCCAGCCATCCGGAACAGTGCGCTTCCGCTGGCATCAACGACAAAAACTACGCTTGCACGCTCCATTTCTATGCTGCAACGCATCAGGTGGGCAACGGTGGCTATAATGACCGTGCTTCCCAGGCGATTAGCGCTGGCGTTCCGGTGTTCGCCTCTGAATGGGGTACTGTTTCTGCCGACGGTAATGGTGGTCCGAACTCAGGTGCCAGCAGCGCTTGGATTGACTGGTTGAACCAGAACCACGTCTCTTGGGCCAACTGGTCTGCTTCTGCTATTAAGGAAACGTCCGCTGCGTTCCAGAACCTCGCTATTGACAATGGCCTTTCTTACAAGGAATCTGGAACCATGGTCAAGGGCTGGATGAATGGTGCGGGCGGTTATAAGGATTGCGGTCTCCCGAATGGTAATGCCTCTAGCAATAGTGGCTATTCTGCGGGTGTTGCCAATGGTGCCAAGACGGACCTCATTGACGATTTTGAAGATGGCGACCGTTATGCATACACCGGTGGTTGGTGGTCTGGCTTTGCCGATTCCGACGATGACACCGATGGTAAGGGTAAGACTTCCATTACTAATGGAAAGTGGACGAATGATGCTGGAAAGGAAACCTATGATGTTTTGATGAAGTCTGATGGCGGCAAGAACACTTCTAAATATGTTGCCGGTCTCACTGGCATTAAGCTTTCTCAGGGTTCTTACAAGTACGCTCCGTATGTCGGTATTAGCGTTATGCTCAAGAAGGATACTTCTGACCTTGACTTGAGTGCTTGCAAGTCTATTAGCTATAAGTACAAGGGTGCAAGCCACAACTTCCGTGTGGACCTCCCGTCCAAGATTACCAACTGGAACTTCCACAATGTGAATAAGGACGCTTCCGAAGACTGGAAGGAAGTGGAACTTACTTGGGACCAGTTCATTCAAGAGAGCTGGGGCGACGATGACAAGCACTTCTCCTTGGACAAGGGTATGAATGCTGTCCGTGGCTTTGCATGGCAGGTGAAGGGCGCCTTGGATGTTCCGGACAACATGAACCAGCCGAAGTACGACTACTTGTACATCGATGACGTTCGTTGCAACGGTGCTTCTATTGCAGCTATTACTTCTGCCGAAACTCCTGTGGCTCAGTCTTCTGCTTCTGCGAATCCGACCTCTTCTGCGACGAATCCGACTTCTTCCGCAACGAATCCGGCTTCTTCTGCTGCAATCGTCCCGGCTTCTTCTTCTGTGGTTATTACCGCGGTTGTTGACATTGACGATGTTGAAGATGGCAATGAAGTTCTCAAGACCACGGGTACCTGGTATGCTTATACCGATAAGGATCCGGGTGGACTTTCTTCCATCACGAACACCTATGATCCGGAACTTCCGGGTTACGTGGTTGTGTTCCCGGGGGCAACTGACCCAACGAACGGCACGCAGGGTTTTGTCGGTCTGACCGGTATGCACTGGGATATGGGCACCTATACGGAGGCTCCGTTTGTAGCTCTCGGCATTAACATGATGGCTGATACATCTATGGGTCTTGACCTCAGCAATTGCAATGCTCTCTCTTATCGTTACCAGGGAGCCGCTCACCAGTTCAAGGTTCAGGATGGCCAGGTGACGGACTACGCCTACCATTATGTGAAGCAAGATGATGCCACCGAATGGACTACGGTCGTGATTCCTTGGACCAAGCTCGAGCAACCGCCTTGGACTGAAGATCCTAAGGATTTGAACAACGCTAACATCAAGAAGATGGCCTGGGAAGTCGTTGGTTACAAGGGCTTCGAAGCTCAGCCGGAAATTGACCACCTCTATGTGGATGACTTGAAGTGCGTGAACCAGACTGTGGGCATCAAGGCTGCTCGCGCTGCTAGCGGCCTCAAGCTCGCTCTCCAGGGTGGCATGCTCTATGTGAATACTGAAAAGTCCGGCGCTGTACGTATCCAGGTCTTTGACATGATGGGTAACGTGGTCAAGAGCGTTTCCGAAAACATGACTGCCGGTATGCATCAGGTCTCTCTCGAGAACATGTCTAACGGCAACTATGTTGTCCGCGTGATGGTGAACGGTGCCGCCAAGACTGCCCGTATCTCCATCAAGTAAAAACTGAGGCGCCGAGTGGCGCTAAAGTAACCATCAAAAAACGCCCCGGATTTTTCCGGGGTGTTTTTGATTTGGAAAAGGCTGTTTTTTTTGGGGGCCTACTGCAAATCTCTTTGCAAGACTTCG